>JAKOTS010000122.1 GCA_029777095.1 Actinomycetes bacterium | reverse complement strand
GGTTCGGGCCGAACTACGGCACGGGCGGGGTCATCGAGACGCCGACCGAACGGTTCGGGGTCGTGAGCGCGTTCATCGTCGCGCAAGGGCCCAACTACGCCCTGGCCAAGCGCCTGCAGCGGTGGCAGATGATCGCGACCCGAGCGGACGGCATACTCACCTCGGTGCATGTGGCACCCCCCACCCGGACCGGCTCCGTGCACGCCAACCCGATCATGGCCGAGCGGCAACGGCTCACCGCTTACGTGGGGATCGAGACCTTCGACGCGCCGACCACCGAAGCGATCGCCGGTGCGATCCTGGTCCATGACCTGCACAACCCGGCCTCGCCGGCCAACCCGGCCGTCCCGCTGGGACACCCGCATGAGGCGTTCATGTTTGCGGCGAACCCGGGCGGGCGATGGCGAGTGCCGTTCGACGTGGGCAGCACCGTTCCGCTGCTGCACGAGGTCACCGCCGCCCGACTGCGCGCGGGGTCGTTCGTCCGTGACCTGTCGACGCGGATCCCGGGGAGCGGGCGCCTGCCCGGCGTGAGGCGACTCGGCAGGCCGCAGGACTGACCTGCCCGCAGGGGCGGGCGGCATGCCTCCAGTGGTGAGGGACGGCATACCTGGCGGTGGTGTGCTCACAGGGACGTGTCGGGCAGGGCCAACGGTTCGTCGTCCAGCAGCCGCGCGGCAACCAACTCGGCCGTGAGGTGGGGGAGCACCTGCCGAGCGAACCAACGTCCCGCTGCCACGGACCCCACGAGGTCTGCGTCGGCCGTCTTGAGCAGGCTGGGGTCGTGCTGGCGGGCCATCGCGGCCGCTGCGGTGCGCAGGAGCAGCCAGCCGACGATGAGGTCGCCCATCGACATGAGCAGCCGGGTGAGCCCGAGAGCAGCGGTGCGCGGTGCGTCAGCGGCCTGGGCGAAGGCGTTCTCGAGCATGCCTCGGAAGGCAGCCAGCGCGTCGCCCAAGAGGACCGACTCCGTCGCAAGATCGCTCGTCGCGAGTTCGTCAACGGTCTGCGCGATTTCGGCGAGCAACAGCTCGGCCGTGGCGCCCTGGTCGCGGACGAGGCGCCGTTCGAACAGGTCGAGGGATTGGATCCCGGTGGTGCCCTCGTAGATGGCGTCGATCTTGGTGTCGCGGACGTACTGCTCCAAGGGGTAGTCGCGCAGGTAGCCGGAGCCCCCGAAGACCTGCAGCGACTCCTGCCCCAGCACTCGCCAGCCGCTCTCGGCACACCACGTCTTGACGATGGGCAGCAACATGCGGTGCCGCTCGACGGCCACGTGATCGGTGTCGCCCAGAGCGTCGGCTACCTCGAACCGGTCGATCATCGACGCGGTGTAGAGCACCAGCGCCCGGCCGCCCTCGGCATAGGCCTTCTGGGTGAGCAGCGAGCGGCGGATGTCGGGGTGGTCGACGATCTCGACGAGCGGTCTCCCGCCGCGCGCGCCGGTGAGCGAGATCAGTTCGCGACCCTGCTTACGGCTCATCGCGTAATCCCGAGCGTTGAGGTGCCCGCTGGACAGGGCGGAGACCGTCTTGAGGCCGACCATCATCCGGACGTAGGTGATGATCTCGAACATCTGCCGGATGCCGTCGTGGGTGTCGCCGAGGAGGGTCCCCACGGCCGGCTCGCGACCGCCGAGCACCAGCTCGCAGGTCGGGGTCCCGAGGATGCCCATCTTGTGCTCGATATTGGCCGCGACGACCCCGTTGGGGCCGAGGAGTTCCCCGGTCTGCGGGTCGAACAGTTGCGAGGGAACGATGAACAGCGACAGCCCTTTCGTCCCCGGGCCGCCCTGGCCGTCGACTCCGTGGGGGCGGGCCAGAACGCAGTGGATGACGTTCTCGGCCGCATCGTGCGCGGCCCACGTGATGAAGCGTTTCGTCCCCGTCAGGTGCCACGTGCCGTCGTCGGTGAGGGCCGCACGGGTGCGCCCCAGTCCCACGTCGGAGCCGGCGTCGGGCTCGGTGAGCACCATCGTCACGGTCCAGTTGCGCTCAAGGATGAGCTCGGCCAGGCGCTGCTGATCCTTGGTGCCGTTGCGGTGCAGCATGGCGACGACGGTGGGGATGAGTTGGCTGCACATCGCGACTGCCGGGTTGGCTCCGAGGATGAATTCCGTTGCCGCCCAACGCAGTGACGCGGGCACATGGATGCCGGACACGTCGGCTGGGAGGTCCAGCCGAAGCCAGTCCGACGCGACGTGGGCAGCGAGCGAGGCGCGCAAGTCGCGGGGCAGGGTCACCGTGTGGCGCACCGGGTCGAGTCGGATCGGGTGCACGTCGGCCGACGGGAAGGAGTCGGCCAGCTTGTCGTGCGCGAACGCCTCGACCTGCTCGAGGATCTCCGCTGCTGTCTCCGGGTCGAAGTCCTCGTAGGGCTCGACGCCGTAGGCCCGGTCGACGCCGAACACGTCGAACAGGAGGAACTGAGCGTGCGTGCGGTCACTGCGGTAGTGGCTCATCAGGGGCTCCTCGTCGAGCGCGGGACGGGCGGACCTGGCCGGTGCGGCGGCCACCTCGGGGGAGCGGGTGGCCACCGCGTGACGGTCACGGGTAGAAGCGGTAGACCGGCTCGGCGACGCAGGCCGGCTTTTCCGAGCCTTCGATCTCGACAGTTCCGGCCCAGGTGATCTGCTTGCCGCCGCCGCCGACCGCCTCGACCTCCGTGATCTGGGCAACCAGCCGGATGCGACTGTCGACCTTGACGGGGGCGGGGAAGCGCACCTTGTTGAGCCCGTAGTTGAGCTTGGTCGTCACGCCTTCGACGTCGAGCAGGTCGACGAAGAGCGGGACGATGAGCGACAGGGTGAGGTAGCCGTGGGCGATCGTCGTCCCGAAGGGGCCCGTCTTGGCCCGTTCGGGGTCGACGTGGATCCACTGCGGGTCACCCGTCGCGTCGGCGAAGGTGTTGATCCGGTCTTGACTGATGGTCATCCACTCGGTCGCTCCGAGCGGGGTGCCGATGAGGGAGGCCAGGTCGTCGAAATGCACGGTGGTCGTCATGGTGAGCTCCTATTCAGGCCAGGCGAAGCAGCCGGACCGCGTTGTCCTTGAGGATCATCGGCCGCACCTCGGGCTTGATCTCGAGGGTGTCGAAGTCGGCCAGCCACCGGTCGGTGTCGATGACCGGGAAGTCCGAGGCGAACAGCACCTTGCCACGCAGCGCGCCGTTGGCGGCCTTGACGAGGGCCGGCGGGAAGTACTTCGGCGACCAGCCGGACAGGTCGATGTAGACGTTGCCCTTGTGGGTCGCCATCGAGATCGCCTGGTCCTGCCACGGCACGGACGGGTGCGCGAGGATGACGGGGAGGTCGGGGAAGTCTGCCGCGACGTCGTCCAACAGCATCGGGTCGCTGTAGCGCAGCTTCACGCCGCCACCACCCGGCATACCCGCACCGATCCCGGTCTGCCCGGTGTGGAACACCGCGGGCAGTTTGTGGGCTGCGAGGACCTCGTAGAGGCCGTAGGCGCTGCCGTCGTTGGGGGCGAAGTTCTGCAGGCTGGGGTGGAACTTGAGGCCCTTGACCCCGTGGTCGGCGATCAGGCGCTCGAGTTCCTTGACCCCCTCGGCCCCGCGCGCGGGGTCGATGCTGGCGAACGGGATGAGGATGTCGGCGTTGCGCGCGGCGCCCTGCGCAACCACCTCGTTGGGGATGCGCGGCTGGCCCATCGACTTCTCGACGTCGACGGTGAAGATCACGGCCGCGATCTTGCGCTCGCGGTAACGGGCCGCGATCTCATCGATCGTCGGGGTGCGGGGGCCACCGGTCTTGAAGTACTTCGCCGACCAGTCGAGGAAGGACTGCGGCAAGGCCGTGTGTCCGTGGTCGTCGACCTCGACGTGCACGTGCACGTCGACGGCGACCAGGTCGGCCACGTTGATGCTCATCAGGAACTCCTTGGTATGCCGTGTGGCTGGGTGATCAGGCCGAGGGGGGAGTCGGAAGCGTCTCGCCGACGGACTGCTGGCTGGGCGCGAACCTCGAGGGCCAGACGTCGGCGATGGCGTCGGCGCTCCAGCCGCCGGCGGCATACTCCTTGACGATCTGGTCGGGGTGGGAGTAGAGCGAAAGGCGGTCGCCGCCAATGCCGATGGCCTGGCCGTTGACCCCTGCCGAGTCGTCCGAGGCGAGGTAGACGACCAAGCCGGCGACGTCCTCGGGAGTGCCGAAGGCCAGTTCGCGGCGAGCGAACTCGGGCATCGGCTCGCCGGCCGCCATGGCGTCGACGTAGGGCTTGAGGAAGGGCACGGTGGCGGTCATCGCCGTGGCCGCGACCGGGACGACGGCGTTGGCCGTGATCTTGTCCCGGGAGAGTTCCATGGCCCACACCTTGGCGAAGGTGACGATGCCGGCCTTGGCGGCGGCGTAGTTCGTCTGGCCGAAGTTGCCGTACTGGCCCGCGGGGGAGCCGATGAGGATGAGTCGCCCGCCCTCACCCTGCTCCTTCATCCGCACGATCGCGGCGCGGGCGCAGGTGAAGGTGCCCTTGAGGTGGACCTGGGTGACGAGGTCGAAGTCCTCGTCGGTCATCTTCCACACGACCTTGTCACGCAGCACGCCGGCGTTGGCGACCAGGACGTCCAGGCGGCCGAAGGCCTCGACGGCCGCGTCGACGAGGGCCTGGGCGGATTCGGACGAGCCGACGGCGGCGGCGACGGCGATGGCCTTGCCCCCGGCTGCGGTGATCTCGGCGGCCGCGGCCTGAGCGACAGCCTCGTCGATGTCGTTGACGACGACGGCCGCGCCTGCGCCGGCCAGGGCCTTCGCGTAGGCGAGCCCGAGCCCCCTGCCGCTTCCCGTGACGATCGCGACCTTGCCGGACAGGTCCATTGCTGCTCCTTCGTGGCGTGGGCATTGCGTGGGGGGCATGGAGAGCCGGGCGTCGGCGCCGCGCCCCGAGGTATGTATAAGTGACAACGATTGTGAAAGTCAATCATTGAAGATTGTGACCTGCGTGCCACAATGGGGGCATGACAGGCGATCAGGGCACGAGCATCCGTGAGGACGTCGTGGTCCTGTTGGCGCGGGCGTCCGGTTCGGCGTTGCGCACCGCGAACGCGGCCCTGGAACCCTTCGGTTTCCGGGCTCGGCACTACGCGACGGTGAAGATCGCCGCCGAGGGTGGCGGGGTCCCGCAGCGGCAGATCGGCGCAGTCCTCGGCCTGGACCCCAGCGCCGTCGTGGCCCTCGTCGACGACCTCGAATCGCTCGGTCTGGTCCAGCGGCAACCCGACCCGGACGATCGGCGCACCCGGCTGGTGTCGCCGACGCCAGCGGGCCTGACCATGCTCGAGAAGGTCTCCCCGGTCGTGGGGCGCGTGCAGGAGCGTTCGATGGGTGGCCTGACGGCCGCCGAGCGGGACACCTTCGTGCGGCTGCTGCGCCGCGTCGTCAACGAATAGTCGTCCGCACGCAGCCGTGACGTCAGCGGCTCGGGGGAGCGTCGCGCAGTTGCGCAGTGAACCGACAGGTGCAGGTACGCCGGCCTTCGTCGTCGGTGATGACGATCTCGACCGACGCCGTCGTGCGTCCCACGGCGATCGGCGTGGCCACCGCGGTGACCGTGCCCGACATCACCGGCCGATGGTGGGTGGCGTTGATGTCGACCCCGACCGCGGCCCGACCCGGCCCGGCCAGCACGACCGCGAGGAACGACCCCACCCCTTCGGCGAGGACGACCGAGGCACCGCCGTGCAGCAGACCGTAGGGCTGGGTGTTTCCTGCAACGGGCATCGTCGCCACGGCGCGGGACGGGGAGATCTCGGTGAACACCACCCCCATGCGCTCGTGCAGGGTTCCGGCGGCCATCGCGTTGACCTGCTCGAGCGTGACCCACGGGGTGACTGAGGGCGGATCCTGCGCGACGGGGGTGCTGTCGGTCATGGGCTCTAGGCTGCCATACGTGTCGGACACGCCTCGCCTGCTGCTCTTGGACGGTCATTCGTTGGCCTATCGCGCGTTCTACGCCTTGCCCGCGGAGAACTTCTCGACCCACACCGGGCAGCACACCAACGCCGTCTACGGCTTCACCTCGATGCTCATCAACGTGCTGCGTGACGAGGCGCCAACCCACATCGCGGTGGCTTTCGACGTGTCTCGCCAGACCTTCCGGACCGAGGCCTACGCCGAATACAAGGCCGGTCGGTCGGCGACGCCGAGAGAGTTCGAGGGCCAGATCTCCCTCGTACAAGAGATCCTCGGGGCGCTGCGCATCCCCTTCGTCCAGGTCGAGGGTTACGAAGCCGACGACGTCATCGCCACCCTCACGACGATGGCGACCGACGAGGGCATGGACGTCCTCATCTGTTCCGGTGACCGAGACGCCTTCCAACTCGTTACCGACCATGTCACCGTCCTCTACCCGGTCCGCGGGGTGTCAGAGCTGTGGCGGATGACCCCCGCGGCGGTGACCGAGAAGTACGGTGTTCCGCCCACGCGCTACAGCGACCTTGCCGCGCTGGTCGGGGAGTCCTCCGACAACCTCCCGGGCGTCCCCGGGGTCGGCCCCAAGACCGCGGCCAAATGGATCGGGATGTATGCCGGCCTCGACGGGATCGTCGCGAACATCGACCAGATCGGCGGCAAGGCGGGGGAGTCGCTGCGCGAGCACCTGGACTCGGTGCTGCGCAATCGCCGCCTCAACCAGCTGGTGCACGACCTGCAGGTCGGCGTGGAGCTGGGCGACCTGGCCCGCCACTCCTGGGACCGCGAACAGGTGCACGAGGTCTTCGATGCGTTGGAGTTCCGCGTGCTGCGCGAGCGGCTGTTCGCGACCTTCGAGGCCCCCGAGCCGGAAGCCGATTCCGGGTTCGCCCTTGACGGGCAGGTGCTGGGCTCGGCCGAGGTGACCGGGTGGCTGGCGCAGCACGCCCCCGCGGGGGTCCGCACCGGGCTGCAGGTGCTTGGCCGCTGGGGCCGGGGCACCGGCGACGCGCGCGGGCTGGCGCTGGCCACCGGAGCCGGCGCGGCGGCATACGTGGATCTCGCCGGGCTCGACGACGTGGGGGAGCGCGCGCTCGCGCACTGGCTGGCCGACCCCACCCGCCCGAAAGCGATCCACGACGGCAAGGGGCCCGCCGCGGCGCTGGCGGCGCGGGGGCTGGACCTCGCTGGGGTGACGAGCGACACGGCGCTGGCGGCATACCTCGTCAAACCCGACCAACGTGACTACGACCTGGCCGACCTCGCCGTGCGGCTGCTGCGGCGGGAACTGCGCGATGACACGACCGACACCGGGCAGGGCATGCTCGACTTCGGCGAGGGGGACAACGAGGCGAACGAGGCTATGGTGACCGCCCGCGCGGTCGTCGACCTCGCCGACGCGCTCGACGTGGAGCTGGAGCGCATCGGCGGCTCGGCGCTGTTGCACGAGGTCGAGTTGCCCCTTGTCGGGGTGCTCGGGCGAATGGAGCGGGCCGGGATCGCCGTCGACATCGAGGCGTTGCGCGATCTGGAGGCAGATTTCGCCGCCAAGGTGCGTGAGGCGCAGGAGGATGCCTGGGAGGCGATCGGGCGACGCGACGTCAACCTCGGCAGCCCGAAGCAACTGCAGGAGGTGCTCTTCGATCAGCTCGGGCTGCCCAAGACCAAGCGCACCAAGACCGGCTACACCACAGACGCAGACGCCCTCACCGAGCTGTATGCCAAGGCCGAGCATCCCTTCCTCGAGGCGTTGCTGCGCCATCGTGATGCGGCCAAGCTGCGGGTCACGGTCGAGGGGCTGATCAAGAGTGTCGATGACGACGGACGGATCCACACGACCTACCTGCAGACCGTTGCCGCGACTGGTCGGCTGAGTTCGACCGACCCCAACCTGCAGAACGTCCCGATCCGCACCGAGGAGGGTCGGCGGATCCGGGAGATGTTCGTGGTCGGGTCCGGGTTCGAGTCCCTCATGTCGGCGGACTACAGCCAGATCGAGATGCGGGTCATGGCCCACCTGTCCGGCGACGACGGGCTCATCGAGGCGTTCCGCTCGGGTGAGGACCTGCACTCGTTTGTGGCGTCCCGGGTCTTCGGGGTCGACCCGACGGCGGTGACACCGGAGATGCGCTCCAAGATCAAGGCGATGTCTTACGGCTTGGCCTACGGCCTGTCGGCGTTCGGGTTGTCCCGCCAGTTGGGGATCTCCACCGGCGAGGCCAAGACGCTCATGGACGAATACTTCGAACGCTTCGGTGAGGTCCGCGACTACCTGCACCGCCTAGTCGCCGATGCTCGGGGTACGGGGTTCACCGCGACGATGCTCGGGCGCCGGCGCTACTTGCCCGACCTGCTCTCGGACAACCGACAACGGCGCGAGATGGCCGAGCGGATGGCCCTCAACGCCCCGATCCAGGGGTCCGCCGCCGACATCATGAAGGTCGCCATGTTGCGGGTCGACGAGGCAGTGCGGGAGCAGCGGCTCGCCTCGCGGATGCTGCTGCAGGTCCACGACGAGTTGGTCATCGAGGTGGCGCCTGGCGAGCGGGACCAGGTCGAGGAGTTGGTCCGCCGCGAGATGGGCGCAGCGGTCGCCCTCACGGTGCCGCTGGACGTGTCGGTCGGCGTCGGGCGCACCTGGCACGACGCAGCGCACTGAGGCCGAGAACAACGGACGTCGCGAGGCGAAGGGCGAGGGAACGGCATACATGGATCTGCTGCTCATCAGGCACGCGCAGTCGGAGAACAACCTCGTGTGGGCGCACACGGGCGCGTCGGTCGGGCGAGTGCCCGACCCGCTGCTCACACCGTTGGGGGAGCGGCAGGCCGCGGCGGTCGCTCAGGCGCTCGCGCAAGGCCGGTATGCCGCCCCGCCGTCCGTGCTCTATGCCAGCCTCATGAGCCGCGCCGTTCTCACGGCGGCACCGATCGCCGCGGCGCTCGACCTCGCCATGCACGGGCATCCGGACCTCTTCGAGGTCGGCGGGCCACTGGACTGGAGTGGCCACGAGGACGTGCCGCGTCGAGCGCATCGTGGGGCGGGGCGGGCGTCGCTGCGCGAGCTGTCACCCCGGCTGGTCCTGCCCGACGACGCGGGTGAGCACGGCTGGTGGGATGGGCCGGTGGAGGTCGAGACCGACGTTCCCGCCCGGGCCCACCGGGTGATCGACTCGGTGCTGGCCCGACACGGTGGCACCGATGCGGTGGTCGGGTTGGTGACGCACGGGCACTTCAGCCAGTTCCTCGTCCGGGCGCTGCTGGGCATCCCCACGATGACGGGGTGGGTCGACATCCTCAACACCTCGGTGTCGCGCTTCTCCGATGTCGACGTGCCGGGGCGCACGGCCGCGGCGTGGATCAACCGCGTCGAGCACCTGCTCCCCGACGAGGTATCCGACTGAGCCAGGCGCTGACCAACGCAACCACCAGGAGGCAGCCGAGCACCCCGGTGACGACCTGCTCGATCGAGGCGTGCCGGCCGGCGACGACGGCGGTCGATGCCGCCAAGGCGAGCCAGACCGCCGCCCCCGCTCGATGCCGCCCGGCGGCAAGGTCGGCGTAGACGAGCACCTGAACCAACGCGAGCGTCACCCCGAGAGTGCAGAACAACCAGGCCAGGGGTGCCAGCGCGGCATACTCGGCACCGCCGACGACCGCGACCAGGGGCCCCCCGAGCAGGAAGGCGGCCAGCACACCGACCGCGCCGACGGATGCCGTGAGGAGCAGGGCATCTCTGATGGCACGAGCCCGGTCGGCTGCCCGGGCCATCCGCGGGTAGTAGAGGGTCGCCAGGAAAGTCGGGCCCCAGAACGCGACCTTTTCGAACACCGCGCCGATCGCGTAGCCCCCGCTGAGGTCCTCGGGCAGGAAATGCCGAGCCAGGAGCATGTCGAGACTGGACAGGACGAGCAGACCCGACATCGGCAGCACCGCCGTCACTGACTGGCGGAAGATCGCCCGCGAGGGCGCCGAGCCCCAGGCGTGGCGCGCGGCTTTGAAGAGGTGTGGCCCACCATCGCGGTGCAGCAGGAACCCGGCGATGTACAACGTCAGCGCCCACCCGGCGGTGAACAGCCACATGACGGCGTCGGGGCCGAGGTCACCTGCCGCGGCAAGGACGGCGGCGCTGACCCGGGTGATCCCGACGAGTGCGGCCACGGTCGCCAGCGCCCCGAAGCGCTCGCGGCCCTGCAACAACCCCTGGACGGCGAAGGTCAACGTGATCGGTGCCGCCGCGGTGGCTACGGCCAGCGCCGCCCCGACGTCCACCCGCAAGAGGTATGCCGCCCCCGGCACCAGGACTAGCGCGGCCGCCGACAGGACCGCGGCGAGCCGTAGGGACGCGCCGAGGGCCGCGTCGAGCGCGGCGGTGCCGGGGGAGGCGGCGGAGCCGGGGGAGGCAGCGGACTCCGGTGGCGGGGCCGCGACCCAGCGCGCCGCAACGAGTTGGATGCCCGTCCCCGGCACGGCGGCAATCGTGGCCAGGCTGACGAGCGAGCCGACCGCACCAAGATCCGGTGGGGTCAGGGTTCGGCTGAGCACGACGAAGAAGAAGTAGCTGAGCATATTGCCCAGGAAGGTTCCGACGAAGAGCACGGCACCATGCCCACGCAGGCGGCGGGTGGGGGGCGGGGGGCTCAAGCGGGTTACCCGTCTGTGCGTCGAAGGACCTCAAGTTCGGCGTGTGCCATAGTGCCCCATGCTCAAGCCAGGACGCGCGCATAGCGGCGCCGTGTTGGCCGGTTGGCTGGCCACCGCTGTCCAGACGGTCGCGTTGCTCTGGCCGTCGTGGGGGTCCGGTCAACTGCTGTACCGGGACTTCGTCGCGGTTCCGAATCCGGTGTGGTCGGCTCGCGTCCTCGGCGCCGACGGGTCCGCACCGCGGGCCGTCCCCTTGGACTTCGTGACGACGCTGCTCGCTCAGGTGTTGCCCTCGGGCGTGCAACAGCAGGTCATGCTCAGCGCCACGCTCTTGCTGGCCGGGGGAGGGGTGACGATGCTGCTGCGCCGGTTCGGGTGGGTCGCGACCGTCACTGCCGCGACGCTCGCCAGTTGGAGCCCGTATGCCGGTGAGCGCCTGCTTCTCGGTCAGCCGCCGACCCTGCTGGCCTGGTCGATGCTGCCTTGGCTCGTGTTAGCGGCCCGGTCGAGCGGGCCACGTCGGGTGTGGCTGCTGCGGGTGGCGCTGGCAGCCGCCCCGGCCGCGCTCACCCCGTTCGGTGGGCTGGTCGCCCTCGTCACCGTCGTCTCGACCGTCGCGATCGACCGGACCTGGGCCCTCGCGCAACCCTCTGGCAGCGACGACGGCCCCCCGGTAGTGCGGTCGCGCACGGACGTCGCCTGGGTGGCTTCCCTCGGCCTGTCCTGGTGCCTGCCCTGGCTGGTGGCTGCCCTCCTCGGAACGTCAGGGCGGGGTCAACGCGAGGGTGCCGCGGCGTTCGCGCTTCGGGCGGACGGTGGTTGGGGTGTGATCGAGGTGCTCTCCGGCGGTGGGATCTGGTCAAATGCGGCGACCTTGGGCTCGCGGGCGATGCTTGGTCCGCGGGTCGGCTCGCTGTTGGTGTTGGTCGTGGCTGGCGTGGGTGTCGCGGCGTTGTGGCGTCGCCGACCGGACGGGGCTGGTTGGGTCGCGACGTCCCCCGCGATGCTCGGGATCGGTCTGGTCGCGGGGCCACCGGTCCTGGTCTACCTGTTGGCCCACGAACCCTTCCTCGGGTGGCTGGCGCTGGCCCAGGAACTTCCCGGAGTCTCGATCGTCCGCGACACCCATCGCGTGTTGGCGGTCTCGGCGATGGCCCTGGTCATCCTCAGTGGGGTCGGTGCCGCGACGATCGTCGGCGCCGTGGCCCGTCGGGTTCCCGGCAGACTCGGCGTGCTCGCCTGGGTCGGAGGGACGCTCGTCATTGCTGCCCTCGGCCCCTGGGGGGCGCCGGACCTGCTGGGGCGGCTTCACACGGCATACCGACCGTTCGACGTCCCCGCGGGCTGGGCGCGCGCGGTCGACGCGGTCGGCGACGGGCGGGTGCTCGATCTGCCGTGGCAGCCATTCCGCCAGCAGCCCTGGGCGGGCCCGGAGCCGTTCCTCGACCCGCTGCCGCTTGCCGTGCCCGGCTCGGTCGTCGCGGGCGCGGACCTGGTCGTGCAGCGCGGGTCCGAGCAGTTCCACGTCGGCCCGGCAGAACCACCAGGAGCGTCCGATTGGGCCGATGGTCGCATCGACGCTACATCGTTACGAGACAGCGATATCGACGTAGTGTTCGAGTGGCTCACCACTCCTGGCACCGTCCCACAGACGCATCCAGGTCTGAGGTTGGTCTACTCGGACGACACCTTCAGAGTGTGGCGCGTGCCGCGCTGACCGCGACGTACCTTTACATGCGCGATGTGACCTGTACCATTCCCCAGAACGCTGCGGGCACCGCAGCGACCTGGGAGGGATCCGCACGTGTCGAATCGCAATCGTCGCCGGGGGGCCGGCCTCTTGATCGCTCTGCTGAGCATCCTGCTCGGTGGGGGCGCCGCTGCCGCGGCCGTCTCGGCGGTGGCAGCTGCCAAGGGTCCCAACGACAGCCAGTCTGTCATCACCGGTCCCAAGAACGTTGTCGCTCCGAGCCAGGTCATCGGCTACGGCGGGTGAGCCGTCGGCCGCTGATCGCGAAGGCGCGAGCCAGTGCGCATTGCCTTTCTCAACTGGCGTGACCTGACCCACCCCGAAGGGGGTGGCGCCGAGCGTTACGCGCAGAACATCTGCGCGGGGCTCGCCGGTCTCGGTCACGACGTCACCTTCTTCTGCGCGGCCCACGACGATGCGCCGGCCGAAGCGAGCATCGACGGCTACCGCATGCTCCGTCAGGGCGGTCGGCTGTCGGTCTACCCGGCGTCGTTGCGTCGCTTGCGCGACCTGGAACGCCGGGAGGGCGCTTTCGATGTCGTCGTCGACACCCAGAACGGGGTGCCGTTCGCGGCGCCCTGGGTGACCCGCACGCCCGTCGTCTCTCTCGTCCATCACGTGCATCGCGAACAATGGCCGGTCGTCTTCAACCCTCTGGTGGCCAGGGTCGGCTGGTTTGTCGAATCCCGGGTCGCTCCGCGCGTCTACCGGGGGCGTCAGTACGTCACCGTGTCCGGTCGGACCCGCGACGAGTTGCAAGGGCTGGGGGTTGACCCAGACGCGATCTCGGTGATCCACAACGGGACCGATACGCCGATCGGCCGGATCGCCGCCCGCACTGCGCATCCGACGATCGTCGTGCTGGGACGCCTCGTGCCACACAAACGCGTGGAACTGGCCATCGACGTCCTTGCGGCGCTGCGGGATCGCCATCCTGGCCTGCGGCTGCGCATCGTCGGCGACGGGTGGTGGCGGGAGCAGGTCGCCGCCCATGCGCAGGCCCGCGAGGTCACCGACCAGGTCGATCTGCTCGGCTTCGTCGATGAGACGACCAAACACCGCGAGCTCGCCTCGGCCTGGATCGCGATGGCACCCAGCGCAAAGGAAGGGTGGGGCCTCAACGTCGTCGAGGCGGCGACCCACGGGGTGCCGACGCTGGCCCATCACGGTGCCGGCGGGTTGTCCGAGTCGATCCTCGACGGCGTCACGGGCATCCTCGTGCATGACACCGAGGGCATGGTCGAGGCAGCTTCCTCGCTGCTCAGCGACGAGGCCCTTCGGACACGGTTGGGGGAGAGCGCCCGAGGGCACGCCCGCACCTTCACCTGGGCGGGAACGATCCAGGCGTGGGACCAACTGCTGGCGCACGTGGCGTCCGGGGGTTCGCCCATCGCGCAGATCGACGAGGGCCTGAGCCGCTCAGCGCTCGTCTCATGACCCCGCGGTCCACACCCGCCTTGGCAGCCACCGGATCGGTGTCCCGCTCGATCCAGCTCTTCCGGGCCTTCCGGGTCGAACAGAGCGATCCCGACTTCTTCTACTCCTTGCTCGCGCGGGACTCGATCCGTGAGGTCCAGCGGTGGTGCCCTCTCACAGGTGCATCAGTGCTCGACGTCGGTGGCGGTCCGGGCTACTTCGCGGACGCGTTCACCAGCGCCGGTGCCCGGTATGCCGGTGTGGACCCCGACGCGGGCGAGTTGACCGCGCGCGGTGGCGTCGCGGGTAACACCATGCGCGCCTCCGGCTTGTGCCTGCCGTTCGCCGATGGAGCGTTCGACGTCACCTACTCCAGCAACGTCCTTGAGCATGTCCCGGACCCGGAGGGGATGGTCGCGGAGATGGTCCGGGTGACCAGGCCCGGGGGCACGGTGGTCGTCTCGTGGACGCCGTGGTTGTCGCCGTGGGGCGGTCACGAGACCTCCCCGTGGCACTACCTCGGGGGAGTGCGAGCAGCCGACCGGTATGCCGTGCGGCACGGTCGGCGCCCGAAGAACGACTTCGGCCGGTCCCTGTTCGCCTGCTCGGCCGGGCGGATGTTGCGCTGGGTTCGCCGGGCCGAGGAGGAGGGGCATCTCGACCTCGTCGACATGCTGCCGCGCTACCACCCGGCCTGGGCCCGGTGGGTTGTCCACGTTCCAGGTCTGCGCGAGGTCGTCAGCTGGAACGTCATGCTCGTCGTGCGTCCCCGATGAGCGGCAGCGGTCCGGTCTGGAGGCTGCGGGTGGCCACCGGCTGCCTGCTGCTCTCGGCGATGTGTTTCTGGCAGGCCCCCGGGCTGGTCGTGCCCGACACGAAGCTCGACCTCACCGCCAACCCGGTCGGGCTGATGGCCCGGGCCCTCGACCTCTGGGACGACAGCGCGTTCGGCCAACTGCAGAACCAAGCGTATGGCTATCTCTTCCCCAGCGGTCCCTTCCATGCCCTGCTCAGCGGCGCCGGGGTCCCGGCCTGGATCGTCCAGCGGCTGTGGTGGTCGTTGATCCTCGGGGTGGCCTTTGTGGGCTTCTGGCGGCTCGCCGATGCCCTGCGGGTCGGCAGCCCATGGTCGCGGTACCTCGGTGCAGCACTGTTCGCCCTATCGCCCCGCTTTCTCAGCGAGGTGGCGGTGACGTCCATCGAGGTGTGGCCGATGGCCGTCGCACCCTGGGTGCTGACGCCACTGCTGGACCCGCGGCCCGCCAGGATGCGGGCCCGGGCCCTGCGCTCAGCGCTCGCGTTCGGGTGCATCGGCGGCGTCAACGCGGTGGCGACTGGCGCGGCCCTTATCCTGCCGGTGCTCTGGTGGGTGACCCGACGACCCTGGCGCGCCCTGCTGCGCCCGATGCTCGGGTGGCTGGGGTGGTGTCTGGCGGCGGGCCTGTGGTGGTTGCTCCCCCTGCTGCTCCTCGGCCGATACAGCCCACCATTCCTCGACTGGATCGAGGACGCACGAGTCACCACGAGCACAGCCAGCCCGTTCAACGCCCTCCAGGGCACCACACCCTGGCTGGGCTATCTCGCCGGTCCGGGCGGGGCCAGTTGGCCCGCGGCATACTCCTTGATCAGCCAGCCGACGCTCATCGTCGTGACGGGGGTCGTCGCGGTCCTGGGGCTGTCCGGTCTGGCGCACCCGCGGATGCCGCACCGCGGCTGGCTCGCGGTGAGCGCCCTCGTCGGTCTGTTCCTCCTCACCGTCGGGTTTTCGTCGGCGGCATCGGGGCCGTTGGCGGACGCATTCCATGGGCTGCTCGATGGCCCGTTGGCGCCACTGCGGAACACCCACAAGTTCGACCTGGTCCTGCGGATCCCGATCGGCCTTGGCCTGGTTCACGCGGCGTCGGTCCTCGCCCGCTGGCGTCCGGTGCGGGCGCTACGTGTCGAGCTCGTGGCGGCGGTCGCCGGGCTGCTCGTCGTCGCGGCAGCCGCTCCCGCCGTAGCCGCCAACCTCCCGCGGCCCGGCGGGTACGACGGCATCCCGCAGTACTGGCACGAGGCCGCCGCCTGGCTCGACGACGCTGAGGGCCAGGGCGCCGTGCTGGTGCTCCCGTCGGCATCCTTCGCGGACTTCACCTGGGGGTCCACCCGCGACGAACCGCTTCAGGCCCTCATGCAACGGCCCTTCGTGGTCCGGGACGCGGTGCCCTTGGGCGGCGCGGGCAGCACCCGGCTGCTCGATGAGGTGACCCGCCGCCTCACCGCGGGTATGGGTTCACCGGACCTGGCTCGGGTGCTGGGGGAGGCGGGCATCCGGTTCCTCGTCGTGCGCAACGACCTCTTGCCGCAGTCCGGGGTGTCCCGGCCGGTGCCATTGCACGAGGCGATCGACGAGTCCGGCTTCATCCGCCGGGCGAGTTTCGGCCCGCCGACCGGTTACCTCGCCGATGCTCCTGGGGTGACGGTGGACGACCGGATGCTCGTGCCCTATCCGAGCGTCGAGATCTTCGACGGTGCGGCGGCATCGGCAGCTCGGTTCGTCCCGCTGGATCAGGTCCAGCTCGCGACGGCCGGGCCGGAGAACCTCGTGGACATCGCCGGCTCGACACCTGACGGGGTTGTCAGCATCCTCGGATCCGACCGCTTGGCACTGGGGGATCTGGCCCAAGGGCTCCCCGAGGTGGTCACCGACGGCCTACGTCGCCGCGACGTCGCCTTCGGCAGCTCCGGGGCGACGACCTCCGAGGTGCTTGCGGACGGCGACCCGGGCACCACCGGCCGACGCACCATCGACTACATCAGCGACCGGACCGCGGCGCAGACGGTGACGCGGTGGCGCGGGGTCCGGTCCGTGACGGCGTCGTCGTCGGCTTCGGACGCCGGCGCGACGCTGCGCCTGGGTCCAGGGACGGGCCCGGGGGCCGCGCTGGACGCCGACCCCCTCACCCGGTGGGTGAGCGGTACGTACGGCGAGGCGGTGGGGCAGTGGCTGGAACTCGGGCTCGCCGCACCCCAGGACATCTCCGGGCTCACGATCCAGGTGTCTGGCGGCTACCCGATTCAGGCCCAGCCCACCCGGGTGCGGGTCAGCACCGACACCGGCTCGGTCACGACCGACATCGTCGAGACGGACACTGTGGTCCCGCTGGCGACACCACCCGGTAGGACCACCCGAGTGCGGGTCGAGTTGGACGCGGTCGGCTCCGGCGCACCCAACGGCTTCGGGATCGCCGAGCTCACCGTCCCCGGCGTTCACCCCGTGCCCGAACTGGTCATTCCGGCGGCTGCCCCGGCTGCCCCGGCCCAGATCCTCAGCCGAGTGGAGGTCCCCGCCCTGACCGGGTGCGCCTTCGTCGCGACCCGGTCCCTGTGCTCGCCCGCCCTCGTGCGATCCGGTGAGGAGACTGCCGGCATCTTCCGGTCGTTGACGCTTGCGGCCGGAGCGGCATACGAACTGTCCGGCACCGTCCTGCCCGGTGTGGGGGGCAATATCGAACGACTGTTGGACTTCCCTGGCCGGATCACCGCCACGGCCAGCAGTAGCCGCGTCCAGAGCCCGGCTGCGCGGCCGGCGACAGTCGCCGACGCCGACCTGGGCACCGGGTGGGTGGCCGGCGACGCCGATCCGAGCCCGCGACTGCGACTCGACCTCCCGCAGGCTCGCACGGTGACCCGGCTGCAGTTCCTGCTCGACCCCTATCTCGCCGCTTCCCGGCCCACCTCGGTGACGGTGACCGGCGACGACGGCACCGGCTCGACCGTGCCCGTCGATGCCGAGGGGTATGCCGCAATCTCGCCGACCACCGGGCGCGGGCTGGACATCGACTTCCTGAGCGACAGCGGCGCCAGCTCGATCGACTCCGTGAGCGGTTTCGCCGCCCACCTGCCCGTCGGGGTGTCGGAGGTGCGGTTGGAGGGCGCCGATGACTTGCGCGCTGTCCTGGACCCCACCCGCACCGTCGCTGTCCCCTGTGGCTTCGGCCCGAGCGTCCTCGTCGATGACACACGGCTGCCGACCCAGGTCGAAGGGACCGTCGAGCAGGTGCTCCGTGGTGCCCCGCTGCGCTGGTCGGCCTGCCCGACCACGAGCGCCGCCACCGTCGACCTGGCGGCGGGGCGGCATACCCTCTCGGCGGCCGCCACGACGGAGTTCCGGCCCTACCAACTCTTGCTGCGCCGCGTCGATGCGCCGCCGTCCGCCGCGGCGGCCTCGACCTCCGCCAGCCAGAGCATCGCGGCTGCGGGCGACGGTGGGTGGGCCGTGCCGCAGCGCGCGCAACCGGGAATGCTCGTCCTCAGCCACAACGCCAACCCCGGCTGGGTCGCCACCGATGGGCAGGGGCAGGCGTTGCCCTCGGTCCGGGTCAATGGCTGGCAGCAGGGGTGGGTGCTCCCCGCAGGAGCAGCCACCGTGGTGCACACGCGATACGCCCCCCAACCGTGGTATGGCGCGGGCCTCGCCGTCGGGGGAGTCGCCTTCCTTGCCCTGCTCGTCCTGTGGCTGCTGAGCACGCGCCCTCGCGGAAAGCCCCGGAACGAGATCGCCGAGTCTGATGGCGGATCGGTAGCGCTGTCCGGAGCACTGACCGGCTCGGCGTCGGGCGGATGGTTGCTGGCGGTTCTTCTGGTGGTCACGTTTCCCGTCAACGCCGGGCTCGTCGGAGTCCTCGCCGTGGTGATCGGCGCGGTGGTGGGCTACGCGGGCCGCCGCTGGCCGCGTCTGAGCGTCACCCCGGTGGTTGTGCTCGGTGCCGGGGCGGTTGCCGCCGTTGCCGCGGCCCCGTGGGGCGAGGGTGGGGCCGCGCTCATGTCGGTGGGGGTTCAGCAACTCGTGCTCGCCGCGTTCGCAGGCGTGGCCGCCTCCGGGACTTCTGGGACGGTTCTCCCACGGTGGGTGCCGAGCGCGGGGCGCCCTCGCCGTGTCAGCGTTCGAGGCGGCGGGCCCGGCGCATGATCGGTCGTTCGAGGACGCGGTAGCTGACCCACGCGACGACGAAGGTCACCGCGATGGTGCTCACCCACAACTGGACGAACTGTCCGTCGAACGTCTGATGGTTGAACGCCCGCTCGGCGAGGGCTAGCACGATGAGGTGATAGGCGAACACCCCGTAGGAGATATCGCCCAACGCCCTGCCGACCCGGCCGCCCAGCGCGCGCACGATGGCCGAGGGGCGGTCCGCGGCTGCGCCCACCACGGCGGGAAACACGAGAAGGACACCGAGCACGGCATACCCGAGGTTCTTGACGACGGCCTGGCCCACGGTCGGTGGCGACAGGTCGTACGGCCCGGCGATAGGGGTGCACAGCAGCAGGTAGAGCGCCGCGGCCGCGGCATACACGCTGCCGGCGGCGTGCCCGAGCTCATCCAGGACCGTCGGCCCGAGCAGTCCCGCCTCTCGCGCACCGGACCACGCTGCTAAGGCCATGCCGAGCCCGAACCAACCGAGGAACGCCGGAAGCCACAGCATCGGCAGCCCGCCGCCGGTCGCCGTCGCGGCGGCCACCCAGACCGCGGACGCGACGGGGAGCAGTAACAGGACAGCAAGAGTCCGGTTGACCCAAGCGCGGGGGGTCGGCGCGGAGCGGTCGAGGGCCCACGCGAGGGCTGGGAGGGCGAGGTAGAAGGCCACCTCGGTCGCCAGGCTCCACATCTGGGTGAGGCCGGTCGGGGCCGGGACCTCGGTGTAGATCTGGGTGAGGGTGGCGTACCGCAGGAACGAGCTCGGGCCCACGAGCGGGGCGTGGTGCAGCAGGAGGGCGGATGCGAGCACGGCCAGCCACAACGCCGGAAGGATGCGTGCCGCTCGGTGGCGCAGGTAGGTCCCGAGTGCTGGCCTCGGCCGCTGCGTGAGCCTGGCCATGACGTGGGGACGGTAGAGCAGGAAGCCGGACACGACGAAGAACAGGGGGACCCCGGCATCGAGCCGGGCCAGCAGCCCGGCCTGCTGGCCGTTCAGGGAGGCACCCGAGGTGAACCCGACGTGGGTCGAGACGACGGCCACTGCGCCGCCGATGCGCAGCCCGTCCAGGGCCGGGAAACGCAGGGTCCGGCGGGTCTGGGTGGGCCCGTCGATGAGGGTGTCGGTCATGGGGCCGCCAGGACTCGCGTCTCGCGGATGTTGCCCACCTGGATCTTCGTGATGCAGGAGGTGCCAGCGTCGGCAGCTCCCGCGATGGCCAAGGCGGACACCGAGTCGACGATCGGTAGTTGCACCTGGTTGAGGCCGGGCTCAAGGTGGATCGTCCAGTTCTTGGCGTCCGTCCGCAGCACCGCCGTGCCGCCCCGCTCCGAGAAGTAGTCGACCTGGACGAACCAGGTCCAGGCGAACAACTGCTTCGTGACCGGCACGTATGCCGTCTCCCCGGGCTTGACGAGGTACCCGCAGTCGCTGACCGGGCCGGTGGGGACCTGGACGAGATCCTCGACGGCGGCATTGACGAGGTGACCGTCGCCGCGGGCGATCAGCACCTGCCGGGCGGGGGCATCGAAAGCCAGCGGGAGCCCAAGGGGGGACAACATGTCGCTCATGTGCGCGTAGTCGGGGAAGAACCCCGGGTTGATCACCCCGTCGGGCGCCACCCCGTCAAAGAGCGACCGCGGACCGACGGCGGTGGCGTCGCGCACGATCGTGGTCACCCAGGGTTTCGGCGAGTGCGGTTCGATCCGCTGC
Source organism: Actinomycetes bacterium (assembly GCA_029777095.1). Classification (GTDB taxonomy): domain Bacteria; phylum Actinomycetota; class Actinomycetes; order Actinomycetales; family Microbacteriaceae; genus Microbacterium. Next base: position 2,849 of record JAKOTS010000122.1, on the reverse strand, counting down.
CATTCGGCGCCGTTGCCGGCCAGTGCTGACAACGAGACCGCGAAGGTGAGCAGGCCGACCAGCGCATCCACCCGACCGGTGACAACGGTGGGGAGCGGGCGGCGCAAGGGGGTGGTGGCGGTCGCCGCCTCGATCCGGGAGCGGGTGACGGCGAAGACCAGCGCGAAGAAGATGACCGGGAGCAGGTCGGCGGAGTAGCGCGCCTCCCGCACACTGAGCACACCGATCGACTGGTAGCGGCTGCTGAACAGCACCAGCCCCCAGGACACCACGGCATACGAGAGCACCATCCCGATGAGCCACCCGCCCCGGCGGCGGTGGCGGACGATGAGGATGGCCGCGCAGACAGCCAACGCCAGCATGGGCAACCAGAGCATGGCGGGAATCGGGTCGTAGATGCTCGTCGTGTTGTCGGCGGCACCCCATGGCCCACCCACCAGCGACGGGAGGACGATGTTGAACAACCCGGTGAAGAAGAAGGACAGCGACTCGCCCAGACCCCGTGGCGTGAAGGTGTGGTCGACGCCCATGCCGGCCGACCCGGGTTTGGCCAAGACGAGCAGGTAGACGGGCACGTAGAGCGCCGTCAGCGCCGCGAGAAGGCCCAACGGGCGCCAGGCCGAGCGAAGTCGCGCCAGCGGCGAACCGGAGCCGAGCAGCAGGACGAGGAAGAAGGCCGGGATGACGAGCAGCAGGGCCTTCTGCCAGAAGAACAGACCCAGCAGGTAGGCGATGCCGAGCCCGACCAACGGCCGCACCCCGGGCTGGCGAAGGTATCGGCACAAGAAGAGGATGACCAGGGCCATCGTCGCCTGCAGGGGGAGTACCTGGATGGATGCCGCCCACCACAGGCTGGTCGGCAGGAAGATCGGCGAAAGGGCTACCAACGCAAGGGCCAGCAGGGCCCGTGAGGTCTCGCCGAACACTTCGGCGAGAGCGGCCGCCCAGGCCAGGATCGACAACGCGCTCAACCCGACCGTGACGACGATGGCCACGGTGTAGTCCAGGGGAGCCAGGGTCGTCGAGGCCCAGGACAGAAGGAACTGGCCGGGCATGAAGTGCTGGTTGTAGTTCTGGGTGAGGTAGTCGCCGAGGGGCATCCGCTGTGCCTCGATCTGGTAGATCCAGTCGTCCTGGATCCAACTCCACGCGGAAACCGTCCACGTGCGCCACACGAGCGTCACCACGAGGATGGCGAGCGCACCCAACCGGAAGGTGGTTGACGGGGACCTGCTCGGCGCGGCGCCAGGCTCCGACGGCATACCTTCCGGGCCCATGACAGGAGGGACTGCCGCGAGGGCGGGCTCGCCACTGTGCGACATGTCACCTCGATCTGGCCGAAAGGGTAGGGGAATGAGGGTGCCGCTGTTACGATCCGTCAGATTTACGAGCCTACCCGTGGGGGACTTGGCAGGCATCGACGGTCACTCTAGTGGGGAGTAAAACACGTGCGTCGCACTCTCGGAGCCATCGCCCTCGGCCTTGGCGCCCTCTTGCTCGTCTCCGGGTTCATGGCGAAACCCGTCCTGTACACGCAACTCGCCACGGTGCCCTTGAACTACAAGAGCACCTCGGTGTCGGTCGGCCGTGACATGTCGGTCCTTCGGCTTTGGTCCGACGACGCCAAGGTTGGTCACTACGACAAGTTGACCGGCGTCACCGTGCAGAGCACCCGGCAGGTGCTGGGAATCCCCGGTCGGGTTCCTGCGGACAAGCAGGCCACCACGGCGTTCTGGCAGACCGGTGTCAAGTCGACCGCGGTCGGCGTCGGCGACCTCACCTACAGCATGGAGACCGTGTCGTTCGACCGGCTCACCGGTGTGGCCACCAACTGCTGCGGCGACCAGGTCTCCATCGGCGACCTGGAGAAGCCCGATGCCATGAAGGACATCACCCACGAGGGCGGCTACTTCAAGTTCCCGTTCGACGTGCAGAAGCAATCCTACTCCTGGTGGGACGGTGACCTGGGCAAGGCAACGGCGGCCAAGTTCGTCCGCACCGAGGACTTGTTCGGCACCGAGACCTACGTCTTCGAGCAGCGGATCGACAAGCAGGAAGTGGCCAGCCGGACGGTTCCGGCAGCCATCTTCGACGGCACCGGCGAGGATGTCCCCGCCAAGGTGATGTACGGCAACGTCCGCACCTTGTGGGTCGAGCCCAACACCGGCGTCATCGTCAAGGGTCAAGAAGCGATCGACAAGACCCTCGAGTCCGCGTTGGGCACGGTCGCGGCGACCAAGGGTGTCATCGGCTTCGACGAGGCGACGATCAAGGCCAACGCTCAGGAATGGGGCGCCTTGGGCAGCCAACTCGGCTTCGTCAAGAACACCTTGCCCTGGCTTGGCCCGCTGCTGGGCGTCCTGCTTGGTCTCGTCGGCGCAATCCTGCTCATCGGCAAGGGCCGGCGCTCGGGGGCCTCCTGGAAGGGTGCCGATGAAGGGCCGGTCGCCGGGTTGGAGGGTCTGGAGACGGTGGCCGAGACCCAGGTCATCGAGCCCACCCGGGCCGAATTGCGCAACCAGGGCAACCTGTAAGGACACCTGCGCTCAGCGGCGCCGCCGCCGCTGAGAGATCGACGACGCCCTGACCCGCGACTTGGCAGGTCAGGGCTTCGTCGTCACCAGGACCAGGGTGCCGGGAATGAGGCGTCCGCGTAACGGCGACCAGCCGCCCCACTCCTGCGCGTGACCGTCGGGCCATTCCAGTTCGATGAGATCAACGACCTGCAGCCCGGCCGCCACGACCTCGCGAACCCGGTCGCCCATGGTTCGGTGGTGCTCGGCGTAGGTCGCCCTCCCAAGCGTGTCCTGCTCGACATAAGGAGTCCGGTCGAAGTAGGAGAACCGCAC
>JAKOTS010000115.1 GCA_029777095.1 Actinomycetes bacterium | reverse complement strand
AACCTCATCACCCCGGAATGACGATTTCTCGGGGTGCAACGGCGCAAACCGCGACGGGTTCGATAGATTTGCGCCATTCCCGACCGGAAGGGCACAACGATGCCATCTGCCAACGATTCCCCGTCACGCGACCACGAGGACGCTCGACGCCCAGACGCGGCGAAGCGCGATGAACTCGACGCCATGCGTGCGAGGGTTGCGGTGCTCGAGGCGGAGAATCGCAAACTTGCTGCGGAGCGCCCAGCCGCTGCTGGCGATGACGACGCGCCCGCGAGCCCGCGGCGCAGGCAGCGTTGGCGGGCGCCGGTGTCGGCGATCTGCATCATCCTCGCGGCAATCCTGGTCCCCCTCTCGGTAGTTGCGTCGTGGACACGCGCCGAGCTGGTCGATCCCGAGGCCTTCGTACAGACATTCGCGCCACTCGCAGATGACCCGCACGTGCAGGGTGTGATCGTCGACAAGAGTCTGGTGGCGATTGATGGCGCCATCGATATCGACGGGCTGACGAACCAGGCCTTTGACGGCATCGCGGAGCTCGGCCTCCCGCCCCGGGCGGGCGCCGCGATCGACCTCCTGCGAGTCCCAGCGGCGGCCGGCATCCGGAGCATTCTCGACAACGCCGTAACGACCGTCGTTGCCTCTGACGCCTTCTCATCCGTGTGGGAGCGCACGTTGCGCCTGACTCACGGGGCGCTCCTATCAACCGTCAGCGGCGATACTTCCGGAGTGGTCGTGGTCAGCGATCGCGGCGAGGTTGGGATCCAACTTGGCCCGATCATCAGCGAGTTGCGGGAGCGGCTCATCGCTCAGGGCTTCGGCATCGCCTCGATGGTCCCACCGATCGAGCAGACGATTGTCATCGCGCAAAGCGATGCGCTGGTCACAGTCAACGTCGTGTACAGCCTGGCTGTGGCGGTCGGCTCGTGGCTCCCCGTGCTCTGTCTTGTGCTGTTTGCGCTCGGCATCGCGCTCGCACGTCGACGAAACGTCGCACTTGTCGGATCGGGCATCGCGGTGGCCCTCGGCGGCGGTGTGCTCGTCTTGGCATTCGGGATCGCGGGCAACGTCCTCGCGCTCAGCGCCGCTGAGCTTGGCATCCCGTCCCTCGCGTTGACCGCCGTCTTCACTCAGCTCGTCGGCGCGATGCACGCAACCGCGAGCGTGCTCGTCCTGCTCGGCGTGCTGCTCGCCGTCTTCGCCTGGGTGGCAGGGCCTTCTCGTAGCGCCCGCCGGATCCAGGGCCTGCTTGGCTCACTCAACGCGAGCGCGCGCGCATCGCTTGCCTCGCACGGTCTCAACACCGGCGCCGCCGGCAGCTGGCTCTGGCGCCAACGCGTGCTCGTGCGCGTGATCCTGGTCGTGCTCGGGGTGCTGTGGTTGTGGGCCCTCCAGCCGCTGACCGGCGGCGACGTGTTCATGGTCTTGGCCGTCGGCCTGGTGGTTTGGTGGCTGACCGAGCTTGCACAACGGCGTCCGGCGGAGGTCGAGGCAGAGGCAGACGCCGAAGAAGACGAACCCGTGGTCGTCATCGTTTAGCGACGCGCACATACACACACAAAAGGGGGAATGCCCAGGCATTGAGCCGGGGCATCCCCCCTTCATAGTGAGTAAAAGCGGTGCGAGTTAGACCGCCTGCGCCGCGATCTGCGCACGAACGCGGTGCGTGGCCTCGATCGTGTTGCGGAGCGACTCGATGGTCTCGTCGTATCCACGGGTCTTCAGGCCGCAGTCAGGGTTGACCCAGAGCAGGTGGCCGGGAATCGACGCCGCGGCACGCTGCAGCAGGCTCTCGATCTCGTCGACCGAGGGCACACGCGGCGAGTGGATGTCGTAGACACCCGGGCCAATGCCGTGGTCGAAGCCGGAGCTCGCGATGTCGGCGACCACGGCCATGCGGCTACGGGCTGCCTCGATCGAGGTGACATCGGCGTCGAGGTTGCGGATCGCGTCGATGACCACACCGAACTCCGAGTAGCAGAGGTGCGTGTGCACCTGCGTGGCCTCGGCGGCGCTGGCGGTGGCGAGACGGAACGACCCGACCGACCAGTCGAGGTATGCGGCCTGTGCGGCCTGCTTGAGCGGGAGCAGTTCACGAAGCGCGGGCTCGTCGACCTGAATCACCGAGATACCGGCAGCTTCAAGGTCGGTGATCTCGTCGCGCAGCGCGAGTGCGACCTGGTTCGCCGTCTCGGCGAGCGGCTGGTCGTCACGGACGAACGACCACGCGAGGATCGTGACCGGCCCGGTGAGCATGCCCTTGACCGGCTTTGCCGTGAGCGACTGCGTGTACGCCGACCACTTGACCGTCATCGGCGCGGGACGCGACACGTCGCCCCACAGAATCGATGGGCGCGTCGCGCGCGAACCATAGGACTGCACCCAACCGTTGACCGTGACGGCGAACCCGTCGAGGTTCTCGGCGAAGTACTGCACCATGTCGTTGCGCTCGGGCTCGCCGTGCACCAGCACGTCGATGCCGAGGTCTTCCTGCAGCTCGACGACGCGGCGGATCTCGTCGCGGAGGAAGCCGTCGTAGTCGTCCTGCGTGATGTCACCCTTGGTGAACTGGGCACGCGCGCGACGGATCTCGCCGGTCTGCGGGAACGAGCCGATCGTGGTCGTCGGCAGGGCCGGCAGGCCGAGCGCGGCGGCCTGTGCGGCCTCGCGCGCAGCGTAGTCACCGCGGGCAAAGTCGCCCTCGGTCAGCGCGGCGGTGCGGGTGCGCACCTTCTCGTCGCGGACACCGGGTGCCGCGAGGCGGTCAGCGAGCGCCGACGATGCCGCGTCGATGTCGGCGGCGATCGCGGCACGGCCCTCGACAAGACCGCGCGCGAGGGTGGCAACCTGCGCCACCTTCTGGTCGGCAAACGCGAGCCACGAGACGAGACGAGTGTCGAGGTTGGGCTCGTCGGTAACATCGTGCGGCACGTGCAGCAGCGACGTCGAGGTGGATGCCGCAACCGCCGCCGCGCCAAGCTCACGCAACTGCTCGAGCGAGGCGAATGCCCGGCCGAGGTCGCCACGCCAAATGTTGTGGCCGTCGATGACGCCACCAACGAGCGTCTTGTCGGCAAGACCGGGGAATCCGCCAGCGGGGGCCGTCGGCACCGTGCCGCGCACCAGGTCAACGCCGATGGCCTCGATCGGGGCGGCAGCGAGCGTCGCGAATGCCTCGTCGAGCGAGTTGTACGGGGCTGCGACAAAGATGCTTGGGCGATCGGCCACGGCGCCGAGCACTGCGTATGCACGCTCGGCGGCGGCACGCACGACTGCGGGGGTCTCGGTCAGCGACTCGCTCACGAGGGCGGGCTCGTCGAGCTGGACCCACTCGGCACCGGCCGCGGCGAGCTTCTGCAGGAGCTCGGCGTAGACGGGCAGGATGTCTTCGAGGCGCTCGATCGGACGGTAGCCCTCCGACGCGGCGTGGCTGCCCTTGGCAAGTGCCAGGAACGTCACGGGGCCAACGATCACCGGGCGGGTAACGAAGCCGGCCGCGCGGGACTCTTCGACCTGGCGGACGAGGCGGTCGCTCGAGAGCGCGAACGTGGTCTCGGGGCCGATCTCGGGCACGAGGTAGTGGTAGTTCGTGTCGAACCACTTGGTCATCTCAAGCGCCGCACGGTCGCCTTCGCCGCGGGCAACGGTGAAGTAGCCGGCGAGGTCGAGCGAACCGTCCGCGGCGCGCAGGTGCGCGAATCGCTCGGGAACGGCGCCAACCGCCACCGCGGTGTCGAGGACCTGGTCGTAGAACGAAAACGACTCGGGAATCGAGGAGTTCGAGGCATCCAACCCCTGCGCAACGAGGCGTGCGCGGGTGCCGGCGCGAAGCTCGACGGCGGTTGCCTCAAGCTGAGCGGCCGTCGTCTTGCCGGCCCAGAAGGACTCGACGGCCTTCTTCAGCTCGCGGCGCGGCCCGATGCGGGGGTACCCAAGGATGGTTCCGGTGGGGAAGTCGGTCATGGCTGTTGTCTCCTTGTTCAGGGGGCTTGAAATTCAGGGGGTTTGAAACACGGTGCGACGGCTTCTGGCTGGCCGCAGCACCCTGGGAATTGAATGAAATGGCAGGTCGGCAAGCAGGCCCGCCGCTTCGAGGACAGCGAGCACGGTCTTGTACTCGTTGAAGGCATAAAGGTGGATGCCGGGGGCCCCGCCCGCGAGCACGTCACGGCAGAGCTGGGCGGCGTATTCGATACCGATCTGCACCCGGCCCTCGTCGTCGGGCTCGACCTGGAGGGCGATCTCGAGTTCGGCGGGGACCTCTTCGCCGCTGAGCTCGAGCACGCGACGGAGGCGGCCCGGCGTCGTGATGGGCATGATGCCGGGCAGAATCGGCATCGTGACGCCCGCGGCCTTCGCGCGTGCCACGAATGCGAGGTAGTGGTCGGCGTGGAAGAACAGCTGCGTGATCGCAAGCGTGGCACCGGCCGCCTGCTTCGACAGCAGCGTGTCAATGTCTTGGCTGACGCCGCGCGAGCGCGGGTGCCCGTTCGGGAATGCCGCCACGGCAATGCGCGCACGGTTCGGCACCCCAACGACAGCTGCGCCGGGCACATCAGAGAGCGACGTCTCGGCGTACTGGGCGCGCTCGGCCTGCGCACGGTGAATGAGCTGCACGAGCTCCGCCGCGCTACCGAGGTCACCGAGAAAGTCATCGCCCTCGACCGAACCCTCGGGCGGGTCGCCGCGAAGTGCGAGGAAGCTCAGGATGCCGGCATCCAAGAACTCACGAATCAGCGTGGTCGCACCGGCGTAGGTGTTTCCGACGCAGGTGAGGTGAGCAAGCGGTTCGACGCTGGTGCGGGCGCGGATGCCGCGCAGCACCTCGAGCGAGCGACCGCCGCTCGTGCCGCCGGCGCCGTACGTCACCGAGATGAAGCCCGGGTCGATGGACGCGAGATGGTCGATCGTGCGATCGAGCGAGACCCGACCCGCGTCGGTGCGCGGCGGATACAGCTCGAACGAGACGGGCACGAGGGTCCGGCGGGCGATGGGCGCGGGAAACGCAGCACGCGCGGCCTCGGCGGGAGGCGTCGCGCCCTCTGCGGGCTGGGGTGTGGCGTCAACAGACATCGTGGTCCTCTCGCGTGGCGAGCGGTAGAAGTGAACAGAAACAGGGCCGGGCGTCCGCGACGAACAACAAGTGTCGTTCGAAGTCGCGGGCGGGTGCCGGGCTCGGCTGTCGCTCCATGCCCACCAAAGCGGGCAACGATTGTGTCTACGGTAACCCGTGACGAACGGTCAAACGTACGCGAACGACAAATTCCGTCATAAACGGTCGTTCGCAACAGCTACGCGATCAGGATGCCGCGGGCCCCGCGTCGGCGTCCGGAACCGCCTCCGGCGCCCCAGCGGTCGCCGCAATCTTGCCGATCACAACGCGAAACGGTTCCAGCGCGTCGGCGAGCTGCGCATCGACGAGCGCGTGCACAAGCGTGCCCTGTTCGGTGTGTTCGGTCGAGAGCAACCGGCCGCGCTCGTGCACCGCAGAAACCAGCGAACCGCGGTCGTACGGGATCACCGCGCGCACCTCAACCTCGGGGAGCGGGAGCGTCCGCTCGATGACGGCGAGGAGTTCGGGGATGCCGTCGCCGGTTCGCGACGACACAAAAAGCGCCTTCGGTTCGAGCCCCCGCAGCACCAACCGTTGGTCATCGTCGACGAGGTCAGCCTTGTTGAAGACGACGATCTCAGGGATGTCACGCGCGCCGACATCGCCAATAATCTCGCGCACGGTGGCGAGTTGGCCGACGGGGTCGGGATGCGCCGCATCGACCACGTGCACGATCACATCGGCGTCGGCGACCTCCTCGAGTGTCGAGCGGAAGGCCTCGACGAGCTGGTGCGGGAGCTTGCGCACGAACCCGACCGTGTCAGTGAGCGTGTAGATGCGACCGTCGACGGCGTGGGTGCGGCGGACCGTGGCATCCAGCGTCGCGAACAGGGCGTTCTCGACGTGCACGCCCGCCTCCGTCAGCCGGTTGAGCAGGCTCGACTTGCCGGCGTTCGTGTAACCCGCGATCGCCACGGACGGCACCGTGTTGCGGTCGCGGTTTGCGCGCTTTGCGTCGCGCGCAGGCTTGAACCCGGCGATCTGCTGGCGAAGTTTTGCCATGCGGGTGCGGATGCGGCGCCGATCGAGTTCGATCTTCGTCTCGCCCGGGCCACGTGAGCCCATGCCCGCGCCGCCCGAGACCTGGCCGCCGGCTTGGCGGCTCATCGACTCGCCCCAACCGCGCAGACGCGGCAGGAGGTATTCGAGCTGGGCGAGCTCGACCTGCGCTTTTCCTTCGCGGCTTTTCGCGTGCTGGCTGAAGATGTCGAGGATCACGGTCGTGCGGTCGATGACCTTGACCTTCACCACGTCCTCAAGCGCGCGGCGCTGGCTCGCGGCAAGCTCGGAGTCAACAACCACGGTGTCGGCCCCGAGAGCCGCCACGATGTCGCGGAGTTCTTCGGTCTTGCCTCGGCCCAGAAAGGTGGCCGGGTCGGGGGTTGCCCTGCGCTGCAGCATCCCATCAAGCACAACCGCACCCGCCGTCTCGGCGAGGGCCGCGAGCTCTCGCAGCGAGTTTTCGGCTTCCTGTTGCCCGCCGGAGGGATAGATGCCCACCAGCACGACGTTCTCGAGCCGCAGCTGGCGGTACTCAACTTCGGTGACATCTTCGAGTTCGGTTGAGAGGCCGGGAACGCGGCGGAGCGCCTGTCGTTCCTCGCGCTCCCACTGCTCGCCGTCGCCCGCATGATCGGCGACGCTCGACGAAGCCTGGAGCGCCTGCGCGCGAGCGAGCACGCGTGCGACGGGGTCGAGCGGCAAACCGCGCGCACCGAGTCCGGGCGTCGCGGTCGCGTCCTCCGGGGTTTGCGCGTCATGCGCTTCGTGCGCTTCGTGTGCTTCGCGCGCATCCGCCGCGCCCGACTGCCCCGTCTTCGGCTCGTCCGGCTGGCCGGCATCCTGCGTTTCAGGTTCAGTCATGACCCCACCGCTCCGCGGCCTTCGCCGCCTTCGTGCGCGACCCTGTTGAGGCTCTGGCGCTCATTAACCCTAGCTTCCCGCTCTCGGGTACGCTCGCTCCATGGCGAGTGACCACTATTTCAGTGCGACACCCGCAAGTCCCGAAAAACTCCGCCGCATCCGCGTGCCCATCGCGGGTCGCGAAGTCACGCTTTCGACGGCCGGTGGCACGTTCAGCCCCGACCGCCTCGATGCTGGAACCTCGGTCTTGCTGGGCAACACACCGACCCCTCCCCCAGCCGGCGACTTTCTCGACCTGGGTTGCGGGTGGGGCCCGATCGCGCTGACGCTGGCGACCCTATCGCCGCAGGCGACGGTCTGGGCGGTCGATGTGAACGAGCGGGCGCTGAGCCTCGTGCGGCGCAACGCCGACGAACTCGGCCTCGAGAACGTGCGTGCCGTGACCGCAGACCAGGTGCCGAGCGATGTGAAGTTTCGAACCATCTGGTCAAACCCCCCGATTCGGGTGGGCAAGGACGAACTCCACAACCTGCTTGAGACGTGGATGCCGCGGCTCGATGAGCGCTCGGACGCCTGGCTCGTCGTGCAGCGAAACCTTGGCTCCGACTCGTTGCAGCGATGGCTCACCACGACCTTTGCAGACGGCTTCAGCGTGCACCGATCGGCAACAAGCAAGGGCTACCGCGTGCTCAAGGTGCACCGCCAAGGCGCACCGCCAACCGAGCCGAGCGAGCTCGTTACCCCTTGAGGGTGATCGTTCCCGAATACACGAGCGCTGCGGGGCCGGAAAGCCCGACATGCTCACCCTCCTCCGTCGGGAACATACGAACGCCCAGGGTCCCACCGGGAACATCCACGCGCCACTGATTTGGTGCCGTGGCACCCGCCCAGTGCCGGACTGCCAGTGCCGCCGCCGCCACACCGCTGCCACAGCTCAGTGTCTCCCCCACGCCCCGTTCGTGCACCCGCATGCGAATCGCGCCGACGCCGTCGACCACCATCGGGTCGAGCGGCACGACAAACTCGACATTTGCGCCGTGCTCCGGGCGCGGCTCAAGCAGCGGTGGGTAGGCAAGGTCGATTGCATCGAGCTCGGCATCGTCGGCAACCGCCACCACAATGTGCGGGTTGCCCACGTTGATGCCCTGCCCAGGGCGCGCCACCGGCAGGTCACGCGCGCGCACGAGCGTTTCTTCCGGGTCGAGTCGCCAACGGCCAAGGTCAACCTGAAAGCCGGATGCACTGCGGGTCACATCCCGCACCCCCGCGCGGGTTGCGATCGGGAGCGTGCTGCCCGGCTCCAGCTCGGCGTAGCCGTGGTCGAGCACGAACTTGGCGAACACGCGAATTCCGTTGCCGCACATCTCGGCGAGCGAGCCGTCGGCGTTGCGGTAGTCCATGAACCATTCGGCGTCGGCGTCTTCTGCAAGCAACGCCGCGCCCTCGGGCACGTGCTGCGTCCGCACGACTCGCAGCACGCCGTCGGCGCCGATCCCAAAGTTGCGGTCGCAGAGTGCCGCGACCTGGTCGGGTGAGATCTCAAGCACACCGTCCGGGTCGGCGATGATCACGAAGTCGTTGCCGGTCCCGTGCCCTTTGGTGAATGCGACGCGCTGAGCCATGGTGCAAGTCTAGGGTCGGCCCGCGACCGGCCGATTCGCTCAGTCGTGCGTTTGGGCGCCGGCATCCAGCGCATCGCGCAGACGCAC
>JAKOTS010000109.1 GCA_029777095.1 Actinomycetes bacterium | reverse complement strand
CGACGACCGAGCCCGAGAAACTCGTGGAGATCGGCGACACCCTCGGCATGTCCCGCGAGCGCGTGCGGCAGATCGAGGCGACCGCCATCCGCACCCTCCGGTACATGGTCCCGCCCATTCGCCGGCCGCGTGCCACCGTCGCCGCCATGGAGGCCACCGCACCATGAGCACCGCGACCCGCGGCCACTGCCCCGATGCCCTCGCCTACGAGGTGTACAGACTCACCCACGCCGCACTACACCAGCGCTTCCGCAGACCATCGGCCAGCAAGACCGCCGTCCCCGAAGCGGTTGGCGCGGCGTACGTCCGATGGCTCGGCAACCCGTCCGACAAGACGAAGCATGCCGCCGCCGAGCATGCCTTCTGGCTCGCCAAAACCGCCACCGTGTTCATCCTCGGCGGGGCCAAGAATCTGGAAAAGCGCGGCCGTTCTATCCGGTGCATCGCCGGGTTCGCCACGCAAGGCGACGACGGCATGCGACCAGCAGACGCTGACCCGAACGAGATGCTCTACCGCGCGCACTACGAGGTCGCGGCGCTCGACGGCCACGAGGACAACCTCATCGCGGCAATGGATGAGTACGACGCGCACCAGAAGGCCACTGCGGGGAAGGTGTGCGCGACGTGGCATGACGCGCTGATGCACCTGCTCGGGAGCGGGTGGACTCGGCGCCACCTCGCAGATGCCCTCGGCGTGCATTACGCGAGCGTGAACCGCTACATCAAGCAGCAGAAGACTCCCCATGGCGAAGTGCGCCAGCGGACCCTTATCGACCTGGCTGCAGCGGGAGGTTCGGCGCCCACCCACGAGCCTGCCACGACCACGCCAAGCTATCGCAAAAGGCGTGCAGCAAGGGCCTCCTAAAACACCAGTGCCGCCGCGCTGACGGCCTCGCCCCACGCGTCGAAGTCCTCGGCGGTGTGTGGCGTTTCGTATGGCGCCGCGACCATTGTCGAGACGTTCTCTGGCCGCGTCGGCTTGAACGGGCCGTGGGGTCGACGACGGTACGTGCCCGCGAAGTCGTACTCGTACTCGTCCTTCATCTCGCAGTCGTGCCGCGCCAACGTCTCGCCTGCCGCCGCACGCTTGAGCGACGCGATGCCCCGCGTGTACGCTTTGCGAATGCTCTCCCGGCACAGCGCGCGAGCGGTGCACCGGAGCGGGGCCGCGGCGATCTCGTCGAGCGTCTCGGGGTCGCCGAGGCCGTCCAGCGCGTGGCGACGGCGCACCACCTCGGCGGCCTCCGGGTCGACGGTGAGTAGCGACTGCAGGCCGCTGAGGAGAATGGCCCATTGCTTGCGGGCCTCGTCTTCCTCGATGGCCTGCGCCTCGGCGTCGTTGTCGTCTGGGTTGTTGCGCAAGTGCTCAGGCGAGCGGTGTGCGTGGCCGGCCCCGTCGTCGCTGTCTCC
>JAKOTS010000090.1 GCA_029777095.1 Actinomycetes bacterium | reverse complement strand
GCAGTACGTGCAGATGCACGGTGGTATCGGTATCACGTTCGAATACCCGATCAGCCACTACCTCTCGCGCGTCGTCGCTACGACCCGCACGTTCGGCGCTACCGACGACCACCTCCGGGTGCTCGCCGAGACCATGACGGTCGACTAAGCACCAACACAAAAAGAGCCGGTCCCCCCACAGGGACCGGCTCTTTTGCGTTGTTGCTCGAACACCCAATGCCGGCCTCGCCCGGTGTCATAAAACGGCGAAAGAGTCCCGCACGTCCCCGCCGCGCGTTGCACGAATTAGAACAAGACTCTAAGATTCAGAAACGGCACAGGTGCCGGAAATGGCCAACGGATGACTTGTGTACAAGTCGCCCGCAGCACTGAGGAGAAGTCAAAGATGACCGATGTAGTGACTGTCGAAGACACAGATGGTATCCGTGTCCTGACCATCAACCGCCCCAGCCGTCGCAACGCCCTCAACGCCGCCGCCTACTACGCGCTGGCCGAGGGAGTCGCGAGCATCGACGACGATCCCACGTTGAAGTCAGTGATCATCACGGGCGCCGGCGAGCACTTCTGCGCGGGCAACGACCTCGCCGACTTCGTCGCTCCGAAAGAAGAGAAGAACTCCGAGAAGAAGAGCGGCGCCGCCGCGCTGTTCGACGCACTCGACAACGTCCGCAAGCCCGTATTTGCCGCCATTGAGGGCTACGCCGTGGGCATCGGCGTCACGATGCTCCTGCACTGCGACATGGTCTACGCGGCACGCACCGCAAAGTTCCGGATTCCCTTCGCGCCGCTCGGCGTCGCGCCTGAGGGTGGATCGAGCTTGCTGCTGGCGCAGTCGGCCGGCATCAAGAAGGCCAAGGAACTCCTCATGTTTGGTGAGGTATTCAGCGGCACCGTCGCCGAACAGGTCGGCGTCGTCACTTCCGTCGTCGAAGAGGGCCAGGCGCTGGCGTACGCCCTCGAGCGCGCACGGTTCCTCGCAACCCTGCCGAGCGACGCCGTACAAACGGCCAAGCGCCTCGTCAACGACACCAACCGCGAGGCGATCGACGAATTGCTCCCCGTGGAGTTCGCCGAGTTCGCTCGCCTTTTGCAAACCGAAGAAACCCAGGCCAACATCCAAGCGATGATGGCACGTTAGAGAGAATTCATGACACTTCCCGCCGTTCTGCAGCGTCCCCTTACCGTCCCCGTCATCGCGTCGCCACTGTTCCTGGCCTCGGGCCCCGAACTCGTGCTCGCACAGTGCCGGGCAGGCGTCGTGGGCTCGTTCCCCGCGCTGAATGCCCGCCCCGCCGAGCTGCTGTCTGACTGGCTCGACGAGCTCAAAGAAACGCTCGCCGCAAGCCCGAACGCCGCCCCCTTCGCGGTGAACCAGATCGTGCACCGCTCGAACAACCGTCTCGAGCAAGACATGCAGGTCATCGTCGACCACCAGGTGCCGATCGTAATCACCTCGCTTGGCGCGCGTCCCGAGATCAATGAGGCCGTGCACTCCTACGGTGGCATCGTGCTCCACGACATCACGACCAACCGTTTCGCACACAAGGCAATCGAAAAGGGCGCGGATGGCCTCATCGCCGTCGCGGCCGGTGCCGGTGGCCACGCGGGTTCGCAGTCCCCCCTCGCGCTCGTTCGCGAGATCCGCGAGTGGTTCGACGGCCCGCTTGCCCTGTCTGGAGCCATCACCCACGGTCAGTCGATCCTCGCCGCACAGGCAATGGGTGCCGACTTTGCCTACATCGGCTCCGCCTTCCTCGCGACCAAGGAGTCAAACGCTCCCGAGCCGCAGAAGCAGCTCATCTACGAGTCGTCGGCAGAAGACATCGTGTACTCAAACCTCTTCACCGGCGTGCACGGCAACTACCTGCGCGGCAGCATCAGCGCGAGCGGGCTCGACCCCGACAACCTCGCGCAGTCGAGCCCCTCGGCAATGAGCTTCGCGAGCGGCGACGGTAACACCAAGGCGTGGCGCGACATCTGGGGTTCCGGCCAGGGCATCGCAACGATCACCGGCAAGGTGACCACGCAGGAGCTCGTAGATCGCCTGAAGCGCGAATACGATCTGGCCCGCGAAGAGCTGGCACTCGTCCTTTCGGCATAAAGTATCGTTCAGGATCCACTCGTCAGCTGACGACAAAGAGCGCCCGGATTTTCATTCATCGGGCGCTCTTTGGAATTATCCAGAGAAGGCAAAAAGACATGGAATCACCACGTAGCGAAATGATGCTCATCGACGGCATCTGGCGAAACGCGTCTGACGGTGGCACCGTCGATGTCGAAAACCCGGCAAACCGCGCCGTGGTCGCCACTGTCCCGAAGGCCACCGCTGACGACCTGGCCGAGGCACTGGCCGCCGCCGAGCGTGTGCGCGGTAGCTGGAGCGAGACGAACTCGTGGCAGCGCTCGGCGATCCTGCGCCGCGCGGCGAACAACATTCGTGAGCGCCTCGACGAGATTGCACTTCTGCTCACCGAAGAGCAGGGCAAGACGCTGCCTGAGGCCCGCGGCGAAGTGAACTCTGCAGCTGAGCAGTTTGACTGGTACGCCGACGAGGCACGCCGCATCTACGGCCGCACGGTCGAAGGGCCGCTCGGGAGCGTGCGCGCCGAAGTCCGGCACGAAGCGATCGGGCCGGTTGCCGCATTCACCCCGTGGAACTTCCCCGTCATGCTCGCTGCGCGCAAGCTCGCGCCCGCACTCGCTGCCGGTTGCCCGATCATCCTCAAGCCCGCCGAAGAGGCGCCGTCGGCGTGCCTCGCGATGGTTCGTGCAGTGGCGGATGCCGGTGTCCCCGCGGGCGCAATTGCCGCCGTCACCGGTGACCCCGCGTTCGTGAGCGCAACGCTGCTCGACTCGCCCATCATCCGCAAGGTCTCGATGACCGGCTCGGTACGCGTCGGTCAGATCCTGATGAGCCTGGCTTCGAAGCACATGGCTGCCGTGTCGTTCGAGCTCGGCGGCCACGCTCCCGTCATCGTGTGCGATGACGTCGACGTGAAGGCTGTCGCGGCCCTGGCAGTGCGCACGAAGTACCGCAACGCCGGTCAGGTCTGCGTTGCCCCGACCCGCTTCCTCGTTGCCCGCTCGATCCTCGACGAGTTCGAGGCCGAGTTCACCCGCGCGAGCGCAGCGCTTGCGCTCGGCGACGGCATGGACGGCGCAAGCGAGGTCGGCCCGCTGTGCAGCGCACGCCGGCACGACGATTTCGCCGCGCTGGTTGAGGACGCCGTCTCGCGCGGCGCCGTCGCGACCACCGGCGGGGTGTCGCTGCGCGAAAAGCTGGGTGGCCACTTCTACGCGCCCACCGTGCTGCGTGACATCCCGGCCGATGCCCGCGTCTTGCAGGAAGAGCCGTTCGGGCCGGTCGCCCTGCTCGTGGCCTACGACGACCTGAACGAGGCGGTCGAGCTCGCGAACAACACGCAGTTCGGTCTTGCTGGCTACGTCTTCACCGACGACGTGAGCCGGGCGCAGCTGTTGAGCGAGCGTCTTCGCGTCGGCATGGTCGGCGTGAACACCTTCGCGATCGCAAACGCCGCCGTGCCGTTCTCCGGTGTCGGGCTGAGCGGTATGGGTGCTGAAAGCGGCGCAGAGGGCATCCAGATGTACCTCCGTCCGAAGACGGTTGTGACGGGAATCTCTGAGACCCTGCACTAATCTGCACCGAGTTTCGAACGCATATGGCGTCGACGAGAGCGGGAATTTCCGCACAATCTCGTCGGCGCCATATTCTGTTTTTGGCGACCGTCAGCCCCTAGGATCAAGCCATGCGCGCAGTCCAGTATCGAGTGATCGGGGCCCACCCCGAGGTTGTGACCATTGACAAGCCCGAACCCGGGCCCGGCCAGATTCGGCTGCGGGTGACGGCCGCGGGGCTCTGCCACTCTGATGAGTTCGTGATGAACCTCCCGGCCGAGCGCTACAACTTCCCCCTCCCGATGACCCTCGGTCACGAGGGCGCGGGCGTTGTCGATGCCCTCGGCGCCGGTGTGTCCGGTGTCGAGCTCGGCGACTCGGTCGCCGTCTACGGCCCGTGGGGCTGCGGGCTCTGCCACGCGTGCGCGCAGGGCAAAGAGAACTACTGCAACCGTGCCGCAGAGCTCGGCATCCACCCTCCCGGCCTCGGCGCACAGGGGGCCCTCGCCGAATACATGATCATCGACGATGTGCGCCACCTGGTGCCGCTCGGTGACCTCGACCCGGTCGATGCCGTGGCGCTCACCGACGCCGGGCTCACTCCGTACCACGCGATCAAGGCCGCAATGTCGGTGCTGACCCCCGGGTCAACGGCGGTCGTCATCGGCGCGGGCGGGCTCGGCCACATGGGCATCCAGCTGCTCCGCGCCCTCACCGGTGCGACGATCATTGCCCTCGACATCGACAAAGACAAGCTGCGCCTCGCAACCGAAGTCGGCGCCCACCACGTCGCGCCCTCGGGTCCTGACGCACCACAGTTCATCCGTCAGCTCACGCACGGTGACGGCGCCGAGGCAGTCTTCGACTTTGTCGGCATCCCCGCCACCGTCGAGATTGCCCGCCAGTCGATTGCCCGCGACGGCATCATCCACATCGTCGGCATTGGTGGCGGCATCCTGCCCGCAGGGTTCTTCTCGATCCCCTATGGCGCCTCGGTGCGCACACCCTACTGGGGTTCACGCTCGGAGCTCATGGAGGTGTTTGACCTCGCGCGCACCGGCAAGATCAAGGTGCACAACGAGCGCTTCACGATCGAGCAAGCACCCGAGGCGTACGAGCGCCTGAAGGCCGGCACGATTCTCGGCCGCGCGGTCGTCGTTCCCTAACCACCCTCGCAGGCGAGGCCGTCGTTATCGCCATCGCCGCGGTTTCCTGTGCCATACGCGAACCACTCATAGATCTCGGCCTGCGCCGGATCACTGCGTGAAAAAGGGCCGGTCGGATGCCCCAGCCCGCTGCGCTTGAGCGAGGCACACGACGAATACTGCTGCCACCAGCGCTCGCCGGCCTGCGGGTCGGCGGGCGGTTGCGCGTACGCCCCGCCCCCGCACGCGGAGGTGACGACCTCGCCATTCGCCCCGAGCGTGGCGACCTGGGCGGCTCGGTAGGCAGCTTCTCTCGGGTGCGCCGGGTAGCCGTCGCTCGAGTCGAAGCGCGCGACCGCATGCCCCGCCTCTAACTGCCAGAGGCCAATGTCGACGCCCGCACCCGTGGTCACGAATCTCAGCAGGCGACCGTAGCGGTCGACGTCGTTCTGGCCGGCCGGGAGCTCGAGGACGATTGGGGCGCCGCCGGCGACGAGGCGACCAATTTCCATGGATGCCTCGTCATACCCGCACGCATTGCGCTCAGGTGTGTCGATGCCAATAATGCGCACCTTTCCTGCCCCGGTCTCGATCGTGTCACCGTCGATGACCCGCACGAACGTGCTGGGTTGGCCGGGAGTCGCCGGGGGCGGCACCGAGACTGGTGACGATGGGAGCGGCTTGGGCGTTGGACCTTTCGGGGCACGGGTGGCAGATGGGCGCGACGCGTCAGGAGATGCGGATGCCTGTAGCGGCGCTGGGGACCGCAGCCCATCGCCGACAACGAGCGGCTCGGTCACACATCCGGTGAGAATCACCGCCATGGCGAGCGCAACAACGGCTCCCCGCAACACGCGTGCGCTCTTCACCTGTCGGTCGCTCCTTCTTCGTTTCGCGCACTGCTCATCGCTGGCCGCAACGTACGGTGCATCCGCGCAGACCGACCCTACCGGGAGCCGCAGACGCTCGAGCGATTCCTACGCGCCGCGCGGCGCGGCATCCGCACGCGAGAGCGCGAACACGCCGCTGACGGCCACCGCACCCGCGACCACGAAAGCGATGATCGCGATTGGAGGCGCCGAGTTTGCCTCGCCGAGGATCGTGATGCCGAAGACAACCGCGACCGCCGGATCGATGACCGTGAGGCCCGCGACGACAACTTCGGCGCCGTTTGTCGCGTGCGCGCGCTGCACAAAGTAGATCGACAGGCCACCCGCGATACAGATGCCGAGGAGGCATCCGAGCGTCAGCAAATTCGTTACATCGAACGAGAACGATTGCGCCTTCAGGATCGCCTGAACGCGCATGATGACGGTCTTGCCGAGCGTCACGACAAATGCCGAATAGACACCGCCAAGCACCACCCAAACAATCGCGGGCATCGACCGGCGCCTGCGGAACACGAGCGCGGCCGCTGTCAGCAAAAGCACTGCCCCCAACACCACAAGCACCGCCACGAGTTGTCCGTCTGTGATCGCCTGCTGCGTGCTCACGAGCGCCGCCACGGTGACGAACCCTGCAACGCCGATGACACAGATCGTGATCGCGCGCACTACCGCGGCAGATGGTCGCTTCTTCGCGGCGATCGACGTGAGCAACACCGTGAAGACCAGCGCTGTCACACCGATCGGTTGCACCACCATGAGCGGCGCGAAGGTGAGGCTTGCGAGCTGGAACAGGATCGAGAGCAGGAGGAGGAGCGCGCCCAGCATCCAGAACCGGTTGCGGACGAGGTGCATGAACTGCGAAATGACGCCGCCGTGCACGACGCCCGCGGTCATCGTGCGCACGCCTCGACCCTGCAAGATGTTGCCGATGGCAAGCACCAACGCGGATGCGACCGCGAGCGCTACCCCGATGAGGGGGAATGATTCGGGTTGCATGCCTACTTCTCGCTCTCAAGGTGAAGCTTCACGGCGATCTCGTACGCGTCGAGCTCGTCGAGGACGTACCGTAGCGCGGTCGTGGTGTGCCATCCCGATCGCCCGAGCTCGTGTAGACGCGTGCGCATCACGCCGATGAATGCGAGCTCGAGACTCAGCGCCTCGGCCGCCGAGGCGCGGTCGCCGTCGCCGTCACTGTCACTGTCGCTCAGCCGGGATGAGCCGATAAACCACGAGCGTGGGAGCGCGAGGACCTCGTCGGCGTAGCGCGTGTGATCGGGCCGGCGGACCGCGTCGTTCGCGATCGCTTCGAGTGCGGCATCCCGAAGTTGCTCGTCAATCTCACGAATTTCGGCACGCGGGGGGCCGTCCTCGGCCTGAGTGCCAAGCTTCAAGATGCGCGCAAGGAGCGGCAGGGTGAGCCCCTGGATCATCAAGCTGCCCGCGGCCACGAGGAACGCGACAAAGATGAGCAGGCTGCGCTCGGGAGTGTTCTCGGGCAACGTCTGGGCCGCCGCCAGCGTGACGGCGCCGCGCATGCCCGCCCACACGATGATGGTGTTGTGCTTCCACGTCAGGGGCGACGCGTCGAAGTAGTCGATGTCTGCGCGCATGCGCCCGAGCTGATCGGGGGTGCGTTTGGTGTCGGCATCGAGCTTGCCCTTCACACGACGCTTCAGCCGCACGGTGTGGATGCTCAGCGTCGGCATCACGTAGAGCGCACGAACGAGGATGATGACGACGAACGCCACCGCCGCCACGACGATGGCTTTGAAGATGCCCTCGTTGCTGGCGATATTGTCTCTGACGATTCCCGAAAGCTGGAGTCCCATGAGCAAGAAGATCCCGCCCTCGAGCAAGAACTCGATGGTCGCCCAATTGAGCTTGTCTGACGCGCGCTGTTCGGGGGTCAACCATCGCAAAGCGCCCTGCCCGCACACGACGCCGGCGACGACCGCCGCGACGAGGCCGGAGCCGCCGAGGGCGTCGGTGGGGAGGTACGCGAGGTACGGAATCGTGAGACCGATCGCCGTGTTGCCGACGGGGCTCTTGGTCATGGTCCGAAGCTTCAGTGCGACATACCCAACGACCGCGCCCAGCACCACCGCGACGAGTACCGACCACGCAAACGAGCCGATTGCGGCGATCAGCGAGAAGCTGGATGCGGCCGCCACGATTGCGGTGCGCAGCAGCACGAGTGCCGATGCATCGTTGAGCAGGCTCTCGCCCTCAAGCACCGTGACCACGCGGTTCGGCATGCCAAGGGCTCGCACGATCGAGGTGGCAACCGCATCGGTCGGGCTCAGGATCGCGCCCAGCGCGACCGCGAACGGAAACCCGAGGTCGGGCATCATCCAGAAAAACACGAGCCCCAGCACCAGCGAACTGACGATGACGAGCAGCACCGAGAGCCCACCGATCGCCCGCAGGTCGCGCCGAAACTCGATTGCGGGCGCCGACACCGCCGCCGAATAGAGCAGCGGCGGCAAGACCCCGATCAAGATCAGGTTGGGAGGCACCGTCAACCCCGACATCGCCGGGATCAGGCTGCCAACCAGACCGATCGCGACCAGCACCAACGGCCCCGCCACGCCAATCCTGCGCGACAAGAGGTTCGCAAACACAATCACAAGAATGCCGGCGACGATCGGGAGCAACATCTCTACGGCCATCGAGTCATCCCCAACCCTCGTTGTGAGGCGCGGCGGGTCATGCGTCCTCCTTGACAGCAGAACGCAGAGCGGATGCCGCAGCCGCCCTGTTCCGGACTGCCATGGCCGTGAGCGGCAAAATCAGCACCGAAAGCATGCCCGCGCCCACCAGTACCGCCTGCGCCGCCGACGCGAGGATCCCCTCCTCGACGCCGATTGCCGTGACGGCGACGATGATCGGCAACCCGGTCGCGCCGAGCAGCCCCACGGCAGTGCGGTCGCGCCAGCTGGCACCCGGCGGCGCCGCGAGCGTCGACGGGATGCCTCGAACAAGCAGGAGCACGACGAGCACGGCCGGCACAAACGCGAACAGCACGGGGTCCGCGAGCAAGGAGTGCAGATCGAACGTCACGCCGGTGAAGACGAAGAAGACGGGCACGAGAAACCCGAACGCGATGCCCTCAAGCTTGCTTTCTACGGCTTGCTGATCGGTCTCGTCTGCGTCGCGCATCATCAGGCGCCAGACGACCCCGGCAACGAACGCGCCCAGCAGCATGTCGAGACCGAGGAAGATGCTCAGCGCGAGCAGCGCCGTGAGAATCATGAAGACCACACGAACACCGAACTGGCCCGAGCTGTGCAGCGTCGAACTAACGAACCTATGCATCGCCCCCTGGGGGAGCCGAATCGACAACCAGATCGCGATGGCCGCGATGACGATGAACAGGGCGACGACCGCGGTGGCAAGCCCGAGATCCCGCGTGCCCAGGAAGATTGAGATTGCCAGCAACGGCCCAAACTCGCCGATAGCCCCGACTGCACTGATCGAGGCGCCGAACGGCGTGTGCATTTCGCCGGCATCCCGGAGGATCGGCATGATTGTGCCCAGCGCCGTCGACGAAAGGGCGATCGCGATGATCACGGCAGTTTCGCCAGGCGCGACGATCCATCCGATTCCGAACCCGACGAGCAGACTGATCAGCCAACCGGATGCCGCTCGCCGACCGCCGCGCCCACGCAACGCTTGCACTTGGATCTCGTTCCCCGCCAGAAAGAAGAGCATCGCCAGGCCGAGATCAGCGAGCGTCGATGTGAACTCTGACGGTTCGGCCCACCCGAGCAGGCTCGGTCCGACGACGATGCCCAGCAGCAGTTCAAAAACGACGATGGGAATGCGTACCCACCGCGAAAGGCCCCGCGCGATGAGCGGCGCCAACACCGCGAGCGCAGGAATAACAAAAAGGATGCTTGCCATTTCTCTCCCGGGCCAACGCCCGAATCAGCTCGCGGCTTCGGCTTGAGCTTCCGTTGCGGCTTCGGTTTCGTGACCCACCCTGATGGTCTGTACGTTTCGGAGGAAGAGGATGATCCAGGCGAAGATCAGCAGCGCGGCGATAAGTTCGACGGCCGTGAGGTTATAGATACCGACCGCAAAGAGGATCGCGACGAGGGCAATCACTCCGAGGAATGCGAAGCCCAGCCAGACAAAGAGCCGCGGCATGCTCGGCACCAGGCGAGGGAGCCCGATGACGAGCGCGGCGAACGCGACCGTCATGCCCGTCGCCACGGTGTTGTGAATGAGCAGGAACTGATCGACGGGGAACACCCCGACGCACGCGAGCAGGATGCCAAGCAACACAAACAGGACCCGCACGATCGCCCGGTGCCGGCGATCCAGCGGTGTCGCGACCGGGAGGCTGGCAGTGCCAAGTCGCGCGATCGTCGTCACGATGACACCCGAAAGGATGATGGTGACGTTGAAGGCGAACGACGAGATGTCGTGCGTGATGCCGAGCGCCGAGAGGTTGAGTTGCCACCACAACGGATCAGCCGAGCTCAGCATTGCCGCGATGATGCCGACCGCCAGGAACATTGCGAGCACCATCGACAATTGCCGCGGCGAAAGATTCGCACCGCTGAGATACGCGACGTATGCGCTCAGCGCCGTCGCACTCGCCGCAAGAATGGTGGCCGGTGTGCCAAAGACCGTCGCGCCATCGAAACTGTAGGCCATGACGGTCGCCAGACCGATCCAGGCAAGGAGCGCGATGAGGCCGTGCGCCAGAGCGAGCGCAACAAGATCGAACCAGTGCATGCCTCTGAGCGTCGTCTGCTTCACCGCTCCCCGCTGCGACATGAACCGCGACACGCCGAACCCCACGGTAGCCGCGATGGCACCCAGCAGCGCGGTGAAGTCGCCGAGCGATTGCCGACCGTCGATCGGCAACTCTCGACCCCAGAACACGATCAGCGCGACCAACCCGCCCACAACAAATGCCGCGACCGCAACGATCAGCGCGATCGATTCGTGATCACGCTCCCGCACCGGGATGTGGTGTCTTGCATGATCCGCGCCGGGCGCTGTGACGGCGGTCTGCGTGCCCGACGTTTCGGGTCCGATGGTGTCGGGCTGATTCTGATTCGACACGGTTGTCTCTTTCCTCGGTGGCAGCTGTGGCGCCGAGCTCATTTGGTCTTGGCCGAACCGCGCTTTGCCGCGGTGGCGCCGTGTGCACGATCCCACTGCGGCAACACGATCAACGAGGCCAGGAAGAAGCAGACGGCGCCAATAAACGTACCGTTGTTGGCGAGCGAGGAGTTCAATGAATCACCGTTGGGAACGACATATGCCCCGATCGCCGAGATGCCGAACGCCACGCAGCCGATGAAGTTCACGAGTACAGACCACCAGGCTTTATCGCCAAGATTGATGGCCCGCGATACGTGCGCGTACGCGACGAACGCGAAGAATCCGCTGATGAGGAAGGCGACCGAACCGCCGGCGTCCGGGCTCCACACCCAGCGGTCTTCGGTTGCAGCTGTGCGCGCATAGAGCGCCGAGGTGGTGCTCACGTTGAACATGAGCGTGCCAAATGCTTGCGTAGCGGCAGTCAGCCACTCGGCGCGCACCATCCGTCCGGGGGCGTACGAAACGGGGGTGGAGATCGCGCCGCTCAAGAAGAGCTGGATGAGACCCGCGCCGGTGAAGAACCAGGCACCAATAAAGAAGAGCAGGTTGGAGAGGTTCGAGCCCATGAGCTCACTGAGCCCGGGGGCAGAGCCGAGCGCAAAGAACGTCGAGCCGATCATGAAACCCCAGCCCTGCTTCGTGGCTGTGGGGACAAGGAACGCCCTCAAGGGTCGTTCCGCGGCTATCGTTCCCGAAGTCATGTTCATCCGTTCATATCTCTGTATTCCGCCACCGAGAGCAGTACGGTGCGGGACGGACGCCCAGCAGCGTCCGCCCCGCACCGGCTCTTGCTAGTGGTGGAAGTGCGAAGCCGCAGCTTCGCGCGGCAGCGGTGACTGCAACGACTCAAGGAACTGCGTCTCACCCTTGATGTCTGCCAGCAGCGCTGTCGCGAGGTCACGGCTCAGGCCAACTTTCACAACGACGCGCTGGAGCGTCATGTCCGACAGGTCGTCGGCCATCGGGTAGGCCGGAACCTGCCAGCCCTTCATGCGCAGGCGGTCAGCCAGGTCGTAGAGACTCCAGTTCTTGGTCTCGCCGTCCTTGAGGATCCACGCGAACACGGGGATCGTGTCGCCGCGGCTGATGAGCTTGAACGGGCCGATCTTCTCAATCTCGGACGAGAGGTATGTCGCCACGTCGATCGAGTTCTGCTGTACCTCGCGGTAGCCCTCGAAACCGAGGCGCAGGAACTGGTAATACTGCATGAGCACCTGCGCGCCCGGGCGTGAGAAGTTCAGCGCGAGGGTGGGCATGTCGCCGCCCAGGTAGCTGACGTGGAAGATCATGCTTTCGGGCATGACCTTCGTGTTGCGCCAGACGACCCAGCCGACGCCGGGGTAGACCAGGCCGTACTTGTGGCCCGAGGTGCTGATCGAGTTGACCCGCTCTACGCGGAAGTCCCACTCAAGGTCCGGCTGGCAGAAGGGCGCAACCATGGCGCCAGATGCGCCATCGACGTGGATCTTGATGTCGAAGCCCGTGCTCGCCTGAATCTCGTCGAGCTTCTTGGCGATTTCTTTGACTGGCTCGTATGCGCCCGTGAAGGTCTGTCCGAGAATTGCGACCACACCGATGGTGTTCTCGTCGACATACTTCTCGAGCTCAAATCCATCGAGCACCATGTGATCGGGCGTCACGGGGACGAAACGGGGTTCAATGTCCCAGTAGTTGCAGAACTTCTCCCACACGACCTGGACGGCCGCCGACATGATCAGGTTCGGCTTCTCGGTTGACTTGCCCTCGGCCTGGCGCTTGTGCTGCCAGAGTCGCTTGAGTGCGAGTCCACCGAGCATGCACGCCTCGGACGACCCGATCGTCGAGGTGCCGATGGTGTCCTTGGTATCCGGCACGTTCCACAGGTCGGCGAGCATCCGCCAGCAACGATCCTCGATCGCGGCGGTGGCCGGGTACTCGTCCTTGTCGATCATGTTCTTGTCAGCAGACTCGGCGTACAGCTTCTTCGCCTCGTCATCCATCCAGGTCGTCACGAACGTCGCCAGGTTGAGACGCGAGTTGCCGTCGAGGATGGCCTCGTCATGAACGATTTGGTACGCCGTCTCGGGCAGGCTCGGGCCGGCAGGCAACTTGAACTTGTTGAAGTCCGTCGCTTCACCGGGTCGCACGAAGACCGGGTTGATGCTGAGGGTGTCGTCGACGTTCGTTGACTGACGGGCCTTACTTGTGTTGATACTCATTTGAGCTCCTGAGTGTGTGGACCTGAACGTGAATGTTGTGAGTTGGGGGGGGTTGACGGGAATCAAGGTGGTTGCGATGCCTACACCACCACCGGCGGGTAGAGGCGGTCCATGTTGTACTGGCGGTTCCGATGTGCGGCCCATGTCGACACCGCGAGGAACGCAATGGTGAGTCCGACGATCACGGCGATGGAGGACCACAGCCGCGAGTCAACACCGCCCAGAATGAGCTGTCGGAGCCCGGTCACCGTGAAGGTCATCGGGTCGATCCAGTGGATGTACTGGAATGGCACCGACGTGACCGGAACGGGGTAGATACCGCCGGCGGAGGTCAGCATGATCATGAGGAACACGAGCGTCACGACTCGTCCGACCGCGGCCCCGAAGAGCGCGTTGAACATTTGAATCAGCGCGAGGAACATCGCGACCATCAGCAGCATGAACAGCAGCGTTCCGATTTCATAGACCGGGACCAGCCCAAGCCCGTACCGCACAACCAGGTAGAGGATGACTGCCTGGAGGACGCCGATGACCAACGTCGGCGAGTATGACGCGAGCACCACGCGGAAGGACCCGAGGCCCTGCGCAAGCGGTCGCGGCTGCAGCGGTGTCAGCAGCATCCATGCGATCAGGGTGCCGACGAACAGTCCAAGACCCATGAAGAACGGCGCGAACCCGTAGGCGAAGGTCTTCGCCTCGTTGTGCGTGACCTGTTGCAGTTCAACCGGGTCAGAGATCGCCTTGAGGAAGTTGCTCTGCTGCTTGTCATCCCATGAGGGCACAAGCCCGATGCCCATTTGCACGGCGTCGTTGAGCTGCGCGGTACCGGCAGCCAGCTGCGGTGTCCCCTCTGCCAACTCGTTCGCCCCGGCGCTGAGCTGAACCAGACCTGAACTCAGCTGGTCGGCGCCACCACGCAGTTCGGCCGCGGCGGAACGAACCTTTCCAAGCTCTCGCTGAACGCCACCGCTTTCGACAGAACGCAGGATGACGCTGACACGACTGTTGGGATTATCAAGCTCGGATGCCACGATGTTGACGTCTTGCTGGATGGCATCGAACGTGCTCGTCAGATCTTGCGAGAGCCAGTTGTTCTGGATGAAGTCGCGCACCTCGGCAAGACGAACCGCGATGTCTTGTTGGATCTCATCGCCGGCGGCCAGTTCGTCGATGATCGCGTTCAAACGGTTGATGGCATCGTCGCGCGTTGCCGCGACCTTGCCGAGCGCCGCCGCAGCCTGATTGGTGTTCGCTGTGATGCGCTGCACAACCTGGCGCAGCTCCGTGCCGGTGAGACCCGAGCTATTGACAATGCCATCGGCATGCGTGATCGCGTTGTCGACGACGTTGTCTAGCTCGTCCAGCGCCCCCGCGAGCGTTGCTGAACCGTCTTTTGCGGTCACGAGGTTGGTGGCGAGCTGCTGCGCGCCTTCGTTTGCGGTCTGCATACCGGCGTTCAGCTCATCGACCTGCGCCGCAGCTTGTTTGAGCTTTGGGACCGTCCCCTTCGCTACTCCGAGCACCGCCTCGAACGTCTGCTCGCCCACCTGCGCGCTGACCAGGTTGATCACCTGCTCTGCGGCATCCTGCCCGATGACCGTCGCGAGGTAGTTGTTCGTGTCGTTGTATGTGAACAACAGTTGGGCCGAACGAGGGTTGTTCGTTGCCGCCGATGCCACTGCATCACTGAAGTCTTCCGGCAGGGTGATCGTGAAGTAGAACCGGCCGTGCGCGAGCCCATCGACCGCGTCTGCTTCGGTCGTCTCGATCAGATCGAGCTGCTTCGACTCGATAATGCCCTGAACGACTTCCTTGCCTGCGTCAATCTGCTGCCCGTCAACGGTGGTTCCGGTGTCGAGGTTGACGATCGCCACGGGAAGCTTGTTGACCTCGCCGAAGGGATTCCAGAACGCCCAGAGATACAGCGCGCAATACATCAAGGGCATCACGATGATCACCGCGAGGGCGAGCCGTGGCATCCTTCCGCGGTAGTACCGCTTGATGTCACTTCCGGCAGAGAATGCGGCAATCATCAGGCGCCCGCTTCTTTCTCGAGGACGGCGAACTCGCGGTCAGTGAGGTTGGGGACCTGAATTTGCTCGCGGATCCCCTCTCGCATCTCCACGCCATTGACGTCGGCGGTAATAACGGTCTGCTCTTTGCCAAGCTCAATGAGCCGGTCGAGCAACCGTGCCGAACTCGCGATGCTGGTGAGGTTGTCGATTCCGCCAACGACCAGGAGCTCGGGCTTGCGAATATTGGCAACCGCGATGCGGAAGAGTGCGGAGGTGAACTCGGGAAGTTCTTCGACCATCGCGTCCATCGTCGGGAGGGTGTACTCCCCGAAGACGGGCCGGCAGATGCGTTCGAGGTCGTCGGCTGTCGCAGGTGCGACCCACTTGTGCCACGGTGCAGCCCAGCGAATCTGCTCGGTCACGATGTCGCTCACACGAATCGTCTGCTCAATCTTGTCGACCTCATTGATAAATGCGACTGTCGACTTCTTGAACAACTGATGGGGGTTATTGGCGCTGTGATAGGCGACGAGCGCACCGGTCGTCGGTTTCATGCGCCCGGCGAGTGTGAGCAGAAGCGCGGTACGTCCGCGCCCGCCCGAGCCAACCAGCACGGTGACTCCGCCGGCCTTCACCGAGAAGTTCACCGGCCCATAGATGTGCCCCCAGGAGGCGTCTACACCCATGTCGCGCGCTTCGAGCAGCACGTCACCCGGCGCAACTGCGTGTGCGGGCCCTGGGTCGTGTGCGGCCGCATCGCGCGCTACCGTCCGCGGGTGCAAGCTCGCGTCCGAGGTATCTGAAGACGAAGTCACGTCTTCCCCTTTCGGTCAGGATTTCGCGCGCAGGCGCGCGTGACGATGGATGCCTTAGAGCGTGTTTTTGATGATCTGACCGTTTTTGATGATCACGGGGAATCGGCTTTCGGGATCTGCGAGGACCGACAAGTCGGCGAGCGGGTCGCCATCGACGAGGATCACGTCGGCCCATGCCCCCTCGGCGATCACGCCGAGCTTGCCGCCCCGATAGCTATTGCGCTCGCCCGCCATTTCGAACAGTTGAGCGTTGCCCGAGGTCAGCATCTTGAGCGCTTCGACGTTTGTGTAGTACTCGCTCAGCCGTGCAGCCATCGCGCTCTGGTGAGGTGCGGACTGCGGCTCGAGCAGGAGATCTGTGCCCCAAGCGGTTTTGACGCCGTACTTTTTTGCCCAGCCGTACACCTGGTCGGTGCCGTGGCAGATCTCGGTGTTCTTCGCCGCCCGAGAGGGGTCCGGGTAGTGATGGTCGTCTTCGGCGAACGGCTGCATCGAGAGCCAGAGCCCCTTCTCGCCGATCTTTTGAATCGTGGCCTCGTCTGCGAGGTGCCCGTGCTCGATCGAGCTCACGCCCGCATCGATCGCCCGGGCAATACCGGCGGGCGTGTAGACGTGCGTTGCCACGTAGGTGCCGTAGTCGTTCGCAGCCTGCACAGCTGCGCGAATCTCATCGGGTGAGTACTGCAAGGTGTTGAGCGGGTCGTACATCGAAGCGGCACCGCCACCGAGGGTGAGCTTGATCTGACTCGCGCCGTGCTTGAGCTGTTCACGTACGGCGGCCAACACCTGCGGCACGCCGTCGGCGATGCGGGTGAAGTGAATGTCTTCAGTGCGGCTCGGCTTGCCGCCGAACTCGAGAGGCACGTCATAGACGAATGAGAAATCAGCGTGCCCAGAAGTCTGCGAAATCATCGCCTGGCTCGGGAAGATGCGTGGTCCTTCGAAGGTGCCACGGTCGATGAGACCCTTGATCGGAGCTGTGTCGCCGCCCATATCGCGGACCGTGGTGAACCCGCGCAACAGCATCCGCTTCGCCTCGGCGATGGTGTTGCCGTAGAGCGCGCCGGTGGGTCCCTGCAGGAAGTCCATCATGTTGTTTGCGTTGCCCATCAGGTGTACGTGTGCATCGCTCAAGCCGGGCATCAGGAACTTCCCCTTGCCGTCAATCTCGATGACGCTGTCCGAGTCGTCACCCGCGACGGGAGCAGATGAGACGGCCACAACGTGGGTGCCTTCGATGAGCACGTCGACGTTGTCTTGCGTGCGATCGCTCAAGCCATCAAACACGCGGACGTTGCGAATGATGATTCTCTGAGGAGCAAGAGCGGCTGGGGTCATGCTCGTCACCATATGACTGGTCCGAAATGCTCCGTCGCCAGCGACACCAATTTCGCCCGGAAGCTCCTCCCCCATCCCACCCGCATCCCACCCGGGTATCACCCGGTCGCACTGTGTAATGCAATGTGGATAGAGTTCGTCTTAGGGCCGTTCGCAGTGCGATGGACCAGGGGGCAATGATGCCTACGTCACAGTTCGAGGGGAACTCATGACTGATCCAGCAAAAGCGGCCACGACGCCGTCAGAGTCAAAAAGCACAACAAATAACAGCAAAGCGATTATCGCGATCATCATCGCGATCGCCGCGCTCGCGTTCGTCTTCTCGAATGTCGGCCCGGCCACACTTCGCTTCTTGGTGTTCCAGTTCACGATGCCGGCCTGGGGGTGGTTCCTCGCCGTGCTGATCGCGGGCGTGGTGATTGGCTCACTGTTCCCCTGGTTTAGACCGCGCAAGAAATAACGGCCGTGCATACGCTCAAACACGAGGGTTGGAGTGTGTGGTGAACGTCAACGACGAAGCCCAGGCCGAACGCGAACTCGCCCATGCCGTCGCAACCGGACAAGCCGACACGATCGCCCGCGTTGCAATGGCAAATCTTTGGCCGCTGTATACCAACCACTCGGAAGCCCTGACATCTGCAGTCAGCCTGCTGCCAAGTACCGTGCTCAAACGCTATCCCGCCCTCCGCGTGGTCCATCCACTCACCGTCGTCCTTGCGCAAACCACACGGCCGTTCAAGCCGCTCGTCTCACCCGATGAAGCGCGCTCGATGCACCCAGACGAACTCGACCTCGTGACCCTCGCCCAGATGGTCGCGTTTCGGTTCAGTGGTGATGTCTCGGCCGCACTCATTTATGCGCAACGTCTCGAAGATCGTGTCGCGCAGATCAAGCATGAATCGCGCGAGCGGATCGATGGGCCGCTCTGGTATTACCACTTCTCGATCGGCTCGACACGGCTCGCCGCGGGCGACTCCTCACGTGCGCTGCTCGAATTCGCGACGTCGCGACAGCTTGGCGCGTTCTCCAAGCAGCCCTATGGCGAGAAGCTCGCGCTCGGTCGCATCGCGCTCGCGCACGCGGTCCGCGGCTCACTCACGAACGCAGAACTCGCGCTTGCCGAGGCCGCCGAGCTCGTTGTCCCGAGTGCGGCTCACCGCGCGGGCAGCCTCTCGACCGAGCAGACCGCCGCCGCCCTTGTCGCCGTTGAGCGCATGGCTCCAGACGCCGAACGGCTCCTCGGAACTCTTGAACCGTACAACAGCACACAACTCACCTGGCCATTTGTGCTTCTCGCCCACACGCGCTGGCTCTTGGCCCAACACCGACCGACAGAGGCGCTCGAGCTGGCCTTGCTGACGCGCGATGCGCACCCGCCACAGCACGGGTCAGTCGCATCCGACATCATCAATGCGGCGTCCATTGACGCGCTGTGGGGTGTCGATGACGTGGCCACCGCTCGCCGACTCGCCGACTCACACACCAAGCCGGGCCCATTGACGCTCTTCGCAATCGCGCGGCTCGCACTCAACGAATCACGAATCGACACTGCCGCGCAGAGCCTTCGGCGTCTCGAGGCTGCGGGCAACCTTGGTCCGGTCCACGGCATTACGTTGCAACTGTTCACCGTGTGGCTCGAGTTGCTGCGTTCAGGGTCAATCGACAGCGCCACAGCGCAGCGGCTCGCTCGGATAGCTATCACGACCGACAGCCGCCGGCTGTACGCAGGCATGCCCAGGCAACTGGTCGAAACGGTCGCGGCACAGCTGCAAGTCGACGAAGCCGACGAATTCGTGGCGGCGCTCGGCGGGCTCACATTCCTTGACGTCGAGCCCCGGCCAAAGCTGACGAAGAGCGAGACGCGTGTACTCCACGCGATCCTCGTGCACCCGACAACGGCGACGATTGCCACGAGCCTGCACCTTTCGCCGAACACCATCAAATCGCACCTGAAATCGCTGTATCGCAAGCTCGGCTGTGCCACCCGCGCAGAAGCAATCACGATTGCAGCGCGCTTTCATCTGATCCCCCGCGAATCCGACTGAGCAAACGCAGTGTTCGGCCAGAGGCGAGGAGCGAAACGGATCGGCGTCATCGGTCGCGCACGCGGTGCGCTCGATGCACTGCAGTCACCCGCAACGGCCCCTGATCCGACTGAACCCGATGCCACCGCTGGCGTTGCCGAAATGCTCGGACAAATCGGCGCGACGCTCCTGGCCGCATCACAGGCCACAAGTGATGTCGAAGAGACCCTGTATCGGCTCGCGGCGCGATATGGGCGGAGTGACCTTCGGGTTTTTGTCCTCCCCACGCTCGTCCTCATCGAAGACAGCGGTGCCGGGCCCTCACAAACAGCGTTCTTTCCTGCCGCCCAAGACGCGCTCCGCCTCGATCAGGCGGGTGCCGTTGAAGAGCTCGTACGCCGCGCGTTTGACGCGCGCACCGATCCAGAGGTGGTCATTGCCGGAGTCGCGAAGATCAGGACGGCCGAGCCCCGCTTCGGACCGTTCCTCAGCGTCGTTGGGTACATGCTGCTCACAGTCGGCTTCGGCCTCGTCTTGAACCCCACCCTCACCGCGCTCCCGGTCTATGTCGTCCTGGGCGTGATCGTGGGTGTCATCGTCTTTGTCGGTGCCCGGCTGCCCACGTTGTCGCTCATTTTGCCCGTGGCCACCGCGTTCGCGGTCACCCTCCTGATCTCCTTGCTCGTGCGCCCGTTGGTGCACGACGACGTGCTGCGTCTGGTCGCGCCCTCGCTCGTTTCATTCCTTCCCGGGCTCACCCTCACGATCGCCGCGGTCGAACTCACCTCCGGTCAAATGATGGCGGGCGCGAGTCGACTCGTCTACGGAATCGCACGCCTCGGCCTGCTTGCATTCGGCGTCTTCGCGGGCATATCAGTCGGCGGTCAACCACCGCCCGCGTCCGGCGCCGCTACGCAGCTTGGCTCGTGGGCTCCCTGGGTCGGGATCCTGCTCGTCGCCATCGGGTACTACTTCTTTTCGGCGACACCGCACCGCTCGTTCCTTTGGATCCTCTACGCGCTTGTGGTCGCGTACTCCGCACAGCTGCTCGGCAACGTGCTGGTCGGCGCAGAGCTCTCCGGGCTGGTCGGCGCGATCATCGTGATTCCGGCGGTATCGCTCGCTGGCAAGCTCAAGGGCTCCCCCTCCCCCGCGATCATGCTGACCTGCGCATATTGGCTGCTCGTGCCAGGGGCCATGGGCTTCATCGGGCTCAGCGAGGCGGCAGCCGGCACTTCAGGCGCAGCCGACGCAATCATGCGCACGTTTGCATCCCTCATCGCAATCGCGATCGGCATGGTCCTCGGAGCCGGGCTCAGCCGCGATGTCACGGCGGTCAGCCGCGGGTGGAAAGCAGGACCCGACCTCGACGCTCCTCCCAAACACGGGGCGCGACAGCGAACGCACGCGGAATAGTCGCGCGGCACTCACACGGCGAGGCGAGGCACACGAGAACGGGTGACGCGTGGGTGATTCCACCGCGACTTCGCGGGGTGTGACTGCATCGCCACGATACGTTCAGGGCACGATCCAGGAGGTTTGATGTTCGACGTCTTCATTACGGTTGTGCTCGGCGCCGTCTTTGCGGTGTGTGCGGTGTGGGTCACTCAACACGTGCTTGGCACCGCCGTCGGATGGGTTCGCGGCATTCTGTTCGTCGCCGTCGTCTACGCGGCGACCGTGCCGATCGTGCGCGCCGCGCTGGAGGCCGGCGACGTCATGGTCGACGGTCAGTTCCAGGTCGCGAATGGGTTGGGCGTGGTCTTCATCGCGCTCGCGCTCGGGTGGCAATTCGCCATCGCCGTCACCGCGATCATGCTGTCTGAGTTGTTCTGGCCGACGGGTCGGGGGTGGCATCCAATTCGCACTGTCAAAGGATTCTTCCAGCGCCGACAGCGCATGCGCCGGTATATGCAGACGCTCCGGATCGCCTCGAAGTACGGCCTGAGCCTGTACGGCAGCCACCGCCACCACGAACAGCAAGACATCCCGGGGGCACTGGTCGGTGCAATGAACGAGGCCGGCGTGACGTTCGTGAAGATTGGCCAGGTGCTCTCGACGCGCGATGACATCCTGCCGCCCGAGTATGTGAAGGCGCTCTCGACCCTGCAAATGGAGACGACGCCACTGCCCTGGGCCGACGTGAAGGCGGCGATCGAGTCCGAGCTTGGCGGCCCGACTACCGGCTCGTTCGAGTGGATCAATGAGGCCCCTCTTGCCACCGCCTCGCTCGCGCAGGTGCACACCGCGAGGCTCCTGCCCGTCGATGGCGAGCAGGAGGGCACCGAGGTCATCGTTAAGGTCCAACGACCAGAAGCCCGCGCCTCGGTCGAGATCGATTCAGACATCATTGTTCGACTCGCCGCTCAGGCCGAGCGCCGCGCCGCGTGGGCCCGCGCGTTCGGGCTCAACGCGCTTGCAGCCGAGTTCGTGCGTTCCCTCGCCGAAGAGCTCGACTACCGCATCGAGCTGGCCAACACCGAACTCCTCCGCGACACGCTCGCGAAATCGAGCGTCAAGACGATCCACGTGCCCGCCGTATACCCAGCGCTTTGCACCGAGCGCATGATGGTGCAGGAGTTCGTCACTGGTACCCCCTTCGCCCACCTGAACGGCGGATTGCCCGAAGCGATGGCGGATGCCCCGACCCCTGTGCACACCGAAACGAAGGCGTTCGATCTTGCCGGCGTGAGCGGTGTCGTTTCGCACACGGCGCCCGCGCCGCTCCCGACCGCGCGCGAGATTGCCGACAGCCTGGTCGACACCCTCTTCGAGCAGGTCGCGGTGCGGGGAATCTTTCACGCCGACCTGCATCCGGGAAACATCATTCTCCGCGCCGACCGCGAGATCACGCTCATCGACTTCGGCTCCGTCGGCATCCTCGAGCGGAGCATGCGTCGCGCGCTCATCGCGATGATGGCTGCGATGGATGCCGAAGACGACATCGCGCTCACCGATCTCCTGCTCATGGTCGCGGGGACGCCCGTCGACGGTTCGGAGCTCGACCGCGCCGGGCTGCAACACGAGATCGGCGTGATCCTCACAAAGGTGCATAACGGCCCGACCGACGCAGCCATTTTCGGCGAGGTGTTGGGTGTGTTGCAACACCACCAGCTCGCGCTGCCCCCGGCGCTCGTCTTGGTGTTCCGCACAATCGCGTCGCTCGAAGGCACGGTGCGCCGCCTCGTCCCGGGCTACGACATGGTCGAGCAGGCGCTCTCGCGCACCACTCACTTCGCCAGCCTCACGTTCAGCACGAAGGAGCTCTTCGCCGATGCGCGCGTGCAGCTGCAGGTCATGAGCGAGCAGCTCAGACGCATGCCCCGGCGCATCGAGACGATCGGTTCGCAGCTTGAGAACGGCACGTTCGGCCTGAACCTGCGCATGTTCCGCGACCCAATGGAGCGCAACTGGGTGGCTTCCCTGATCGGGCAGCTCACGACCGCGCTGGTGGGTACCGTGCTCATCATCGCGGCCGTGGTGCTGCTCGTCTCCGGCGGCGGACCCACGCTCACCCCGGAGGTGGGACTGTTCCCATTCTTGGGCGCGGTCCTTGGACTCGCTGGGATGCTCCTGGTGCTGCGCACACTTCGAACCGCCCTGATGGGGCGCACAAGTATGAGATAGGTGGCACACTCGATACGCAGGTGATCCTGCAGAAAGAGGCCACCGATGTCAGCGCCAAAACCGTCTGAACGAGGCCACTCACTGCTCGCGAGCGGTACCGCTGTGAGCACGACGCGGTTCCCGCGTTCGGTGTACTCGCACGGCACCGAGCCCGACGCCCGCTTCAGCCTCGCGAACGAGCGCACGTTTCTTGCCTGGGTGCGCACCGCGCTTGCGCTGGTCGCCGGTGGGGTTGCGCTCGAGGTGCTCGGCCTTGACCTTCACACCGGGCTCCGGCTCGCCGCATCGCTGGTCCTGATCGGCGTCGGGATTCTGACGCCCGTGTTGGCGTGGCGCAATTGGGCCCGCACCGAGCGTGCAATCCGTGGGGGTGAACCGCTTCCGACGTCGATGACCGGACCACTGGTTGCGGTCGCAGTCAGCGCGTCGAGCCTCCTCGTGCTGCTCGCAATCCTGCTGCGATGAGCAACACACCTTCGGCGATGGGCACCGCGCCCGATCCGGGGCTGCAACCCGAACGCACCGAGCTGGCCTGGCGGCGGACCGCCTTGGCCCTTGCGCTCCTGTCGCTCGTCTCCATGCGGTTGTTGCCCGAGGCATTCGGCTCGGAGTGGTGGGCCCTGGTGGGCGCCGCCGGGCTCGTCGCCGCGGCGGTGGTGTGGGGCCTCGCCCACCGCCGGGCTCGCACGGTCACCGCGATGCTGGCCGACGTCGGCGTTCGCGGGCGCATGCCCGGGGCGGCCCTGCTGTTCGGGCTTGCCGGCGTGACATGCGCCATCGGCGTGACCGGTGCGATCACGGTGTTCGTGGTCTCGGCCAGCGCGCTGCAGTAGGCCCCCGAAAAACAGAAAAACCCCGGCGAACCAGGGTTTCTTGCGGAGACGGAGGGATTTGAACCCTCGGTCCCCGTGAGGGGACTCCACCTTAGCAGGGTGGTGCACTAGGCCGAACTATGCGACGTCTCCAGGCGCCGTTGCGGGCGCACCTAGCTATCATAACCGGTTCGCGAGCACCCGACGAACCACATCGCGTGCCAGTCGCATCCGCCCCGTCATTCGAAGACGCGGTGAAGATGCGGCGAAGATGCGGCGAGCGCTACCGGCTTCCGCGCAGGTTGCCGTTGGAACAGGTGACCTGAGCCGCCGTGGTGCCAGAAATGCTCGACGGCAGCTGCACAGCGTCGCTCCCGGGCGCGGGCTCCGTCGAGCCGGGCGCGGGCTCCACCCCTGGCTCGCCCTCAGGAGCGGGCTCAGGTGTCTGCACGACCACCCCGGCGCCGGCACTGGTCGTGCTGGTGAGCTGGAGTGGCGCGTTTGCGGCGAGCGCGTCGAACAACACGCTTGCCGCCTGCGTGTTCGGACGCACCCGGTTGGGGTCTGCAGGATCGGGCGTGGTCGGATACTGCAAAAACACGATCTCTTCAAACGGCACGTTCTTCACCGCGAGGGCGATCTGCATCATGAGCACCGGGTTTGCGAGGCTCTTGCTCGGGGTCACGCTCTCGAGTGCGACGTTCGCGAGGCTGTAGAGGGTGGCCGGGTCTGAGAGCACACCGTCGCCGACCAACTTGCGGGCGAGCGACGACATGAACTGCTGCTGATTGCTGATGCGGCCGAGGTCTCCGCCGTCACCGACGCCGTGGCGCGTGCGCAAGAACTGCAGCGCCGTCAGGCCAGAGAGCTCGTGGTCACCAGCGGCAAGGTCAAGCCCGGTGTACCGGTCACGAATTCCGCCGACGATGCACACGGGGACGCCGCCGATCGCGTTCGAGATCTCGATCACCCCACCCCACGTGATCGATGCCGCGAACTGCACCGGCTGGCCGGTCAGCTCCGACACCGTGAGCGCGGTGCATGCGAGCCCGCCATACGAGTACGTCGTGTTGATCATCTGCCCCGACATCGCCGAGTGCACGCGGCCGTTCTCGTCGGTGCACGAGGGGATGCGCACAATCATGTCGCGCGGAAAACTGATCACCGTGACGCGG
>JAKOTS010000085.1 GCA_029777095.1 Actinomycetes bacterium | reverse complement strand
AGGCACCCAAGACACAGGCACCCAAGACACAGAAGCTCAAGACACGGGCACCCAAGACACAGCGCCAGAAGCCCCAGCAGCGACACCGGCCAAGCCCATGGCGGTCGCATTGCACGGTGTGACGAAGTCGTTCGGCGACACCCACGCGGTCGACGGCATCGATCTCGAAGTGCCCGCGGGCAGCTTCTATGGGATCGTCGGCCCGAACGGCGCTGGCAAGACCACGACCCTGTCGATCATGGCCGGGTTGCTGAAGCCCGACTCGGGTGCCGTCAGCATCGGTGGGATCGATGCGCTCGCCGAGCCCGACAAGGCCAAGCGTCTGATGGGGATTCTGCCGGACCGGCTGCGCACCTTCGATCGGCTGACCGGACGACAGTTGCTGTATTACTTCGGGATTCTGCGTGGGCTCGAGCCCGCGGTTGTCGAGTCGCGCTCGGCGGATCTTGCCCGCGCGTTCGACCTCAGCGACTCGCTCGGCCGGGTTGTCGCCGATTTCTCGGTGGGCATGACCAAAAAGTTGTTGCTTGCGGGCGCGCTGATTCACTCACCTCGCGTGCTCGTGCTCGACGAACCGTTTGAGTCGGTCGACCCGACATCGTCTGCGGTGATTCTCGACATCCTGGGCACGTACGTCGAACACGGCGGCACCGTAGTGCTCTCGAGTCACGGCATGGCACTCGTCGAGCGCGTCTGCTCGCGCGTCGCGGTGATCGTGTCGGGCCAGGTATTGGCGGAAGGCACGATCGACGAGGTGCGGGGCGGCCTCACGCTCGAAGAGCGTTTCGTCGAACTCTCCGGCGGGCTCAGCGACGTGGAGGGCCTGGAGTGGTTGCACACGTTCTCAGACTGAGACTCGCACTGATCGGCGGCGCGTTCCGCAGCAGCGGTCGCCGTGCGGTTGGGCTCGTGCTCGCCGCGCTGGTTGCGGTGTGCGCCGTGATCGCGGCGGGGTGGGCCCTACTGAGCCTGGCTTTTGCTGAGGCAAACGTCGCTCAGGCGGTGATCGTGCTCGCGGGCACGGCGGTGACCCTCGCATTTGCGGTGACCTCGCTCGCCGCCGGTACAGACGATCCCCTCGACCCTCGTCGCTTCGCACCCATGGGGCTGCCGCTTCGGCCTCTCACGCTCGCGCTGACGCTCGCCGCGTTCATCAGCGTGCCGGCGGTGATGCTGGCGCTGGTGTCGGTCTGCTTTGTGATCGCGTGGGCCGGTCACGGGGTCTCGCCGGTCGTCGGCGTGCTCGCCGCCCTTGCGGGGCTTGTAACGAGCGTGCTTCTGGCGAAGATTTGCGAGGCGCTCAGCACCCTGGTGCTGCGGCAGCGGCGCTCGCGCGAACTGATCGGCCTCTTCGTGGTCGCGATCGTGGTGGTCGTCGTGCCCGCGGGGGTCTTCTTGGCGTCGCTCGATTGGAAGGGCCAGGTACCCGCCGAGCTCGACGCCGCAGTGAACGTCTTGGGCTTCACCCCGTTCGGCGCGGCGTGGGCAATTCCCGGGCAGGTCGCCGCCCAAAGCGCGGGTGTGTGGGGCAGCGTCGCGGTTGCCGCCGTCACGGTTGCCGCACTCGGGTTCGGCTGGCGTGCGCTCGTGCACCGCCTGCTTACGACCGTCGAACGCCCGGATTCCGGTCGTTCGCGTTCGGGGCTCGGCTGGTTTGGCATCGCCCCCGGCACCCCATTCGGTGCGATCGCGGCGCGCAGCCTCGTCTACTGGTGGCGTGACGGGCGCTACCTCGTCAACATCGTGATCATCCCCGTTGCCGCCATCGTGGTGATCGTCCCGTTGCTCGTCGCCGGGGTCCCCGCACCGATCGTGGCGCTCGTTCCTGTGCCGCTGATGGCGCTTTTTTTGGGCTGGCTGCCACACAACGACGTCGCCTACGACTCG
The DNA here is from genome assembly GCA_029777095.1 of Actinomycetes bacterium. GTDB lineage: Bacteria > Actinomycetota > Actinomycetes > Actinomycetales > Microbacteriaceae > Microbacterium. The sequence continues at coordinate 23,822 of JAKOTS010000085.1, read as the reverse complement.
ACCGCAATCTGGATGCACATCGCCAGCGGCACCTCCGGCATCGCCGACCGCCTCGGACGCCTGATCCCGATCACGCTGGTGGCGGTGCCGTTGCTCGCAATCACCGCGCCAATTGCCATCGCCTTCAACGGCGATTGGGCGTTGTTGCCGGCGCTCTTTGGTGTGAGTGGATGCCTCTTCCTCTGCGGCCTCGGACTCTCAAGCGTGCTTTCGGCCCTGGCCCCATACCCCGCGGCGCGCCCCGGCGATGGGCCGTTCCAGCAGCCACAGTCGACGGTCGCTCGGGGCGTGTTGATCCAGGGCGGCGTGCTCCTCGGCGCGATCGTGCTCAGCCTCCCCGCACTGTGGTGGGGCTGGCTCGCAATCGAGGTGAATCCCGGGTTTACGCACCTTGCGCTCTGGGGCGGCCTCGCGATCGGGGTGATCGTGCTTGTGGCAGGCGTGTACGGCGGCGGCAAGGTATTCCACCAGCGCAGCTTCGAAATCATGGAGTTCGCCGAATCGCTGTGACCGGCACGCCGACCGAGGCAGCAGTGCGGCCCCGGGCCGCGGCATCCGTCATAAACTGACTGGCATGAGTACACCCCTCGACAGCCCTGACCAGGGCGGAATCGCCACGCTCGACCGTGAGCTTGAAGAACTGCTGCGCGAAGAGCATGTGGAGCCCGGTGACCACGAGCGCTTCTCGCACTATGTCAAAAAAGACAAGATTCTTGAGTCGGCGCTGTCGGGCAAGCCGGTGAAGGCACTGTGTGGCAAGAAGTGGACGCCGGGGCGCGACCCCGAGAAGTTTCCGGTGTGCCCGCGCTGCAAAGAGATCTACGAAAGCATGACGGGCAACTAGCCCGCACCTCCGGCTCCCGGCTCACTCCACGTCGACGTACACCGTCGGCAGGGCGGGGTCAGAACGGCTGAGGCCGAGGGCCCGCACCGGCAATTCTGTGCGCACTGCACGGTGGTGTTCGCGGGCCGCGAGCACGCCAGCCGAACCCTCGAACTGTGCGTCGATGATCCCGTCGAGCACGAGCGGCACCTGCAATGGGCGGTCGCCCTGTTGCGCAGGTTCGTGCGTGACGGCCTCGAATCCCTCCGAGACGGCGATGATTTCGGCGGATGCCACGCCCCCACGCAGGCGCCGAAATGCGGCCTTGCGGCCACCCTTCGATGCCTTGTCGGTCGACGCCTTCGCGACGCTGACCCACGCGCCGTCGTCGCACTGTCGGGCGACGAGCTTGTAGACCATGCCCGCGGTGGGCGACCCCGAGCCCGTGACGACCGAGGTGCCCACGCCGTATGCATCGACGGGGGAGGCGGCGAGCGCCGCGATCGCGTATTCGTCGAGGTCGCTGGTCACGGTGATTCGGGTGTTCGTGGCGCCGAGCCCGTCGAGCTCGGCACGCACCCGTGCCGCCACAACGGGGGGGTCGCCCGAGTCGATGCGGACGCCGCCGAGGTTGGTCCCGGCGACCCGAATCGCGGTCGCGACGCCCTCCGCGATGTCATACGTGTCGACCAGCAGTGTCGTGCCGACGCCCTGCGCCGCGAGCTGCGAGCGAAATGCCTGTTCTTCTGAGTCGTGCAGCAGTGTGTACGCGTGGGCGGCGGTACCCATGGTGGGGATGCCCCAGCTCCGCCCCGCCTCCAAATTGCTGGTCGCATCAAACCCGGCGATGAATGCCGCGCGCGCCGCGGCCACGGCGGAGTGCTCTCCTGCGCGGCGCGATCCCATCTCGGCCAGTGGCCGGTCGCCGGCGGCCAGGCTCATTCGAGCCGCCGCCGTCGCGACTGCGGAATCGTGATTGAAGATGCTGAGCGCGAGCGTTTCGAGCACCACGCCCTCGGCGAACGATGCCTCGACGGTGAGCACGGGGGAGCCGGGAAAATACAGCTCGCCCTCGCGGTAGCCGCGGATGGTGCCGGAGAACCGATAGTCGGCGAGCCATGCGAGGGTTGCGGCATCCACCACCTGATTTGCGGCGAGCCATTCGATCTCGGCGTCGCCGAAGCGGAAGTCGCGCAGGGCCGAAAGAAACCGCCCGGCGCCAGCCACGACGCCGAAGCGGCGGCCGCCTGGCAGCCTGCGCGCGAAGAGCTCGAACACGCAACGCCGGTGCGCGGTGCCATCGCGCAGGGCGGCGGCGAGCATAGTGAGCTCGTAGCGATCCGTGCGAAGGGCACTGCTGCTGTGAGATGTCTCGACCATGCGGTCAGCCTACTCAGGCACCGAGGGCAACGGCGTAGGCTTGATCCATCATGAACAACGCTCCGATCGGCATCTTCGATTCTGGTGTTGGCGGCTTGACTGTGGCACGCGCAATCGGCGACCAACTGCCCAACGAGTCGCTGGTCTACATCGCCGACACCGCGCATTCGCCCTACGGCTCGAAGTCGATCGCCGATGTGCGCCGCTTCGGTCTTGAGGTGCTCGACACGCTCGTCGACCAGGGCGTGAAGATGCTCGTCATTGCCTGCAACACCGCCTCGGCTGCACTGCTGCGCGATGCCCGCGAGCGCTACTCGGTGCCGGTGATTGAGGTCATCGGTCCTGCGGTGCGCACCGCGCTGCACACCACGCGAAATCGCCGCATCGGCGTGATCGGCACCGAAGGCACGATCGCCTCGCGTGCCTACCAAGACATGCTCGAGGTCGCCTCCGACGTCTCGGTGTTTGCGCAGGCCTGCCCGCGCTTCGTTGACTTTGTTGAAGCGGGCGTTACCGGCTCGGCCGAGCTGTTGCAGGTGGCCGAGGAATACCTCGCGCCACTGCGGCACGCCGGCGTCGACACGCTTGTGCTTGGCTGCACGCACTACCCGTTCCTCAAGGGCGCGATCAGCTACGTCATGGGCCCCGATGTGTCGCTGGTGTCGAGCGACAGCGAGACGGCAAACGATGTGTATCGCCAGCTGATCAGCCGCGACCTCCTCACGAGCGCGACCACACCCGGTGGCACGAGCTACGAGGCAACCGGCACGTCGGCCCGCGAATTCACCGCCCTCGCGAACCGGCTGATGGGCCGCGAGGTGCGCAACGTCCAGCTCGTGCAGACCGGCACCATCGACATCCTGCGCGCGCCCTGAGCCGCGGCATCCACTCTTCTTCTTCGCCACCACGCCTGCCCCCTGATTCGGAGATCACCATGACTGAACCCACCCGCGCCGACGGCCGCACCAACTCTCAGCTGCGCGAGGTGACGTTTGAGCGTGGCTGGAGCACGCACGCGGAGGGCTCGGCGCTTGTGAGCTTCGGCGACACCCGAGTGCTCTGCACCGCATCGTTCACGAATGGCGTGCCGCGCTGGCTCGCGGGCAAGGGCAAGGGCTGGGTCACCGCCGAGTACGCGATGCTGCCGCGGGCGACGAACTCGCGCAACGACCGCGAAAGCGTGCGGGGCAAGATCGGCGGCCGTACCCACGAGATCTCTCGCCTGATCGGGCGTTCGCTTCGGGCCGTCGTCGACACGAAGGCACTCGGCGAGAACACACTCGTGATCGACTGCGACGTGCTGCAGGCCGATGGTGGCACCCGCACCGCCGCGATCACCGGCGCCTACGTCGCGATGGCCGATGCCATCGAATGGGGCCGCGCCAAGGGCTTCATCGGCAAGAAGGCAGCGCCGCTGATCGACTCGGTCTCGGCGGTATCGGTGGGCATCATCGATGGCGTCCCCATGCTCGATCTGGCCTACGTCGAAGACGTGCGCGCCGAGACCGACATGAACATCGTCGCCACGGGCCGCGGCCTGTTCGTCGAGGTGCAGGGCACGGCAGAGGGCGCGCCCTTCGACCGTCGCGAACTTGACTCGCTGCTCGACCTCGGCCTCGCCGGCACGAACGACCTGCGCGAGCTGCAGCTTGCCGCACTCGCCCGCTCGCTGGGTGCCGCCGGCAATGAATAACACGATGGATGCCGCGGCCACCCCCGCCCGCAGCATCGTCCTCGCGACCCACAACGCGCACAAGGTCGCCGAGTTTCACGCGATCATCGCGGCCGAGCATCCCGAGCTCAGCGTGATTGGGTACGACGGGCCAGAGCCAGTCGAAGACGGAGTGACGTTCGCCGAAAATGCGTTGATCAAGGCGCGCGCGGCGGCCGCGCACACTGGATTGCCGGCGCTCGCCGACGATTCGGGCATCTGCGTCGACGTGCTCGGCGGTTCGCCCGGCGTGTTCTCTGCATATTGGGCCGGCCAGAAGAAAGACGACAAGGCAAACCTCGCGCTGCTGCTCGACCAGCTGCACGACGTGGGCGACGAGCATCGCGCGGCGACCTTCGTGTCGACGATCGCGCTGGTCGTGCCGGGGGTCGACGGCGAGTCGGCCATTGAACACGTGGTTGAGGGTCGGTGGCCCGGCCGCCTGGCGCGGGCTGCGTCGGGCGACGGCGGGTTCGGGTATGACCCGATCTTTGTGCCCGACGGTCAAGTACCGGGGCACGAGACCTCGGTCGCGGAATGGGAGCCCGCGCGCAAGAATGCGGCGAGCCACCGGGCACGCGCGTTTGCGGTACTGATGCCGCTCCTCACAGGTCTGTAACCGCGGCGGTAGGCTCGAAGCCGAGTTTTTGGGGGTTGGCAATGGCGCACGATCATGATCACAGTGCGAGTGTTCGCGGCGCCGGAAATCGGCGGTTGCTTGCGATCTCGCTTGGCATCACCTCGATCGTTTTGGTGGTGCAGGTTGTCGGTGCGATCCTCAGTGGGTCGCTCGCCCTCTTCGCCGACGCTGGCCACATGCTCACCGATGCGGCCGCGCTCGTCGTGGCGCTCATCGCCAGCACCGTCGCTGCGCGCCCCGCGAACGAGCGTCGCACGTACGGCTACCAGCGCGCCGAGGTGTTCGGTGCGCTGGCCAATGCCGCCATCCTGATTGTGTTGGCAGTGGTGGTCGGCACCGAGGGCATCCGTCGCCTGCTCGAACCCGCCGAGGCAGAGGTGCAGGGTGGGCTGATGCTGGTGGTGGCCATCGTCGGGCTCGTTGCGAACGCCATCGCGATGTGGCTGCTGTCGTCGGCCCAGAAGGAGAGCATCAACGTTCGTGGTGCCTACCTCGAGGTGATGGGCGACATGATCGGTTCTCTGGCGGTCATCATCGCGGCGATCATTATCGTCACGACCGGGTGGATGCCGGCCGACGCCATCGCCTCCCTCGCAATCGCGGTGTTCATCATCCCGCGCGCGATCGGGCTGCTGCGCGAGGTGTTCTCGGTGCTTGCCCAGTCGGTCCCGCGTGACACTCACGTGCGCGAGATTCGCGAACACATTCTTCGCACCGACGGCGTGCTCGATGTTCATGACATTCACGTGTGGCAGCTCACCCGCGGCGCCCCGGTGTTCACCGCACACGTTGTCGTCGGCGCCGAAATGCTGACGGACGGCCGGTCGGCTGCGCTCCTCGAAGAGTTGCAGGGATGCCTCGCCGCGCACTTCGACGTCGAACACTCCACATTCCAGCTCGAGCCCGCGGGCTTTACCGAACCCGAGCACGCCCGCCACGACTGACCGGGCACGACTGACCCGGCACGACTGGCCCGGGCGGGGGTCACGGTTCGCGCACCACGTCTTCGGGCCGCGTGTCGGGGCGAAGCCCGCGCCAGCGCGCCTGGCGCAGAATCCCGCCGTCGGTCCACTCCGCGAACTCCACCTCGCCAACGAGCGTGGGTGTGACCCACTGCGCGGTGGATGCCTCCGCCTCCGGTACCGCCACGAACGGGCTCGTCTCACGCCGCAGCCCCGCAAGCCGAGACCCGAGTGCCTCGAGCGCGGCGTTGGTGAATCCCGTGCCCACCCGCCCCACGTATTCGAGCCCATCGAGCCCCGGCACTCCGAGGAGGAGCGAGCCGATACGGCCGGCGCGCTCGCCGCGCCCCGGCCGTACCCCGCCGATGAGCACTGCCTGGGTGTGGGTGAGCTTGAGCTTCAACCAGTCGTCGCTACGGGCGCCGGCGAGGTAGCGCGAGCTGGGGTCTTTCACCATGATCCCCTCGAGCCCATACTCACGGCTGGCTGCCAATGCGGCATCCACATCGTCAAACACCGGCGGCACAACGATGCTCGGCGAGAGCGCGGGGCCGCTCGTGAGCTGTTCGAGGCGCTCGCGTCTTGCCGAAAGCGGCAGTGCCGTGAGGTCTTCGTCGCCCGCGCGGAGTGCGTCGAAGAGGGCGAAGTGCACCGGAATCTTCTCGACGATGCGCCCGATCTCGCGGGGCTTGCTGAGATTCATGCGCTGCTGGAGGCGGCCGAAGTTGGGTCGGCCGCGCCCGTCGAGCGCGATGATCTCGCCGTCGACGATCCCCGACGGCGCGGCGAACCCCGGGTCGACGTCCGTGAGCTCGGGGTATTTGTGGGTGACGTCGTTGCCGCCGCGCGTGAAGAGGCGCAGCCCGTCGGTGTTCCACGCGCCGATCGCGCGGATGCCGTCCCACTTAAACTCCACCCACGGCTCTGTGCCGGAGGCCCGCGCGAGCGCGAGGGCTTCGGCGTGCGTCGCGTTGGTGGCGAGCATCGGGGCCGGGCGCGCGGCTGGGAGCGCGGCCGAGGCTGGAGGTATTGCCGGGCGTTCACCGGGGTTGGAACGGTGCGGGGCCGGGGCATCCGTCTTCATGCGGTGCAGCAGCCAGAGCGACTTCTCGCCCGCGCCCTCGGTGCGAATCAGCGCCAGTCGCGCGCGGCCGAGGGGGCCTCCGGGGCGTCCCTCGACCGTGACGATCACCTCGTCGTCACGCCATTTCTCGAGCGTGTAGCGCCCGTCGTCCCAGATGGTCACCGTGCCTGCCCCGTATTCCCCGGCCGGAATGGTGCCCTCGAACGAGCCGTACTCCATCGGGTGGTCCTCGGTCATCACGGCCAGGCTGTTGCGCTCGCTCGTCGCGGGGATGCCCTTCGGCACGGCCCAGCTCACGAGCACGCCATCGTGTTCGAGGCGAAAGTCCCAGTGCAGGCTGCTCGCGTGGTGTTCCTGCACCACGAAACGCGGCTGCGTATCGACGGATGCCGCAGCCCCCAGCGCGTTCGAAGGCACCGGTTCGGGGGTCGCACCCGCCGTACGTTTCGCGATGTAGCTCGCGAGCGGGCCGTGCGATGATTCGCGCCCGCCGGCGTGGAACCCGAGCGCGGCCATCGGATCGCTGCCCATAGCCGTGCGCTCCAACACCGCGTCGAAGGTCAGCTGGGCGAGCCCCGGTTCTGCGAGCTCGTCCCACGTTCGCGGCGCGGCAACGTGGGGGAGCGAGGTGCCTCGCAACGAGTACGGCGCGATCGTGGTCTTTGCCTGGGTGTTCTGACTCCAGTCGATGAGTACCCGCCCGGTGCGAAGGGCGCGCTGCATGTTGCTGACAATCAACGAGGGGTGGTCAGCCTCGAGCGCGCGCGCGAGCTCGTGCGCGATCTCGGTGACCTGTGCCGAGGTCTGTGCACCAGGTAGCGCGGCGTAAAGGTGCAGGCCCTTGCTGCCACTCGTGACGGGTACGGCATCGAGGCCGATGTCGCTGAGAATCTCGCGGGCGAGCCGCGCCACCTCGGCGCATTCGGCGAGCCCGACGCCCGGCCCCGGATCAAGATCGAGCACAAGCCTGTCGGGCGCGGCAGGCTGGCCGTCGGCCGCGAACCGCCACTGCGGCACGTGCATCTCGAGCGACGCAGTCTGCGCGAGCCAGACAAGCGTCGCCACATCGTCGATCAGCGGATACTCCTTCGCCCCGTCACTGTGCACAATCGCCTGCCGCGGCACCCAGGACGGCGCGCCGGCCCCGATGTCTTTTGCAAAGAACGAGGGCAGCGGATGTCCCGGCATCCCCACTCCGTGCACCCATCGCTTGCGGGTCGCGGGGCGCCCGCTCACGTGCGGGATCATGAACGGCGCGATGCGGGTGTAGTAATCGAGCACCTCACCCTTCGTGGTGCCGGCCGCCGGATACATCACCTTCTCGAGGTTGCTCACTCGCAGGCGGCGGCCGGCGATCGTGACAAGTTGATCGCCGCCGTCTTGCCGAGCAGCCGTAGCCATGGCTTCATCTTGGGGTGCGGCATCCGTGCGCACCAGAGGTGCATGCGTCACGGGGGACTAGCCGTGACGGCCACGCGAGGTGTGTACTTGCGGCATGAGAGCCATCTGGAAGGGTGCGTTGACGTTCGGCCTGGTGAACGTGCCGGTGAAGTTGTATGCCGCCACCGAAGACCACGACGTGTCGCTGCACCAGGTGCACGACGCCGACGGCGGGCGGATCAGGTACCAGCGCACGTGCGAGATCTGCGGTGAGGTGGTGGCGTTCAAGAACATCGACAAGGCCTTCGACGACGGAGAGCGCACGGTCGTGCTGACTGCGGAAGACCTCTCGGCGATGCCGGCCGAGCGCTCACGAGAGATCGAGGTCATGGAGTTTGTGCCGAGCGCTCAGGTCGACCCGATTACGTTCGACCGGGCGTACATGCTCGAGCCCGACTCGGTGTCGCCCAAGGCATACGTGCTCCTGCGGCAAACGCTCGAGCAGACGGACCGCACCGCGATCGTGCGATTCTCGTTGCGACAGAAGACGCGGCTGGCCGCGCTCCGGGTGCGGGGCGAGGTGCTGATGCTGCAGACGTTGCTCTGGGCAGACGAGGTACGAGAGGCCTCATTCCCGGCGCTCGATGAGCCGGTGAAAATCTCGAGCAAAGAGCTGGAGCTTTCGGCCAGCCTGGTGGAGAGTTTCTCGAGTGACTTCGCTCCCGAGGAATATGTCGACGAGTACCAGCGCGAGCTGCGCGTCTTGATCGACGCAAAGCTCGAGCGCGGCGACTCGATCGACACCGAAGCAACCTTCGGCCCGGCGGCTCCCGCGCCCGAGGGCGGCGAAGTGATCGACCTGATGGAGGCGTTGCGCGCAAGCGTCGAACGCTCTCGCGCCGCGCGCGCGGCGCAGGGGTAGGCGGCGCTTGGGGTGTTAGATCCGGGTGTCGGGCTCGGTGCCCCGTGCGTCGCCGGTCGGCGCGTCGTTCACTCGGCCCGGCGCGGCGCCGAACACATCGCTGTCGAGTACCAGGGCACGTGCCTCTTCGGTGTCGGTGACCACGTCTTCGCCCGCGGCGGCGGCCTTCTTCGCCTTTGAGCGCTCGCGGAGATAGTGCCAGAGCGTCACCGCGGCGCTCCCGCCGACGGCCGCCAGCAGGATTACGTCGATGTACTTGGTCACGATCTCGGCGATCCACGGGATGAACCCGATCGCGTAGCCAAACATGGTGAGGCCAAAGCCCCACAGCACCGCACCGATGAGGTTGTACAGGCTGTAGCGCTTCCACGGCATGTGACCGACGCCGGCCGCGACCGGTGCGAACGTGCGCACGATCGGCACGAAGCGGGCGAGGATGATGGTCAACCCGCCAAAGCGCTCGAAGAAGGCATTTGTGCGCTCAACGTTCTTGACGCTGAACACCCCAGACTCTTTGCGTTCAAAAATCGCAGGTCCGGCCTTGTGGCCGATGTAATACCCGACTTCGCCGCCGATGAACGCGGCGAGGGCGATGAGTACCGCAACCCACCAGACGCTGATCCCGAAGACGCCGTGCGGCGCCGCGGCGGTTGAGTGCGAGAGCAGACCGGCGATAACCAGAAGCGTGTCGCCGGGAAGCAGGAAACCAATGAGGAGACCCGTTTCAGCGAAAACGATGAAGCAGACGACCAGCAGAGCCCAGGGGCCCGCTGTGGCGATGATGCCCGCCGGGTCAAGCCAGGGGATGAGCGCGAGGCTTTGCACGAGGGTGTGGGTCCCGTCGGTTGGGGTGTGGAATTCGGCTGAACGGCCGTGTCAATGCGCGAGTTTCGGTCACTGTCACGAAAAGTGTACCGTCGCGCGATGTCGTGAATTTGTAGAGTTCATGACAATCTGCACGCCCGGTCACGTGCGAGGGTTCAGTCTATCCTTGCGTCGTCCAGGCTTCATCGCGGAGCGCGATCTGCTCGGTCATGTCGTCGAGAAAACGCACGACAATCGCCCGGTCTTCCGAGCTGAGGCGGGCGGCCGCGTAGAAGCGTTTTGCCTGCAGACGCCCAACGGTTTGCATGGCGGCTTCTCGGGTCTCGTCCGTGATGGTGATCGAGAGCGCGCGGCGGTCGTTCGGGTGCGGGGCGCGCACGATGTGCCCGCCGGTTTCGAGTCGGTCAAGCAGCTTTGTGGTTGAGGCGCTGGAGATGCCGAGATGCGCGGCAATCGCGCTGGGTGTGACGAGCGTTTTGCTGTGGAGGGCCACGATCAAAAAGTGCAACGCCCGCATGTCGGATCTTCCGAGTTTCATGTAGCGCTGGGATGCCTCGGACAGGTGCTGCTCTGCATCCCTCAGCCGCCCAAGGGCGGCCATCAGTTCGCCGATCTCTTTGAGATCCTGTGGGGTGGCCCCGGAACGGTCAATGAGCGACGATTCGGGGTCATTGCGTTCAACGTCGTACAAGCTCGACGAAACAGACCCTGCGTCACTGTCTAGTTTCGACATGTGTAAAGGATACCGGAGTTGGTATTTTCAACGCACGAAGTTATTAGCTAAGCTAGCATTCTCATGAGCTAACAAATGAGGGCGCAGTTGCCTCGCTCGATCACCGAATGGATTCCGGAATGACTCGCAGATCAGACTCCACAGTGGCGCCCCGCGACACGGATGGCACGACGCGTCGGCGCCCCGACGCCGCGCGGGGCCGCCACGCCACGCCAGGCCGGGTGCCGAGATGGTTGAGAGTGCTCCTGCCGGCGGCGTTGATCCTGATCTGGCTCGCCGCGGCGGGCATCGGCGGGCCCTACTTCGGAAAGGTTTCTGAGGTCTCGTCGAACGATCAGACGAGCTACCTTCCCACCTCTGCAGACGCGACGCAGGTGCAGATGCTACTCAAAGAATTCAGTGACTCGAACGCAATCCCGGCGATTGTCGTATTTGCGAGCGATGAGAAGCTCACCGACGCCGACCTGGCGGCGATGGGGCAAGCGCTCGGCGACGCGGGCAAGATCGATGGGATCGGCGGCGAGATTTCGCCACTCATCCCGTCAGATGACGGTCGTGCCGCGCAGGCATTTGTGCCCATCGACGCCGACTCCGAGGTGGGCGATGTGGTGCTGAAGCTGGGCGAACAGCTTCGCGCCGCAGCACCGGGCGGCGTCGAGGTGTTCGTGACGGGGCCGGCTGGGTTCACGGCCGACCTGCTTGAAGGCTTCGCGGGCATCGATGGCATCTTGCTCGGGGTGGCGCTCATCGCCGTGTTCATCATCCTCATTTTGGTCTACCGCTCGTTCCTCCTCCCGATCGCGGTGCTCTCGACGAGCCTCTTTGCGCTCTGCGCCGCGCTACTGACGGTCTGGTGGCTCGCGAAGTGGGAGATCCTGCTGCTCAGTGGGCAGACCCAGGGCATCCTCTTCATCCTCGTCATCGGGGCCGCGACCGACTACTCGCTGCTGTACGTTTCGCGATATCGCGAAGAACTCAGGGTAAACCGCGATAAATGGGTCGCGACAATGGCGGCGCTGAAAGGCTCGTTCGAGCCGATCTTGGCGTCCGGCGGCACGGTGATCGCGGGACTCCTTTGCCTGTTGCTCAGCGAACTGAAGTCGAACAGCACGCTGGGACCGGTCGCCTCGATTGGCATCATTTTCGCGATGCTGTCGGCACTCACGCTGCTGCCGGCGATCCTCTTTGCGTTCGGGCGCGCGGCATTCTGGCCGCGGCGGCCCAAGTTCGAGCCTGAGGTCGTCGAGGCCGAGGGCGGCATGCCGAGCAAGGGGCTTTGGGCACGCCTCGCGCAGACGGTGAAGCGGCGCCCGAGGCTCATCTGGATCGTCACCACGGTTGTGCTCCTGTTTGGTGCGCTCGGTGTGACTCAACTGAACGCGGTCGGCGTTCCGCAGTCGGATCTTGTGCTCGGCCAGTCGGAGGCGCGTGACGGGCAGGTCGCCCTGAGTGAGCACTTCCCCGGCGGCTCGGGGAGCCCCGTCCAGATCGTCGTCGACGAGCAGGAGATGGATCAGGTCGTCGACGTGCTGCTCGCGCACAACGGCATTGCAAGCGTCTCGGTCACCTCCGCCGATTCACCGAGCGGCTCGGCCCCGGTGACGGCAAACGGGATCACGGCGTTCGGCCCGCCGGGCACACCCACGCCCACGCCGACGGTGGTTGACGGGCAGGTGCTATTGCAGGGGACGCTCAACGACCCCGCAGATTCGGATGCCGCAGGCGAAACGGTGCTCGACTTGCGGTCGGAGCTTGAGAGCGCAGCGCCGAGTGCGCTGGTAGGTGGGGTGACCGCCACGGCGGTCGACACGAACCAGGCATCCATCCACGACCGCAATCTCATCATCCCGATCGTGCTCGTCGTGATCACGCTCATCTTGATGATGCTGCTGCGGGCGGTGCTGGCACCGGTGTTGCTGATTCTCACCACCGTGCTCTCGTTCGGCACGGCGATGGGGGTGTCGGCGCTGGTGTTCAACGGCATCTTCAAGTTCCCGGGCGCTGATCCGGCCGTGCCGCTGTTTGGGTTCATCTTCCTGGTCGCGCTCGGCATCGACTACAACATCTTCCTCATGACTCGGGTGCGCGAGGAATCGTTGAAGTACGGCACGAGGACCGGCATCCTGCGCGGGCTTGCGACAACGGGTGGCGTGATCACCTCGGCGGGTCTTGTGCTTGCGGCCACCTTTGCGGCGCTCGCGGTGATCCCGATCCTGTTCCTGGTGCAGCTCGCGTTTATCGTCGCCTTCGGTGTGCTGCTCGACACGTTCGTTGTGCGTACCCTCCTGGTGCCCGCGCTGACCTACGACATTGGGCGCGCAATCTGGTGGCCGTCAAAGCTCTCGCACAAGCTCGATGACGAGGTGACGCGCTCGTGAGAATGTGGTCGCTGCACCCTTCGCACCTTGACAGGCAGGGGCTCGTCGCGGCCTGGCGTGAGGCACTGCTTGCCCAGGCGGTGCTCGCCGATCGCACGACGGGGTATCGGCACCACCCGCAGCTGCAGCGGTTTCGCGACACGGCGAACCCGCTCGAGACGATCGGCGGCTACCTGTGGGGGCTGCACGGCGATGCGGTCGCGCGCCGGTACTCGTTCAACGAGCAAAAAATCATTGCCGCCGGTGTGCCCGCAGACACCGCCAGCGTGCCCGGGGGAGCCGCCGGTGTGCCCGCAGACACCGCCAGCGTGCCCGGGGGAGCCGCCGGTGTTCCTGCGGGACTCGGGATGGGTGCGAAGCTCACTGTCACGCAGGGCCAGCTCGACTACGAGTGGGCTCACCTGGGCGAGAAGCTCATGCGGCGGAGCCCCGACGACGGCGCGCGGTGGCAACACGCGTCGCCCACGCCACACCCGATCTTCGAGGTCGTGCCCGGTGGCGTTGAAGCATGGGAACGGCCGTAGCGGCGCATCCATTTCAAGCGAAGAAGCGTTCAATTGCGGGGCCGGAGCAGCCTTCGAAGCGACTTGACCTACGTCAAGGCTGAGGTGCTGTCAGGTGCGTAACCTCGATCGTGAAGGTCAGGAATCTTCCTGGTCGACCCCGGTTTCGGGGCGAAGCGAAAGGACGCTCATCATGGCGAACGCTACTGACACCACCCACACCCTTCTGCGTGCCGAAGGGTTCTCATGCCCGTCGTGCGTGACCAAGATCGAGAAGCAGGTCGGCAAGCTGGATGGCGTGGAAAACGTGACGGTGCACTTCGCATCGGGACGCGTTGAGATTGACCACGACGAGACGAAAAGTTCAGTCGAAGACCTGATTGCTGCTGTAGATAAGGCGGGCTACAAGTCGAAGGCTTCTGCGTTCTAGCCCCAGCTTGTGACACACGTCGTTCCCTGATCTGAAAGGCAGCACTCTCGTGAACGCGCTCCGTAAATGGCGGTATGGCAACTGGTTCGTCCCGGTTGTCTCGGGCCTGCTCATTCTCGTGTCATTCGGCGTCGAGAAGCTTGCCGGCGGCGCGTGGAACATCACCGTCAGCCCGCAGTGGTGGATCGACGCCGGCGAACACGCCCACGGCTCGGGCCAGGTGTTCACGCTCGCGAACGCGTTCATGCTCGCAGCTGCGGTAGTCGCCGGGTGGGGCATCGTCGCGAACGCTGTGCGAGCGCTACTCGTGAAGTTCATCAGTATCGACCTGCTGGTGTCGATTGCGGCGATCGGTGCGACGCTCATCGGCAACTTCTGGGAGGCTGCCGCCGTGACCTTCTTGTTCGCGATCGGTCACGCGCTTGAGGCCGGCACGATGAACAAGACCCGTGCGGCGTTGGCCGAGCTTGTCGCGGTGGCCCCCGACGTCGCGGTCGTGATGCGCGACGGAGAACAGGTCGAGGTCGCGGCGCACAGGGTGCGCATGGGTGAAATCGTGCTCGTGAAGAACGGAGCGAAGGTGCCCGTCGACGGGCAGGTGGTCGCCGGCACGGGTGCGATCGATGAGGCCTCGATCACGGGTGAGTCGATCCCCGTTGAGAAGGCGAAGTCAGACCATGTGTTTGCGGGCACGATCTCGCGGGGTGGATTCTTGCAGGTCATGGCGACGGGTATTGGGGCCGACACGACGCTCGCGCGCATCATTCACCGGGTCGAAGAGGCCCAGGATGCGAAGGCTAAAACGCAGGCCTTCATTGACCGATTCTCGAAATGGTATACGCCGGCCGTGATGGTGCTCGCGCTCGCGGCGGGCCTGATCTCGGGTGATGTCGTGCTCGGACTCACGCTCCTTGTGATTGGTTGCCCGGGTGCGCTCGTCATCTCGATTCCGGTGGCGATCGTGGCAGGCATTGGCCGTTCGGCGCGGAACGGAATCCTGATCAAGGGCGGCGAGTACCTTGAAACGTCCGCCAAGATTTCGGCGGTTGCCGTCGATAAGACAGGCACACTCACGGAGGGTCGTCCGGTACTCACCGACATCGTTGTGCTCGACCCAGGGGCGGATCGGCGTGAGGTGCTTCGCTGGGCCGCGGCTGCAGAAGCGGGCTCTGAGCACCCTCTCGCCCGCCCGATCCTCGACATCGCACGCGAAGAGGGTGTGACCCCAGAGACCATTCCGGGGTCGGTCACGCCGGTCGTGGGCAAGGGGATCGTGGCCCAGGTCGACGGCAAGCGGGTGCTCATCGGCAACGTCCCGCTGCTCGAACAGTACGGGGTCGTGAACGACGCGGGGGCTGCCGCGGCCGCAAACGAGCTGGCGGCGGCGGGCAAGACCCCGATGATTGTTGCCGTCGATGAGACGGTGCTTGGCGTGATTGGTGTCGCAGACACGATTCGCGAGGATGCCCCGGAGATGATCAGGCGCTTGCACGCTGGCGGCGTGCAGAAGGTCGTGATGCTCACGGGAGACACGCGGCTGGTGGCCGAAGCCATTGGCGAGGCAGTCGACATCGATGAGATCTATGCCTCGCTCCTCCCCGAAGACAAGCTTGACGCCGTTGCTCGTCTGCAGCGCGAGGGGCACACGGTCGCGATGGTCGGCGACGGTGTGAACGACGCACCCGCCCTCGCGACAGCCGACATCGGTGTCGCAATGGGTGCGGCCGGCTCGGCGGTGGCTGTGGAGACCGCAGACATCGCCCTGATGGGCGACAATCTCCTGAAGCTCCCGGAAGCGATCAGGCTCGCGAAACGCACCGTGAGTGTCATGCGCCAGAACATCTGGATCGCGCTGCTGACCGTTGTTGTGCTCCTGGTCGGGGTGTTTGCAGGTGGCGTCACGATGTCAATCGGCATGCTCGTGCATGAAGGCTCCGTGCTCATCGTGATCTTCAACGCGATGCGACTGCTGCGCAACACCCAAGGAGCCGCCTCCATGCCAAAGCGCGATCGCCATACCTGAATCGCCATACTTGAGGAGAAGGAAGGATGCGATTGTCTGTGTCAGTTGATGTGGATGCGGATCCGTCAAATGACCTCTGCGTGGCTCGTGTGCCGCTGTTTCAAGGATTGACGCATGCGCAGCAAATGGAGGTCGCGGGTTTTGCGCGTAGCGTCCGCCTGGACGCGGTCGAGCAGGTTTACACGGCCGGCTCAGACGTCTCGCAGTTGCTGGTGGTGCACACGGGTCAGGTGAAGATCACTCGCACGAGTGCGGCCGGGCACGAGCAGGTCATCCGCGTTCTCGGTCCCGGTGATTTCATCGGAGAGTCCTCGTTTCTTACGGGAGCGAGACCCGATCACGCAGCAGAGGCGCTCGAACACACTCAACTGTGTGTGTTCCGTCATGCCGATCTCGCGCGTCTCGTCGAGAAGCACCCGAGTATTGGCCTGCGCATGCTGCAGGGAGTGAGCAAACGCTTGGGCGACACTGAAGCGCGGCTCGCTTCTGTCATCTCGGGCAACGTGAGCTCGCGTCTGGCCGACTACCTGCTCGCGCTCCCTGCGGTGCCAGGGTCGCGAGGTGCCATCGAAGTCGTGCTGCCACTCGCGAAGAAAGACATCGCTTCGCTCCTGTCCACGACGCCAGAATCCCTCAGCCGGCAGCTTCGCAAGCTCACCGACTCCGGGACGATCTCGCAACGGGATCAGGGGCGGATCACGATCACGGATGTGACCGCGCTCAGCGCACTCTCCACGCTCCCAAACCACGACTGACGACGCAGTGGTTCTTCGCCCGGAGGCGCAACATCACTCGTTGAGTGCGGGAGATGGGACTTGAACCCACACGCTCGAAAGCACAGGAACCTAAATCCTGCGTGTCTACCAATTCCACCACTCCCGCGGAAAGTCCCAGTCTATCTAGCGGGCAGGGTGCGAGAGCGACGAGCGGATGCCGCGGTCAGCGCTTCTGCCCGAACAAGAAGTAGGCGGCCGGACCGATCCAGTTGACCAGAATCGCGGGAACCCACGCCAAGCGTGGACCGCGAACCTCGTCGGCGCTGCGGTGCGCCAGGTCCCAGAACGCGAGGAACGCGAACACGACCTGCACGGTGCCGACGATGACCAGGCCGATGCGGCCGGGAACGCTGATCTCAGAAAGCTGCTTGCGATTGCCCATGCTGACATCCTGCCCCTTTCGGGGTGCGCATGCGAGTGGAAACAGCGCGGGGGCCCGGCTTCTGGTGAAGTCGGGCCCCCGGCATCCGTTGGGCTTGTGAGCGAAGCTCGTTAGTGACCGAGCAACACTTCGATCGGCCCGCGGGCGAAGTAGAGCACGAAGCCGAATGCGACGATCCAGAGCAACCAGTGCACCTGCTTGGCGCGGCCCGAGAGCGCGTTGATGAGCGCCCACGAGATGAAGCCGACGCCGATGCCGTTCGCGATCGAGTACGTCAGAGGCATCGTCACGATGGTCAAGAACGCGGGGAGCGCGATCGCGAAGTTGCTGAACTCGATCTCTTTGATCTGCGTCATCATCATGGCGCCCACGACAACGAGCGCGGCGGCCCCGGCCTCGATCGGCACGATGAGCGTGAGCGGTGTGAAGAACATCGAGAGGAAGAACAGCAGGCCGGTCACGATCGATGCGACACCCGTGCGGGCGCCCTCGCCGATGCCCGCAGCGCTGTCGACGTAGACGGTGGCCGACGAGGTGGACGTGGCGCCACCCATCACGGCGCCAGCGCCCTCAACGATGAATGCGGCGCGGATGCGCGGGAACTGGCCGTCGGGCGTGCCCAGACCGGCGTTCTTCGAGAGACCAGTCATCGTGCCCATGGCGTCGAAGAAGTTCGTGAACACCAGCGTGAAGATGAGCATCGTGGCCGAGAGGGCACCGACGCGGGCGAACGAGCCGAACAGGTCGAACTGGCCGACGAGACCGAAGTCGGGCACCGTGATGATCTCGGTGGGCAGCACCGGGATCGTCATGTGCCAGCCGCCCGGATCTTTGAAGCTGGGGCCGAGCTGCAGGATCGACTGCGCAATGATCGCAATGATCGTCGTGACGATAATGCCGATCAGGATGCCGCCGGGGACCTTGCGCGCAACGAGCACGCCGATCAGCACAAGGCCGATCACGAAGATGAGGGTCGGGACCGAGGCGATCGAACCGTCGATACCCAGCTGCACCGGCGGGCCGCCGGGAGTGCGGTTGACGAAACCGGCATCCACGAAACCGATGAACGCGATGAACAGGCCAATACCGACCGTGATCGCGGCCTTCAGCGCCGCTGGCACAGCGTTGAAAATCGCGGTGCGGGCGCCGGTGGCACCAAGCACAACGATCACGATGCCGTTGATGATGACGAGTCCCATCGCCTCGGGCCAGGTGACCTGGCCCACAACCGAGACGGCGAGGAACGAGTTGATGCCGAGGCCGGCGGCGATCGCGAACGGTAGGCGGGCGACCGCACCGAACAGGATCGTCATGACGCCCGCGGTCAGGCTGGTCGCGGCGCTCACCTGGGCTGGATCGAGGAAGTTGCCGAGCACGTCGGTCGCGCCATCGCCGCCAATGATCAGCGGGTTGAGGATGACGATGTAGGCCATGGTCACGAAGGTGACAAGGCCGCCGCGGATCTCGCGACCCATGGTCGAACCGCGCTTGGTGATCTCAAAATAGCGATCAATCATCGACGTGGGTTTTGCTGCGCCGCGGGTTTTGGGCGCGGAAGAGGTGCTCTGAGACATGTGCTCTTTCTTGCGAGGGTGTGGGAGGTGCACGACATCGGCGGGCTGCGCTCGCGCGCGCCTCAAGCTGAGAGTCTGCTGGGACGAGAATACCAAGGTGGGGGCACGCTTCTTGCCACGGAGGGGGAGCGCGGCCGCGGTGGGGGTTGCGGGGGCCGCGGGGGCCGCGCTGGCGCGGCGTGCGCCCGGCGCTGGCATTCAGTCGCGGCGTGCGCCCTGCGCCTGTGGATAACTTCGCGGGAGTCTTGGCGCAATTTGTGATGATGCTCCGGTGACTCCTGCCCTTCCCGCCATTGCGACCCTCACCGAGCGCGTTCGCGACCGCATACGCTCCGAGGCCTTCGACCCTTCGGCGCGGCCAGAGCGCGCAGCCGCGATTGTGCGGGCCGAGGTGCGCCGACACAACGATGTGGCGCTGGGGCGGGGCATCCCGACCCTCGATGACGAAGCCGCGTGTGTGCGTGAGGTGCTGGCGGCGCTCGCCGGGTATGGGGCCCTGCAGCCGTATCTCGATGATCCGAGCGTCGAAGAAGTTTGGATAAATTCGCCTGACCGGGTATTTTTTGCGCGTGGCGGGGTGTCGTTTCGTGCGCCGCTTGTGCTGACCGACACCGCCGTGCGCGACATTGTCGAGCGGATGCTGCAGAGCTCGGGGCGCCGCGTCGACCTCAGTCAGCCGTTCGTTGATGCCTCGTTGCCCGACGGCTCGCGCCTGCACGTGGTGATTCCCGACATTACGCGTCGGCACTGGTCGGTCAACATTCGCAAGTTTTTGCCCGCGATTCGCGATCTCGACGCGCTGGTTTCGATCGGCACGATGGATGCCTCGGCCGCCGATTTGCTCCGCAGTGCCGTGTGGGTGGGTCGAAGCATCGTCGTGTCGGGGGCGACGCATGCCGGCAAGACGACCCTGCTCGGCGCACTCCTTGCGGCGTGCCCACCCGAGCAGCGCATCGTCACGGTTGAGGAGACGTTCGAGCTCGCCGTCGATGCGCCCGACATCGTGTCGCTGCAGGGGCGGCAGCCAAGCCTCGAAGGCACCGGCGAGGTGAGTCTGCGCCGCCTGGTGCGAGAAGCGTTGCGGATGCGCCCCGATCGGCTGGTGGTCGGGGAGGTGCGCGACGCGGAGGCGCTCGACCTCCTGTTGGCCCTCAACACCGGTGTGCCGGGGGCCGCGACCGTGCACGCGAACTCGGCGCGTGATGCGCTCGTCCGGCTGAGTGCGCTTCCGTTGTTGGCGGGGCGAAACATTGATTCGGCCTTCGTGCAGCCCGCGGTCGCGACCTCGGTGCACCTGGTGGTGCACTGCGAGATGGGCGCGGATGGGCGGCGTAGGGTCGCCGAGATCATCGCGCCGACCGGTCGGATCGTCGACGGGCTGATCGCTGCCGAGACCGTGTACGTGGGTGGTTCTGCTGCTTCTGCTGCTTCTGCTGGTTCTGGCGGTTCTGGCGGTTCTGGCGGTGCGGATGCTTCTGATGTCGCGGCGCTGCCGGGTTCGGGCGGGCGGGCTGCGGGGGCGGCGGCATGACATTCATCTTGGGGGTGACGCTTGCTGCGGGGTTGCTGCTGGTGCTGGCGCCGTGGCTCTGGCGGACCGGCGTTGTTGGTGCATCGGGTGCGGATGTCGGTGTTGGTGCTGTGCCGAGCGCGGCGACAAGGTTGCTTGCCGACGCGGGGCTTCCCGGTGTCCGGCCGCGAGCGCTCATCGCGACAAGTGCACTGGCTGCGCTCATCGCGGCTGCCGTGGTGTGGCTGTTCATCGGGGTGCCCGCGCTGGCCGTGGTTGCCGCGGTCGCTGCCGGGGCCGGGCCGATCCTCTGGTTGCGGCATCGTCGTGCCACGCGCATCGCTTCGCGTAGAGGGCTGTGGCCAGACGTGCTCGATCACCTCGTGGCATCGGTGCGGGCCGGGATGTCGCTGCCCGACGCAGTGGGAAGCCTCGGCGCGAGCGCCCCGGCCATGCTGCGTCCGGCGTTCGCGGCGTTCGAACGCGATTTTGCGGCATCCGGCCATTTCTCATCGAGCGCGGAACGCCTGAAGTCGGCGCTTGCCGACCCGGTCGCCGACCGCATTGTCGAGACCCTGCGGATGGCGCGGGAGGTCGGTGGCACCGAGCTGACGACGGTGCTGCGATCGCTCAGCGCCTCGGTGCGGGCCGAAGCCGCGTTGCGCGGCGAGGTCGAAGCCCGGCAGTCGTGGGTGCGAAACGCCGCGGTGCTCGGGGTGGTCGCTCCGTGGGTGGTGCTCGCGCTGCTCGCGGCGCGCCCCGAGGGTGCCCGCGCGTATTCGAGCCCCGAGGGCGTGGTGTTGGTTGTCGGGGGCGCGCTGATCTCGGTCGTGGCGTACCGGCTCATGCTTCGCATCGCGCGTCTGCCCGAGCAGCGGCGGTGGTTCGCATGATGACTGACGCGGCGATCGCTGTGCTGTTCGGGGCGGCCTTTGGGCTTGGTTGTTGGATGCTGCTTGGCCTGACCGCGCGCTGGGGTGCGATGTCGCTCGCCGCCAGGGTCGGGCCGTACGTTCGCGATGTGGTTGCGGGCGGTGGTGGTGCTGGCTTTGTCGATGTCGGGTCGGGGCCGGTCGCCGGCCCGGGGAGCGGTGCGGTGCTGCGCGCCGCGCTGCTACAGCTTCGCGGCCGGATCACCGGCATCCTGGGCGGGAGCGAATCGATCGAGCGCCGCCTCGAACAGGCCGCCCGACAGGGCGGTATCGAACGCTTTCGCGGTATCCAGCTGCTGTGTGCGCTGCTCGGGCTGCTCGCCGGCGCGGTCTGCGTCGTGGTGTTCGCGCTCGCCGGAGTGCTCCGCCCGCCCGCGCTCGTCTTGCCCATCGTCGCCGGCGCGGTAGGCGTGGTCGCGTGCGACCTCTTCCTGAGCTCGGCCGCGCGGCGACGAGTCTCACGAATTCAAGAAGAGTTGCCCACCGTGCTCGAGTTTCTCAGTCTCTGCCTGGCGGCCGGCGAGGGCCTTCTCGACAGCCTGCGCCGCGTGACCGCGGTGGGTGCGGGCGAGTTCTTGGGCGAGCTGCGCATCGCGGTCATCGACGCGGGCACAGGTTCGAGCCTCGCCGACGGCTTGGGCGGGGTCGCGCGGCGACTACAGATGCCCGCCGTGACGCGTGCCGTCGATCAGCTGGTCGCCGCAATCGAGCGCGGGGCGCCGCTGGCCGCAGTGCTGCAAGCACAAGCCGCCGATGCGCGCGAAGACGCAAAACGAGTGCTGATCGAACGAGCCGGAAAGAACGAAATTGGGATGCTTGTGCCCCTCGTTTTCCTCATCCTTCCGCTGAGCGTGGTCTTTGCAATCTTCCCTGCCGGGCAACTCCTGCAACTGGGGATCGGGTGATTGGCCGGGTGGCGGCATCCCGAGCATGCGTGAAGCGCGCATCGCGCAACGAGAACCGGGCCTTGCGGCCCAGAACGGACGAATCATGTTGAAGACGTTGACGAGAGTGTCGGGCCCTGGGTGGCTGTCGAGGGGGTCGGGCGGGCTGGGTTTGCGGAAGTTGCAGGGACTGTTCGCCCTGCCGAGGCTGTCGAGCTTGCGAACTGCGTGGGGTGCGGTGCTGCGCAGTGAGCGCGGCGATGTGCCGGGATGGGTATTGATTACCTTGATGACCGCGGGATTGGTTGCTCTGATCTGGGCTTTAGCTGGGCCGGCGCTGGGGATGCTGTTCGATCAAGCGATCGCACGAGTGTCGGGATTTTGACGCTGAGTGTGTGGCGCGTGGGGGAGGGGCGTTCGGTGTCTTCGGCGCGTTCAGGGCGTTCAGGGCGTTCGGGGCGAGGGCGAGGCGTGCGTCGCCCCGGCCGATTGTCGCGACTTTCGCGGCTGCTGCGTGACGAGCGTGGGTCGAGCCCTGCGGAGTTCGTGATGGTCGGGGTGCTCCTGACCGCACTCACGCTCGGCGTGCTGCAGTTTGGCTTTGCCGTGTACGTGCGCAATGTGGTGCACGACGCTGCGGTTGAGGGTGCGTATTACGGAGCGCTCGCCGACCGCACGCCCGAAGAGGGGGCCGAGCGCACACGAACGATCATCGCGCGCACGGTTGGTGCCGAGTTTGCCCAGTCGGTGACGGGGCAAGCGATCGATGAGCTCGGATACCCCACCGTCCGCGTCGACGTGGCGGCGACCATACCGATTGCCGGCCTGTGGGGCGTGCCGGCCGCGTTGCGCGTGAGCGGCGAAGCGCCGAAGGAGTCGTTCGATGCGCGGTGACGACGCCGCCGCTGTGTCGGTTGCGGGGGCAGCGACGCCGGGCTGGGGCGTCCGTCGTCGTTTGCGTCTTCGTTCGTTGATGCGAGACGAGGGAGGATCCGCGTCGCTCGAGTTCATCACCGTCGGGATGCTGATGCTGGTGCCGCTGATCTATCTCGTGGTCGCGCTTGGCATGATTCAGGGGCAGGCGCTCGGTGTTGAGGCTGCGGCGAGGCACACGGCGCGGGCGATCTCCCTCGCGCACGACGAGCGCGCGGCGACAGCGCGGACGGATGTGATCCTCGCCGGGGTGGCAGAGGAATACGGCATCGAACCGGGTGAGCTTGACGTGTCGGTGTCGTGCGTGCCTGCGGCATCCGCGTGTCCGGCCGCGGGCGTGACGGTGCTGGTGAGCGTGCGCACGCGCGTCGTCCTGCCGCTGGTGCCGTCGGTGTTGGGACTCGATCGCATTGCAAGTGTGCCGGTTGCGGCGTCGTCGGCGCAGAAGGTCTCGCGATTTTGGGGCGTGGCACCGTGAACCGTTCGGGGTTGGAGTTGGAGCGTGGTTCGGAGATGCCAAATGTGTCCCCGCCAGCGCTGCCGGGAGCGCCGGCGCCGGCGCGCAGGGTTCAGCGGATGCGGCGCCTACGTGGCGATGACGGGAGCATTCTGCCGCTCGTCCTCGGATACGCGACCCTCGCCATCGTTGCGATCTTCGTCTGTGTCTGCGCGACGAGCCTGTATCTTGCGCAGAAGCGGCTCGACGGTTTGGCTGATGCCGCGGCGCTCGCCGGAGCCGACGGCTTTTCGATCGCCCTCGAAGGCGATGCCGTGCGTGCCGAGCTCATCGATGCCAGGGTGCGCGATCAGGCAAACGCGATTGTGGATGCCTCAGCCTTCGCCGCAGACGCCGGCGCGACCGTCGTCTGGGCGGGCACGCCGGACGGAGTATCCGCGCGAGTCACCGTGAGCGCGGTGTGGCATCCGCCGTTGGTCGCGATGCTGGTCCCCGCTGGGGTGCGACTGGAGTCGACGGCGACGAGCCGCACCGTGCTGGAGTAGGGCGGCGGGCGCGGCCCTCGTTTCGGCAGCCCGGG
>JAKOTS010000079.1 GCA_029777095.1 Actinomycetes bacterium | reverse complement strand
CGCAGCGTCAAACCGGCCGACGCGAGCCACCCGATCGGCTACGGTCGCGAAGCGTACGTGTGGTCGCTGTTCGCCGCGTTCGGTCTGTTCGCCATCGGCGCCGGGGTATCGATCATGCACGGTGTGCAAGAGCTCTTCGACCCCGAACCGGCCGACCGCTTCGGCATCTCTTACGCCGTCTTGGCGATCGCGTTCGTGCTCGAGGGCACATCGTTCCTGCAGGCGTGGCGCCAGTCGCGGCGCGAGGCCACCGCGTCGCACCGCGACCTGCTCGACCACGTCATGAGCACGTCAGACCCGACGCTGCGCGCGGTGTTCTTCGAGGATGCCGCGGCGCTCATCGGTCTCGTCATCGCGTTCGTCGGCATTCTGCTGCACCAGATCACCGGCTCGGCGATCCCCGACGCGGTCGGCTCGATCCTCGTCGGTCTGCTGCTCGCGGTCGTCGCGTTCGTGCTCATCCGCCAGAACAGGCGGTTCCTCATCGGCGTGTCCGTCGAGCCCGCTGTGCGGGCGGCCGCCCTTCAGCGGTTGCTCTCGCACCCCGCGATCGCGCAGATCACCTATCTGCACATCGAGTACGTGGGGCCGGGCCGCGTGTTCGTCGTGGCGGCCGTCGACCTGGCCGGCGACACCGCCGAGCACGAGGTCGCCGCGACCCTCAACGAGATCGAGGACGAAGTGGCGACGAGCGCTCGAGTGGCCTGGGTCGTGCTCACCCTCTCGCGACCGGGTGCGCCGGCACTCGACCCGATCCATCCCGCGGACTCGCTGCACGGCTGACGTGCGCGCCGCTTTCGCGCAGGGGAGAGGCGAAGGGTCCGGACGCTGCGCGCGCCGCTTCTGATAGCATGAAATGTCACGCGTGTGGCCATCAGGCCCGCGTTCGAGACATCGCAAGAGAATCCAACCGCTGCAGCCCCAGGCATCCGATCGCCACCGTGCGTTCGGGCGGGGCGCGGCCCGACAACCCAACCACCCAAGGACAACCCACTACATGACTACCGCAACGACCGCCCCGGCCACCAAGCAGGTCGCCATCAACGACATCGGATCTGCTGAAGACTTCCTGGCCGCGGTCGAGAAGACGCTCAAGTTCTTCAACGACGGAGACCTCATCGAAGGCACCGTCGTCAAGATCGACCGCGACGAGGTCCTCCTCGACGTCGGCTACAAGACCGAGGGCGTCATCCCCTCGCGCGAACTTTCGATCAAGCACGACGTCGACCCGAACGAGGTCGTCAAGGTCGGCGACGAGGTCGAGGCCCTGGTCCTCCAGAAGGAAGACAAGGAAGGCCGCCTGATCCTCTCCAAGAAGCGCGCGCAGTACGAGCGTGCGTGGGGCGACGTGGAGCGCATCAAGGAGAACGACGGCGTCGTCACCGGTTCGGTCATCGAGGTGGTCAAGGGTGGCCTCATCGTCGACATCGGCCTGCGCGGCTTCCTGCCCGCCTCGCTCATCGAGCTGCGTCGCGTCCGCGACCTCACGCCGTACCTCGGCCAGGAGATCGAGGCCAAGATCCTCGAGCTCGACAAGAACCGCAACAACGTCGTGCTCTCGCGCCGCGCCCTGCTCGAGCAGACGCAGTCCGAGTCGCGCACCACGTTCCTCAACAACCTGCACAAGGGTCAGGTTCGCAAGGGTGTCGTCTCGTCGATCGTCAACTTCGGTGCGTTCGTCGACCTGGGCGGCGTGGACGGCCTCGTGCACGTCTCCGAGCTGTCCTGGAAGCACATCGAGCACGCCTCCGAGGTCGTCGAGGTGGGCCAGGAGGTCACCGTCGAGATCCTCGAGGTCGACCTCGACCGCGAGCGGGTCTCCCTGTCGCTGAAGGCGACGCAGGAGGACCCGTGGCAGGTCTTCGCCCGCACCCACGCCATCGGCCAGGTCACCCCGGGCAAGGTCACCAAGCTCGTCCCGTTCGGTGCATTCGTTCGCGTCGCGGACGGCATCGAGGGCCTCGTGCACATCTCGGAGCTGTCCAGCAAGCACGTCGAGCTGGCCGAGCAGGTCGTCTCTGTGGGCGAAGAGGTGTTCGTCAAGGTCATCGACATCGACCTCGAGCGTCGCCGCATCTCGCTGTCGCTCAAGCAGGCAAACGACTCGGTCGACCCGTTCGGCACCGAGTTCGACCCGGCCCTCTACGGCATGATCACGGAGTACGACGACAACGGGGAGTACAAGTACCCCGAGGGATTCGACCCCGAGACCAACCAGTGGATCGAAGGCTCCGACGAAGCTCGCGAGAAGTGGGAGCAGGAGTACGCTGCAGCCCAGGCTCGCTGGGAGTCGCACAAGGCAGCCGTCGTCAAGGCGCAGGAGGCCGAAGCGGCCATCGGCGAGATCACGGATGTTGCAGGCGCGTCGTTCTCGAGCGAAGCTGCCGGCGCCGGAACGCTTGCCGACGACGAGGCACTCGCTGCTCTGCGCGAGAAGCTCTCGGGCGGCAACGCGTAATCGTTTAGCTAGCTAAAAAAGGGCCGTCACCTTCGGGTGGCGGCCCTTTTTGTGTGGGCGTTGGGTTGGTATTTGCGTGGGCGGGCTGGCGCGCGCGTACGCGTGCCGTGCCGCCCGCGCGCCTGGCTAGATGCGGGGGCGGATTGACAGGTCGGTGATCTGGGCGTCAGCCGGGGCATCCACGACGAAACGCACCGTGCGTGCCACGGAATCGGCTCGGATGTACCGGGTGCCGATGTACTCGTTGCCCAGCTGCTCCTGCATTTGCTCCTGCATCGGGGTGTCGACCTGGCCCGGGGCGATGGTGGAGACGCGAACGCCGGCGGTCGACTCCTCAAGTCGCAGCGAGTCGGCGAGAGCACGAAGGGCGTGCTTCGTTGCGGCGTAGGCGCCGAGGTTTGCGCTTGCACGGGTGCCCGCTCCCGAGCCAATGAAGATGACCGTGCCCTTCGAGACGCGGAGCAGCGGCAGTGTCAGTCGGGTGAGTTCTGCCGGGGCGACGACGTTCGTGGTGAGTTGGCGCATCCATTCTTCTCGCGGTGTTTCGGCGACGTGGGCCTGCCCGACGACGCCGGCGGAGTGCACAAGCACATCGAGACGGTCGAGTTCCGCGACGAGTGAGGCCATCGCCTCGGGGTCGTTGATGTCGGCGCGGACGGGCACGATCGAGTTCTCATCGTCGAAGCCGCCAAACTCTGCGAGGCGTTCGGGATCGCGCCCCACAGCGTAGACGACGTGGGTGCGGGCAAGGTCGCGCACGATTTCACGGCCGATACCACTTGTGGCGCCGGTGACGAGCGCGATGGGGGCAGAGGCAAGAGCAGACTGATTCGACATGCCTTCACCGTAGCCTTCAGGTGGGTTGCGGTATCCAAACTGCCCCACAACGCTCTGCTTCCCCGGCAATACCGACACTTTTGGGTGTCATCGCCGCCGCTCACGCAATCAGCGACCGCCACGCACCCGATTCGCCAGAGAATGGGTCCGCGAGGCGCTACCGTCGAATCATGGATGCCACAGCCCGCCCCCAGCGCGATGCACCCATTGTTGACCGCACCTGGGAGCGCGTCACCGCGTTGAACCAGTTCACGCTCGGCGGGATCGTGGTGGTTGTGTGCACCGTCCTCATCATCACCGACACTGCCACGAACTTCGATCTGTTCCTCGCGGGCGTGATTCTTATTTTCATTGCCTCCGGCGTCTCGTTGATGGTTCCGTGGGCGAGGGTGCCGCTGATCTGGAGCGCGTTTCTTCCTCTGCTCGACATCGTCGCGATCGCGTTTCTCCGTGAAAGCGCACCGGATGCGTCGTTGGGGCTTCTCTGGCTCTTGCCGGCGATTTGGCTTCCTTCGCAGTTTGGATTCCGCGGCCTGATCGCGAGCCTCACCGGCTCGGCAGGGTTGTTGCTGGCAGAAGGCATCGCGCGAAGCGGCGAAGGTCTCGACGTCATGTTCGTGTTGCTGCCGCTCCTGCTCGCCGCCGTGGCCACTACGACGTACACAACGGCACGGCGCGCCGGCGCCCAGCGACTGCTGCTCCACAAGCAGTCGCGCATGCTTGAAGGCGCGCTCGCCCGTGCGCGCCGACAAGAGACGACGGTGACGCAGGTGCTCGACTCCGTTGACTTCGGCGTGATTCGTATCAATGCCACCGGTGAGATCTCGATGATGAACGAGGCTCACGGACGGCTCCAGATTCTTGATGTCTTGGCCCCACCGGATGCAGATGCCGATGCCGTCAGCATGGCCGCTGCCGAGAGTCGCGACTCCGCGCTCGAGACCTCGCGAATCGCTTACCGCGAAGACGGCGTCACGCGCCTGACCCCCGAGGAGCGTCCCTTCCCTCGAGCGCTCAATGGCGAGGAAGTAGACGGTGAGGTGTTGTGGTTCGGGATGCCCGGCACCCCCCGCCGTGCACTCAGTGTGACCGTGCGGCGCCTCCGTGACGCGGATGGCAACGATGACGGCGCGGTGCTGGTTTCACGGGACGTGACAGCAGAGCTGAGCGCGATCCGTTCGCGTGAAGACCTCGTGGCCTCGGTCTCACATGAGTTGCGTACCCCGCTGACCTCCATTCTTGGCTACATCGAGCTTGTCCTTGACGACGACCTTCCAGCCTCATCGCGTCGCGGCCTCGAGATCGCCGGTCGAAACGCGAACAGGCTCCTGGCCATCGTCGCCGATATCCTGGCGGCCTCGACCAGTGGGGGAGCGATGATCGAGCTGGCGCTTGAGCCCGACGACACCGACCTTGCAGCGATCGTGTGGGCTTCGGTGGAGGCGTTTGCGCCGCGTGCCGCCGAACGGCAGATCACCATCGACACGGTCGGAATCGAGTCGGCTACCGCATACGTTGATGCAGCGCGGCTGCGCCAAGTCGTCGATAATCTCGTGTCGAACGCGATCAAATACAATCGCGACGGCGGCACGATCGAGATCGGCTGCACGAGTGATGGCCGCAACGCCTGGTTGATCGTGCGCGACACCGGTGTGGGCATCTCAGAGGAAGAACTCCCGCGATTGTTTGAGCGCTTCTTTCGCGCCGAATCTGTTCGCAACACCTCCACACACGGCAGCGGTCTCGGGTTGTCGATCAGTCGCGAAATTGTGCGTCTGCACCGTGGTGACCTCACCGTCACCAGCGCGGTCGGTGAAGGCACGACCCTGGTGGCGCGCCTCCCCGTACACCCGCGCCGAAAGGACACGAAATGATCCTCGATCCGCTCACCCAAGCGATCATGACCGCACTTGTCGTAATGGTTGCCGGCGTGATCTTTATCTCCGAAACGCTACTGCGCCGCGAAGAAGGGGCGGGTCAGGTCTGGGCATTGGCATATCTCGCCGCCATGCTCACGACCTTGGCCTACCTTGGTTGGGCGGCGACGCCCGACATGTGGTGGGCCATCGCGGTCGGAAACATGATGTTCGTCGCGGCGACGGGCTTCATGTGGCTTGGATGCCTCCGCTTCAACGATCGGCTCCATCCGCTGTCTTCTGGGCTCGTGATCGCTGCCTCGCTCGCGGCGTTCTTGACGGTCATCGTCGACGGCCCGAATGGCGGGGCGTGGGCGGGTGCGGGCGTGATGTTCCTTGGCATTTCGATTTTCGCGGCGGCGGGCGCCGTTGAGACGCTCCGCGGCGCGCTCGGCACGAATCTGAACGCGCGCGTTCTGACGGTCGTGCTGGTGATCCAGGCGCTCTACTACGCGCTACGCACGGTGGCGATTTTCATGCTCGGGGGCAACAGCGAGACATTCCTCCGTTGGTTCGGTACCGAGACGACAAGCTATTTCACCGTTGCACTCACGATTACATCGCTTGTGACCACGTCGGTGCTTCGTGCCGATCGCGCCCGGCTTCGCGGGCACTCGGACTCGAGCACAGTGGTGTATTCGAGTGAGCAAGTGCTCTTCGAGAGTTCTTTCGCGCGGCTCTTCGCCGACCTGGTGCAGCGTGCACAGGCCCGCCGGGATCCCGTCGTCGTGATTGCGATCGCACTCGAAGACCTCGACACCATCGCGACCGCGTTCGGCGAATCCACCGTCATCGAAGTGGTCGACTCGTGGGTCGCGGGTGTTCGTCGCCATTCGCCCGCGTCGGCGCTGATCGGCGAAGACGGCCTTGGCCGGCTCCTCGTCGTCACTGACGACACGACCGTCAACGATGCGAAGGAACGCGCGCTGCGCATCTTCAATGGCCTTCTCGACGATGCAGGCATGGGTGTCTCGGTCGTCCGCCCCGCCATTGGGATTGGTATCGCGCTGAGTTCTACGGCGGGTTACGACACCGAAGCGCTCCTCGAAGGCGCCCGTGCGGCGGCCGCACGCGCCGCCGACAACCTTGAGCTCTCGGTCGTGGTCGCCGTCTAGAACGCGTGGTCGCGGTCTAGAACGTCGGTTGGATGCCGCGGCCCGCGGTTACGGCGCGGTGAGCCGGTAGCCGACTCCGCGCACGGTCTCAACCCAGCGCGGGATCGTGGCCGATTCGCGGAGCTTGCGGCGCAGATTCGCCATGTGCACTTCAATGGCCCGGGCTTCGCTCTCGCCGAGGAAGTCGCTCCCGAGATATTGCTCGCCTCTGAGCATCAACGCAAGGTCTTGCTTGCTCAGCACACGGCGACCAGATTCGAGCAGTTCCCGAAGGATCTCAAACTCGCTCCGCGTGAGTTCGACGCCGAGCTCCTTGCCATCCACGACCACGACGCGGTCGCTGGGCTGCATGCGCAGTCCCTTGTGTTCGAGCCATTCCGAGTCGTGTTGGCCGGCGAAAGCCGCGGGGAGGATCGAACCGAGGGCCGCGGCATCCATCGCGAATTGTCTCGTATCGGCGCTGGTCGTCATGCCCATCGGGGTGGAGGCGCTGAACCGGGGTCGGCGGAGCATGGCGTCGATGCGCGCACGAAGCTCCCGCGGGCGGAATGGCTTGGTGACGTAATCGTCGGCGCCGGCTTCAAGGCCCTGCAGCGTGTCGATTTCGTCGGTGCGGGCGCTGAGCATAACGAGGTAGGCGTTGCTGAACGCGCGGATGCGTCGGGCGGTTTCGAAGCCGTCCATGCCGGGCATGCTGACATCAAGCGTCGCGACGATGGGGTCGTGCTCGCGGACGAGTTCGACGCCTTCAAGGCCGGTTGATGCGGTGAAAACGCTGAATCCAGCTTGCTCGAGCACGTCACGCAGAAGCGATCGGATGTCGGCATCGTCCTCGATGACCACCGCGATGCGGTCTTGTTCCATGACTTGCCCCCCGGTAAGTCGACGGCCGCTGTCAGCGGCTCGCCCCAGGAAGAACAATATCGCAGAAGACGAACGGGCAGGCGTCTCTTGGCAACGGTGTTACGACCTTGACGGCCGGAGTTTTTCACCGCGATGCACGAGAGGGCAATCCCCAACCTCGTGCCGACGCCATGTTCCTTCCCAAAAAGGAATCTCGCGTCGGCACGAGGTCTTAGGGGGTTGGGGCTTCGGGTGCCCCGGCGTAGGTGTGCAGTCCCCACTGCAAACCCACATTGAGTGGATGGTCCATGCCGCCAGCGTCTTCTCCCCAGAAGTTGCCAGCGGGAATGGATTCTCCCCAAGTGATTGTCAGAACCGAAACTCACCCAACGGTGTCTGACATGACGAGCATATGGCCCCTTCCTCAGGCCTGGCTTAACGCCGGCTTAAGATTGCCTTGAGTCATGGCCTGTCAACCCGTGCAAAGGTTCATGCCAGACTGTGCGCATGCCATTGCTTGCACTTACGGGCGGGATCGCCGCCGGAAAATCGACCATTTCTCGGATGCTGCAGGAACACGGCGCGCTGATCGTCGATGCAGACGCCATCGTCCGTGAGGTTCAGGCACCGGGCTCGCCCGTGCTGGATGAAATCGCCGAGGCCTTTGGTCGCGAAATGATCGATCCCGACGGCGCACTCGACCGCGCGGCGCTCGGCACCCGTGTTTTTGGCGATCAAGCGGCGCTCGCGACGCTGAACGCCATCGTGCACCCCGCCGTGAACCAGCGTTCAATGGAGCGCATTCAGGACGCATTGGCGAGTGGCCCGAACACCGTCGTCATCTACGACATCCCGCTGTTGGTCAAGGTGCGCCCCGAAGACCCATGGGACCTCGTGGTCGTCGCCGAGGCGCCCGCAGCGACTCGCGTCCAGCGTCTCGTGACCGAGCGTGGGCTTTCAGAAGCGGACGCCGAAGCACGGGTTGCCTCGCAGGTGAGCGATGAGACCCGCCGCGCAATCGCCGACGTGATGATTGACACGACCGGAACGCTGGCAGACACACAGCGCCAGGTCGACGAGCTATGGGAGCGCGTCGCTACGCTCGCCTAGCGCGGAGGCGGCTTTGTCGCCCAGCGAACTCGCGACGCGCACCCCCAATGTCGGAGCACGCGCATAGGCTTGATCCATGCAGCCCACGAGATCGGTGCGACCCTTCGAGGTCATCAGTGAGTACGTGCCATCGGGCGATCAGCCGGAGGCAATTCGGCAGCTCGCCCAGCGAATCAACGCTGGTGAAACCGACGTGGTGTTGCTTGGCGCGACGGGTACCGGCAAGTCGGCGACGACGGCGTGGTTGATCGAGCAGGTGCAGCGGCCGACGTTGATCATGGCGCACAACAAGACGCTCGCGGCCCAGTTGGCCAATGAGTTTCGCGAGCTCATGCCGAACAATGCCATCGAGTACTTCGTGAGCTATTACGACTACTACCAGCCTGAGGCCTACGTACCCCAGACAGATACATTCATCGAGAAAGATTCCTCGATCAACTCCGAGGTCGAGCGGCTGCGCCACTCCACCACGAACTCCTTGCTTTCCCGCCGCGATGTCGTCGTTGTCTCGACTGTCTCGTGCATCTACGGTCTCGGTGCACCCGAGGAGTATTTGCGCGCAATGGTCGCGCTCCAGGTGGGGGAGCGGTACGACCGTGACGCCCTCATTCGCCGTTTCATCGCGATGCAATACAACCGCAACGACGTCGACTTCTCGCGCGGCAACTTCCGTGTGCGCGGCGACACGATCGAGATCATCCCGGTTTACGAGGAGTTCGCGATACGTATTGAACTCTTTGGCGACGAGATCGAGGCGCTGTACAAGCTGCATCCGCTCACCGGCGACATCGTCGAGAAGCTCGAGTCGGTTCCCGTCTTTCCCGCATCGCACTATGTTGCCGGCGCCGACGTCATGCAGCGTGCGATTGGCACGATCGAAGAAGAACTCGCCGAGCGACTCGCCGAGTTGGAGGGCCAGGGCAAGCTCCTCGAGGCGCAGCGGTTGCGCATGCGCACCTCATTCGACCTCGAGATGATGCAGCAGATCGGTTTCTGCTCGGGCATTGAAAATTACTCGGCGCACATCGATGGTCGAGCACCGGGCGAGCCGCCGCACTGCCTGCTCGACTTTTTCCCTGACGACTTTCTCGTTGTGATCGACGAATCGCACGTGACCGTGCCGCAAATTGGCGCGATGTTTGAGGGAGACGCATCGCGCAAGCGCACGCTTGTCGATCACGGATTCCGCTTGCCAAGCGCGCTCGATAACCGGCCACTGCGGTTCGACGAGTTCAAGAACCGCGTGGGTCAAACGGTCTACCTCTCGGCGACGCCGGGCCGCTACGAGATGGGGATCGCCGACGGCATAGTCGAGCAGATCATTCGCCCGACCGGACTGGTCGACCCGCAAATCGTCGTCAAGCCGTCGAATGGCCAGATCGACGACTTGCTCGAGGAGATTCGCGTGCGCGCCGAGCGTGATGAGCGTGTCTTGGTCACGACGCTGACGAAGAAGATGGCCGAAGAGCTCACCGACTTCCTCACCGAGCACGGGGTTCGGGTGCGCTATCTGCACTCCGACGTCGACACGCTGCGCCGTGTCGAGTTGCTCTCAGAACTACGTTCGGGGGTCTACGACGTCCTCGTCGGCATCAACCTGCTGCGAGAGGGGCTCGACCTACCCGAAGTGTCGCTGGTTTCGATTTTGGATGCCGACAAAGAGGGCTTCCTGCGCTCCGGCACGTCGCTCATCCAGACCATCGGTCGCGCGGCGCGCAACGTCTCTGGCGAAGTGCACATGTACGCCGACAGGATGACCGATTCGATGAAGAAGGCGATCGAAGAGACTGATCGACGCCGCGACATCCAAATCGAGTACAACCGGGTGAACGGCATCGACCCCCAGCCTCTCCGCAAGCGCATCGCCGACATCACCCAGGTGCTGGCGCGCGAGGGCGCCGACACGCAAGCGATGCTCGCGCACCGCGGTGGTGGTGCTACTGGGGGCAAGGCCAAGGGCAAATCGCCCACACCACGCCTCCGTCAGACCGGCATCGCAGCCGAAGGCGCGCGCCAGCTCGAAGACGCGATTTCTGATCTCACCGATCAGATGCTCGGTGCAGCGGCCGAGCTTAAATTTGAGCTCGCGGGTCGCCTGCGCGACGAGGTGCAAGACCTCAAGCGCGAGCTGCGCGCGATCGAGAACGCTGGGCACGCGTAGCGGCTGGCGACCTTAACTCAGGAAGAACGGTGGGCAGTGCCCCGAGACCCCCGGAAACACGGGGGCGCTCTGCGCCCACGTTTCGGTTTTCCTGAGTTCATGTCGCCTCGCAGGCGAGCGGTCGGCAATTATGCCTTCGGGCAGTGCATGAGCGGTTTCGGACCGGAGCGGTCGAAGGTGTGTTGCGAGACAGGTGCGCCACAAAGTGGGCACGGCCGCCCAGTGCGGTCGGGCTCCGGCTCGGTGTCGTACGGCCCGACAGCCGCCGGCCCGGCGATGCGGATGATGTTCGTGTTGACCCAGAGGTAAAGGCCGCCCGCTTCAGCGATTCGTTCCCGCAGTGGTTTCTTCTCTGCCATAATCATTAGTGTACTAAGTAATTCTGTAAGGGGTGACCATGACGAAGGCCTCTGAGCCGGACGTGCAGTCCACGGAGATGGATGCCGACGCGATGCTCGCGCTGGAGAACCAGCTGTGCTTCGCCATCGTGACCGCGGCACGGAACGTCGTGTCGATCTACCGGCCGGTGCTCGAACCGTTGGGGCTCACGCATCCGCAGTATTTAGTCATGCTTGCGCTCTGGGAGCAGTCGCCGCGCTCGCTTGGTGAGCTCGCTGAAGAACTCGCGATGGAGCCGGGAACGCTGTCGCCGCTGGTGAAGCGACTCGAAGCGCAGGGCCGCGTCGCTCGCAGCCGGCGCGCTGAAGATGAGCGGGTGCTCGACATTAACCTCACCGCAGCAGGCGTCGCGCTCCGCACGGACGCGCTGCGGGTACCCGGCCAGATTCTTGAGCGCGTCGGCATGACGGTCGCGCAGGTGGCCGCCGTGCGTGATGGGCTCGCGCCCTTCGCTGGTCGCCGCGAGCCCGAGGGAAACCCAGCTGCAACCTAGCCGTCAGGCGCCAGTGCACGCGCGAACTTCAGTGCACTCGCTCTTGTACGCTGTGTGAGGCAGGGGAGTGTGCGTGAGTTTGGCGGGTGAGGCTCGACGAGAGTCGCGCGATGGTGAGGGCGATGAACCCTGGATGCCGGTGGAGACCCTGATTCCTCCGCAGCTGCGCAAGTACCTCACCAGGTTTGACCGACTGAACCCGCTGCAATCACGAGCCGTGCCGAGGGTGCTCGCAACCGATGGCCACATCATGGTGGTCGCGCCAACGAGCTCCGGCAAGACGCTGATCGGCGAGGTCGCCGCGCTGCGCTCGATCGTGACTGATGGCAAGCCCGCGGTCTGGCTCCTTCCGGCCAGAGCCCTCGCCGCTGAGGTTGCCGCGATCGCACGCCGGTGGAACGCCCTCGGAATCGCCACCGTTGAGCTGACCGGCGAGACGAACATGTCGAGTGACGCGGTGAGCCGGGCACAGCTCTGGGTGGCTACAACCGAGAAGTTCGAGGCGCTCTATCGTCGCGCCTCGCTGAAAGACTTCATCGGACGGATCGGCTGCCTGATCATTGACGAAGTACACCTCGTCGGCGACCCCGCGAGGGGCGCGACACTTGAGTCGTTGATTGCGCGTCTGCGCGCGGCCGAAGGGCGCACCCGAATCGTCGCGCTTTCGGCGACGGTGTCGAACGCCGAAGAACTGGCCGCGTGGTTTCACGCCGACCTCGTGCGCTCGACGTGGCGACCGACCTCGCTGACCACCGAGCTGGTCGCATATGACGTGCCGCCGCAGGGCAAGCGCGAAAACTACGAGGCGGCGAAGGACGCCGTGCTCCTGCCCCTGTTACAAAGTCTGGTCGGCACAGACCTCGTGTGCAGTCGCACCACGGGGCTCGACACCGCAGCGGCCGCAGCGGACGCATCCATCGCATCCAGCACAACGGCCGCATTCGCCGGCTCCAGCGCGGTCGTCTTTTGCGGAAGCAAGGCGGCGGTGATCCGCACCGCGGCCCGTGCTGCCGGCGTGCCGTTTCGCGGCGTCGAGCTCGACACCGTCGTCGAGACGTGCTTTCGGCGGGGTGTCGGCATCCACTTTCGCGATGCGCCCCGCGCCGCCCGTGCGCTTGATGCGTTCCGCTCGCGTGAACTGCGCGTATTGGTGGCCACGTCGGGCTTGTCGACGGGGGTGAATACGCCGGCGAAGTTTGTCATCATCCGTGACCTCGAGCTGGGGATGACACCGCTCGAGGTGAGCCAGGCGCAGCAGATGTTCGGGCGAGCCGGGCGCGCGGGTCAGGAGGCCGAGGGGTTCGGCTACATGCTCGTCCCGCGCGACGAAAAGGCGAGTTGGGCGGCGAAACTCGGAGAAGGCTACGAGGCGCGGAGCCGCGTCACTGCACAACTCGGCGACGCGATCCTCGCCGAACTCCTCCTTGGGTCTGTTGTCGACCGCGCGGGTGCCCGTGCGTGGTTCGAGCAGACGCTCGCGTTCGCGCAGAATCGCTCGACGGTTGATCTAGAGACCACGATTGACGAGCTGCTGCGACGCGGGTTCGCGACCGAGGCTGACGGCACGCTCGCCCCAACAGAAATTGGGATTCTGACCTCGCGGCTGATGATCGACGTCGCGTCGGCGGGCGAGATGCGGCGACTGCTCGCCGACCTGCCGTTGCCGACGACCGCGAAAGCAGCCGAGGAACTGCTGCTCCAGACCGTCGCCGTTGCCGCCACTGGGCTCCGTGAACGTCCGGTCAACGAGCGCACCTACTCTGCGTTTGTCGATCAAATGCTGGCGGGATGGTCGCCCCTCGCCGTATCGCGTGCCAGCGATTGGTTTGGTGCGCGCGTGTGCATGGCGGCCGCGCAGATCGCGCTCAGGGCCCCCGAACGTGCGAGAGAGCAACCCCCGATGGGCGTGTCGATGGCCGAATTTCGCCGTGCAGTCGAAGACATGCCGCGGTACCTCGCGTGGGTCGCTGCGCTCGGGTACGCGGATGCCTCGACCTGGGCGCCCGCCGTCGCGGGCGACCTTGCGCGTCGTCTGACGTGGTGGCAGCTCTCGCCGCACCCTGAACGCGGCGCTGGGCGCCTGTTGTGGATGCTTGAGCGGATGCTTGAGCCCCAACACCACCGGTATCGCATGCCCGACCTGTGGCACCGGGCTCGGATGGCAGGGTTCGCGGCACCCGAAGGAATCAACGCGCGCCCGCGCGGCGTCGACGTCACGCCGCAGGCGTTTGCCGAGATCGTCGCGTCGCGAGCCGACCTCGGGCTCGACCCGATTTCCTCCCTCGACCTGCGCTTTACGACCGCCAACTCGCAAGCCCGCATCACGGCTCTGAGCAACACCGGCACGAGCCGCGCCATCGCCACGACTCGATCGATGCGTGAGCCCCTCGCCTTGCCGCTCCCGACCAGATCTACTGGAACGCTTGCCGCCGATGTCTTCATTTACACACGCGATGGCGATTTCGGATACGCCAACCTGACCACAGAGGTTCCGGCGAGCATCGTCGACGCCAACCCCCTGGATGACGTCCGAGCACTCCTCG
The DNA here is from genome assembly GCA_029777095.1 of Actinomycetes bacterium. Taxonomy (GTDB): domain Bacteria; phylum Actinomycetota; class Actinomycetes; order Actinomycetales; family Microbacteriaceae; genus Microbacterium. Next base: position 42,387 of record JAKOTS010000079.1, on the reverse strand, counting down.
ACGATCTCCCGGCAGGGCGGGCGGGGCTGAGTCACACGCGGGGTGTGCGCCGGCTCTTTCGGGGCGAGCGCAAACAGGTGCGCGAGGCGATCGGGCCCTTGCTCGCGCGCGATCCGCGCCTTGCGCCGATTGCGGTCGCGCTCTCAGAACAGCAGGTCGAGCCCGCCGCAGCAGTCGCTGCGGTTGCAACCAACCTGCGCGTGCTCCTGCGACATTCCGATCGAGCCGACCTCAGGTCGCCCCGTGAGGTGCTGCGCTCCAGGGAAGCATCCGAAGCGGAGGTGCAGATCACGTTGGCCGCGCTGCTCGCAGCGCTCCAGATGGATGCTGGAGCCGCGACATCCGAGGGCCATCCACTTGCCGTGGTGCGCGTCAACGACCGATGGATGCTCGCGGGGCCGCGACACGCGCAGCCGGGGCGGATCGAAGCGCTCATCCCACACGCATTGCCACGGCACCTTGAGCCGGTCTCGGCGCCAACGGTCGCTGCCGGGGGTACCGCCGAACCGCGTTGCGGTTGGATGGTCGAGTTCCGCTCTGGCCGTTCCTAGTTGCGTTCCGCCGTCGCATTCGACGTGTTGAGAAACTTCGGTCGCACTTCGGCGATCCCGCTGAGCTCGGCCCGTGGGCGGTGGTGGGTGCCGCCCCAGTTCAACAGTGATGTCCCGGTAGAGAATAGCGCCCTCGGCGAACGTTGGTCCGATGTCGGAGGCCCCACCTAGACTTGGCGGGTGCCTATTGTTCCCGTCGCCACCTCCTCAAAACTCAGTGTTCGCGGTGCCCGCGTTCACAACCTCCAGAACGTCGATCTCGAGATTCCGAGAGACGCGTTGGTCGTGTTTACCGGGCTGTCTGGGTCGGGAAAATCGAGTCTCGCGTTCGACACGATCTTCGCCGAGGGGCAACGCCGTTACGTCGAGTCGCTGAGCGCCTACGCTCGGCAGTTCCTGGGGCAGGTCGACCGCCCAGACGTCGATTTCATCGAGGGTTTGAGCCCCGCGGTCTCGATCGACCAGAAGTCGACGAACCGCAACCCGCGCTCGACGGTCGGCACCATTACCGAGATTTACGACTACATGCGCCTGCTGTGGGCCCGCATCGGCGTGCCACACTGCCCGGTGTGCGACGCGGTGATCCAGCGCCAGACCGTGCAGCAGATCGCCGACCAGCTGATGGAGCTGCCAGATCGCACGCGATTCCAGGTGGTTGCGCCCGTTGTCAGCCAGAAAAAGGGCGAGTTTGTTGATCTCTTCCGCGAGCTGACCGCGAAGGGCTTCTCGCGCGCGATCGTCGATGGCGACCTGGTGCAGTTGTCTGAGCCGCCGGTGCTGAAGAAGAGCTACAAGCACGACATCGCGGTCGTCGTCGATCGCCTTGTCGCGAGCCCCGAGTCGCTGAGCCGAGTCACTGATTCCGTTGAAACCGCGCTTGGGCTTACGAGCGGCATTGTCCAGGTGAATCTCGTTGACGAAGAGGGCGACGAGGCGTGGATGACATTCAGTGAGAAGTTGGCATGCCCCAACGGACATCCGCTCCAACTGACCGAGATCGAACCGCGCACCTTCTCCTTCAACGCCCCCTTCGGCGCATGCACGACCTGCTCAGGACTTGGGACGCGGATGTCGGTTGACGTCGAGCTGCTGCTCGCCGACGAAACGCTTTCGATCAGCGAGGGTGTGATCGTCCCGTGGACCACGCAAGGAAAGGGCCTGTTCCAGTACTACGAGCGACTCCTCGCGGGGCTTGCAAGCGACCTCGAGTTTTCGCTGGACACCCCTTGGCGTGATCTTCCCGAAGAAGTGCGCGAGGCGGTACTTCGCGGCGAGGGCTACAAGGTCACCGTGAAGTGGAAGAACCGGTTCGGCCGCGAGATGCGGTACGCGTCTGGGTTCGAGGGCGTGATCCCGTACATCGAACGGCAGTACCAGCAGGCAGAGACCGACTCGCAGCGCCAGCGCTGGTCTGAATATCTGCGCGAGGTGCCGTGCGCCGCGTGCAACGGGGCTCGGCTCAAGCCCGAGGTGCTCGCCGTCAAGGTGCACAAGCACAGCATTGCGGAGGTTGCCGAGCTGAGCCTGGCCGACGCTCGCGACTTCATGCACACGCTCACGCTGACGCCGCGCGAGGCGAAGATCGCCGCACAGGTTCTGCGCGAGATCCGTCTGCGTCTCGACTTCCTCATTCAGGTAGGCCTTCGCTACCTCAATCTGAGCCGTGCGGCGGGTTCGCTCTCGGGCGGCGAGGCGCAGCGTATCCGCCTCGCAACGCAGATCGGTTCGGGTCTGACCGGTGTGCTGTACGTGCTCGATGAGCCCTCGATCGGGCTCCACCAGCGCGATAACCGCCGCCTCATCGAGACCCTGATCGCGCTTCGCGACCTCGGCAACACACTCATCGTCGTCGAGCACGACGAAGAAACGATCCACGCCGCCGACTGGGTCGTCGACATCGGGCCCGGCGCGGGTGTCGGTGGCGGCCGGGTTGTGCACTCCGGTCCGTACGACTCGCTCCTGATCGAGCCCGAGTCAATCACCGGCGACTACCTCTCTGGGCGCCGCAGCATCCCGACACCCAAGAAGCGTCGCAAGATTGACAAGAAACGGATGCTGCAGGTCGTGGGCGCCCGCGAAAATAACCTCCAGAACGTCACGGTCGATTTTCCCCTCGGCGTGCTCACTGCGGTTACCGGGGTCAGCGGCTCGGGCAAGTCTTCGCTCGTGAATGACATCCTCTATGAGGTGCTTGCGACCAAGCTCAACGGTGCGCGTCGCGTTCCCGGCAAGCACACGCGAATCACCGGTCTCGACAACCTCGACAAGGTGATCCATGTCGACCAAGCGCCGATCGGGCGCACCCCGCGCTCAAACCCCGCCACATATACGGGCGTGTTCGACCGGATTCGCACGCTGTTTAGCGAGACGACCGAGGCTAAGGTGCGCGGCTACCTGCCTGGGCGTTTCAGCTTCAATGTCAAGGGCGGCCGGTGTGACGCATGCTCGGGTGACGGCACAATCAAGATCGAGATGAACTTCTTGCCCGACGTGTATGTCGACTGCGAGGTGTGCAACGGCAAGCGATACAACCGCGACACCCTCTCGGTCCACTACAAGGGCAAGAACATCGCGGAGGTACTCGAGATGCCCATCGAGGAGGCCGCCGACTTCTTCGAGCCCATTCAGGCGATCCACCGCTACATGAAGACGCTCGTCGAGGTGGGCCTTGGGTACGTGCGCCTTGGCCAGTCGGCGACCACGCTCTCGGGTGGCGAGGCGCAACGCGTGAAGCTGGCGACCGAGCTGCAGAAGCGCAGCAACGGGCGCAGCATCTATGTGCTCGACGAGCCCACCACCGGTCTGCACTTCGAAGACGTCCAAAAGCTGTTGCTCGTGCTCGGTTCGCTCGTCGACAAGGGCAACACTGTGATCGTGATCGAGCACAACCTCGACGTGATCAAGTCGGCCGACTGGGTCATCGACATGGGCCCGGAGGGCGGATCCGGTGGCGGCGAGGTCGTTGCAAAGGGCACGCCGGAGCAGATTGCGGCGGTCCCTGGCAGCCACACGGGCGAGTTCTTGGCCGAGGTGCTTGGCCTTGGTTCGAGGACGAACGCCCAGGAGATGAAGGCGGGCTAGCCATGACGCAGCGGCTCTCGTATCGTCCCAAGGCTGGCGAAATTCCGACCAACCCCGGCGTATACCGCTTCCGCGACGGCGACGGCCGGGTGCTTTACGTCGGCAAGGCGAAGAATCTTCGTCAGCGCCTCAGCAACTACTTCGCGCCGTTGCCGTCGCTGCACGAGCGGACGCGGCGAATGGTGTTGACCGCGGCATCCGTTGAATGGACGGTTGTCGCAAGCGATGTCGAAGCCCTGCAGCTTGAGTACATGTGGATCAAGGAGTTTGATCCACCCTTCAATGTGCGGTTGCGAGACGACAAGTCGTACCCGTTCATGGCACTCACGCTCGCCGACGAGGCGCCCCGAGTCACCGTCACGCGCAACCGCAAGATCAAGGGGGCGCGCTACTTTGGGCCGTACCCAAAGGTCTGGGCGGTGCACGACACGATCGACCTGTTGATCAAGGTTTTTCCGATCCGCACGTGTAGCGATGCCAGCTACAAGAAGGCGATGCAAACCGGCCGCCCGTGCTTTCCTGGCCAGATTGGTCGATGCGGCGGTCCGTGCTCTGGCAAGGTCACGATCGACGAGCATCGCCGAATCGTCGACGATTTCGTCTCGTTCATGGCCGGCGGTGATCGACGCTTCACGACGCAGCTCACCGCACAAATGCGCGAGGCTTCGGCAGCGATGGACTACGAGGCTGCGGCGAAGTATCGCGACAAGCTCACCGCCATCGATTCGGTGCTTTCGCGCAGCGCGCTGGTGTTGGCCGAAGACGTCGATGCCGACTTGTTCGGCATCGCCGAAGATGAGCTCGCGGCGACCGTGCAGCAGTTCGTGGTGCGCGGCGGGCGTGTGCGCGGTGTGCGGGCGTGGACCCTTGAGAAAGAACTCGATATTTTGGGCCCCGAACTCGTCGACCAAGTGTTGCAGCGCAGCTACGGCGAGGCGACGGCCGCCGAGATTCCTCGCCGCATTCTCGTCGCGACACTGCCGGATGACGCCAGTGAGCTCGAGCAGTGGCTCAGCGAACGCCGCGGCGGGCGGCCCGTGAGCATCAGGGTCGCACAGCGCGGGCGCAAAGCCGACCTCTTGAAGACGGCCAACCTCAACGCGCAGCAGGCCTTGATGCTCTTCAAGACCAGGCGCTCGAGCGACTACATCGCGCGAACACAGTCACTCACCGACCTCCAAGCAGCACTCGGGCTGTCAGAGGCACCCCTGCGCATTGAATGCTTCGACGTTTCGCACCTGGGCGGCACCAATGTTGTGGCTTCTATGGTGGTTTTTGAAGACGGTCTTCCGCGCAAGAACCAATACCGCCACTTCACAATCGCTGAAACGACCGACGACACCGACTCGATTTACCAGGTGATCTCGCGCCGGATCGCATACCTCGATCGGCCGGAACAAGCGCTGGAACAGGGCTCAGCGCACGAGCCAGGCAACGTTCTGGAGCGGGACGGCGAGCCTGGTGCTGGTGCTGGTGCTGGTGCTGGTGCTGAGGCGGAGGCGGAGGCGGAGGCCACGGGGGCTGACGGTAAACAGACACGCTTCGCGTACCGCCCTCAGCTGCTCGTCGTCGACGGCGGCAAACCGCAGGTGGAAGCGGCGGCGCGGGCACTCGCCGATGCAGGGCACCCGGAGGTCGCGCTCTGCGGTATTGCGAAACGACTCGAGGAGGTGTGGCTACCGGGGGAGGACTTCCCGGTGATCTTGCCGCGCACCAGCGAGGCGCTCTACCTCCTGCAACGACTGCGTGATGAGGCTCACCGCGTCGCGATCAGCCATCAGCGACGGCGGCGCAAACGTGACATCGGTAGCGTGCTCAGCGAGGTCCCTGGCCTCGGTCCCTCGCGAACGAAAGCCGTCCTGCGTCACTTCGGCTCGGTCACGGCCCTCCGACGCGCGACCGTTGAACAAATGGCTGAGGTACCCGGGGTGGGGCCCACCTTGGCCGGCAGCATCCACAAGTTCTTGGCGAACGAAACGCCCTCACGGCCACCAGAGTCATTAGGCTGAAGCATCGACCGAGGAGCGGAGCTTGAGGATGATCGACGCTGAAGGTGCGGACGCGAGTGCACAGAGAGACGCCGAGGCGCAAGCCGCGCAGGCTGAGGCCGAAATGCCGACCGGTGAAGTGCTGATCGTGACGGGAATGTCGGGCGCTGGGCGCTCGACGGTCGCGAACGCGCTCGAAGACCTCGATTGGTATGTCGTTGACAACCTCCCGCCGCAAATGCTGCGGCCGCTGATCGACCTCGCCGGGCGGGTCGGTGATGCGCTGCCGAAGATGGCGGCGGTGGTCGACGTGCGCGGTCGTGACCTCTTCACCGAGCTCCCGGAGGTCGCCCAGGCGTTGCGAGACCGGCGCGAGGTGCGCATGGTATTCCTTGATGCGTCAGACGACGTGCTGGTGCGCCGATTTGAGGCCGTGCGTCGGCCACACCCATTGCAAGGTACCGGGACACTGCTTGACGGGATCACACTCGAGCGGCAGCGGCTCGCCGCGGTGCGTGAGGGCGCCGATGTGTTGATCGACACGTCGAACCTCAACATTCACCAGCTCGCAACGCAGATCACCGATCGGTTCGCCGTCGCGGGTTCGGCGAAACACGATCTTCTGGTCATGAGCTTCGGCTTCAAGTACGGGCTCCCACCCGACGCCGATATGGTCGCCGACATGCGTTTTCTCCCGAACCCGTTTTGGACGGAATCTCTGCGCGCGCTCACAGGCGAAAATTCTGAGGTGCGTGACTTCGTGCTTGCGCAAGACGGTGCGCTCGAATTTATCGATGGCTATGCGAAGGCGCTCGCGCCAGTAATTGCCGGGTACCAGCGCGAAAACAAGCGACACTCGATGATCGCAATTGGCTGCACTGGGGGCAAACACCGCTCGGTGGCGACGGCGCTCGAACTTGCCGCGCGGCTGCGTGAACTCCCCGGCGTTGCCGTGCGGGTGAAGCATCGCGACCTCGGTCGAGAGTAAGCTAGGTCGTTCCGTCCCGACACAATCGAGGAGTTCCGTGGCCCTTACCGCCGACGTCAAAACCGAGCTGATGGCGATCCGTGATCCCCGTCCTGCAGTGCGAAATGCCGAGTTGACCTCGCTGCTACGTTTCTCGGGTGGTCTGCACATCATTTCGGGCCGCATCGCGATCGAGGCAGAACTCGAGTCGGAGGGCATGGCCCGCCGCGTCGCACGCGACATCATGGAGCTGTACGGGGTACGCCCAGAGATGGCACTCGTACAGGCCTCGGGCCAGCGGCAGGGCAGCACGTTCGTCGTTCGCGTGATCGATGGCGGCGAGACCCTCGCCCGTCAGACTGGCTTGCTTGATGCTCGCCGTCGCCCGGTGCGCGGCCTCCCCAACAAGCTGACCACCGGCGCCCGCCCCGAGCTCGGAGCCATCTGGCGTGGAGCGTTTCTCGCTAACGGCAGCCTGACCGATCCCGGTCGCTCCGCAGTGCTCGAGGTTGTGTGCCCCGGTGGAGAGTCGGCTATGGCGCTCGTGGGCGCGGCCCACCGCATCGACGTTGCCAGCAAAGCGCGCGAGGTGCGCGGCGTGCACCGCGTCGTCATCCGCGACGGTGAGGCCATCCGCGCCATGCTCCAGGCGATGGGCGCGGTCCAGACGGTCGAAGAGTGGGAGCAGCTGCGCCAGCGTCGCGAGGTTCGCGCCGGCGTCAACCGCCTTGTGAATTTCGATGACGCGAACCTCCGTCGTTCTGCGCAGGCCGCTGTTGCGGCTTGTGCGCGCGTGCAGCGTGCGCTCGAAATCCTCGGTGATGAGGTTCCCGATCACCTCCGCACGGCCGGCGAACTGCGCCTTGCACACCGAGAGGCGAGCCTCGACGAGCTTGGCCATCACGCCGACCCGCCGCTGACCAAAGACGCTGTTGCGGGCCGCATTCGTCGCCTTCTGGCAATGGCAGACAAACACGCTGAAGTGCACGGGATGCCGGGGACCGACGCAAATCTTCCGGCCGACGTCGAGGCGTAGCCCGCCTGCTCATTCCGGGCCCAATGTCATTGGTGCTCGATAGGATGGACACGTCAATCCCGCCACGCGGGCCGCGTGGCGCCTGAAGGAAGAAGCAGAAATATGGCGAAGTACTCACTCCCCGAACTCGGCTATGACTACGGTGCACTCGCACCGCACATCAGCGCGACCATCATGGAGCTGCACCACTCGAAGCACCACCAGGCTTATGTCACGGGTGCCAACACGGCGCTCGAGCAGATGGCTGAGGCTCGCGACACGGGCAACCTGGCCAACATCAACAAGCTCGAGAAGGACCTCGCGTTCAACCTCGGTGGTCACACCAACCACTCGATCTTCTGGACGAACCTTTCGCCCAACGGTGGCGACAAGCCCACGGGCGACATCGCATCGGCGATTGACGACCACTTCGGCTCGTTCGACAAGTTCCGCGCCCACTTCACCGCCGCGGCCCTCGGCGTGCAGGGCTCGGGCTGGGCGGGTCTGTTCTGGGACTCGATCGGCGAGAATCTGATCATCCAGCAGTTCTTCGACCAGCAGGCATCGTTCGCTGCCGGCACCGTGCCGATTCTGCTCCTCGACGTATGGGAGCACGCGTACTACCTTGACTACAAGAACGTGCGTGCCGATTACGTGAACGCGTTCTGGAACATCGTTGACTGGGCAAACGTCCAGGAGCGTTTCCAGGTCGCCACCGAGAAGACCTCGGGCCTTTTGCTACTGTCGTAATTGACGTTGGTGCCTCAGCTGGCCACAGCCAGCTGAGGCACCGCACCCTCCCGTCTGAACTGCCTTACAAGGCGTTACAGCGAATGAGTACTAAGGAGACAACCGTGTCTGTAAAGATCGGAATCAACGGCTTCGGCCGCATTGGGCGCAACTACCTCCGCGCCGCACTGGCGCAGGGCGCCGACCTCGAAATTGTTGCCGTGAACGACCTCACCGACAATAAGACGCTCGCACATCTCCTGAAGTACGACTCGGTCTCAGGACCATTGCAGGTCGACGTTTCGTACGACGACACGTCGATTACCGTCGGTGGCAAGCGCATCGCAACCTTCGAAGAGCGCGACCCGGCAAAACTCCCTTGGGGCGAGCTCGGTGTCGACATTGTGATCGAATCAACCGGTCACTTCACTGATGCGAAGGCTGCACGCGCCCACATCGCCGGCGGCGCCAAGAAGGTGCTGATCTCGGCACCGGGAACCGACGCCGACGTCACGATCGTGATGGGTGTGAACGAAGACGCCTACGACCCCAAGACTGATGTGATCATCTCGAACGCATCCTGCACGACGAACTGCCTGGCGCCGCTTGCGCAGGTGTTCAACGAGCACTTCGGCATTGAGCGCGGATTCATGATGACCGCGCACGCCTACACCGCCGACCAGAACTTGCAAGACGGCCCGCACCGCGACCTGCGTCGTGCGCGTGCCGCCGCCGTCAACATTGTTCCGGCGTCCACCGGTGCTGCCAAGGCCATCGGCCTCGTTCTGCCCGAGCTCAACGGCAAGCTCAGTGGCTCGTCGTACCGAGTGCCGGTGCCCACGGGCTCGATCGTTGACCTGACTATCGTCACACCCACCGCGGGCCTCACGGCCGAGAAGGTGAACGCTGTCTATAAGGCTGCCGCCGCTGAGGGGCGCCTTAACGGCATCCTTGAATACACGGCTGACCCCATCGTCTCGAGCGATATTCAGCTCAACCCGCACTCCGCAATCTTTGATTCCGAACTCACTCTCGTCTCCGACACCCTCGTGAAGGTGTCGGCTTGGTACGACAACGAGTGGGGCTATTCCAACCGTCTTGTTGACCTGACTGAGTATGTGGGGGAACGCCTCTAGGCTTCGCGCCGACGGGCAAGATCTATGTCACTTCGCACCCTTGAATCCCTAGGATCCCTGTCCGGCAAACGCGTCATCGTCCGATGCGACTTGAACGTTCCGTTGCAAGACGGCGTCATCACCGATGACGGTCGCGTTCGTGCCTCGTTGGCAACGCTCAATGCGTTGATCAACCAAGGTGCGCGTGTCATCGTCGTGTCACACCTCGGACGGCCCGACGGCAAACCCGACGCCAAGCACAGCCTCGCGCCGGTCGCGCAGCGCCTCAGCGAACTGCTCGGCAAGCCCGTCGCGTTCGCCCGCGACACCGTCGGTGTCTCGGCCGCGGAGGCGGTCGACGCGCTTGAAAACGGCGACGTTGCAGTGCTCGAGAACCTGCGCTTCAACGCCGGCGAAACGAGCAAGGACGACGCGGTACGCGGCGCATTCGCGGCCGAGCTTGCGGCGCTTGGCGATGCCATGGTGTCCGACGGATTCGGTGTGGTGCACCGCAAGCAGGCAAGTGTCTACGACCTTGCCCAGTTGCTGCCCTCGGCGGCGGGGCTCCTGATCGCGGCCGAGCTCAAGGTATTGGATCGCCTCACCGAGACGCCGGAGCGCCCCTACACGGTCGTGCTCGGCGGTTCGAAGGTCAGTGACAAGCTCGGCGTGATCGGGCACCTGTTGCCGCGCGTCGATAACCTGCTTATCGGCGGCGGCATGCTGTTCACGTTCCTCGCGGCGCAGGGGCACAAGGTTGGCTCCAGCCTGCTCGAGCCTGATCAAATTCCACAGGTGCTCGAATATCTCAAGACCGCGGCAGAACTGGGCGTGACGATCGGGATTCCGACCGACGTGGTCGTGGCATCCAAGTTCGGTGCCGACGCTGACTACATGGTCACGCCCGCCCACGCGATCGAAGACACACCCTACGGCGCGTCGGGTATCGGCCTCGATATCGGTCCAGTGACGGCCGCGGCATTCGCCGAGGCAATCCGGGGGAGCAATACCGTGTTCTGGAACGGCCCGATGGGCGTGTTCGAGCTTGTGCCCTTTGCCGCGGGCACGCGCGCGGTCGCCGAGGCGTTGACCGAGGTCGATGGGTTGAGCGTGGTTGGCGGGGGCGACTCCGCGGCTGCCGTTCGTCAGCTCGGCTTCACAGACGAGCAGTTCGGTCACATCTCGACCGGTGGTGGCGCGAGCCTCGAATTCTTGGAAGGCAAGAAGTTGCCGGGCTTGGAGGTCCTCGGATGGTCGTAGCGCGTACCCCGCTCATCGCGGGTAACTGGAAAATGAATCTCGATCACCTCCAGGCGATCGCCTTCGTGCAGAAGCTGGACTGGGCGTTGAAAGACGCCAAGCACGATTTCGCTTCGGTCGAGGTCGCCGTGTTCCCGCCGTTCACCGATCTGCGTTCGGTGCAGACAATCGTCAACGGCGACAAGATCGAGTTTGCCTACGGCGCTCAGGATGTCTCGGCCCACGATTCCGGTGCCTACACCGGTGAGGTCTCGGGTGCGTTTCTTTCGGCGCTTGGCTGCGGCTACGTGCTGATTGGCCACTCGGAGCGTCGCCAGTACCACGGTGAGACCGACGAGATCGTTGCAGCAAAGGTCAAGGCAGCGGTCAAGCACGGGCTGGTTCCCGTCATCTGCGTCGGCGAGACAGCCGAAGACCTCGAAGCGCACGGTGCGAGCGCCGTGCCGGTCGCGCAGCTGGAGGTGGCCCTCGCGGGTCTGCCGAAGAAGGCTGACATCGTGGTCGCGTACGAGCCTGTCTGGGCGATCGGCTCGGGCCAGGCGGCCACACCTGAGCAGGCCGAGCAGGTTGCGGCGCCGCTGCGCGCGGTCATCGCACGCATGATGGGCGAGGCGGCGGCCGCCAAGACTCGCATTTTGTACGGCGGGTCGGTGGGGGCATCCAATATTGCGGGCTTCATGCGCGAACCCAACGTCGACGGCGCGCTCGTCGGCGGTGCGAGCCTGAAGATCAACGATTTTTCGGCGATCATTCGCTACCAAAAGCACGTCGGCGTTTAGTCGCTCTTGGCGCCGCGCGGCCCCGCACACGGGAATTCGCGCGGCGCTTGTATACTGAGAAGCCACGCGGCGCATGAGGTCGCGTCGAAGCCACGCTCGCAAGGGCACTGTGAAAGGCACTAGTTCGTGCAGATTCTTGAGTTTGTCCTCCAGGTGTTGCTTGGGATCACCAGCCTCCTGCTGACCCTGCTCATCCTTTTGCACAAGGGTCGCGGTGGCGGCCTCTCCGACATGTTTGGGGGCGGCATGTCTTCGGGCATGGGTTCTTCGGGTGTCGCCGAGCGCAACCTTAACCGTTTCACCGTGGTGCTCGCGCTTGCGTGGTTCATCTCGATCGTGGCGCTGGGCCTGATCACCAAGTTCCAGGGGATGGCGTAACGATGGCAACTGGCGGCAATGCAATTCGTGGCACGCGCGTCGGCGCTGGCCCCATGGGTGAGCAAGACCACGGCTACCACGCAGAGCGCGTTGCGATCTCGTACTGGGATGCGCTTGGCAACGAGACGGTTCGTTACTTTGCGGCCAACGTTCCCGACGAAGAGATTCCCGAGACGATTGACTGCCCGCACTCCGGCCTTCCGGCCGGGCGCGACAAGCAGAACCCGCCCGCGCTCAGCAAGCCCGAGCCTTACAAGACGCACCTCGCATACGTGAAAGAACGTCGCACCGACGAAGAAGCTGCAACGCTGCTCGACGACGCGCTCCTGCAGCTGCGCGAACGCCGCGGCACCGTCAAGAAGTAGTTTCCGCGCCGCGGAACACTCGCTTCGGCGGCGGAAATTACGTTTCGCACGGTGGACAGTCGTTTTCGCTCGGCAGCTCCGGAACGAGTTGGTCTGGAGCGCTCGCGCCGCTGTTACTGATCCTGAGCGATGAGCTCGAGCGGAACCTCGGCGGCTGCGGCCTCGTCGACGAAGAACACGGTCGATAGTCGCCCCTTCGCGCCCGATGCCGGCACGTGTGAGTAGCTCGCCCCTGCAAGTGCCAGACCCAACACGGCTGCCTTGTCGGCGCCGCTGAGCACCAGCCAGACCCGCTGCGACGCATTGATGACGGGGCGGGTGAGGGTCACTCGCGTCGGCGGCGGCTTCGGGGAGTCGCGTACCGCAAGCGCCGTGCGGTCGGTGACGTTGATCTCGGGGCGTTCGGGAAAGAGCGACGCGTAGTGGCCGTCGGGCCCGACGCCCAGCAACGTGATGTCAAAGCTTGGCCATGGATCGCCGCCAACGGGGGCGAAGCCGGCCAGCTCGTTGGCGTATGCGTCGGCTGCGGCATCCACATCAATGCCCGCATCAGAAGCGCTGATCGCGTGCACATTGCGCGCGGGAATATCGATGCTGTCGATCAGTGCTGCGCGTGCGAGCACCTCGTTGCGTTCGGGGTCAGCGGCGGGCACGAAGCGCTCGTCGCTCCACCACAGGTGCACGCGGGCCCAGTTGATGTTGTCGCGCCAAGGGTGTGCGGCAATCGCCGAGAGCACGGCCGCGCCACCGCGGCCACCCGTGAGTGCAATGTGCACCGTGTCGCGCTCTTCGGTCAGCTGCGCCAGGGTGCCAATGACCCGGCCGGCTACCAAATCTGCAACGGCAGAAAGGTCGGCGCGCACCAGAACACTGCGCTCATTGTCTCGCTCGGCGGCCATGCGTCTCCTACGTTGTCGGCTCGTGCAATAGCGCGAGCCCCTCGGTGATCACTCGACCATACAGCAGGTCGGGATCGAGCCTCCGGAGCTCCTCGGCGAGGCATTCACGCAAGCTCCGCCGGGGGAGCGAGAGGTCATGCGATGGCTGACCCGGCTGCGTCAACACCGCGTGACCGGGGTACGGCCGCTCGAGGAGCACATCGCCGCTGGCACGCGTCAGACGCACAGACTGGATGCCGGTGGCCCATTCCTCACTCGGAATGTACGTGTATTCCACCGGGACGTCGAGCATCAGCCGCAGCCAGGCGGCAAGCAACGCGGTTGACGGCGACTCCGCCGAGCCGCGTACTTCCGCCGCAAGCACCGGGGTGTATGGAGGCTGATCCAGCACCGCGGCGAGGTGTTCGCGCCAGCGGGTGACGCGGGTCCACGCGAAGTCGGTGTCGCCGGGGCGGTACTTCGCCCCGAGTTGCGAGAGCCAGAGTGTGGGGTCGGCCTTGGTCGAGGCATCCGTGATTCTGCGCTGTGCGATGCGGCCGATGGCCGAGTCAGCGGGCACATTCGGGGTGTCGGACGGCCACCACGCGACCACGGGAGCATCGGGCAGTAGCAGGCCGGTGAGCAGGCTCTCGCGGTTGCTGGCGGCGGCGCCCTGCGCGTGCAGCACGACGACCTCGCTCGCGCCGGCGTCGCCGCCCACGCGAATCTGTGCGTCGACGCGGGGTGTGGCCGCGGGGTCATCGTTGATTGTGAGCACGATCACGCGCATCGGGTGCTCGCGCGATGCATCGTTTGCCGCCTCGATCGCCTCTTCTTCGGCACCGTGCTCTGTCGCGATCACCAGCGTGAGCACGCGGCCGAGCGCGACCGCGCCGCCCTCGTCGCGCACCGTGACGAGCGCTTTCGAAAGCTTGCTGACAGTTGTGTCGGGCAGGTCGATGATCATGGACGCCTCCACACCCGGCCGTCGCGTTCGAGCAGTGCATCAGCCGATGCGGGGCCCCACGAACCGGGGCCATACTGCTCGAGCGGGCCGCCCTGTGCGGCCCAAAACTCTTCGATCGGGTCGAGAATCTTCCACGAGAGTTCGACCTCCCGGTGTCGTGGAAACAACGGGGGATCGCCAAGCAGCACATCGAGCAGCAGCCGCTCGTAGGCCTCCGGGCTCGCCTCGGTGAACGCGTGCCCGTAGCCGAAGTCCATGGTCACATCGCGCACCTGGCTGCCGGCGCCGGGCACCTTCGAGCCGAAGCGAATCGTCACACCCTCGTTCGGTTGCACCCGAATCACGAGCGCATTCTGGCCAAGCTCCGACGTCTGGCTGCGCGAGAACAGATGCTGCGGCGCACGCTTGAACACCACCGCGATCTCAGTGACACGGCGCCCGAGACGCTTGCCCGCGCGCAGGTAGAAGGGCACGCCCTCCCAGCGCCGCGTATTGATCTCGAGTTTGATCGCGGCGTAGGTTTCGGTGGTGGATGCCGGGTTCATGCCGCCTTCGTCAAGAAACCCGGTGACCTCTTCTCCACCTTGCCAACCACCCGCATACTGGCCGCGCGCCGTCGTCGCCCCGAGGTCGGCGGGCAGCGACACTGCGGCGAGGACTTTCTCCTTCTCGGCACGCAGGTCGGCCGCACCGAGCGTGTTTGGCTCTTCCATCGCCGTGAGTGCAAGAAGCTGAAGGAGGTGGTTTTGGATCACGTCGCGCGCGGCGCCGATACCGTCGTAATAGCCGGCGCGGCCACCAACGCCGATATCTTCGGCCATGGTGATCTGCACGTGGTCGACGTAGTTTCGGTTCCACAGCGGCTCGTACAGCTCGTTCGCGAACCGCAGAGCAAGGATGTTCTGCACCGTCTCTTTGCCGAGGTAGTGGTCGATACGGAAGATCGAATCGGGTGGGAACGTCCGCTCGAGCGATTCATTCAGCGCTCGGGCCGAGGCGAGGTCGCTCCCGAACGGCTTCTCGACCACGACGCGGCGCCACCGCTCGTCATCGGAGCCGTGCGCGTCGACGAGCCCCGAGTCGCGCAGCTGCTGCGCAACGGTGGGGAAGTCCTTGGGTGGGATCGAGAGGTAGTAGGCGTGATTGCCCATGGTGCCGCGCTCAATGTCGAGTTGCTCGATGGTTCGGCGCAATCGCGCGAAGGCATCGGGGTCGGTGAACTCGCCCGAAACGAAGCGGATGCCTTTGAGGAGGTCTTGCCAGGTGTCTTCGCGAAACTCCGTGCGGGAGTGTTCACGGACGGCCTTGTAGACCACCTCAGCGAAGTCTTCGTCTTGCCAGTCGCGGCGAGCAAACCCGACGAGCGCGAACCCGGGCGGGAGCAATCCACGATTGGCGAGGTCGTAGACCGCGGGCATGAGTTTCTTGCGCGAGAGATCGCCGGTCACGCCGAAGATCACGAGCGCGCTGGGGCCGGCGATCCTGTTGAGTCGCCGGTCGTCTGGATCGCGCAGTGGGTTGTGCCCGCGTGAGACCTCAATTGGAGGCATGTTGCCTTCTTCGTCGGTGCCGGCTACTGGGCGGCTTCGAAGAGCGTGAGCACTTCGACGGCCGGGTCGGTGAGGGTGAGGGTCACCACAGGGCGACCGTGGCCCTCAGCAAGCACCGCGGCGTCGCCCGCGGCTTGCGCCTCGATGAGCTGGCCAAACGTGAACGGGCGGCCAGGAATCTCGAGGTCGACATCTGTGCGCTCGGTGATCTGCAAGAACACGCCCTGGGCGGGGCCGCCCTTGTGATATTGCCCGGTCGAGTGCAAGAAACGTGGGCCCCACCCGAAGGTGGCCGGTCGCCCAGAATCGGCGGCAACCATCTCACGCAGCCCGGAAAGCTGGGGAATCTCGAGACGGTTGACGTACGCCTGCACGGCAACGTAGCCGTCGTCGGCGAGCTCAGCCCAGAGCGCGTCGAGCACGCCGGCGATGGTGCCGCTGGCGGCGAGTGCCGGGTTCGAGACCCGTACCTCAACGCCCTGCTCGACGAATGCGGGCTCGCCCTGCGCGGGGCGCGCATCAAGCAGGCCTCGCGCGGCGACCTTGGCAGATTCGACATCGGGCTGGTCGAATGGGTTAATCCCGAGCAGGCGACCAGCAATCGCGGTCGCGTACTCCCACACAATGAACTGGGCGCCGAGCGTGCCGCTCACGAGAATCTCGCCGGGGTGGTGCTCGCGCATCCGAAAGTGCACGGCGTCATCCACGAAACGCACGATCTGCATGTCGGACGGAAGCTCGCCCTGCAGTTCCGGCGAAACGGGCAACAACACGACGGGCAGGATGCCGGTGCCATGCTTGCCCGTCGATTCGGCGATGAGCTGTTCGATCCAGTCGGGCAGCCCCACGAGGTGCGAACCGTCGACGACGAGGCCGAGCTTGTCGCGGCGAGGGGTGGCGCCCGGCGCGCCGACGATGGCCGCGGCCAGCATGAGTGCCGGGTTCGACGGGCTGTCGATTGCGACTTCGAGCAGGGTTGCGTCTGCCTCGTCGAGCAGTTCGGCGATATTCGCGCCGGCAAGGCCCGACGGCACGAGACCGAAGGCGGTGAGGGCGGAGTAGCGGCCGCCCACGTTCGGGTCGGCGCGGAACACGCGGTATCCGGCCTCTGTTGCGAGTGTGTCGAGATCTGAACCGGGGTCGGTGACGACAACGATGCGCTCGGCGGGATCGATGCCGAGGTCGCTGAATGCGGCCTCGAACGTGCGCCGCTGCGAGTCGGTCTCGACGGTCGAACCCGACTTCGACGAAACCACGAGCACGGTGCGCTCGAGCCCACCGTCGAGTGCGGCGAGCACCTGGCCGGGCGACGTGGAATCGAGCACGGTCAGCTCGACCCCAGCGGTCTCGGTGATGACCTCGGGGGCGAGCGACGAACCGCCCATGCCCGCGAGGACCACGCGGTCGACCCCAATTGCCGCAAGAGATTCACGCAGCGCCACGATTTCGGCAACGAGCGGCCGCGACACCGAGACGGCTTGCAGCCAGCCAAGACGAATGGATGCCTCCGCCTCCACCTCGGGCCCCCACAGCGACGAATCTGCCGCGGTCAGGCCGGTGGCCACCATCTCGGCGACGAGGCCGGGCACAACTGCCTCGACCGCTGCTTTCGGCGCGCCGCTGACGTGAATCTCAAAGCTCATGACTAAGCCCTTGCCCCTTCGAGTGCGCTGGTAACGGTTGCGAGCATCTCGTGCCACGAGACGATGAACTTCGCCACGCCCTCGTCTTCAAGCTTCTGGGTGACGTCGTCGATGCTGACGCCCAGCGCCGCGAGCTCTGCCAGCACGGCGTGCGAGCCGGCGTAGTTCGGGGTGATGGTGTCGCCGGTGATAACGCCGTGGTCGAAGGTCGCCTCGAGCGTCTTCTCGGGCATCGTGTTGACGACCCCCGGTGCGACGAGCTCGGTGACGTACAGCGTGTCGGGCAGGTCAGGGTTCTTGACGCCGGTCGATGCCCAGAGGGGGCGCTGCAGGTTGGCTCCGGCATCCAACAATGCCTTCGCCTCGTCGGTTGCGAACGACTGCTCGAAGAGCTCGTAGGCCAGCCGCGCGTTGGCGAGCCCGGCCTTGCTCTTGAGTGCCTCGGCCGCGTCGCCGCCGATGGCGTCGAGGCGTGCATCGAGCTCGGTGTCAACGCGCGACACGAAGAACGATGCAACCGAGTGGATGCCCGAGATGTCGATGCCAGCGGCCTGTGCGCGGCGGAGGCCGCTGAGGTACGCATCGATGACTTCGCGGTAACGCTGCAGGCTGAAGATCAGCGTGACGTTGACGCTGATGCCGGCGGCGATGCACTCCTCGATCGCGGGGATCCCGGCGAGGGTCGCAGGGATCTTGATGAGGGCGTTGTCACGATCGACCGTTGCCGCGAGTGCCTTCGCCTGCGCGACGGTCTCTTCGGTGCTGTGTGCGAGGTCGGGTGAGACCTCGATCGAGACGCGGCCGTCGACGTGCCCGCTCGCGTCGTAGACCGGGCGAAGGATGTCGCAGCCCGCGCGGACGTCGTCGGTTGTGATGCTGAAGACGGCATCGGCCGCTTCGACTCCCGCTGCGGCGAGCTCGGCGATCTGCGCGGCGTAGTACTTGCCGTTGGTCAGCGCGCCGGCGAAGATCGTCGGGTTTGTCGTGACGCCAACGACGTTGCGGTTGGTGATGAACGCGGCGAGGTTGCCGGTTTCAATGAGTTCACGCGAGAGGTCGTCGAGCCAGATGCTGACGCCGGCCTGTGAAAGCTGGGCGGTTGGGGTGGTCATTGCTGCCTCCTTGTGGCCCGGCGGTTAGCCGAGCACCTCGTGTGCTGCGGCCACGACTGCGTCGGTCGTGATGCCGAATTTTTCAAACAGGGTCTCGAAGCTTGCCGAGGCACCGAAGTGTTCGATCGAGATCGAACGACCGCGGTCGCCGACGATGCCGCGCCACGGCATCGAGATGCCGGCCTCGACCGAGACGCGAGCGGTCACGGCGGCGGGCAGCACGTGCTCGCGGTAAGCGGCATCCTGCTCGTCAAACCATTCGAGGCACGGAGCCGAGACGACACGAGCCTGCACGCCCTCGGCGGCGAGGCGCGTGCGAGCCTCGACGGCCAGCTGCACCTCGGAGCCCGTTGCGATCAGGATCACATCGGGGGTGCCGTTCGCTGCCTCAGCCAGGATGTAGGCGCCGCGGGCGACGCCCTCAGCCGAGGCGAAGACGTCTCCGGATGCCTCGCCCACGCCACGCTCGAACACCGGGATGTTCTGGCGGGTGAGCGCGATGCCGGTCGGGCCACCGCGGCGACGCAGGATCTCGAGCCACGCGGTGGCAGTCTCGGCGGCATCACCCGGGCGAACCATGTTCAGGTTCGGGATGGCGCGCAGCGAGGCAAGCTGTTCGATCGGCTGGTGGGTCGGGCCGTCTTCACCGAGCGCGATCGAGTCGTGCGTCCAGACGAAGATGCTCGGCACGTTCATGAGCGCGGCCAGACGGACGGCCGGGCGCATGTAGTCGCTGAAGATCAGGAACGTGCCGCCGAATGCGCGGGTGGGGCCGTGCAGCACGATGCCGTTCACGATCGCCGCCATCGCGTGCTCGCGGATGCCGAAGTGGAGGACCCGGCCGTAGGGGTTGCCCGACCACTCGTGGGTCGAGTGCTCGCTCGGGATGAACGAAGCGCCGCCCTTGATCGTGGTCAGGTTCGAGTCGGCCAGGTCGGCCGATCCGCCCCACAACTCGGGCAGCACGCTGCCGAGCGCGCCGAGGACGGTGCCCGATGCGGCGCGAGTTGAGACGGCCTTGCCGGGTTCGAACGTCGGGAGCACCGATGCGACATCGTCGGGAAGCGCGTGGGCCTCGAGACGGTCGAAGAGTTCCTTGCGTTCGGGGTTGGCGGCGGCCCATGCGTCGAACGCGACCTGCCACGTGGCGTGCGCGGCTGCGCCGCGTTCCGTCAGCTGACGTGTGTGCGCGATGACGTCCTCGTCGACCACGAATGCGCGCTCCGGGTCGAAGCCGAGCACCTTCTTGGTTGCCGCGAGCTCGTCGGTTCCGAGGGCCGAGCCGTGGATCTTTCCGGTGTTCTGCTTGCCGGGGGAGGGCCATCCGATGATCGTCTTGAGAATGATCAGCGTGGGCTTGACGGTCTCGCCCTTGGCGGCCTCGATTGCCGCGTGCAGCTCTGCAACGTCTTCGACGTACAGGCCGGTCTTCTTCCAATCAACCGTCAGCACCTGCCAGCCGTAGGCTTCGTAGCGCTGCTGGACGTTCTCGGTGAACGCAATGTTGGTGTCGTCTTCGATCGAGATCTGGTTCGAGTCGTAGATCGCGATCAGGTTGCCGAGCTGCTGATGGCCAGCGAGCGAGGATGCCTCAGCCGTCACGCCCTCCTGCAGGTCGCCGTCGCCCGCGATGGCGTAGACGAAGTGGTCGAACGGGCTCGTGCCCGCAGCGGCCTCCGGGTCGAACAGGCCGCGCTCGTAGCGGGCCGCGTAGGCGAAGCCAACGGCAGAGGCGAGACCCTGGCCCAGGGGACCGGTCGTGATCTCGACGCCGTCGGTGTGGCCGTACTCGGGGTGACCGGGGGTCTTCGAACCCCAGGTGCGGAGCGCCTCGAGGTCTTCAAGTTCGAGTCCGAACCCGCCGAGGTAGAGCTGAATGTACTGGGTGAGCGACGAGTGCCCAACCGAGAGCACGAAGCGGTCGCGACCGATCCAGTGAGTGTCGGCGGGGTCATGACGAAGCACGTGCTGGTAGAGCAGATATGCGGCCGGGGCCAGGCTCATTGCTGTTCCGGGGTGGCCATTGCCCACCTTCTCGACAGCGTCTGCCGCCAAGACTCGTGCTGTGTCGACAGCCTTCTCGTCGATCTTTTCCCACTGCAGTTCTGACACCGGGTCGCCTTTCGATTCATGCGCACAAGAGCGTGCAGGCCTCCGGGGGCCAATCACACACAATCCTAACCAGTGGATGCCCCTGGCATCAGGTCCGCACGCGTTCTGCCCCTGCGGGCGTTTGTGTCGTGTCGTCCGCGTTGCCGCAGGCACGGCCGGGCCGGCCGGCCCGGCCCCGCACGTCTCCAGAAAGCTGGTCGTTGCCTATGACGTAGACTGTCGGGGACTCAGAAGCAGGGGACGATGAATACCAAAACCACGCCGAGCGCCCACGTCTCAGACGAGGGAACTCAGCCCGTGCATCCCCGTTCGGTGGGGCGAACCATCCGTGCATACGTCACGCTGACGAAGCCGCGGGTGCTTGAGCTGCTGCTCGTGACGACGGTTCCGGTCATGATTTTGGCTGCGGGCGCATTCCCGAACCCGCTTCTGGTGCTCGCAACCGTCATCGGCGGGGCGCTGAGTGCGGCCTCTGCGGCATCGTTCAACATGTATCTCGACCGCGACATGGATGCGCACATGAAGCGCACCGAGAATCGGCCGATCGTGACGGGCGAGATTTCGCCCCGCGCGGCACTGATCTTCTCGTGGGTGCTCGCCGTCGTCTCGACGGTGTGGCTCTGGTTCACTACGAACTGGCTGACGACGCTGCTGTCGGTCGCGGCCATCTTCTTCTACGTCGTGATTTACACCATGATCCTCAAGCGCCGCACCGAGCAGAACATTATTTGGGGTGGGATCGCGGGTTGCTTCCCCGTGCTCATTGGTTGGACCGCGGTCACCGGGTCGATCAGCCTGGCCCCGATCATCCTGTTCGTTCTGGTGTTCCTCTGGACCCCCGCGCACTACTGGCCGCTGTCGATGAAGTACAAGACTGACTACGCCGCGGCCTCCGTGCCGATGCTTGGCGTGACCCGCGGGGCACCCGCGGTCGGCCTCCAAGTCATCATTTACGCCTGGGCCACGCTCGCGTGCTCGCTCGTGCTCATCCCCGTCGCCGGCATGGGGATCGTCTACACGGCCTCGGCCGTGGTGTTCGGCGGTTGGTTCGTCGTCGAGTCGCACGTGCTCTACTCCCGCGCTGTGCGCGGTCTCGAGCCCTCGCCGATGCGCGTCTTCCACAGCTCGATCACCTACCTGACGTTGCTCTTCGTCGCGATTGCGATCGACCCGCTGCTCCCGTTCTGATCAACTGAGAGCGGTTCAGGGTTTTTCCTGAGTTAGCGTCGCTACACCCAGGCCGGGAGCATGCTCGCCACGTAGCGGTCTCCCCGACCACCAGTGGGGAGAATCTGGTCGATTCGGGCGAGGTCCGCCGAATCGAGCTGTACTTCCGCGGCCCGCACGTTCTCGGTAACGCGCGCGACCTTGCGCGTGCCGGGGATTGGCACCACGTCGTCGGCACGGCTGAGCAACCAGGCCAGCGCAACCTGGGCGACACTGGCATCCTTCTCAGAAGCGAGCGACGCAAGTTGCCCAATCGCGAGCTCATTCGACTCAAAGTTGCCCGGCTGCCAGCGGGGGTCGGCACGCCGCATGTCTTGCGGGCCATACTCTGCGGCGGGTACCGCAGCGCCGGTGAGAAACCCGCGCCCGAGCGGCGAGTACGCAACGAACCCGATGCCGAGCTCGCGCAGCACCGGGAATAGGCGTTCGACGTCTCGCTCGAACAGTGAGTATTCGGTCTGCAGTGCGGTGACGGGTGTCACGGCATGGGCGCGACGAAGAGTTGTCTCGCCCGCTTCGCTCAGCCCGAAATACTTCACCTTGCCGGCGGTGATGAACTCGCCCACCGTGCCGGCGACGTCTTCGATCGGGACTCCCGGATCGAAACGGTGTTGGTACACGAGGTCGATGTGATCGACGCCGAGCCGTTGGAGGCTCGCATCGATGACCTCGCGAATGTGGCTAGGCCGGCTGTCGACGCCAAGATTGGGGCGAGTGAACCCGAACTTGGTGGCTACGGTCACTTCGTCGCGAAATGGCGCGATGGCCCTTCCGACAATCTGCTCGTTTTCGCCCCAGCCGTACATCTCGGCAGTGTCGAAATGGGTCACGCCGAGCTCATGCGCCTTGCGAATCGCTTCTGCGCCGCCGGTTGCGTCACCGGGACCATAGGCCGCCGAGATCCCCATCGAGCCGTATCCAATTGCCGAGACGACGAGTCCCTGCGTGCCAAGTGTTCGCTGCTGCATGCTTGTGCTCCCTGTGGAATCGGGGCCGCACCATGAACGGCAACGGTCACATCGCGAATGTATCGCACGCCCTCGTCGGTGGTGGGAAGCTGTCCGGCTCTTGCCGCAACCGGCGCCGTCGCCCTAGATTGGCCCAATCACCCGCGTGCGCACCAGATCCGCGGGTGCCTTACTCACAATGAAGTGAAAGTAGGCACGTGAATGGCCGCGATCGACTACCCGGTAGGTTCCGCACAGCGCACGAGGTGACGACAGATGTCGACATCAGTTCGGACGAGTTTTGGAACAAGAGCTTCAGCGAGCGGGACGAGTCGTTTTCGCGGCTTCGCGAAGAAGCGCCGGTCAGCTGGCATCCGCCGCGACATGCGCCTGAAGTACCCGAGCAGTTTCAGGATGCCGGCTTCTGGGCCATCACGAAGAACGAAGACGTCACCGCGATCAGCCAAGATCACGAGACGTACAGCTCAGATTTGAGGCGCGGCGGGCAGGGGTTCCGTGCGATCGATTGGACGAGGCCGCGGGCTTCGACCTTCCTGTCAATGGATCCGCCCGACCATACGCAGTACCGCAAGATCATGAGCGCGGCTTTTACGCCAAAGGCTGTGGCGCAGTTGAGCGAAAAGATCAACGAACGCGCCGAACAGATTGTTGACCGCGTGCAGGGCATCGGTGACTTCGACTTCGTCACCGAGGTATCGGCTCGCCTCCCGATGCTGACGGTGGCCGACCTGGTCGGCGTGCCCGAAAGTCAGGTCGAAGCGTTTGCACACGCAGGCGACGCCGCGATGGGTGCGCTTGATCCGGAGTTCATGACAGAGGGTGTGAGCCACAAACAGTTCGTGATGCAGCAGGTCGGGATACTCACGAGCATCGGTGTCGACATCGTGGACCACCGGCGGAGGCACCCGGCCGACGACATCGCCACGGCGCTCGCCCAGTTTGAGCCTGACGGTCGTCCGCTTGACGCCGATGAGATCGGGTCGGTGATGTTGCTCCTCAGCGTGGCGGGGAACGACACGACCAAGCAGACCACTTCGAGCACCGCGATTGCTTTTGACCGCAACCCCGACCAGCGGGCATGGCTGATGGAGGACTTCGATCGGCGCATTATGAAGTCGATCGACGAGTTTGTGCGGTACTCCTCCCCGGTGATCGAGTTCGCACGATCGGCCACCCGCGATGTTGAGCTGCGGGGACAGCAGATCAGCGAGGGCGACAAGCTCGTGATCTTCTATTGCTCGGGCAACCGCGACGAAGAGGTCTGGGCCGATGCCGATCGCTTCGATTTGCAGCGCGAATCGCGGGGTCACGTCGGGTTCGGTGGTGGCGGGGTGCACTACTGCCTCGGCAACAACGTGGCCAAAGCGCAGCTGCGGGCGCTGTTCTCGCAGATACTGACGCGCATGCCCGACCTCAAAATCGGTGAACCCGATTACCTGCGGAGTGACTTCATCCACGGGCCGAAGCACCTGCCGGCACGGTCGCACTGACGGGCCCGTCGCGCCCGCCGCTCATTGATGTCCCGATCACAAACGCACGAAGGAACGCGTCATGAGAATTTCTGAACAACCATCCAGCATGCCTGAGCGGGCTCGTCGGCGTCAGGCGATCGGCGCATGAAGGTCGTCGTCGATCGCGGACGATGCGTCGGAATGGGAATCTGCGAGTCGATCGATTCGACTCGCTTCGAAGTCGGGCACGACGGCGTCATGACCATCTCGAGCGAGCGGTTCGATGAAGCGGATCGCGCAGCGGTCGAGGAAGCCGTCGCGTCGTGCCCTGCCGGCTCGCTACGGATTATCGAGGGCTGACCGGAGCCGGCTTTCACGCATTGCTTTTCGCGCGTCACTTGTCGCGCATCAGTTGTCGAAGTCACAGCAGCCGGGAGCGGTCTGGCCCAGAACAGAGCGGCAGCGGCCAGCGCCGGACGGTAGACGTGTCGTTGCCGCCTGCTGCCTGTCGGCAGCGCGAACCGAGCGGCAAGGCGGGCCCGCGGCAGCACTAACTCAGGAAAACTGGGGGCTCCGGCATCCCGACCCGCGTGATCGCGGGGGTGATGGCGCGGCGGTGTCAGGTTTTCCTGAGTGAGTGTCGCCGGCGGCTGGGGCAGTTGGGGCGGTTGGTCGCGATAGCGCGTGGCCAAGATCAGCGCGGCCGGGAGCAGTCTGGCCAGGGGAGCGCGTCCAAGGGGAGCGGTCTGGCCCGGAACAGTACGGCAGCGGCCAGCGTCGTACGGCACACGCGTCGTTGCCGGCCTGCTACCTGTCGGCAACGCGAGCCTGGCGCCGGCCGGGCCACAAGGCGGGCTCGTAGCAGCACTAACTCAGGAAAACTGGGGGCTCCGGCATCCTGACCCGCGTGATTGCAGGGGTGCTGGCGCGGTGGTTTCAGGTTTTCCTGAGTTAGTGTCGCCGGCGCGCAGCGGCAACGCCGAAACTAAGCAGAAGCCGAAACCGACGCTGGCGCGTCAGCGTCCGCCCCGGCCACGGCATCCGCCGGGCGCTTCATGCGCAGAATGAACACCGTCATCGCGCCTGCGGTCAGCGCCGCGAGCACCATGTGCACACCAACCGCGAGCGGCGGCAGGCCGTTGCGGGCCTGGTAGAGCCCAACCGCAACCTGCACGAGCTGGATCGCGAGCAACGCGATGCCCCAATTGCGCGTGCGCAAGTCCGAAGCGGATGCCACGGTCACGAGCACGATCGTCAACACGAGCAGTGCGTATCCGGGCCACGCGTGCACGTGTTCGAGCAGCGCGGCATCGAAGCCGTTGCGGCCGGATTCCACGTCGCCCGAGTGCGGGCCGGCACCGGTGGTCAGCACGCCGAAGGCGATTGAGACGGCGAGCACGAAGGTCGTGAAGTGGGTGAGCCCTGCATACCAGCGCGGCACGGCAAGCGTGCGGGCGCCGCCTGGCTCGTTCATCCGCACAATGAATGCGGCGCACACGCACACCAGCAGCAGCGATGAGACGTAGTGGAACCCGACGATGAAGGGGTTCAAGCCCGTCCAGACGGTGACGCCCCCCACGAGTGCCTGGGCAATCACGCCCGAGCCGACGATGACGCCGAGTACCCACAGGTCGCGGCGCGCGCGGGCGACGCCGGTGCGAACGAGCAGGATGATGACAACGAGGGCAATGATGCCGACCACGCCGGTCATCAGGCGGTTGCCGAACTCGATCATGCTGTGCCAGGTGAGTTCTTCGGTGGGAATCAGCGATTCAGGCGTGCACGTGGGCCATGAGGGGCAGCCGAGTCCCGAGCCGGTGAGGCGCACCGCACCGCCCGTGGCAATGATCAGCGCCTGCGAAACGAATGACGCCCAGGCCCAGCCCCGCAATGAGCCGGGGATGCGGGAGGTGGCCCCGCGCATCGATCGTGTCGTCGGGCTCACGGTGGTACCGGGCATTGCAAGGCCTCCTCGTCCGCGTCCAGCAATGCTTGAGCCCTGCCGGGGCGGAAACCTGTAGAATCAAGGGGTTGGGTAGCAGGCGCTCTCACGCGCACATGCTCTCAACAGTGTAGGCGCGTAAGACAGCGCCTCTGAGTGGCCCACGTCAGCAAGCAAGAGCTGTACCCGCTTGGGTGCAGAGTCGCGTTGCTGGGGCGGATGACACCGTTGTGGCCAAAATGGAGAGGGTGAGTCATGTCTGATGTGCTGATCGACCGACCTGAGCTAGATAGCCTTGGCGTCTATGAATTTGGGTGGTCAGATAGCGATGCCGCGGGCCAGAGCGCGAAGCGCGGGCTCAGCGAGCAGGTTGTCCGCAACATTTCGGCGCTCAAGAGCGAACCGGAATGGATGCTGGAGCGTCGCCTGAAGGCCCTCCAACTGTTTGGCCGCAAGCCGATGCCGACGTGGGGCGCAGACCTCAGCGGGATCGACTTCGACAACATCAAATACTTTGTGCGCTCGACTGAGAAGCAGGCGCAGTCGTGGGAAGACCTCCCCGAAGAGATTCGTAATACGTACGAGCGCCTCGGCATCCCCGAAGCAGAGCGTCAGCGCCTCGTCGCCGGCGTCGCCGCACAGTACGAGTCTGAGGTCGTGTACCACCAGATCCGCGAAGACCTCGAGCAGCAGGGTGTCATCTTCCTTGACACCGACACTGCACTCAAGGAGCACCCCGAGATCTTCAAGGAGTACTTCGGCACCGTCATCCCGTCGGGCGACAACAAGTTCGCGGCGCTGAACACCGCGGTGTGGTCGGGCGGCTCGTTCGTCTACGTTCCCAAGGGCGTGCACGTCGAGATCCCGCTGCAGGCATACTTCCGCATCAACACCGAGAACATGGGGCAGTTCGAGCGCACCCTGATCATCGCCGACGAAGACTCGTATGTGCACTACATCGAGGGTTGCACGGCGCCGATCTACAAGAGCGACTCGCTGCACTCGGCCGTCGTCGAGATCATCGTGAAGAAGGGCGCTCGCGTCCGCTACACGACGATCCAGAACTGGTCAAACAACGTGTACAACCTCGTCACCAAGCGCGCAATTGCGCACGAGGGCGCAACCATGGAGTGGGTTGACGGCAACATCGGCTCCAAGGTCACTATGAAGTACCCGGCGATCTTCCTCACCGGTGCGCACGCCAAGGGCGAGACCCTCTCGGTCGCGTTCGCGGGCCCCGGGCAGCACCAGGACACCGGCGCGAAGATGATCCACATGGCGCCCTACACGCAGTCGTCGATCATCTCGAAGTCGATTGCACGTGGTGGTGGTCGCTCCGCTTACCGTGGTGAAGTCCGCGTCGAGCCAAATGCGCACCACGCGGCGAACACCGTGCGTTGCGACGCGCTCCTGATCGACTCGATCTCGCGCTCTGACACGTACCCGGCGATCGACATCCGTGTCGATGACGTCGAGCTCGGTCACGAGGCGACGGTGTCGCAGGTCAGTGCCGAACAGCTGTTTTACCTGCAGAGCCGCGGCCTTGCAGAAGACGAAGCAATGGCAATGATTGTGCGCGGATTCATCGAACCCATCGCCCGCGAGTTGCCAATGGAGTATGCCCTCGAGCTGAACAAGCTCATCGAAATGGGCATGGAAGGATCTGTCGGATAGTGAGTTCCGTCATCGAAGCCACCGAGCCAGCTGCACAGAGCTCGGAGGCAGAAATTCCTGTGCAAACGCGCTCCGAGCGCCTGCGTTCATTTGACCCCGCCGACTTCGGTACCCCCGGCGGGCGTGAAGTCAATTGGAAGCACACACCGGTCGCTCGGATTGCCCCGTTGTTCGTCGACGAGGCACCTGACGCCGGCGCCGAGCCGGCCGTCACGTACGAGTTCGAGGTTCCCGCGGTAACGCGCATCGAGTCCATCGGTATTGAGGCTCCCGTCCGCGGCGAGTTCTTCATGCCCGAAGACATCGTCAGCGCTATCGCGTGGAAGCAGTCGCCCGACGCCATCCACCTGCGCATTCCCGCAGGCGAGGCAATCGCCGAGCCGATGCGCGTGCGCATCCACGGCACGGGTGCCGGCCGCCATGCGAACGCGCAGTTCTTGATCGAGGCAATGCCGCAGTCCGAGGCCACCATCATCCTCGAGCACACCGGGAGCGCAAACTACGCGCAGAACGTTGAGATCATCGTTCGCGACGGTGCACGACTTCGTGTCGTGACCGTGCAGCGTTGGGACGACGACGCGATCCACGCCTCGGCTCACCAGGCTCGTGTCGACCGCGATGCGTACCTCCGTCACGTGGTCGTGAGCCTCGGCGGCGGTCTTGTGCGCGTGAACCCCACCCTTGAGCTTTCGGGCACGGGGTCTGAGGGCGAAATGTTCGGCCTGAGCTTCGGCGACGCTGGCCAGCACCTCGAGAGCCAGGTCTACCTGCACCACAAGGGCGAATACACCCGTGGTGACGTGCTCTACAAGGGCGCGTTGCAGGGCAAGGACGCACGGAGCGTCTGGATCGGTGACGTGTTGATTGGTCCGGATGCCACTGGCACCGACTCGTACGAAGCCAACCGCAACCTGCTCCTGACTGACGGCGCACGCGCCGACTCGATCCCCAACCTCGAGATCGAGACCGGCAACATTCGTGGCGCCGGTCACGCGAGCGCGACCGGTCGTTTCGACGACGAGCAGCTGTTCTACCTGCAGGCTCGCGGCATTCCCGAGGCAGATGCACGTCGCCTTGTGGTGCGCGGATTCCTCAACGAGATCGTGAACCGTATCGGTGTTGCTGAGCTTGAGGCAGAGCTGACCGCAGCGATCGAAGCAGAGCTCGACGCCGCCGGCGACGAGGGTGCCCGATGAGCGCGACGCGTGCCTGCGCGCTTTCAGATCTCGAAGAGAACACCGCGAAGCGGGTCGTGATTGGCGGCGTACCCATCGCCGTCGTGCTCGACTCGCAGGGTGTTGTGCACGCCATTGGCGACACCTGCACGCACGGTGAGGTCTCGCTCTCGGAAGGGTTCGTCGAAGACGACCTGCTCGAGTGCTGGGCTCACGGTTCGCAGTTTTCGCTGACCACCGGCATCCCTCAGAACCTCCCGGCCTACGAGCCGGTTCCAGTATTCGTGGTTGAAATCGTCGGCAACGACGTCATGATCGACCACACAAAGACCAAGGAAGTGTGACTCATGTCTGTGCTTGAGATCAAAGACCTGTCGGTTTCGGTTGAGACCGATGCTGGCGACACCGAAATTTTGAACGGCCTGAACCTGACCATGCGCAAGGGTGAGACCCACGCGATCATGGGCCCCAACGGCTCGGGCAAGTCGACGCTGGCGTACACGATCGCCGGTCACCCGAAGTACAAGGTCACGGGCGGAACCATCACGCTCGACGGCGTCGACGTGCTCGAGATGACCGTTGACGAGCGTGCGCGGGCGGGCTTGTTCCTCGCGATGCAGTACCCGGTCGAGATTCCAGGTATCTCGGTCACAAACTTCCTGCGCACCGCGAAGACCGCCGTCGATGGCGAAGCGCCCCCGATCCGCACCTGGATCAAGGACGTCAAGGGCGCCATGTCGAACCTCCGCATGGACCCGAAGTTCGGTGAGCGCGGTGTGAACGAGGGGTTCTCCGGTGGCGAGAAGAAGCGCCACGAGATTCTGCAGCTCGAGCTGCTCCGCCCCCAGTTCGCGGTGCTCGATGAGACCGACTCGGGCCTCGACGTCGACGCGCTCAAGGTCGTCTCTGAGGGTGTTAACCGCGCCAAGGAGAACACCGGCCTCGGGTTGCTCCTCATCACGCACTACACGCGCATCCTTCGCTACATCAAGCCGGACTTCGTGCACGTGATGGTTGCGGGTCGCCTCGTTGAGTCGGGTGGCGCAGAGCTCGCCGACCGCCTCGAAGAAGAGGGCTACGACCGCTTCCTCGAAGACGGTAAGTCAGAATCGGCGAACGAATCCAACGCCACTGCTGACGCAGCGGTTTAGGCTGGAATCATGACCGTCACACTTGCACCCGAGAGGTACGACGAGGTTCAGGAGGCCCTGAAAGAGGTCATGGACCCCGAGCTCGGCATCAACGTTGTTGATCTCGGCCTCATCTACGACCTCAGCTGGGACGAAGAGAACGACGCGCTGGTCATTCACATGACCCTCACAAGCGCCGGTTGCCCGCTGACCGACGTGATCGAAGAGCAGACCGCACAGTCGCTCGACGCGGTTGTCGATCGCTTCCGCATTAACTGGGTGTGGATGCCGCCGTGGGGCCCTGAGCGGATCACCGACGATGGCCGCGAAATGATGCGCGCCCTCGGCTTCGCGATCTAGCCAAGCACCGCGGACCCGTAATTGCGCGGGTCTGTCAGAGTTATTGAGTGTTGCCCCGTGCCCTTGTGGTGCGGGGCAACACTCGTTTTGCGGCTGAGCTCAAGGCGCGGCAACCAGCATGTGTCGCCGCGCGACGGCGCCCCTCGACCAGCGCATCCGGACAGCTAAACTTGATGGGTGAGCGCACTCCCGTTGAAAGCATTGCCCATCGACCAACTCCGACAGCGGTCGAGCACCAAATGGCGCACGCACGATGCGGATGTGTTGCCGCTGTTCGTCGCCGAAACCGACTTTCCGCTGGCTCCGGCGATCAGCGCCGTGCTTGCGCGCGCGGTTGAGCTCGGCGACACCGGCTACACGCCGCCGCAGCCCGGCATTCGGGAGGCATATACCGCGTTCGCGCAGCGCCGTTTCGGCTGGACCGTCGATCCCGACCGCATCCGCACCACCTGCGACGTGATGATGGGTGTCGTCGAGGTGCTCCGCCAGGTGATCAAGCCCGGCGATCGCGTCATCACGAACCCGCCCGTTTACCCGCCCTTCGATATGTGCATCGTCGAGGCCGGGGGAGTCGTCGATCGCGTTCCCCTCATCGACAACGGCACCGGCTGGGAGCTCGATCTCGCCGGGATCGAGGCATCCTTCGCCGCGGGCGCGCGCTCAATTTTGCTCTGCAACCCACACAACCCGACCGGCACCGTACATTCGCGTGAGAGCCTCGCCGCATTGGCCGAAATCGCCGAGCGCTTCGGCGCGACGGTCGTCAGCGACGAGATCCACTCGCCGTCCACACAGCCGGGCGTCACCTTCACACCGTTTATCAGTGCGTCGGATGCCGCAGCCCGCGTCGGCTACGTGATCACGAGCGCCAGCAAGGCGTTCAACCTGGCGGGTCTCAAGTGCGCGCTGATCATTACCGCCTCCGACGGCCCGACCCAGATCGTTGCCGACCTTCCTCCCGAGGTGGAGTGGCGCACGGGCCTGTTCGGTGCGCTTGCCGCGGTGGCGGCCTTCGCGCCCGAAAGCGATGAGTGGCTCGACAGCCTGCTCGCGGCGCTCGATGAGAACCGCCGGCTCCTGGGCGAACTGCTCGAAGAGCACCTGCCCGGTGCCCGCTACCGGATGCCCGATGCCGGGTTCCTTGCCTGGGTTGACCTCAGCGCGCTCGGTTGGGGCGACGACCCGGCCGAGCGTATCTTGACCGAAGCCAAGGTTGCCTTCAACCAGGGGCCCAACTTCGGGCCCGAGGGCAACGGGCATGTGCGCATTAACTTCGGGTGTTCGCCCGAGGTGCTGCGCGAAGCTGTCGAGCGCGCCGGCGCTCTGCTCGCCAAGTGAGTGCGCTGAACGCACAAGCGCCGTCGTCCGTCTGGCGCGGGAGCTATGCGCCCGTGACCATCGGCGCGGTCGCGCTCGTCTTTCTTGCCGCGCTGCAGTCGCTCGCCGTGACGACGGTGATGCCGGTCGTCAGCGACGAACTGGATGGCGCGGCCCTCTACGCCGTCGCTTTCGCGGGCACCCTCGCGACCAGTGTCATTGGCATGGTCGCGGCCGGTGCGTGGGCTGACCGTTCGAGTCCGATCAAGCCGCTGACGGCGGCCGTGCTGCTGTTTGTGATTGGCCTGCTGATCGCGGGGGTTGCGACATCCATGCCGATGCTGGTTGCCGGGCGTCTCATTCAGGGGCTTGGCGTCGGCGGGCAGACAGTGTCGTTGTATGTGATCGTCGCGCGCGTGTTTCCGTCCGAGCTGCACGGGCGCGTGTTCGCGGCGTTCTCGGCAGCCTGGGTGATTCCATCGTTGATCGGGCCGTTCCTTGCGGGCGCGGTGACCGAGTACCTGCACTGGCGCTGGGTCTTCCTCGGCGTCGCGGCGTTGACCGTCTGCGCGTTCGTCATGGTCTTCGTCCGCCTTCGCGGCCGTGACCTACACACCGACGACCCGACCGGTGGCGGCACGGCGAAGCGCCTGGCGCTTGCGGTGGTCGTGGCATCCAGTGCCCTGGTGCTGAGCCTTTCGGGCGAGTTCGGCCAGTGGGCGTGGGTGGGTGTGGTGGTGTCGCTCACAGCGATGGCGCTCGCGATCCGGCCGCTCCTGCCGCGACGCGCGCTGGTTGCCGGGCGCGGGCTGCCGAGTGTTGTGCTGATGCGCGGGCTGATCGCCGGGTCGCTCTTCGGTGCCGAGATCTACATCCCGTACCTCCTCATCGACGAGTACGACTTCTCGCCGACCTGGGCGGGCCTCGGGCTCACGGCGGGTGCGCTCACGTGGGCCCTCGCGGCAGAGCTGCAGGGCCGCTTCGGCGATCGTGTCGGCAACACGCGCATCGCAGTGATCGGGTCGAGCCTGTTGTTTGCGGCCGTGATTATTGCGGCGGCGACGGCGGCGCTTCAGCTGCCGCCCGCGGTGATGATCGGTGGATGGGCGCTGTCAGGCCTCGGAATGGGCCTCATGTATCCGCGCCTGACCGTGCTCACGCTTGCGTACTCGGCACCCCAAAACCAGGGGTTCAACTCGTCGGCGCTCTCAATCTCGGACTCGATCGGCTCCGCCTCGACGATGGCGATCATGGGCGTCGTCTTCACCGCGCTGGCCAGTACCGGGGCGGGGTTCACCGCCGTGTTTCTCATCTCGGCCGTGCTTGCGGTCGTCGCACTCATCCCGGGGCTGCGCCTCGGGCACGCGGCCGAAACGCGGGTCTGAGCGAGGTCACCCGACGCCGAGCGCGTCTTCGTGTGCGCCCGGCGCGCGGCGGGGGATGCGGCATCCGTTTCGCTCGAACATCTGAGCGTCGGCGTGTCGCCTATACTTGAAGGCTGACCATCGGTCAACTTTTTCTTGCCTCCTTATTGAACGGATGTTTGCTGTGCTTGCCGTGCACGATCTTGAAATCCGCGTGGGCGCCCGCGTACTCATGGCGGACGTCTCGTTCCGCGTTAGCGCGGGCGACAAGGTGGGCCTTGTCGGGCGTAATGGTGCCGGCAAGACCACGCTCACCAAGGTCCTCGCCGGTGACCTGCTGCCGTCCGACGGCAAGGTTGAGAGCTCGGGCGAGATCGGCTACCTGCCGCAGGATCCTCGCAGTGGCAACCCCGAAGACCTTGCACGCACCCGCATTCTCGACGCGCGCGGCCTCGGCCAGCTGTCGATTGGCATGCACGAGGCGTCGATCGCCATGGGCGATAGCGATCCGGATGTCGCAGCCGCCGCGATGCGTCGCTATGGGTCGCTCACTGAGCGGTTCGAAGCGCTCGGCGGCTATGCCGCTGAGGCCGAGGCCGCATCGATTGCGAACAACCTTTCGTTGCCCGACCGCATTCTCGAACAGCCCCTGAGCACCCTTTCGGGTGGACAGCGACGCCGCATCGAGCTCGCCCGCATTCTCTTCTCGGATGCCGACTCGATGATCCTTGATGAGCCGACCAACCACCTCGACGCGGACAGCGTCGTTTGGCTGCGCGAGTTTCTTAAGAACTACAAGGGCGGGCTCATTGTGATCAGTCACGATGTCGAGCTCGTGGGCGAGACCGTCAACCGCGTGTTCTATTTGGATGCCAACCGGCAGATCATCGATGTCTACAACATGGGCTGGAAGCACTATTTGCGCCAGCGTGCCGCCGACGAGGAGCGCCGCAAGAAGGAGCGCGTCAACGTCGAGAAGAAGGCAACCCAGCTGCAGATGCAGGCTGCTCGCTTCGGCGCGAAGGCCTCGAAGGCCGCTGCGGCGCACCAGATGGTTGCGCGTGCCGAGAAGATGCTCTCGGGTCTTGACGACGTGCGTCAGGTTGAGCGGGTCGCGAAGTTGCGCTTCCCGAAGCCTTCGGCATGTGGGCGCACGCCCCTGTCGGCGCGCGGGCTGTCGAAGTCGTACGGTTCGCTCGAGATCTTTACCGATGTTGATCTCGCGATCGACCGCGGTTCGAAAGTTGTTGTGCTCGGCCTCAACGGTGCAGGCAAGACGACGTTGCTGCGCATCTTGGCGGGCGTCGACAAGTCCGACACCGGGGCGGTGGAGCCCGGTCACGGGCTCAAGATCGGGTACTACGCCCAGGAGCACGAGAACCTCGACGTCAACCGCTCGGTGCTCGAGAACATGGTTGCCGCAGCACCCCACATCACGGCGACCGAGGCCCGCAAGGTGCTCGGATCGTTCTTGTTCACCGGTGACGATGTGCTGAAGCCAGCCGGTGTGCTCTCCGGTGGCGAGAAGACCCGGTTGTCGCTCGCGACGCTCGTGGTGTCATCGGCCAACGTGTTGCTCCTCGATGAGCCCACAAACAACCTCGACCCGGCCTCTCGTGAAGAGATCCTCGATGCGCTCGCGCACTACGAGGGCTCGGTCGTGCTCGTGAGCCACGATGAGGGCGCTGTCGCGGCCCTCAACCCTGAGCGCGTGTTGATCCTGCCTGACGGCGTTGAGGATCATTGGAACGCCGAATACCTCGACCTCATCGAGCTTGCGTAGCTCTTCATCGCACCGCCGCTAGGCGCGGACTTCGGGTTTCGAAGTCCGCGCTTTTGCGTTATTTGTCTTGCGCGTCGAGGATGGCGTCCTCGTCGATCGAGTCGCGGTCACGCTTGCGCTTCGACTTGCGCATGATCGCCAACTTGGGCGCTTGGGCTGCCGGCTCGGGCTCGCCTGCGGCGGCGCGGGCCGCAGCGGCCGCGGCCGCGTCGGCGGCGTCTTCACGGTTGTGGCGGATTTCGGTCCGGATCACGTAGCCGATGAAGACGAAGCCCATGAGCGCGAACAGGATCCACTGGATTGCGTACGACAGGTGCGGGCCGGGGTCGGCGCTGGGCGCCTCGGGAGCATTCGGGCGATCTGTGGCGGGCGTCTCAGAGACAAGGAGTCCGTAGGCACTCGTGATCGTGTCGGGGCCGGTGACCTCCGCCACGCTCGGCAGATGGATTGTGGGCACCTGGCCTTCGGGGGCCGAGCGCCCCGAGGGCGGAAGCCCCTCGCTGGGACGCAGACGTACCTCGACCGCGGCATGGCCGGTCGGCGGGGCCGGGATCACGTCGGGGAGTGGCTGCGTACTTCCCGGGCGAAGCCAACCGCGGTTGACGATGATCACGCGGCCGTCATCCAAACGGAATGGCACCAGCACCTCGAACGCCGAAGTGCCGCCGTGCGCACGGTTGCGCGCGAGCACCTCGTCTTCGGGGATGTACTCGCCAGACAGCGTCACCGGCGTCCACTCATCGGACGGGTCGAAGGTGCCATCGGCACCCAGCACCTCGGCCAACGGCACAGGCGCCTTGTCATAGTTATCGGCGACGAGCTCGAGCTGACCCGATCGCTCGTCGTTGCGAGAGAACTGCCAGTCCGACAGGTACACGCAGAGGATGGCGAAGACGACCGCGAGCGCCGTGTACGACGTCCACCGGATGACCCTTGAACGACGGATCTGCGCGGCGGTGCGCGGTTCGTCCGCCGGGGGCGGGGTGGATGCGCCGGGCGCCGGGCGTTGTGTCGTCTGGGCGCTCAAAGCGCTGCCTCCTCAAACGGTGCAACCTCGACTGGAAAATCGCGGGTGCGCAGGTAATTCGATAGAAACTCAACGTGCTCGTCGCATGCGGTCCACACCTTGCGGCGGTCGGCGGCATGGATTCGTGGATTGCGCCACATGATTGCCCACGTGGCCGTGTCGCGGCATCCTGCACGCGAGCATCGCCGATCTTCGAGCTCGTCGCCGATCATGACTGCTCGCCCTCCTGCGGCTGCTGGCCAGGTTCGGGGGTGTGGGACTCAGCAGGACCAGCCTCGAACACTCGGCCGGAACCTGACGACGGGGGCGCCGGGGATGCCGGTTCGCGCCGCGGTGCGGGCTGCGGGGGAGTCGCCTCGCTGATCTGGATCACCTGCGGGGCGGACTCTGGCGCGGCGACCGGGTCGGGCGTGGACGACAACGAAAGCTTTGCGGTCTCTGCCGCGTTGACCGGTGGGCCTGATCCAACATTCGCGATCATCACGGCGATATAGGGCAGGAACACGGCGCCGACTGCCAGTACCCAGGTGTACCAACCGTACGGAGTGATGAGGACCATCAGCGCGAAACAGGTCACACGGATGACCATCAGGATGACGTAGTTGCGAAAACGCGCGCTCGATTCATCGCGCGGAGCGCGCGGCAGCGAGGTGGCGGACGGAGTTTTCACGGTGTATCCAGCCTACGCCGCCCGCGGGATGCTGGATTCCCGGCGCGGGCCCGGTACCCACACCCTGAACAGTTACTAGGCTGGGCCCGCAAAGTGCGCGCTACGTGGCCGCATCTGCTCCCAGCCCCCGAAGAAAGCAGCACACCATGGCATCCGATCGCGTCATTCTCGTTACCGGAGGCAACCGAGGCATTGGCTATGCCATCGCCGAGCGTTTCATCGCCGACGGGTATCGCGTCGCCGTGACCGCCCGTTCGGGTGAGGGCCCGGCCGGTGCGCTCACCGTTCGCGCCGACGTCACAGACGCGGCGTCGGTCGATGCCGCGTTCACCGAGGTCGAGCAGCAGCTCGGCCCCATCGAGGTGCTCGTGGCCAACGCGGGCGTGACCCGTGACATGCTGCTCATGCGCATGAGCGAGGACGACTTTGACAGCGTCGTCGACACGAACCTTGGTGGTACGTTCCGCGTCGTAAAGCGCGCTTCGAAGGGGATGCTTCGTGCCCGCTTTGGCCGGATCATCCTGATCTCGAGCGTGGTGGGCCTTTATGGTTCGGCGGGTCAGGTCAACTACTCGGCATCCAAGAGCGGGCTCGTGGGCTTTGCCCGTTCGCTTACGCGCGAGCTCGGCGCGCGTGGCATCACGAGCAACGTCGTCGCCCCCGGGTTTATTGAGACCGACATGACCGCGGCGCTGCCCGAGGCCACGCAGGCCGAGTACAAGCGCAACATTCCGGCGGGGCGCTTCGCAACGCCCGACGAGGTCGCCGGTGTCGTTGCCTGGCTTGCCGGCGATGACGCCGCATATATCTCGGGCGCCGTGATTCCGGTCGATGGCGGACTCGGGATGGGCCACTAGCGGGCTCAGAAGGACCGCTAGCGCAGGGCTTCGACCATCGCGTCGGCAAGCTCGGTGGGCTTTGAGAACTGCGGCCAGTGCCCTGACCCCAGCGTCACGACTTCAACATCGCTGATCGCGGCGTATTCGGCGGCGGATGCCGGCCAGTTTTGGATCAGGTCATGGAGGGCTGCGGCATCCATTGTGCCTGCGAGCACCGTGACGGGGATGCCGTAGCGCGCCGGATCTTTGAGCGCGATGCCGTCGCTCGTGGTGCGGATGGGCACCGATTGCGCCTGCGCCGCGATCCGAGCACGGGTGGGTTCGTCGAGGTCGCGGACATCGGGCTCGTCGAAGGCCCGCCATCCCGGAAACGGGACGACGCCATCCACGGCGTCGAACTCTGAGATACCCATGCCGGGCGCGGGCGGCACCGTGTCGACGAAAATGACGCGGGCGACCTTGTCGGGGCGGGCATCAGCCGCGCCCCACACGACGTTGCCGCCGCCGCTGTGACCGACGAGCGCGACGGGATGCTGTGCCGCATCGATCTCGGCGACCACGGCCGCGACCCACTCGGCGATGCCGATGCCCTCGGCGATTGCGGCCGGCGCGCCGACACCGGGCAGTGTGAGGGGGCTTGCACGGTGTCCCGCGCGTTCGAGGGCAGGGATGACCGAGTCCCACGACGAAGCGTCAAGCCAAAGTCCGGGCACGAGTATGACGTCCATGCCATGACCCTACGCGCGTGGCGCCGCGTCCGCGAGGGGTGAAACCCCTGGTCGGGGCGTCGGCTGAGGTCGCCGGGCTACGTCTGCTCTCCGGTTACGGCAGTAGCGCAATGACCTCGCGAAGGTCGACCTTCTCGACCACGAGATCGGCCTGTGCGCGCACGGCGGGCTTGGCGTTGAACGCGAGACCGAGGCCTGCGACCGCCATCATGCGGAGGTCGTTCGCGCCGTCGCCGATCGCGATGGTGCGGCCCGGCGCGACACCGTGTTCGCTCGCCCACGCGAGCAACTGGGTGGCCTTCGCTTCGGCGTCGACGATGTCGCCGTCAACGGTGCCGGTGAGCCGGCCATCGGCCACGTCCAAGCGGTTGGCGCGCCAAAAGTCAACGCCAAGGTCGGGCGCGACGGTGTCGAGAATCTCGTGAAAGCCGCCGGAGACAACGCCAACGAGCCCGCCCCGGGCGTGCACCTCGGCAATCAGCTCACGGACACCGGGAGTCGGTTCGATGCGCGCGAGCACGCGCGCGAATCGCTCGACGGGAACATCCTTCAGCGCCTCGACCCGCGACCGCAGGCTCGTCGCGAAGTCGACCTCGCCGCGCATGGCCGCCTCGGTTGCGGCGGCGACTTCAGCGCCGCGGCCCGCCTCATCAGCAATGAGCTCGATGACCTCGTTGCGAATCAGGGTCGAGTCGGCATCGAGCACGACCAAGAAGCGGGCGGAAGCGGGTGGGGTAAGCGCAGAAGCAGACACCCCTCAACCGTAGTGCGCACGGTGGCTGCGGCATCCATTCTGCGCTTCGAGCCATGGCGGCGAGCCCGCTGTGCAATTGGGCAAAGCGGCTAGGCTTGGGGGATGCCGCAGGTCTTGGAATTCTCTGACGTTGTCGTGCGCCGTCACGGGCGAAACATTGTTGACCACCTCGATTGGACGGTCAGCGACGAGCAGCGCTGGGTGATTCTCGGGCCCAACGGTGCAGGCAAGACGACGCTGCTGCAGCTCGCGGCCACGCACGAGCACCCGACCAGCGGCACCGTGCACGTGCTCGAAGAGCAACTTGGGCGCACCGATGTGTTTGAGCTTCGTCCGCGCATCGGATTCTCGTCTTCGGCGATGGCGCGTCGGATGCCACCCGAAGAGACCGTGCTCAACACCGTGCTCACCGCCGCATACGCGGTGCTCGGCCGTTGGAACGAAGAGTACGAGGGCATCGATGAGCGCAGAGCGCGCCGCGTGCTCGCGCAGTGGCACCTCGAACACCTCGCCGATCGCACCTTTGGCACGCTCAGTGACGGTGAGCAGAAGCGCGTGCAGATCGCCCGGGCCGTGATGACTGACCCGGAACTGTTGCTGCTCGACGAGCCGACCGCGAGCCTCGACCTGGGTGCCCGCGAAGAACTGCTCACGCTGCTGAGTGGCTTCGCCCAGGAGCCCACGACGCCCGCAATGATCATGGTCACGCACCATGTTGAAGAGATCCCGGTCGGATTCACCCACGTGCTGTTGCTGCGTGACGGGCACGTGGTCGCCGCCGGGCCCATTGCCGAGACCCTCACGGCCGAGGCGCTGACCGAAACCTTTGGGCAACCGATTGTGCTGACGGTGGATGCCGGCCGCTACGCGGCACGCGCCGACCATAACGCGCCAGTTGCAGCGACCACGGGTGACGGCGACGCCCAGCAGGCGTGATAGTGTTGACCGTTGGTGCGCTCGCACCACGATTTTTCTGCGCAAGCAGCTTTCGACCGGCATAGACCCTTACGACAAGGATTCCTGATGAAGACCGCAATTCACCCCGAGTACCAGGCGATCGTCTTCCGCGACCTCGCATCGGGAGAGACCTTCCTCACGCGTTCGACCGTGGGCAGCGACAAGACCATTGAGCTTGACGGCGTTACGTACCCCGTCATCGATGTTGAAATCTCGTCGGCATCGCACCCGTTCTACACGGGCAAGCAGCGCATCATGGACTCGGCCGGTCGCGTCGAGAAGTTCAACCAGCGCTTCAAGGGCTTCGGCGGCAACCCCGCGTAACCAGCACTTTCACGAAAGGGCGCCCGGCTTCGGCCAGGCGCCCTTTCGGCGTTGGTGCTGTGGGTGGTGGGGCTGCGGCGGCAGCGTTGCCCTCGCCGAAGCGGGGCTCCGCTGCAGACCCGTGTGA
Source organism: Actinomycetes bacterium (assembly GCA_029777095.1). GTDB lineage: Bacteria > Actinomycetota > Actinomycetes > Actinomycetales > Microbacteriaceae > Microbacterium. The sequence continues at coordinate 2,080 of JAKOTS010000079.1, read as the reverse complement.
GCCCGCCCGAGCGACGCTCCGCCGCAGCGCCGCCCGCCTCAGCGGATCGGCCAGCTGCCGTCGAGCGTCTCGTCAGGGGCGAGCCGCCCCACCTTGATGAAGTACTCGGTGAGGCTTGCAGCCTGATCGCGGGCCCAGCCGATCTGCTGGGTGTGCAGCTCGTCGATCGACGCGGGCAGTTGGGTGGCGAAGCGCACGGCGATCGCCTGCGCCACGCGGCCCGCGGCAATTGCATCGGCTGACGCCTCGTGCGCGTCGTCGAGCGCGACCGCGTAGTGCGCGGCGACGGCATCGAGGGTGCGCTTGCCCTTGCGGTAGCGATCGAAGCTCTTGTCGACGACGAGCGGGTCGATCACGGGGGAGGGCTGGGCAATCGGCTCGATACCGTGGCGCAGGCACTCGTATTTGAGCAACGAGAAATCGTAGGGTGCGTTGAACGCGACGACCGGGATTCCGGCGGCGAACAGCTCGCGCAGGGTCGCTGTGACCTCGGCCACCACCTCAACCGCCATGCGGCCCTCGGCCCGGGCTCGCTCGGTTGTGATGCCGTGCACAGTGCTCGCCCCATCGGGAATGGCGATGCCAGGGTCGGCGAGCCAATCGTGCGCGCGCACGGCCGTGCCCGCGGCATCCAACACACCGACATGCGCCGTGACAATGCGATCGCTCTCGACCTCAACGCCCGTGGTCTCGAGGTCGAAAACGCCGACCAGGTTGCTCCAGTGTGTCGCTTCGCTGTTCATGTCTTTCACCCTAGGCGGGGCCTCCGACATCGCCCGGTTGCCACAGCGCGCGAGGCCGGAAGATGCCTCGGCGGCCGCACGCGGGCAATCGTCGGGCCGCGCCTCCAGGCAATCAAAAGCTGCGCGACGTAGTATTGAGGGATGCCCGTGGCCAACCCTTACGCTCCACTTTTGGCCGCAATCGACGTGCGGCGCGAAGAAGTCGAGGTGCTCGGCGCATCCACCGCGTACTGGACGTACGGTCCCGCCGACGCGGCCACGACCGTCATCGCGGTGCACGGATTTCGCGGTGACCACCACGGCCTCGAGCCGGTCGTGGCGCACCTCCCGGGCGTGCGCGTCATCTCGCCCGACCTGCCCGGATTTGGGCAGTCGCCCGCGTTCCCCGGGCGGACACACGACATCGACAGCTATGCGGAGTGGTTGCGCGCCTTCGCGCTTCGGGTCGATCCCGAAGGCGAGGCGATCATCCTCGGGCACTCGTTCGGGTCGATCATCACTTCGGCGGCGGTTGCCGCTGGCTTGCCGACGCCGCGCCTCATCTTGATCAACCCGATTGGGGCGCCCGCGCTTGAGGGGCCACGTGGCATCCTGACCCGCCTTGCGGTGTTTTACTACTGGGCGGGAGCGCGGCTTCCCGAGCGCGCCGGCGATCTCGTGCTGCGCAGCCCCCTGATTGTGCGGGTGACGAGCAACGCGATGGTGAAGACCCGCGACCCGGAGCTGCGTGCGTTCATTCACGACCAGCACGATCAATACTTCTCCGACTTTGCCGACCGTGACGTGCTCCGCCAGGCGTTCGGGGCCTCGGTGTCGAACGACGTGCGCGAATTCGCGCCGCGCATCAAGCAACCGACGCTACTGATCGCCGCCGAGCGCGACGACATCACATCGATCGAGAAAGTGCGCTCGCTCGCGACGCTCTTCAAAGACGCAACCCTGGTTGAGATTCCCAAGGTTGGGCATCTGATTCATTACGAGACCCCGGATGCCGCAGCCCGCGCCATCGGTGAATTTCTGGCACTCCCGGCTGGTGCGTTCGTCGGGTAGGGCTTTTTCGGGTCTGGTGGTTTGTGCGGGCTCGTGGTTTGTGCGGGTGCGGGTTGAGCTGGCTGGCGGGGCTTGATGCGGCACCCGGGCGACACTAACTCAGGAAAACTGGGGCGCCGGTGCGGCCGGGCCGCGGAATGACGCGGGTGTGTGCCGGGCGTCGCGCGATTTTCCTGAGTTAGTGCCGGGTTGCGCGGGTCGGCCGGGCTGGTGTCGGTTGGTGCTGTGCTGACAGCCGGGGTGCCGGGCGCGATGCGCGGGCGGCGTGGGCGGCGGCCGCTGCCGTG
>JAKOTS010000076.1 GCA_029777095.1 Actinomycetes bacterium | reverse complement strand
GAGCATCCTGACTTCACTCAACCCCTGCTCGGTCCCGAGGAATCAACCGAGCAATCATCCGACCCCGAGCAGGCGGCCGTTTCTCTCGCGTTCACTCAGTGCGCCAGAGAGAACGGGTTTACCGACTTCGCTGATCCTCTGCCGCAGATGGGCGGCATCATCGTGATACCGCAAGGATTCACCGAGGACGAGTTCCGCACGCTCGCCACGGCGTGCTACGACTCGCCGCTCAATTTTGCGTTCGACGGAAACGGTGAGGGCTCGTTCGACCTCTGGATGCTCCTCGACGAGGTCGAGAACGCACCCCGATCATGAGCGTGAGACTTCGCCCCGCCGTGGGCGTGACCCTCGGAATCATCGTGTTTGCGCTCGGCGCGGGTGCGCTCTGGATCTGGAGCCCATGGGGCTCTGCATCACAGGATGCCCCCGAAGCCGCCGCACCTGAAACCGTCACCGTTCCCGTGGTGCTGGGCACCCTCACCCAGCAGTTGCGCCTGAACGCGACGCTCGGCTACGGCGCCCCGCTCGAGCTCTTGGCATCGACGGGAACCATCACGGCGCTGCCCGCACCAGGGCAGGTGATTTCAGCGGGTGAGCCCGCGTACGAAGCAGATGGGCGTCCGGTCATCCTGCTCAGCGGCGAACGACCATTCTGGCGCGATCTCGCCCGCGGTGTCGACGAAGGAAAAGACGTGCTCCAGCTCGAACACAACCTTGCCCAGCTCGGGTTTTTCGATCGTGAACCCAACACCGAATTCGACGGGGCAACCGCCGATGCCGTCAAGCGATGGCAGAAAGCGATCGGGATGCCGGTCACCGGCGCCGTGGCAATGATGGACGTCGTCGCGGTCAATGGTCCGAGCATCCGCGTGTCGCCAGTGACAGCAACGCTCGGCCAAGCGGGTGTCAGCCCCCTCAGCTATACCGCCACAGCCCTCCACGCCGAAGCGAAGCTCACGGGCGCCCTGGCGCGCGAACTGCAGGTCGGCACTCCCGTCACGGTGGTGCTCCCCGATGGCACCGAGCTTGAAAACGTCCTTGCGTCTGTGACTCCTGGCGGTCAGCCCACCGGCGAGGAGGGTAAGACCACACCACCAATCGCGGTCATCGAGTTCGCCGACCAGGCGCAGGTTTCCGCTGTCGGGCCTGCAACCATCCGAGTGATCGTGCGGGGTGACCCCGCGACCGCAGAAACGCCCGAGGAGCCCGCGGCCCCCATGACGCTGATCGTGCCGGCCACCGCGATCGTTGCCACCGCGCAGGACCGCTACGCGGTTGAGGTGCAGACGAAGGCCGGCATCGTGCGGGTTCATGTGCAGATCGGTTTGATCGCCGATGCCCGCGTGCAGATTCTCGCATCGGGTGCTGACGTCGAGGGGGCGCCCGCCGACGCACGAAGCCTCGCCACCGGCGACGAAGTGGTGATCTCTCGATGACATCCGCGGTCGAAACGCTGTCCGTGATCGATGCGCCGCCCGTGATCGAAGTTCGCGAGGTCACGAAGACCTTCCCGGGGACACCGCCCGCCACGGCACTGCACCCGACGTCGCTCCGCATCGGCGCCGGCGACCAGCTGGCGGTGGTCGGGGCATCCGGTTCTGGAAAGAGCACGCTGCTCTCGATCCTCGGCACACTCGATGCGCCCACTACCGGCGCCGTGCTTGTCGACGGGATGGACCTCGCCGGGATGCGCGAAGCCGAGCGGTCAGCGATCCGTGCGTCACGCATCAGCTTCGTCTTTCAGCAGTTTCACCTCATGGCACCGCTCACCGCCATCGACAACGTCGCAACAGGGCTGCTTTATACGGGCCTGAGTTCGACGCAACGACGCGAACGGGCGGCACTCGCCCTCGAGACCGTCGGGCTCGGACATCGACTGCAGCATCGGCCGGGCGAGCTCTCTGGCGGTGAGCAGCAGCGGGTCGCGATCGCTCGCGCGCTTGTTCGCGAGCCCGCCGTTCTGTTCGCCGACGAGCCGACCGGCGCTCTCGATTCGACGACCGGTGAGGCGATCATCGCGTTACTCACCGAGATCTCGGATGCCGGAACCGCAGTGGTGATCGTGACGCACGACGGCGGCATTGCCAACCGATTTGGCCGCCGCATCCGGCTCAAAGACGGCCGCGTCACCGACGATGATCGCGGTGCTGCACGATGACCCGCCACAGCGCTGTCCCCGCCCCGAGCCGGTTCCGGTTCACCGATGCCCTGCGCACCGCGTGGTTGAACGTGTCTGCTCGGCCGCAGCGCACGGCGCTCGCCTCGCTCGGTGTGGCGCTCGGCGTCGCATCGTTGACGGCGCTGACGGGTGCCGCCGCTTCCAACCAAGCCCAGTTGCTCGCAGAGCTCGATCGGATGGGCGCCAACCTCGCCGTCGTCGCCCCGGCGCTCGGGCCAGACAAGCTCGTGGTTCCGCTCCCCGACACCGCACCGCAGACGGTGCAGCGTGTCGACGGGGTCGCCGATGTCGGCGTCTTCGAGACCGCGCCCGACGACATCCCCGTGTACCGCAACGACCTGGTGCCCGCGACCGAGGCGGGTGGCATCGAAGTCGCGGTGGCCCGCCCGGATGTCTTCGACGCGATCGAGGCACGGCTTGCGGCCGGGCGCTGGTTCGACGAGGCCACCCGCGGTCTGCCTGTCACTGTGCTTGGGCGCACCGCAGCCGATCGGCTCGGGATTGTCAGCCCCGGTGACCGCGTGTGGATTGGTGGGCAGTGGTACGGGGTGCTCGGCATTCTCGAGTCGGCTGGGCTCGCCACCCAGATCGACACCGCCGCAATTCTCGGCGACCGCTGGGTGCGGAACACGTTCGAGGGCCCGAACACCGGCGAGATCTCGACGATGTATGTGCGCGCCGAATCGGGCCAGATTGGCGCTATCGCCGACACCCTGGCAAGCGCCGCGAGCCCGGGATCACCGTTCGTGAACGTCAGCGTGCTGTCAGAGCTTGCCGATGCGCGCACGACGACAGACGATGCCCTGCGCACCCTCGGCGTCGCTTTGGCCGCGATTGCACTGCTCATCGGCGCCGTCGGCATTGCCAACACGATGGTGGTCACCGTGCTCGAGCGTCGCGGAGAGATCGGCCTGCGGCGCTCTCTGGGCGCCCGGCCCGTGCATATTGCACTGCAGTTCGTCACCGAGGCCGCGGCGCTCGCCCTGGTCGGCGGGCTTGCGGGGGTCGCCCTGGGTGCGGGCGCGGCCGCCGTGCTCGCTGCCATCGCGGGCCAGCCGCTGGTGATTCCGCTCGCGATCGTCGTCGCGAGCCCGGCCATCGCCGTCGTTGTGGGTGCGACGGCCGGGCTCTACCCCGCCCTTCGCGCCGCCCGGCTGTCGCCGACGCTGGCGCTGCGCGCGGTGTGAGCGGGGCGCGAGCTGTGCGCGAACTGTGCTTGCCAGCGGCGCAGCGGCGCAACGGCACAGCAGCGCACCTCACGCCGACGCAATCGCCTTCCGCAGTTCCTGTACCGCCTCGAGGTAGAGCTCGGAGAACGTCGGGAACGGTTGGATCGTGTCGGCGAGCACCGCGAGAGGCACCCGGGCGCGGATAGCAAGGGTTGCCTGCTGCAGCCACTCCCCCGCTTCGGGGCCCAACGCGTACGCCCCTGTGAGCACTTCACCATCGCTGAGCAGCGTCAAAAAGCCATTGTGCTCGGCATAATCACGGCTGTACGTCGACATCTTGGCAACGTTCACGATCGGGATGCTTGCGCTGTACTTCGCTGTGGTCGCACCGACCGCCGCGGCCTGCGGATCCGTGAATACCGCCCTCGGCACAGCGTCGTCGTGTGCCGTGCGTTGCTCGCCCAGAATGTTGGCGGCCACGACCCTCGCCTGGTACTTGCCAACGTGGGTCATCGGCCAGACGCCCGTGACATCGCCGATCGCCCATAGGCGGTCGCCAGCCCGCATCCGCTCGTCGACTTGCACGCCGTGCGGATCAGGCGTGATCCCCATCGTTTCGAGTCCGACTCCCTCGACGCGAGGGCGCCTGCCTGTGGCCACCAGCAGTTTCTCGCCGCGCAGCTCGCGGTGACCGCTCCCGCCCTGCCCCTCCGCGTCACCAGCCTCGAGCGACACGACATAGTCCGAACCATCGCGCCGCACGCCGGCGATCTCGGCCCCGAAGTGCATCTCGATCCCGTCGCGCCGCAGGGCCTCGCCAAGCGCCTCCCCCAGGCCGGCCGCTTCGTTCGAAAGCAGGCGGTCGCCACGCACGATCATCGTCACGTCACCGCCCAACCGGCGCACCGCCTGCGCAAGTTCCGCCGCAACTGGTCCGCCCCCGAGAATCAGCAGGTGCTTGGGGACGGCGGTCATCGCGGTCGCCTCCCGGCTGGTCCACACACCGTCCAGCTCGCGCAGCCCGGGCAGCGACGGTACAAACGTGTCGGAGCCGTTCGCGAGCACAACGTGTTCGGCCGTGTAGCGAACGCCGTCGACGTCAACTTGGCCGGGGCCAGCAATCGTGCCTGTCCCGCGCAGGAGCGTGGCGCCCTGACCCGCGAGCCACTCCTCCTGACCGGCATCCGAATAGTTCGAAACCATGAAGTCGCGCCACGCCAGTGCCGCGGCAACATCCACGTGTGCGCTGCCGGCCGCCTCGCGCGCGTGCTGCACCGCCTCGCCGGGCCGAAGCAGCGTTTTCGAGGGGATGCATGCCCAGTACGAGCACTCTCCTCCGACCAGTTCACGTTCGACGATCGCTACGCGCAGATCGCCCTTCCGCAGCGCACCGGCGCAGTGTTCTCCGGGTGAGCCCCCGCCGATGATGATGACGTCAAAATCGCTCATTTCAGCCTCCTGGACCGCCGCTGACAGGGCCGTCAGGCACGGCAGCGTCAGTCTACGCTCGCTCGCAGGAGCGCATAGAAAAAGATCCCTGACCAGCACTATCGCTGGTCAGGACTCGTTCAGTGAGACCGTTACTGTCGGCCAATCACCGAGCGCACGGCGTCCTCGAGCGGAATCATGTGATTGTGGTCGTCGATCTCACCACCTGTTGGTGAATTGCATCTCGGATGCCACGGCCCCGCCCACCGCAGAGGCCCAACCCGCCGCGCCCTCGGTTTCAAAGGCGCGGCGGGGCGGGCCCCGGCTGTGTTGTTACTTGGCGGTGTCGCTACTTGATGGAGATCTCGCGGACCTGAGTGTTGCCCTTCGTGTCGACGTACACCTTGTGTTCGCCGACCTTGTACGTGCCCGCAGCGTTGTTCTTGATGGTGAACGTTTTCGTCACCGTCGTTGTGCTGCCGTCAATTCGCGTCTCGTTCACCGTGATGGTGAGTTCGTTCGAATTTCCCTTGAGCTTGGTCACCACGGCCGACGGTTCGGCCGCCACCACCGCATTGTCGACGGTCACGTACACGGCACCCGGTGATGCGAACTCGGCGTTTTTCACGCCGTCTCCCAGCACGAAGAAGCCGCGCTGCTCGATCGCCCCGCGGCCCGGGAACGGGTCGGCGTTCGAGGCCAAGAATGCCGGGTTGACGGTGTAGAGGTCGGTCTTCGAATCGGCACGCACGCCCTCTACCCCGGTGAACGGCGCATCGGTGACCGCCAGGTTCGCCGACAGATAGACCACGTTCGGGTCCATCGCCGAGGTGCGCGACGAGAAGTACTCGTCGGCGCTCTGCCCGGCGGGGACCGTCAGCGGCACAGCCGTGCCATCCACAAGGACGTTGAACGCGAAGGCGCCATAGTCGCCGGCCACAAACTTCGTCCATGCCTCATCCGACATATGTCCGGGCCGCTCGACTTTGAACTCGAGCCGCATCGGCGCCACATAGGTGCTGGCGAGGTAGTCCGGGTCGCTCAGCGGCAGGTACACCCCACCCGCCTCGTGTCCGAGGCCGAAGGCCGCGGCGGTCGGCGTCGAGTTGCCACGGCGATCCCACATCGGAATGTTGAACGCGGTGGCACCGAGCAGCGCCTGGCCGCCCAGCTCGGTCTCCGGGACCTCGGCGGAGGCGTCCCTGAACGTGCCGATCGTGACATCAAGCAGATCCGTGTCGGAGCGATCGGCGTTGAGCCCTGGCAAGTTTGCCCACATGAACTTGGCGCCGGCAGGGCCGGAGTAGCGTGCCATCTCAAGCATCCCGTCGGCCATCATCTTGGTCATCTGCACGGCCGAGTCGACCTGCATCCGCTCATTCGCGGTGTGCCACCAGCGCTCGTTTCCGGGGATCACCGCGCCGAACGCGGTCATCTTGTTGCGGAAGCTGCTCGCCAGTGTGCCGCCGGTCGTGCCCTGCGGGTACACCACATCATTCAGCGCGGCCGGGCCGGCGAACTCGTCCGGATTCTGCGCGATGGTCGCCCGGTAGCTGCCGTACTGCAGCGCCGTGAGCGGATTGTCGTGCGACACGTAGAGGCCCGCGCCGATCGGTGCACCGAGCGCGCCCATCGTGAAGCCCTTCGCAACGAACGCGTCGGTGACGGCAGCGGTCGCCTGGCTCGAATCGGCCGCCGTGACGTGCATGCTCCGCACGAACATCGGGATGGCAAGACGCGAAGACGAAGCCGTGTAGAAGCTCACCGGCACTTCAGAGCGGATGCCGCCCATCAGCGCAAATGTCAGGTTTGGTGTGCCGTTGTTTGGGTTTCGCAAGAGGTTCGCGGGGATCCCCATGTACTTGCCGATGTAGGCCTCGCCCTCGACGCCGTCGCGGAAGAACAGGTCGTTGACACCCTCGGCCGCCTTCTTCAGTTGCATGTCGGCAGCCGTCACACCGAGCGCGCCGAGCCCGTCGGAGATGAGGGACACACCCCACACCACCGCATTCTTGCCGTACTGCGGTGTCGGCATCTCCATCGCAACGTTGGTGTTCACCTCGAGCGTGAGCGCATCATCGACGATCGTCACCTGCACTTTGGGCGTGGTGCCGGCCGCGGCCGGGAGCCAACCCTTCGCCGTCGCAGCAGCCGTGACCGCGTTCACGAACGTGTCGCGCTCGCCCTGGGCTGCGCCGGCCACGTCGAGGGTGAAGATGGCCCGCGAAGCGATCTGCGTGGTGCTGCCGTAGGCGATGTCTTTGAGCGTCGGGTCACCCTCGCGCAGGGTGACCCCTGCCGTGGCATCCATCAGCTTGAATGCCGTGGCAGCGTCTGCCGAGAGATCCATCGCGACCTCGGGCGTGACGGCTGTGGAGTTGCCGACGATCACCGGAAAGCGCGAGTCGGAGGTGTAGCCAGCGATCGGCATCTCTTCGCGGTTGAGGTTCTTGTACGCCCAGTTGTCGTAGAAGCTCGGGTTTGCGTTGTACGGGATCGCCTGGAACGTGGCGGTGTTCGCCGGAGTCGGCGTGCCCGGGCCGCCATCTTCGTAGATGCCCATCACGATGCGGACACGGCGGTCCATGGGGAGCCCGGCCTCAAGCAGCGCCTTCGCTGCGAGGAGCGTGGCGAGCGTCGGGCCGCTGTCGTCCTGCAGGCCGGCGCCGTAGATCGAACCGTCCTTGATATAGGGCGAGTGGTACGCGCCGGGCGTGCCGAGATTGCCGTCGGCGTCGCGCCACCGCGCCAGTTGCTCCGGCGTGACCGACGATTTCGGCGAGTCGAGGTGGCTCAGCGCCATCACCATTTCAGGGGCGTCTGGGTCACCGATCTCGACGTACACGTACTTGTCGGCCTGCCGCTGCACAACCGCCGGGAATCCCAGGTCTGTGGCCAGTTTGACGACCCAGGCCAGCTTCGCGACCTTGCGGTCGTACTCATTCTCGTTGGCCGCGTTGTTCGTGACGGGGAACGGATACGCCGTCGCCGCCGTGCCACCCCGCGAGATCGAGTCGTAGCTCGCCCCGTCGAGCATCGCTCCCACCAAACTGATCGGGTCATACGTTCCGTCGCCGACCCGAGCATCGTTGATCCGCCCCGCGAGGGCTTCGACCTCTGCGTGGATCTGTTCGCGTTCGTTTCCGGTGACCGAGAGGTCGTACGTGACGTTCGGTTCGAATCGTTCGTCGGCAAAGCTGGTGACCGAGCCGGAGACGACCAGGCCCGTCGATACGAGCAGAGCCGCGCCGACCGTGAGTGCCGTTGGTTTTTGTCGCATTGCTGTTTCTCCTTTAGCGCACTGTCCCCAACGAACGTGATAACTCCCCAGTTGACGTGTGAGTCTCTCCGAGGTTTCTCGCGCTTGTCAATGGGGCAATCACGACGCTCGCGAAACCATGCGAAAAATCTTTCCCAAGCGGCAGCCAACCCCGATCCGCTACCGTGAATCAGGAGTGAAATGCACGCGGCAGAGAGGCCGACCATGGCACACGTAGTAGCAACCGGGGCCGGAAAGGCCATGATGCAGCGGGGCAATGACCCCACTCACGAGTACATCTTGCAGTTGACAGGCAAGGAGCGCCCAAGGGTGCTGTTCGTTGGCACCGCGACCGGCGACGACGCGGCCTACATCGTCACCTTCTATTCGACCTACAGCTCAGACCGGTGTGCACCGCACCACCTGCCGCTGTTTCACCGCGACGTCGACGACCTCGGCGCGTTCGTGCGCAGCTTCGATGTGATCCATGTCGGCGGCGGGAACACCGCGAACATGCTTGACGTGTGGAAGCGGCAGGGGCTCGACACGATTCTTCGCGAGATGTGGGAAGACCCGGCGTCGAACGTCGTGTTCACCGGCGGAAGCGCCGGCGGGATCTGCTGGTTCGAAGGCGGCACCACCGACAGCTACGGGCCGACGTTGCAGGTGTTGCCCGAGGGCCTCGGGTTTCTGCCCGGCAGTTTCTGCCCGCACTACGACGCCGAAGACCAACGCAAGCCGCTCCTGCACGCCGCACTCAAGAGCGGCGAACTCGGAGCTGGGTACGCGGTCGGCAATTTGCAATCGCTCCACTTCGAAAACCAAGAGTTTCGGGCCGCGATGAGCCCGGTCGACGGGGGCCTCGCGTTGAAGGTGGCGGCGGTAGACGGCGAGATCATCGAGACCCCATTGCCCCTGACCGTGCTGACAGCGTCGGCTCCCATCACCACGGGGCCCTCGACATGAACGACAACGTATGGATCATGTTTGCCCAGTTGCTCGTCGTGATCGGGGCGATCTACATGGGCACGCGCACCAGCGGCCTCGGGCTTGGCGTCTGGGGCCTCGTCGGCGTGGCGGTGCTGCTTTTTGGCTTCGGCTCGGCCCCGGGCAACGCCCCCGTCGACGCGGTCTTCATCGTCATCACAGTGATCACCGCCGCCTCTGTCATGCAGGCCGCCGGCGGCATCGAATGGATGGTGTCAATCGCGGCGAAGGTGATCCGAAAGCGGCCAAGATCGGTCGTGTTCTTGGCGCCCGCCATGTCGTTCCTGTTCACGGTCGGTGCCGGCACCGGGAACATTTTCTACCCTCTGCTCCCGGTCATCTATGACGTCTCGTTCCAGCAGAAGATCCGACCGGAGCGAGCGCTCTCGGTCTCGGCCGTGGCATCCCAAGTCGGCATTCTCTGCTCGCCCGTGTCGGCGGCAACCGCTTCGATGGTCGTACTCCTCGCACCTCAGGGTTTCGATCTCGGGCGGCTCTTGCTGGTCATGTGGCCGGCGTCGATCCTCGGGCTCTTCATGGCCGCGCTCGTGATGCTCAAACACGGCAAAGAGCTCGTCGACGACCCCGTCTACCTCGCCAAGCTGAAGGCCGGACAAATCAAGCCTCCCGCAACAAACGTTGGCGAGACGAAGCTCCCGCCCGCCGCCGTGCTGTCGGCGTCACTGTTTCTCGCCGGCGTCGGCGTGATCGTGCTGTTCGGGCTCTTCGAAAACCTGCGCCCCATCATCGGCACGAACGACGCGGGCGACCCGACCCGCGTGAGCGTGACGATCATCATCGAGGTCACGATGGGCGTCATCGCGGCACTGATCTTCGTGCTCTGCAAGGTCAAGTCCGCCGATGTTCCGAAGCAGTCAACCTTCCCTGCCGGCATCGTCGGCGCGATCGCACTGTTCGGTATCGCGTGGCTTGCCAACACGTTCGTGGCGGCCAACCAGACACTGATCGTCAACGGCCTCGGTTCGGTCGTTTCGGGCTCCTCCGCGTTTCTCGGTGCTCTGCTGTTCGCGCTCGCGCTGTTCCTGGTTGCGATGCTGACGACGAGCCAATCGAGCGCAACCAACGCAATCGTGCCGATCGGCATCACAATTGGGCTGCCACCCGCGCTGCTGGCGGGGCTTTGGCCCTCCGCAATGGGCATGTACACCCTGCCGGCAAACGGCAGCCAGGTCGCGACGGTCGCGTTCGACCAGACGGGCACGACGAAGATGGGCAAGTACGTGTTTGACCACTCGTTCCAGCTGCCGAACCTGGTCTACGTTGGCGTCGCACTCACGGTCGGTGTGCTGATTTCGTTCGCGCTACCGGCGTAGCGCACCAGATTGTTTTCGCGTCGACTCGACTCGACTCGACTCGACTCGACTCGACTCGACTGAACAATCCACCAATAGCTGTTTTCAACGGTTCGTGTTATTAGCTAGGCTAGCATTATTCACGGCTATTGAAACGGTGAGGAACGATGAGCGGCATTGGCACGGAGAGCGCACAGACGCTTCGCACTGAAGAGCACGTTGTCTTGCTCGACGACGAGGCAAACCCCATCGGATCGGCCGAAAAACGCCGCGTGCACACCGACGCGACCCCGCTCCACCTCGCATTCTCGTGCTATCTGTTTGACCAGGATGGCGCCGTGTTGGTGACCCGTCGCGCGCTCTCTAAATCCACGTGGCCGGGGGTCTGGACGAACAGCTTCTGTGGGCATCCGGGCCCCGGCGAAAGTATCGAGACGGCGATCATGCGCCGCGCCCGGCAAGAACTTGGGGCCGACATCCGCGATCTTCGGCTCGTCAATGGCGACTTTCGCTACCTCGCAACCGACGCCAACGGGATCGTCGAGAACGAGGTCTGTCCCGTTTACCGGGCAACGATCGCCGGCGGCTTGTCGCCACACCCGGACGAAGTCGCCGAGTGGGCGTGGGTCAGCCCCGCCTCGCTCACCACCGCCACCGCCCTGACCCCGTTCGCCTTCAGCCCCTGGCTGGTGCTCCAACTCCCGTTCTTTGAGGACGGCGCCGGCACAAGCGTCACCAGCCTTCCCGCCTTCGGCCAGGAACACCCTGGCTGATGTCGACGACCACTGTTGTAGGAACCGGTGCGACTTGTCCACCGCGCGCACGTCACAGCGGGCTTTCGACTCGAGAAATGTCCACGAGCTGCAGCGTCATCGTTGCGCGAAGATGTCCACTTCCCCCTAGGGCGAGCGCCCGCAAGCGGATCCGCTTGCGGGTGCAGAGATTCCCATTGATGCTGAAGACGACGACACACAGCATCTGGGATCAACGACAGGCAGGCAGCCGATGACCAGCACGGAACCTCTACTGGCCACCGCTGAACCGCGATCGACGAGAACGGTGGCGGCGGTAACCGTGCTTTACGTCATCGTCACCATGACATCACTGGTGGTGGCCTCCCTGACTTCGTTCACCGATATCCGTCTCCTCGGGACGGTGCTCGCACTTCTCGGTCAGCTTGTCTTCCTCGTTCCATACCTGCGCCGACACCTCCAGGCTGTCGCCGTCTGGATCACGTCCGGTCTGTGCATGGCCGCGAGCGGACTGTTCTTCGCCTACCTCGGTTCGTACTTCCTTGCGGGGCTCGTCTCGCAGCAGATCACGAGCGACACAGAGAACCTGTGGGCGATCGCGGCGTTCATCGCGACATGCTCCGCCCTCCTCGCGCTGAGCGTGGGAACGATCGTGGTCGGCCTGGCGGCGTCCACCTCCGCGCGCTGGACGACTTTGGCTGTCATGGGCATCGTGGTGACCGCTATCGTGGCCGTTTCCGAACCCGTCGCGTACTTGCTCGCGCCCTAAGCCGAAATTCCGCACGCGCCCAGGGGGACGACCGTAGAAGGATGGGTCCACAGAATTGTCGACGATGGTCTCGCTGAGGGCACCTCAGTAGCGGATCTCCGCACGATGTCGGGCGCCCACTGATCAGAGCGTCCTACCTGAGATGACGCGGGCTTGGAGATTTACAAGGGTCCGCTCGCCACGGCCAGCCGATCTCGCTCGAGCGGGATCGTGGGGGTCCCCGCGACAACTATGCATGCCCGTTCCCACGGCCTCTGCTCCGATAAGAACAGCAGTTCCTCATCCATCCATTCGTGCCAGAAAGCGACGGTCTCTTCGGCGCTTCCATTCACGCCCTGAGCAATGTCTCGGGCAATACCTCGTGTTTCCGCTGCAGCGAAGTCGGACTGTACCCAGACGGTGGCATCAACGAGGTCGCTCAATTCGCGCTGGCTGGCCCCAACGCCCTCGATGATCACGAGATCCAAACCAGCGCGAACCTCGATGGCCCCGTCCCTCCCATGCTTAGCCCAGGCGGGCGGTGAGAACATCACGCTCTCACCGCGGCGCAACGGACTCAGGATGTGATCGCCGAGGAGATGGCCCCACGTGAAGAAGGGTTCATTCCAAGCGATGTCATCGGTATGGACGATGGCTGAGCGATCCACCTGTCGAGCCAACCGTTCGGCGAGAGTTGTCTTCCCGGATGCACCGCGACCGTCTACCGCCACGATTAAGGGCTTGCGGGGCGAAACGCTGCCCGCATTGAACAGCACCCGGACGAGGTCCTCTTCTCGAATCGCCCGCCAAGGGCCGGCAGCCGGCTCGCCGGGCGGCAAGGTCATCGGAGCAACGAGGCCGGGCATTCCGCGATCGTACTTTGACCGAGACACGATGCGGGGGTCGCCCCGCAGCCACCGGGGTCGCCGCCATTCCGTTGCCCCTCCAAGACCGCCGCGTCGAAATTGACAGGAGCATTGACCCATGACCGTGGTTGCTTTGACTGATCAGAGTTTCGTAAGCGTGGTTGCGACGACCGAACTCGTCGTCGTCGACTTCTGGGCGAGCTGGTGCTCTCCCTGCCGTG
>JAKOTS010000045.1 GCA_029777095.1 Actinomycetes bacterium | reverse complement strand
GGCGTCCGTGCCTGTACCAGTAGAACCGAGAACACCATGTCCGATACCCCGCAAACCCCCGCCGCCGACAACTACGACGAATCCAGCATCCAGCAGCTCGAAGGGCTGGAGGCCGTGCGCAAGCGTCCCGGCATGTACATCGGCGACACCTCCGATGGCACCGGTCTGCACCACAGGGTGTTCGAAGTCGTCGATAACGCCATCGACGAGGCACTCGCCGGCCACTGCGACGACATCGTCATCACCATCCACGCCGACAACTCCATCTCCGTCACCGACAACGGCCGCGGCATCCCGGTCGGCGTCAAGATGGACGACAAGCACGAGCCCAAGCGCTCCGCCGCCGAGATCGTCATGTGCGTGCTCCACGCCGGCGGCAAGTTCAACCAGAACTCCTACAAAGTCTCCGGCGGCCTGCACGGCGTCGGCGTGTCCTGCGTCAACGCCCTCTCCAAGTGGCTGCGCCTCACCGTCGCCCGCGACGGCCACAAGCACTTCATGGAGTTCAACCGCGGCCACGCCGTCGACCGCAACATCGAGCTCGTCGACGGCGTCGAGACCAGCCCGCTCAAGGTCATCGGCGAAACCACCAAGCGCGGCACCCGGGTGCACTACCTCGCCGACGAAGAAATCTTCGGCACCGTCGAATACCACTACGAAATCCTCGCCAAGCGCCTGCGCGAGCTGTCCTTCCTCAACAACGGCGTCAAGATCCGCCTTGTAGACCAGCGCACCGGCAAGGAAGAAGACTTCGCCTTCGCCGGCGGCGTGAAGGGCTTCGTCGAATACATCAACCGCGCCAAATCGGTGCTGCACCCCACCGTCTTCCACTCCAGCGGCGAATCCATCCAGGCCGGCGTACCCATCACCGTCGAAGTCGCCATGCAGTGGAACGACAGCTACGCCGAACAGGTGCTGTGCTACACCAACAACATCCCCCAGGCCGACGGCGGCACCCACCTCACCGGCCTGCGCACCGCGATGACCCGCGTCATCAACAAGTACATCGAAGAAAACGAGATCGCCAAGAAGGCCAAGGTGGACATCTCCGGTGACGACATGCGCGAAGGCCTCGCCTGCGTGCTGTCGGTCAAGATGCCCGACCCCAAGTTCGCCTCCCAGACCAAGATGAAGCTGGTCTCCGGCGAAGCCCGCCCGGCCGTCGAAGAAGTCGTCGCCCAAAAGCTCGCCGACTTCCTGCTCGAGCGCCCCATCGACGCCAAAACCATCTGCGGCAAGATCGTCGAAGCCTCCCGCGCCCGCGAGGCCGCCCGCCGCGCCCGCGAAATGACCCGCCGCAAGGGCGTGCTCGACGGCGTCGGCCTGCCCGGCAAGCTCGCCGACTGCCAGGAAAAAGACCCCGCCCTGTGCGAGATCTACATCGTCGAGGGCGACTCCGCCGGCGGCTCCGCCAAGCAGGGCCGCGACCGTAAGTTCCAGGCCATCCTGCCGCTGCGCGGCAAGGTGCTCAACGTCGAGCGCGCCCGCTTCGACAAGCTCATCAGCTCCGAGCAGATCACCACCCTCATCACTGCGCTGGGCACCAGCATCGGCGCTGACGACTTCAAGCCCGAAAAGCTGCGCTACCACCGCATCATCCTGATGACCGACGCGGACGTCGACGGCGCCCACATCCGCACCCTGCTGCTCACCT
>JAKOTS010000031.1 GCA_029777095.1 Actinomycetes bacterium | reverse complement strand
GCACCTTCGGCGCCCATGTGGGTGCCCATCACGACGTTGCGGTTCATCCACATGGCCATGGTGTGGCAGCCGATGCCGGCCGACACGACGCTGCCGTCCGGCGCCACGGTGGAGCTGTTGTGCGGGCAGCCGGAGCAGAACCAGGCGGTGCGGGCCGCGGTGGGCAGCTTGGTGCGGGCGTGGATCTCGTCGAGGCGCTTGAGCCAGTTTTCGGCGGACTCGATGCGGGTCTTGCGGCCCAGGCGCTTGAGCAGCGCGCGGACGATGATGTCGGATTCGAACTCGCCGTAGTGGGGCAGGAGCTCTTTTTCTTCCTCGTCGAACTTGCCGACGATGCGCGGCGCGTTGGCGCGGCCGTAGAGCACCTGCTTGGCGAACATCTCGAGGAAGGGGCGCTTTTCTTCGATCACGAAGATCTCTTCGAGGCCTTCGGCGAACTCGCGCACGATGGTCGGTTCCATCGGGAACAGCATGCCCATCTTGAGCACGCGGATGCCATAGCGGCGCAGCGCGTCGGCGTCGAGGCCCATCTCGAGGAAGGCCTGCATGAGGTCGTTGTAGGTCTTGCCCGCCGTCATGATGCCGAGCCAGGCATCCGGGTTCTTGAAGACGACGTTGTTGAGATTGTTCTCGCGGGCGTAGCGCTTGGCGACTTCGAGGCGACGGGTGTAGAGCGATTGCTCCATCTCGAGGGCCTCGACGCGCACATTCATGCCGAGGTTCATGTTCGGCGTGAACTTCTGGCCGTCGAACATGAGGTCGGGGGTGACGAAGTTGAGACGCGCGGGGTCGACGCTGGCGGTGCCGGTGCCGTCGGCCACGTTGGTGACGATCTTCATGCCGACCCACAGGCCGGCCAGGCGCGACATGTTGTAGCCGTGCAGGCCCAGGTCGAGGATTTCCTGGACGTTGGCCGGGTAGAGCGAGGGCATGCCGACGTGGAACAGCATGGGCTCGGACTGGCTGGCGAGGGAGGAGCTCTTGCAGCTCGGGTCGTCGCCGACGATGGCGAGCACGCCGCCGTTCTTGCCGATGCCGGTGTAGTTGGCGTGCTTGAGGGCGTCGCCGGAGCGGTCGACGCCCGGGGCCTTGCCGTACCACATGCC
>JAKOTS010000034.1 GCA_029777095.1 Actinomycetes bacterium | reverse complement strand
CACATGAGCATGTGGTGCCCGCCGGCTGCCGCGGCAACGAGTGCCTCGACCGCCTCGTGCTGCCCGATCACCTCGGACAGATCGCCGCCCATTGCCCGCGGCGGCGGAACCACGGCGGCGGGCACCGGCTCAACCTCGCTCGGCTCGAGATTCGCGCCGTGCCACAGCGCGACGTCGCCCAGCGTCACCGCGCCGATCACCGTGATCCCCGACACCAGCCGGGCCTCGTCTTGATTCGCGTGCGGGACCACGGCGTGCGTCAGCCCCGCGCGGGCCGCAGCCACCACCGCCGGCAACACCCCCGCCACCGGTCGCAACCGGCCGTCGAGCCCGAGTTCTCCCACGTGCACCGTGCGTGCGAGCGAAACCAGATCGAGCCCGCCATCGGTCGCGAGCGTCGCCACGGCGATCGCCACATCGAACCCGGCCCCCTGCTTCGGCAGGCTTGCCGGCGAGAGGTTGACGGTCACGCGCCGCCGGGGCAACACAAGCGATGAGTTTGCCGCTGCGCCGCGCACACGTTGCTCGGCCTCACCGAGCGACTTATCGGGGAGTCCGATGATGTGCAGCCCCGGCAACTGGCTCGATTGGTCTGCCTCAACTTCGACGAGGGCGCCCTCAGCCCCAGTGAGCGCCACCGCCCAGGTGCGCGCGACTGTCACTGCAGACCCGCAATGTGCTCGAGCACCGCGTGAGCCGGGTCGGCTCCCAACACTGAAATCGCATCAACGCGCAGTTCACGCCCCCGCGCCTGCTGCGGATGCGCAACGGCCCACGCAACGGCAAGCCTGTGCAATCGCGTGAGCTTTTGCGCGGTGATCGAATCGAACGGATGCCCGAACCCCACGCCCCGCCGAGTCTTGACCTCGACGATCACAAGCGCACCGTCGCGCTCCGCGACAATATCTATCTCGCCGTCACGACATCGCCAATTCTGGTCAAGAATTTCGTAACCACACTCGCGAAGATATGCGGCTGCCCGGGCTTCGCCCGAGCGCCCTAGTACGTCCTTTTGTGCCACAGCATGCCTCCTAGAGGCAGTCTGTGCGCCGAACGTCGCAGGTGATGAACGTGCTGCTCACGGTGGGGATGAAGCATCCGCCATCGAAGCCTGTGGACGAAGACACGCGAGTTCACGCGACTCACAAGCACGCGAGCTCACGCCGTTCACAGGCCCCCGAGCCACCGAGCCCACTCACCCAGGAGCGGGCACGCACCTACTCGTCGAGCGAGAGCTCCTGCGGGATCTGAAAGTCGCGACGCGAGAGTTCTTCAACGTTGACGTCCTTGAACGTGAGCACGCGCACCGACTTGACGAAGCGGTCTGCGCGGTAAACGTCCCACACCCAGACATCAGACATCGTGATCTCAAAATAGAAATCGTGCTCTGTGTCGCGGCGCTCAACATTGACCTCGTTGGCGAGATAGAAGCGGCGTTCCGTTTCAATCACATACTGAAATTGGCCCACGACGTCGCGGTACTCGCGATACAGCGCGAGTTCCAGCTCCCGGTCGTAGTCCTCGAAAACGTCGTCATCCATGATGCCCCCTATCTTACGGTGAGGCGAAGAGCGGCGCAGGCTGATAGGCCTCGCCCATCACCCACGTGCGCCGATGATGCTCGCTCACCCCGTGCTCGCGAATCGCGTCTCGATGCGCGGCACTGCCGTACCCCTTGTTGCGATCCCAAGAATACGCCGGAAGGCTCTCGTGCAGTTCGATCATCTGGCGGTCGCGCGCGACCTTCGCGATGATGGATGCCGCCGACGCACTCGCGCAGTCCCGGTCGGCTTTCACAACCGGACGCACAGTGATGCCGCCCGCCCCTTCGCGAGCGACCAGGTCGCACGAGTCCCACTCGCGAGAAATATAGTCGTGCGAGCCGTCAAGAATCACGATGGCGGCACGCACATCGACCCCCTGGGCAGCAAGGCCGCGAAGCGCGCGGACCGCCGCCATCCCCAATGCCCGAATGATGCCGTCCGCATCAATTTCGGCGGCGGATGCCGCGCCCAACGCGCTGCACGACACCCAACCGGCTGCCCGCTCGGCCAGATCCGCGCGCTTGCGCTCCGTAACGAGCTTCGAGTCTCGAAGCCCCTCCGGGATGACCCCGCCCGCCGCACCGATCGTCGAGGCATCAATGACGGTCGCGCCCACGGTCACCGGACCAGCAAGCGCGCCGCGCCCCACCTCGTCGCACGCAATCACAAGCGGAAAATCGCGGAGCAGTTCGTGCTCGAGCGCCAGCGTGGGGATCACGGGAGCGGCCCGTTCTGGCGTGCCCGCGGCAGCGCTCCGACCGCGGGTTCGCCCTCGGGAATGCCCATGAACACGTCGTCATGCGTCTCGATCAGGCCGAACCGGTTCAGGGGCCACGTGATCAGGAATGCACGACCCACGACGTTGTCGAGCGGCACGAAACCCTTGCCCGGCAGGTCTTGGTTATAGCGCGAGTCCTTCGACTGGTAGCGGTTGTCGCCGAGCACCCAGAGCTTGCCTTCGGGAACCTGCACGTCAAAATCGAGGTCGGAAGCCTTGGTGACACCATCCGGAAGGAGAAGGTACTCGCCCTCGTCGATCGGCACACCGTTCACGGTGATGCGCCCCAGGCTGTCGCAGCAGGCCACCCTGTCGCCCGGGAGACCGACCACTCGCTTGATGAGGTGATCGTTGCTGTCGGGGGCGGTCAAACCGACCATCGAAAGCAACCAGTCGACGCCCTCAAGAAATGGGGGGCGCGGTTCGCGATAGCTCACGGGCAACCAACCACCCGGATCGCGAAACACGATCACATCGCCACGGTCGTAGCCGGTAAAGCGCGGCGTCAGCTCGTCGACGAGGATCCGGTCATCGATTTGCAGCGTGTTCTTCATCGAACCCGACGGAATGTAGAACGAGCGCACCACGAAAGTCTTGACCAGGAACGACACGAGGAGCGCGATCAGTACGATCACCAGCACGTCGCGCAAAAATGCGCCCCATCCCCTGCTTCGCGTCGGACGTGAGGTCGAATCGGCCGCGGGCGATGCCATATCGGGCTGTGTTGACATATTTCCTCGTTGCTGGCTGTGGGCGGCTGGCATCTCGGCGCCGCTTCATGTCAAGGTTCGCACATTCGTCGGGCGCGGCATCCCGCCACGCACCCAAACTGCAACACACAAGCGCAATACGCACAGTAAGAGACC
The DNA here is from genome assembly GCA_029777095.1 of Actinomycetes bacterium. Lineage (GTDB taxonomy): Bacteria > Actinomycetota > Actinomycetes > Actinomycetales > Microbacteriaceae > Microbacterium. The sequence continues at coordinate 14,127 of JAKOTS010000034.1, read as the reverse complement.
TCGCGACGCCGCCGAAAACAGAACAACCCCGCAGACCGAAGCCTGCGGGGTTGTCTAGAAAATCGAGACCTAGCGGTCGCGCTTCTCCTTGATCTTGGCCTTCTTGCCGCGCAGTTCGCGCAGGTAGTAGAGCTTCGCGCGACGAACGTCACCGCGGGTGACGACCTCGATGCGCTCGATGATCGGGGAGTGCACGGGGAACATGCGCTCGACGCCGACCTGGAAGCTGACCTTACGAACGGTGAAAGTCTCGCGCACACCATCGCCCTGGCGACCGATGACGACACCCTGGAACACCTGGACACGCGAGCGCGTGCCTTCAATGATGTTCACGTGCACCTTGACGGTGTCACCGGGGGCGAAGACCGGAATATCGGCCTTGAGGGATGCTGCGTCGACGAAGTCGAGCTTCTGCATGATCGTTCACTCTCTGCAACCCCCACAGGTGGGCGGCGGTGTTAAGGAAAAAGTTGAAGTGTGTGCCCTCGCGTCTTGCGACACGCTGTAACTCCCCTGAGGCAGAGTTTTGCTACGGCACAAGCAACCATTCTGCCACGGATTCGCGTCTCCGACAAACCACGAAGGCGAGCGGATGCCACAGCCTGCCGGGCGGCTACGGCCGGGGCCGGTCCGACTCGTCGATGACGAACACGTCGCCCGCTCCCGGCTCGAAACGCGGGGTGCTGCTGCGGGGTGCCCCCATCGGCGGCACCGAACGACCAGCCCCAGTCGCTGCGCCCGTGGCCGCCTCATCGAAGGAGGTGTACCGCAGGGCGACGGGGCGCGCCTCGGCCAACAGCTGGCGGAACGAGAGCGCGATCAGACCGAACCCCGCGATGATGGCCGCGACGAGCACCGGAGCGAACCACGTGTCGCTATAGAAGCCCGCCGCAATCGTCAGGCCGTGCCAGACGGTAAGACCCAGCACGTCCCACCACGAGACCGCCTGCGAAGCGCGAACCGTGCCGCGGGAGCGGATGAGAAAGGCAATGAGCAGTTGCCCGAGAAAAACTGAGGGGCACGCAATGAACAGCACCCACAAGAACGCGAGCCCGCCGCCGGTAAATACGCCCCAGCCGATCAGGAGCCACAGCGGCAACACGAGTGCCGCAGGAAAGAGCCAGGCATAGAAGCCGCGCCGCAAGAACATACCTCGATGCTACGCCCGCACCCGTCTGCGGAGCCCTTTTGTTCGGCTGCGTGCGGCCGACTCTCAGCAGGTGCCAAGCCCCGGCATCCCCCGCCCCTTCAGGCACGCCCCAGCGCAATCCGGCAAGATAGAAGCGACCCGAAAGGACCCGAGATGATCGAGTTGCGCACTCCCGCCGAAATTGAGGCGATGCGTCCCGCTGGCCGCTTCGTTGCCGAAGTACTTGCCACGCTGCGTGACGAGGTGCGCGTCGGCACCAACCTGCTCGCCATCGATAAGCGCGCGCACGACATGATTCGCAAGGCCGGCGCAGAGTCCTGCTACATCGACTACCACCCCTCGTTTGGTGCGAGCCCGTTCGGCAAAGTGATCTGCACGTCGGTCAACGACGCGGTGCTGCACGGCCTCCCCCACGATTACGCACTGCGTGACGGCGACCTGGTTTCGCTCGACTTCGCGGTCTCGGTCGACGGCTGGGTCGCAGACTCCGCCGTCTCGTTCGTCGTCGGCACCGCGCGTGACGAAGATCTCGCGCTCATCGATACGACCGAACGAGCATTGGATGCCGCAATCGCCGCCGCGACCGTCGGCCACCGTATCGGTGACATCTCGGCTGCGATCTCGGCTGTCGCAAAGGGCGACGGCTACTCGATCAACACCGACTTTGGCGGGCACGGCGTGGGACGCATCATGCACGGCGACCCGCACGTGCCGAACGACGGCCGCCCCGGCCGCGGCTTTCCGCTGCGCGAAGGCCTGGTCGTCGCGCTCGAGCCCTGGTTCTTGCAGACCACCGACAAGCTGATCACCGACAAGGACGGCTGGACCCTGCGCGCCGCCGACGGATCGCGCGGCGCACACGCCGAGCACACGATCGCGGTCACGGCCGATGGTCCGATCATCCTGACCGACCGCTCGTTCCTCGGCGTCAAATAGCCCGGTTCGGTTAGTCAGCGAGCAGGTCGGGCCGCCGTGCGGCGGTGCGCTCGATCTGCTGCTCGCGACGCCAGGCAGCGATTGCGCCGTGATTGCCGCTGAGCAGGATCGGCGGAACCTCATGCCCCCGCCAGGCGGAAGGCTTGGTGTAGCTCGGGTACTCAAGCAGGCCATCTTCGTGTGACTCTTCGACCAGGCTCTCGGGGTTGCCAACAACCCCCGGGATCAGGCGGCCGACGGCTTCGATCATCGCCATCACAGCGACCTCGCCGCCGTTGAGCACGTAGTCGCCAAGGCTCACCAGGCGCACGCGCCCGTGGTCTGCCGCGAACTCGAACACCCGCTCGTCGATGCCCTCGTAGCGACCGCAGCCGAACACGATGCGCTCCTCCTGCGCCCACTCGCGTGCCGTCGCCTGCGTGAACAGTTCGCCGGCGGGCGACGGAAACACAATGAGCGGTCCGGATGCCGGGGCCCCGGCATCCGTCGCAGACCCAGCCGTTGCATCGCCCAGAGGCGATGCTTCGTCCAGAGACGGCGCGGACGGCTCGGCGAGGATCGCGTCGAGCGCCTCGCCCCACGGCTCGGGCTTCATCACCATGCCGGCGCCACCGCCGTACGGGGTGTCGTCGACGGTGCGGTGCCGGTCGTGGGTGAAGTCGCGCAGGTCGTGGATCCGCACGTCGAGGATCCCCGACTGGCGAGCCTTGCCGAGCAGTGACACTTCGAGCACGTCGAAGAAGGTCGGGAAGATCGAAACGACGTCGATACGCACGGGCCTACGCCTCGTCGGTGTCGTCAGCCTCGGCGGCAGGTGCGTCGTCGTCGGCGTCGTCAGCGTCGCCCACGGGCTCAGCTGTCGCTTCGTCAGCCGCGCCAGGAAGCTCTTCGAAGAGTCCGGGAGGCGGAGTCAGCGTCACGGTACCGGCAGCGATGTCGACCTTCGGGACGATGGCAGCCACGAACGGCACCATCACATCGCCGGCTGCGGTCTTAACGATCAGCAGGTCTTGCGCGGGGAAGTGGTCGACCCGCACGATGCGCCCGATCACCTCGCCGTCGCGCAACGCCTGCAGGCCCACCAGCTGGTGGTCGTACCAGGCGTCGTCTTCGTTTGAGGGAGCAGTGATGTCGTGGTCGACCCAGAGGATCGCGCGAATCAGCTCTTCGGCCGCGTTGCGGTCGTCGATGCCTTCAAAGAAGGCAACCGGGTGGCTGTTCATCCAGCGAAACTCGCGGAGCGTGATCGTCTTGCGATGCCACGGCGAGCTTTCGGGAACCTGCAGCGTGAACGATGCCCCGGGCGTGAAACGCGAGTCGGGGTCGTCGGTGTAAAGCTCCACCTTGAATGCGCCCTTGAGACCGTGGGCCTTGACCAGGCGTCCGACACGCAACTGCGTCTTCGGTGAAGACGCGTTGGACTTCACATCGTCGGAGGAAGAAGTTGGTGCGGGCGCGGACGCGGATGACTCCGCGTCGCGCCCGCTCGCATCGAGCGGCACGCCGTTCTCAGTCGCCATCAGTCTTCGTCAGACACGTCGACGCGAACGCGTCGACCGTCTGCAAGTGCCGATACCAGGGTGCGCAGCGCCTTCGCGTTGCGGCCCCCACGACCAATCACGCGACCGCGGTCCTCGGGATTCACATGAATCTCGAGAACCTCGGCGCGTGCAGACTGCGTAACCTCGATCCGCACGTCGTCCGGATGGTCGACGATGCCTTTCACGAGGTGCTCGAGTGCAGAAGAGAGCAAGATTACTCGGCCTCGACAGCGGTTTCAGCGGTCTCAGTAGCCTCGGCCTCAGCAGCGACGGGCGCTTCTGCAGCCTTCTTCTCGACCTTGGGGACGAGAACGGGCTTCTTGGCAGCGTCGGCCTCGAACGGAACCTTGGGCGCCTTGACCTTGACGGTGCTGACAGCGTTCGCGTCGCCCTTGAACTTGCCCCAGTCGCCCGTGAGCTTGAGGAGTGCAGCAACCTGCTCGGTCGGCTGTGCGCCAACGCCGAGCCAGTAGAGCGCGCGCTCTGAGTCAACGATGATCACCGAAGGCTCTTCGGTGGGGTGGTACTGCCCGATCTCTTCGATCACGCGGCCGTCGCGCTTGGTGCGCGAGTCAGCCACAACGATGCGGTAGTAGGGTGCGCGAATCTTGCCGAAACGCTTGAGACGAATTTTGACAGCCACAATTCTCCTGTGGGTTGTGAGTGAACGAACTGGACGCCTGGGTTGTGGGGTGCACACCCTGCGGAAGCTCAAAGGATTCTGTGTGTACCGGATAGAGGGTCGAGCACACACAGATTCAACGTCTTATTCTGCCAGATGAACCTGTGTGCTGCAGACCATGTGCCGATCCGAGTGTGCGTGTCGCTCGCTCCGGAGCGGCGACAGCACAAATTTTCGGCCCTGCGGGGGTGGTTAGCCCTTGCCGAGCATCTTCTGCAGTTCGGCGAGATCCGCCTCGGTCGGTGCCTTCGCACCGCCCAAGCCAAAGCCCGAGCCCGTCGGCGTCGACTCGGCCTGCGCACCGGAGTTCTCGGCCGCGCGCTTCGCCGGGTTGCCCGAGCGCGAGACGGCCTTTGCCTTCTGCTTCTTGCCACGCTTGCCCGCGCCGTGCGAGCCGGGCATTGGCCCCATGCCGGGAATCTGCGGGGTGCCACCACGGGCGACGGTCTTCATCATCTTTGCCGCCTGCTCGAAGCGGCTGACGAGACCATTCACATCCGTGACGGTCATTCCCGAACCGCGCGCGATGCGAAGACGACGAGAGCCATTGAGCATCTTGGGGTTGCGGCGCTCCCCCGGCGTCATCGAACGGATGATCGCCTCGGTGCGGTCAATTTCTTTCTCGTCGAAGTCGTCGAGCTGTTGCTTCATCTGACCCATACCCGGGAGCATCCCGAGCATCTTCTTCATGGAGCCCATCTTCTTGAGCTGCTGCATCTGGTCGAGGAAGTCTTCGAGGGTGAAGCTGTCGGTCGCGAACTTCTCGGCGACCTTCGCCGCTTCTTCTTCGTCGAACGTGGCCTGAGCCTGCTCGATCAGGGTGAGGATGTCGCCAAGGTCGAGAATTCGCGAGGCCATGCGGTCGGGGTGGAAGGGCTCGAGGTCGTCGAGGCCTTCACCGGTCGAGGCGAACATGATCGGTCGACCGGTAATCGACGCGACAGAAAGTGCCGCGCCACCGCGGGCGTCACCGTCGAGCTTCGACAGCACGACACCAGTGAAGTCAACGCCCTCTTGGAACGCCTTCGCCGTGTTGACGGCATCCTGACCGATCATCGCGTCGATGACGAAGAGCACCTCGTCGGGGTTTGTCACCCGGCGAATGTTCGCCGCCTGCTTCATCATGTCGGCGTCAACGCCGAGTCGTCCGGCGGTGTCGATGATGACAATGTCGTGCTGCTTCTGGCGCGCGTATTCGACGCCATCGCGCGCGACCTTGACGGGGTCGCCGACACCGTTGCCGGGCTCGGGTGCGAAAATCGCGACGCCAGCCTGACCTGCAACAACCTGGAGCTGGTTCACGGCGTTGGGGCGCTGGAGGTCGCTCGCGACCAGGAGCGGGGTGTGCCCGTCCTTGGCCAACATCTTCGAGAGCTTGCCCGCGAAGGTCGTCTTACCGGAGCCCTGCAGGCCGGCGAGCATGATCACCGTCGGCGGGTTCTTCGCGAACTCGAGGCGGCGCTGCTGCCCGCCGAGGATCGCAACGAGCTCCTCGTTGACGATCTGCACGACCTGTTGCGCCGGGTTCAGCGCCTTGTTCACCTCGTCACCAAGGGCGCGATCGCGCACCTTCGCCGTGAAGTCCTTGACGACGGGCAACGCCACGTCGGCGTCAAGAAGCGCGCGCCGAATCTCGCGCACAGTGCCGTCAACGTCGGCCGCCGTGAGACGGCCCTTCGTGCGGAGGTTGCGGAAGGTCTCAGTAAGACGGTCAGACAGGGTGCCGAAAGTAGCCATGGTGCGGCCAGTTTACGCGAGCGCACGCGCGAACTCGCCCCGCCACAGCGGTGTGACCTTTAGACCGGGCGCCCGGGTCGCTCAAGCAACGCCGGAATGCCCCCTGTTGCGCGCCCAAGCAGCGCCGGCAACGCGGTGCGCCCCGCGCCGTCGACCGCCCACATCCGCAGCGCCGCAATGACCGCCCCGCCATATGCCGCGCCGACGACGTCTGCAACCAGCGAGTCGACTCCCCCGCGCACAAGCCGCGCCGATACCGCCGTGGCGATGGTCAGCAGCCGCCGGGCAGATTCGCGCTCAAGCTCGTCGTCGATGCCCATCGCGGTCGCGTTTGCGAGCGCGAGCACCAAGCTATCGGGCGCGAGCGCGTGGCCGAGTGCGTCGATCGAGCGCGTGAGGGTGGCCGTGGCATCCGCCGTCTCGTCGTCGCGAAGTGCTGCCTCAAGCATGACGATTTGTGCGTCGAGACTCGACCACAAAAGATCGCCTTTAGACGAGAAATAGTTGAAGAAACTCGATCTGCTGACCCCGGCTCGCCGGGTGATTTCGGCGATGGTGGTCGCTTCGTAGCCCTGTTCAAGAAACAGTTCGCACGCGGCTTCGGCGAGCACCTCACGCGATGACGCGCGCGGCCGGCCCGCTGCAACCGGCGCGGTGACAGCTTGCGGCGCAGACAGCGGTGCGGCAGGCATGGTGGCTCAGTCTGCGCTCGTGACCGACTGCACCTGCGCGTCGCTGGTGAGATTCACGAGCAACACGTCATCGGTCGCATCGGGGTCGAGCGCGTATTCGAGCACAGCGAACGGGTCGGCACTGCCGTGTTCATCGGCGAGGATCGTCATGCTCATGAGTTGCAGCGAGCGAATCACGTCAACGTCAATGTCGCCAGAACGATCGACCAACAGGTCTTGCAGTTCTTCGCCGAGGGTCGCTTGCTGCTGCACAATAAACTCGGTCACCTCGCTCGCACGGTCGTCGACCTCGGCAAGCATCGCCTCACGCGCATGCGCATCGAGGTTCGCGATCCCGTTGATCATCGCGGCCGCAATGTCGAGCGCCTCGGTCGACACGTCGTCCTGGTCGGGCGCGGTGAGATCGACGGTGACGGTCTGATCACCCATGTCGACGTTCTCCGACCAGAAAATGGATCCATCGGGGCCAGACTCAAGGAGTCCGAAAAAGTCGTGCTCAATCGCCATACCCCTATAGAACCAGGGTGGCGCCAGTTACGAAAGTGCGGGCGGGCCTGCGCGTGTCGCGAAAGGCGACGTTGAGAGCGGATGCCTCGGCCCCGCCAGCCGCACTAGCTGACGAGTGACTCGGCAAACACGTGCGGCGTGAAACCGGTGAGGTCACCGATTTCTTCGCCCTGGCCGAGGAGCTTCACGGGAATGCCCGTCTTCTCCTGCACAGCGAGCACGAAGCCGCCCTTGGCCGAGCCATCGAGCTTTGTGAGCACGAGACCCGTGACCCCGGCATGCTCGAGGAACGCGCTCGCCTGGATCACGCCGTTCTGCCCGGTGGTTGCATCCAGCACGAGCAGCACCTCAGCGATCGGTGCCTGCTTCTCGATGACACGGCGAATCTTCGAGAGCTCATCCATGAGGCCGGCCTTGGTGTGCAGGCGCCCCGCGGTGTCGATCAGGACGATCTCGGTGCTCGTCTGCTTTGCGTACTCGATCGTCTGGAACGCAACTGAGGCAGGATCTTGGCCCTCGTGCTGCGGCCGCACGATGGCCGCTCCCCCGCGTTCGGCCCAGGTTGCGAGCTGCTCGACGGCCGCGGCCCGGAACGTGTCGGCCGCACCCACAACGACGGTGCGCCCATAGCGCTGCAAGAATTTCGCGAACTTGCCGATCGTCGTCGTCTTACCGACGCCATTGACGCCAACGACGAGTACGACTGCGGGCCGCTCGCTCAGGCGAAGGGTTGTGTCGAACTTCGCGAGACGTTCTTCGATGGTCTCACGCAGCATCCGCTGCAGATCGCGCGGGTCAGTCGTGCGGAAGCGCTCCACCTGTTCGCGAAGCTGCTCGACGATCGCCTCGGTGATGTCGGGCCCGAAATCGGCAGTAATCAGCGCCGTCTCAAGGTCGTCCCAGGTGTTCTCATCGATCGTCGGCTTGACGAAGACGCCGCGCAGGGCGCGTCCGAGCGACCAAGATTTCTCTGCCATGGCTCCAGCCTAGGGGGCGCGTGCCCGGGGCCCTGTTGCGCGGGCGCGCGCCGCGCTAGCCTTCGCTTGTCGTCACGGTGCAGCATCCCTTCTTACCCGATGGAGGTCCCGATGTCGGATTCATCACGCGCGCGCCTGCTCGAACTCGGCGAAGCCCTGGATGGGACCCTGTTCCTTCCGCATGATGAGGGTTGGATCGAGGCCGCCAGCCCGTGGAATCGTGCGATCGTGCAACGTCCGGCGGCAGTGGCGGTGCCCGCGAACGTGGCCGATGTGCAGCGCATCATGCACGCCGCTCGCGATGCCGGGCTCGGCGTGACGGTGCAGCCCGGCGGACACGGCCCGCACGGCGGCGACCTGCAGGACTGCATCCTGATTCGCACGAGCGCCTTCGATGAGCTCGTGATCGACGCCGCCGCCGGCACTGCGCGCGTGGGCGCGGGCGTGCACTGGGGTCGCTTGTTGCGGGAGCTCGACGGCACCGCACTCGTGGCCCTCGCCGGAAGCAACCCGACAATCAACATCGTGAGATTCACGATCGGCGGTGGACACTCGTCACTCGGCCGGGCGTATGGCCTCGCCGCGCACTCGGTCCTCGCTGTCGAGATGGTGACCGCCGACGGCGCCGCCGTGCGCGTGACGGGTGACGGCGACGCAGAGTTGCTCTGGGCGTTGAAAGGCGGCGGCGGTCAGTTCGGGGTCGTCACCGCGCTGGAGTTTCGGCTCCATCCCGCGCCCGAGGGCGGCAGGCTCTATGGCGGCAAGCTGACGTTCCCCGCCGCCGTCGCTGCGCCCGTGCTGCGGGCGATGGCCGATGTGGCCGCCTCAGCACCCGAGCCGCTGAGCATCAGCGCTGTGATGATGGTCCTCCCCGACCTGCCAGTGGTACCCGAACCGCTACGGGGCCAGCAGATCGTGACCGTCGATATCGTGTCGCAACTCGGCCGCGAGGCGACCGAGCGGGTGATCGAGCCAATTCGTAGCGCTGGCCCGGTCGTCGCCGACACGGTTGCCGAGTTCGGCATCGGCGCCCTGACCGACGTGTTCGCCGAGCCCGTCGACCCGGTGCCCACACTTGAGTGGAGCGCGCTCGCGGGGACGGTGAACCATGCGACCGTCGACGCGCTCGTCGGGGCGTTCGTCGAGGGCGCGGCGCTCGGCCTCTCGCTGCTACAGATTCGCCCGCTCGGCGGCGCAATCGGTCGGGCCGCGACCCCGCCCGCCGTGGCCGGGGTCGCGGGTGTGCTCGGGGCGGGGGCTCTGCTCGGCGCGGCCGGGTTTGTGTTTGATCCCGCGATGCTCGAGCCGGTCGGCACGGCGCTCAAAATCGTTCGGGATGCCGCTGCCCCGCACACCGTTGCGGGCCGGGTCGTGACGTTCCTCGCGCCCGGCGAAGACCTCGGCTCCGCCTATGCTCCCGCCGAGATCGCGCGCCTGCGCGCGGTGAAGGAACGCGTTGACCCGGAGGGCCTGATTCGGAGCAACCGCCCCTTGCCGGTCGGTTGAGCTGAACTGAGCGGGCGGGCGCGGCGCGGCGCTAGCCTGCTCGTTCCGCGTCCGCCACGCGGTCGGCACGCTCGGCACGCTCGGCACGTTCGCCGCGCCCGGCACGCTCACTACCGACCCGTTGCCCAACGACCGCCGAGACGCCGTCCTGCCGCATCGATACCCCGTAGAGCGCGTCGGCGATCTCCATCGTGCGCTTCTGATGGGTGATCACGATCAGCTGACTGGTCTCACGCAGGTCTTCGAAGACGGTGAGCAATCGGCCGAGGTTTGCATCATCGAGGGCCGCCTCCACCTCATCGAGGATGTAAAACGGGCTGGGTCTCGCCTTGAAAATCGCGACCAGCAGCGCGACGGCGGCGAGCGAACGCTCGCCACCCGACAGGAGCGACAGCCGCTCGATCTTTTTGCCCGCCGGTCGCACGGCAACTTCGATCCCGGTCGTGAGCAGGTTGTCGGGGTCGGTGAGCGTGATGCTCCCGGTGCCACCCGGGAACAGCGTCGGAAATACCTCTCCGAACGCCGCCTTTGTGTCTTCGAAAGCCGCCGCGAAGATGGTCTGCATCCGGTCATCGAGCTCGTCGATGATGGTCATCAGGTCTTTGCGAGTTGCGACCAGGTCACCGAGCTGGTCGGTGAGGAACGCGTGCCGCTGTTCGAGCGCCGCAAACTCTTCGAGCGCGAGCGGATTCACGCGCCCGAGCTGTGCGAGCTTCCGTTCGGCCGTAACGAGCCGCTTCTGCTGGGCGGCCCGATCGAACGGCATCGATGGTGCATCGTCAGGTGCTTCGACGTTTGGTATTCGGCCGTCGAGCGCTGCAGCGTCTGACGCGCCCTGCGTCGCCGGCGCGTTCGCGGGCGCTTCTTCGCCCGGGGCAAACATCACCGGCTGGTCGGGCCCATACTCCGACACGAGGATCCGCTCCTCGAGCCCAAGCTCCGACGCGACCCGCTCGAGCAACGACGACACGTGCAGTTTCTTCTCGTAGATCTGCAGTTCGAGGCCATGCACGTTCTCGGTGAGCACCGCGAGTCGTTCGCGAAGCTCGGTCTCTTGCGCGCGCAGGCCGACAAGCTCGGAGTTTCGCTCGGCGCGCTCGGCTTCGGCGCCGGCAAGGGCAACGCGGGCGTCGGTCAGCGACCCGTCGACCGACGCGAGCACCAGAGGCAGCTCGGCGACTACGCCTTCGGCCGCGGCCTGCTGCCGGCGGCGAATGACCGCGCGGCGCGCGGCCGCCTCGGCGGCGGCACGCTCGCTCTCCCGTTGGCGTTGCAGCGCGACGACTCCGGCCTCGCTGGCGCGGACGCGCTCGCGCAGCGTCTCGACGTCGAGCCGGGCCCGGACCTCGGCTTCTCGGGCCGCCTCAACGTCGGCGAGCAGGCCGGCTCGGGCCGTGGCATCCATCATCGGCCGTGGGGCCTGCTGCGCCGCTTCAAGTTCGCGTTTGGTCTTGGATGCCTTGGCTTCGGCCTCGCTGACGCCCGCCGACGCGGCGGTCAAGCCCGTTGCAAGACGCTCGCACTCGGCCACCGCCGACTCGTGGCGCACCTTCACGCGGTTGACGGTTTCGGCCTGGGCCGCGAGCGCGGCATCATGCTCGCGAAGCTCACGGAGCGACTCTTTCGCGTCGTAGCGCGCGACGTCGAGCTCATTTTGGCGATCTTGCAGCTCGGCTCTGGCTCCATCGATGTCTTCGCGCACGGCCTCGAGCCGCACCGCTGCCGCATCGCGCTCGGCGAGGAGCTCGAGCCTGCTCTGCTGGCCCCCCGAGCCGCCCTGCAGCGTGTGGTCGGTGATGATGTCGCCGGTGCGGGTCACGAGCGTGATCGGGCCGCCGAGTTCGGCCGCGGTGAGCGCGGGCCCCGCGACGCGGGCGGCTTCGAGATCGTCGGCCACGCCCACGAACGAGAGCACGCCGAGCACGCCCGCGGGTGCGGTCACGACGGAGACCGCCGGGACGACCCCGGCGAGCCCCGCTGGCCAGACAGGCCGGGCCGGCGCGATCCCGCCCCCGTCGGCGATCACAAACTCAATCCGCCCAACGTCGCCGGCGGTGTCGAGCGCGCGGTACGCGGCATCCCGGTCGTCGACGAGCACGCCCTCGGCGAGGCTGCCAAGCACGGTAGCGATGGCGGCTTCAAAGCCGGGCTGCACGTGCACGTGGTCTCCGACGAGCCCGCGGAGCCCCGCGATGTCGCGTGCGAGCAGGGCAGAGGCCCCGTTCTTGACCTCCATCGCGCGGCTGAGGGCACCGACCTGCGCGGTCAGCGCGTCGCGCTCGCGCTCGGCGGTGTGCAGGCGCTCACGCAGCGCATCGACGTCTGTCTCGCCGACGGTGACCGCGCGCTGGGCGCGTTCAAATGCCTCGCCCAGCGCCACCGCGGTGTCACCGTCCGGGACAAGATCCGGGTCAAGGCCGGCGAGCGCGGCAGCGGCCTCATCGCGGCGCAGGAGCGCGGCATCCAGAGCATTCTGTTGGCGAAGCACGCCGCCTCGCACGGCTGCCAATGTGGATGCCGCAGCCTCAGCCGCACCCTTCAACTTCGTGAGCTGCACATCGTGCGCCGAGATCAGCACGCTCTGCGCTGCAATGTCGGCGTCGAGCGCGTCGAGCGACGTGCGTGCGCGGGCAAGCGCGTGGGATGCGGCGGTCACCGCATCGGCGGCGACGCCAAGACCCGCGGCGAGCGCCGCAACCTCGGCTTTGGCTTCGTCGATGTGCGCCTGCAACACGGTGGCATGCGCACCGACGGATTCGTCTTCACTGCCGAGCAACGCCAGGCGCTGGACCGCGAGGGTGAACAGACCGCGCAGTCGCTCCTGTACTTGTTCAAGCTCGAACGCAACGCGCCGCGCTTCGTCGACGGCATCTGATGTCTGCGTCTGCTCGATGCGCGCAACCCGCACCCGCACCTGCTCGAGCTGCTCTTGCAATACGAGCCGCTCAGCGTGGCGCTCCTGCTCACCCCGTGTGTGATCGGCGAGCGCGGCGCGCAGCGACACGACGTCGTCTGCGTAGAGGCGGGCCTTCGCATCGCGGGCGATCGCGGCGATGGTCTGTGCCTCGCGAGCAATTTCGGCCTGATGGCCGAGCGGCTTGAGCTGTCGCCTGATTTCACCGGCCAGGTCGCTCAGCCGGGTGAGGTTTGCCTGCATCGCGTCGAGCTTGCGAAGGGTCTTCTCTTTGCGGCGGCGATGCTTCAAGATGCCGGCCGCTTCTTCGATGAACCCGCGGCGGTCTTCGGGGCTCGCGTGCAGCACGCCGTCAAGGCGCCCCTGGCCCACAATGACGTGCATCTCACGGCCGAGGCCCGAGTCACTCAGCAGCTCCTGCACGTCGAGGAGCCGGCAGGTGTCGCCGTTGATTGCGTACTCACTCGAGCCGTTGCGAAACAGGGTGCGGCTGATCGTGACCTCGGCGTATTCGATGGGGAGGGCGCCGTCAGAGTTGTCGATCGTTAGCTGCACTTCGGCGCGGCCGAGCGGCCCACGCGTTGCGGTGCCCGCAAAGATGACGTCTTCCATTTTGCCGCCGCGCAGGGTTTTCGCTCCCTGCTCGCCCATCACCCACGCAAGCGCGTCGACGACGTTCGACTTGCCGGAGCCGTTCGGCCCCACGATGCACGTGACACCCGTTTCGAAGGCGAACGTGGTGGGTTGGGCAAACGACTTGAACCCTTTGAGCGTGAGGCTCTTCAGGTGCATGCGTGCCCCTCCATACGTTCGCTTCGCGGGTTCTTCGAGATCACCGTGGATATCAGGCCACGGTACCGGACTCGCCCGACACCCGGCCGGAGCCACGGCGGTGACGAACGCCAGGATTCGGCGAGCGCGCCCGCCAGCATGCTGCCGGATCGCAACCCAGACGCCCCCGCGCTACACTCCCGAGTGATGACATTCACGGTGCAGTTTTGACCACGATCCACGCCCACATGCCCTCCCCGCTCAGCCCGCGGCTCGCCGCCAGACACGCAGACTTCGTGTCGGAGCGCCCGAACGGTGCCGACGAAGACGTCCACATGCTCCCGGCGATCGTCGATCACATCATCGATCGCTGCAGCAAGCCCGGCGATGTGGTGTTCGACCCGTTTGCCGGTTTTGGCACCACGCTCAAGCGCTCGGTTGCCCTGGGCCGTGGCGCACTCGGCATTGAACTGCTCCCCGAACGTGTCGACTACATCCGCGCCCGCATATCTGGTGCGCACATCATCGAGGGCGATGCCCGAGAGTTGCTGCGTCTCGTTCGGCAGCGCGATCGCCACGACAACACCCCGCAACGCATCGACCTGATCGTCACCTCTCCCCCATACATGTCGGCCGAGCACGGCGAGCCCGACGCCCTCACCGCCTACGAAAACGATGACGGCGACTACACGCGGTACGTCGCCGAACTCGGCC
>JAKOTS010000028.1 GCA_029777095.1 Actinomycetes bacterium | reverse complement strand
GTCCCGGCTGGCGACACGCTCGGCCACATCACGGGCGTGCCCGGGGCGGCGGCCCGCGTGGTGATGATGACGCTTCCAGGTGGCCACATCGTCGAACTATTGCAGTACAGCGCCCCCACAAGCGGCACGCAATCGGCCCAGAGGCCCTGCGACATTGGCGCCGCACACCTCGCGCTCGAAGTCGCCTCCGTTGCGGGCTTTGCGCGCGACGCGCAGCGCTTCGACTTTCGTTTTGCTGGGCAACCGCAGTTTCTGCCCGGCGGCCCGTTTGCCGGGCGGTGGGTAGCTTATGTGCGTGACAACCACGGCTTCACGATCGAACTGATCGGCGGCGCCTGAACCGCTCGCGAGGCGGCGCCCGCGGCGCACGGCTGGCCGCCCCCGTTCCCAAAGTTTCAGACACTCCGATAGTCCCAACTTCTGATCGGCCCTTCGGCCGCTCGACGCGCTTTATCGCCGTGTGCCGAGGGCAGCCTGCCCGTTGACTGTATTTGACCGCATGTGCGCCGTGGCGCCGTCCTTGCGCATTGGCTAGCATCAGAGCTTCCCGCAAACGATTCGCCCACTGAACCTTCGCCATGCTGCAATTCGCCGACCGCCTCAAAAACGTAGAAACCTCCGCCATCCGCGAGCTCTTCAAGCTCCTCGGCAAGCCCGGCATCATCAGCTTCGCCGGTGGCTTCCCTGACCCGGCGCTGTTCGACGCCGAGGGCATCCGCATCGCCACCGACGCCGTGCTCACGAATAACCCCGGCCCGGTGCTGCAGTACGGCGCGACCGAAGGCTGGGGGCCGCTGCGCGAAGGGCTCTCCGGCTTCATGAAAAACAAAGGCGTCACCGTCGCGCCCGACGGACTGATCGTCACCACCGGCAGCCAACAAGCGCTTGACCTCATCGGCAAAACCATGATCTCGCCGGGCGACAAAGTCATCGTCGAGGCGCCCACCTTCCTCGCCACGATCCAATGCTTCCGCCTCTACGGCGCGGACATCTACGGCGCGCCGATCGACGCCGACGGCGTGCAGGTCGACAAACTCGAAAAGATGATCGACGAACTCAAACCCAAGCTCGTTTACCTCGTGCCGAGCTTCGGCAACCCGAGCGGCGCGATGCTCTCGCTCGAACGCCGCAAGCGCATTCTAGAAATCGCCGCGCGCACCAAAACGCTCATCGTCGAAGACGACCCGTATTGCGAACTCTTCTTCGACAAAGCGCCGCCGCCGTCGATGCTCGCGCTTTCGGATCAAGTGCCGGGCAGCCGCGAATGGATCGCCCACTGCGGCAGCTTCAGCAAAATTCTCTCGCCGGGCCTG
>JAKOTS010000023.1 GCA_029777095.1 Actinomycetes bacterium | reverse complement strand
TCGTCATAAAGGGTGGTGCCGAGCGCCTGCATGCTCTGCAGGTCGTTTGCCGACAGCTGCACCTCGAGCTGGTTGGGCGCCAAAATGCGGTCGCGGCTGACCACCGCGGCTCGGGTATCGAGCTCGCGGCGAAGCGCCGATGCGATCTCCACCGGCTGGATGCTGCTGCGGAAGGTTTTGGCAAACGCGCCATTTACGGCGTGCTCCAACCCCTTCTCGAAGCTGTCAAGTAGTCCCACACGATTCCTCTGGCAGGCGGACGGGTACGCCCATGCTAGTTGTATGTGCTGTGCCAACCCCCTCAACACTCAAACGGCCGCGGAATCTGGGGGGTGCGGTCGTCAAATGGCGACTGGGCCGTGGCCGTGATACTCTCACGAGGTTGATATTTGAGCGCAAGCCCAAGTCTCATCGTCTGCGCGAGTGGCGGAATTGGTAGACGCGCTGGCTTCAGGTGCCAGTGCTCGTAAGGGCGTGGGGGTTCAAGTCCCCCCTCGCGCACAGACAAATAAGTGAGGGTCCCCGAGAGGGGGCCCTCACTTTTTCGTTCCGTCACGTTTTCGTTTTGGGGGCGCCCGTTTTGGGGGCGCGCGCTCAACGGCTGCGGCTGCGGCAGCGCCTGCGCCAACGCGCCTACCGCGCGGCGTGCAGTCGCACGACCTCGCCGACGTGGCCCATGAACGCCTCGAGGCCTGGTTCGCCGTCGGTCGGCTGCAGCATGACCGAGGTCGCCCCGGCCTCGAAGAACGCCTGCACGCCCTCGGCAACCTGCGCCGGCGAGCCGGCGAGCACGAGCCCCTCTTCGGGGCTGAACCACTTCGACACCTCGGCCTCGGCGCGGGCCCGGGCCTCGGCGCGCTCGCCGAAGGCGGTGACCACGAACACGATGGTTTCGTGAGGTGTGGGGCGGGCTGCGGCAGCTACCCCCTCGTTGATCAGTTGCTGTGCCTCGCGCAGGCGACGCGGCGCCCACCCCGCTGGTAGGAGCGCACCGTCGGCAACCTCGCCGGCCAGCCGGAGCGTCTTTGGGCCCTCGCCCGCGGCGATGATGGCCGGTGCGGTCGCCGGCGGCCAATCGAGGCGCACCTGGTCGAGCTGCACGTAGCGCCCCGACGTCGTGACCTCTTCGCCCGCGAGCAGCGCACGCAGGGCAGGCACGTATTCGCGCATCAGGGTGAGCGGAGAGGCGGGGCGGGCACCGACCTGCGCCATCCACGACTGCACACCGTGCCCGACGCCGGGAATGAGTCGGCCAGGAAACATTCGCTCGATCGTCGCGATTTCCATCGCCGTCAGCGCGACGTTGCGCAGCGGCATCGGTGCGACCCCGATGCCGACCTTCAGGTTGTCGGTCCACGCGAGCATTGCGGATGCCGCGGCAAACGCAGACTCGCGGAAGCAGTCTTCCCACAACCACAGCTCGGGAACCCCAGCGGCCTCGGCCGCCAAGGTCACAGGCTTGAGGTGCTCCGGAGCAAACGAGGGCGTAAAAATCGAACCAATGCGCTGCATGCCCCCACTCTTTCAGGTGCCACTGACAACGGGAAAGGCCCCGGCATCCGGTCTCAAGAAAATGAGCGGATGCCGGGGCCCGGCCACACGGCCTGGGTGCTACGAACGCAGCCCGAGTGCCTCGCCGGCCTGCTCGGTAAAGCGGAGGTAGTCCTCGACGTCGTCGCCACCGGTCATTGCGCGCAGCACGAGCTCGTCGATGCCCGACGCGCGGTAGGCGGCGCCGCCGGGAGCGATGCTGTCATCGCCCGGCTGCGGGAGGAGGGTGCCGTAGGGGTCCATGCCGAGGCGGGCGTAGTTCGCCTTGTATGCGGGGAATCCGGCGTACGCGTCGGTTTCGGCGTTGCGGCGCGGCACACCTGCGGCGTCAACCGCGGTGCGTGCGTAGAGCGAGACGTGACCGTTCGGCGCGATCTCGTGAAACTCTGCAGACTGGTCGGCGGCAACGGCCGGGGTGAGCCAGCTCATCAGCGCGCCGTCGGCCTTCTCGGCAGCGAGTTGGCGCATCCGCGGGCCAAGCGCACCCACCAGGATGCGCGCGCTGGTCGCCTCACGAATCTCAGCAATTGCAGCCTCGACGCGCCCGAGCGAACCGACGCCGGGCTTGCCCGAGCCGATGCCGATCATCAGGCGGTCGGCGGGGAGCCCAAGGCTCGTGACCTGCGCCGCGATGTTTGAACCGGGTCGGCGGTCAACCGGAATCACGCCCGTCGCAAGCTGCAGAGTGGTGGTTGCCTCGGCCGCAGCCGCCAGCATTCCGAGCGCGTCCGCTCCGACGATCTCGTTCACCCAGAGCCCATAGAAGCCCGCGGCTTCGGCGGTCGCGGCGATGCGCGCGGCGGCTTCTGGGCCGAGGATACCGGCGATTCCGATGGAGACATGTGCGAGTTGGTTTGCCATACCTCGAGCATGCATCATGCGGCGGGCATTGCGCTCAGTATGTCGTGGCGGTTGCGCTCGGGGGGTCGGTCGGCGTGGCGGCGGCGGCGGTGGCGGCGTGCGGGCGACGGCTCAGCGCCGCGCGCGGACGTCGCGCAGCGCCGGCTCAAGCTCCGGATGCGCGAAGTGGTAGCCGGCCTCGCGGAGCACACCGGGCACCACCCAGCGGCTCTTCAGCACCAGCTCGGGCTCGGTGCGCAACGCCCACATTGCGGGCTCCAGCATGAAGCGCCAGGCGGGCAAACCAACCCGGGCTCCGACCACGCGGCGCAGCGTCTGCATCAGCGTGCGGTTGTCGGTCGTGGTGGGTGCAGACAGGTTGACCGGTCCGCGGACCTCGGGGTGATCGCGGATGAACCGCACCGCCCCGACCACATCGTCAATGTGAATCCAGCTGAAGCGCTGGCGGCCACGCGTGCGGCGGCCGTGCGTGCGTGCGGGGCCACTTGCGTGCGGCCCGATGCCCCGGTAGCGGCGGTGCGCAAACCACCAGCCGTCGAACTGCGGGCCACCGATACCCATTTTTGCAAGCCCAAAAAGGAGGTTGTTGGCCGGACCATCACCGAGCACGATCGCCATGCGAAGCGAGGCGCGCCGGGTGCTGGGGAGCTCGTCCGCGAAGAACTCGGCCTCCCAGTCGCGGGCGACATCGACCGAGAAGCCCTCGCCGATCTCACCCCCGAACTCGTCCTGTGCACGGTCGATGGCATGCCGATAGATCGTGGCGGTACTGGCGTTGAGCCAGAGGGCAGGCGGGGCCGTGGCATCCGTGATCGCCTCGCGCAGCGCGCGCGTCGTGTCGATGCGTGACCGGTAGATCTCGTCGCGGTTGCGCGTCGTGTAGCGGCAGTTCACCGACTTGCCGGCGAGGTTGACCACCATGTCGGCACCGTCGACCGCGCGGCGGATCGAAGCCGGATCGCCCCAGGTCGCGCCTGGCCCGCTGCGGCCGATCCCGCGGATCACCCAGCCGTCGGCGAGCAGGGCATCGCGCAGCGCCGTGCCCACGAAGCCGGAGCCGCCGGCGATCACCGCGATGGGGGCGGGGTGTTCGGACGGTGCGGGCTTTGTAGCCGGCGGGGGCTGGGGAGTCGGGTCGGGCTCTGCGCTCATACGGGCATCGTTTCTCGTGGTGCGGGAGGAATGGGTGCGGGAACAATCGCGTCGAGTGCCGCGAGCAGTCGCCCGCGCAGCACCTGGCCGCGCTCGCTGAAGCCGCGCTGGGCGCGTGCGTATTCGGCCTTGCCCTCTGGCGTCTCGATCGGCACCGCCTCGGCACCCCATGCGCTGACGTCGTATGGCGACGCGCGCATATCGAGCCAGCGGATGTCGCGGGCGAGCTCGAAGGTGTCGAGCAGCAGCGTGCCGCCGATCAGGGGCCCGAGCTTGGTTGCCCACTTATAGAGGTCCATGCCGGCATGCAGGCATCCGGGCTGCTCGAGGGCCGCCTGCGTCTCGCGCGTGGGTGTGAGCTGGTTGCGCGGCGCGGCCTCGGGCGTGAAGAAGCGGTACGCGTCGAAGTGCGTGCAGCGGATGTCGCTTGCCTCGACAACCTCGTCGGTGCCGCGCTGCCCGAGCCGGAGTGGCACCTCGTGTCGGTGCTCCTCCTGCCGATAGACCATTGCCCACTCGTGGAGCCCGAAGCATCCGAAACCCGCCGCGCGCGACGCCGTGCCGTGCAGGATCGCGCGAATGGCCTTGAACTCGGGGGCGCGTGCGCCCCACAACCCCGACTCGTCGAGCGTGATCGAGCCGGGCGTCTCGCCCTGGGTGGAGAACCGCCAGGTGGCGCGGGGGTCGGCCGCGGCATCCGCAAGCTCTATGCCGGCGCCCGGATGCCAGCGACGCAACTGCGCCGGCTTGTACGAGTAATACGTGAAGAGAAAATCTTCGATCGGATGCTTCTGCCCCGCCGTGCGGCGATCGCGCCACTCTGCGGTCAGGGCGTCGGCGCGGGCCGCATGCTCCCGCGCTTGCGTGAGCCACTGGGCGCGAGCGAGAACGAGCGGTGCCGGCGCGCTGGCATTCGCGTTCGTCATGGTTACGACGCTAGCCGAACCGGCTGACAGCGATCTGGCGGTGCGTGCGTTGCCGCGGCGCGTGATGCGGCGCGTGAATGGGCGGCGCGCACCGCGACGCGCCGGGCGCATGTGTAAATTGCCCAAATTCACGGCGCATATGCAGAAATTGGCGTCACGCCACTGGGTAACTGACGTTTTTTTGATTATTCAGGCAACATTTATGTCACGCTCTCGCAACAAGAGTGGCAATAGGCGCTAGATGCCGTAGCGTGTGACCGTAACACACCCCCACGCGTGCCGGCCCTGTCGGTACTCGCGACAGAAGGAATGGCAACAAGAAATGGCAACAGGAACCGTTAAGTGGTTCAACGCGGAGAAGGGCTTCGGCTTTATCTCTCCCGACGACGGCAGCGCCGACGTTTTCGCTCACTACTCGGCAATCCAGTCGGGCGGCTACCGCTCGCTCGAGGAAAACCAGCGTGTTGAGTTCGACATCGCGCAGGGCCCCAAGGGTCTGCAGGCAGAGAACATCCAGCCGCTCTAAGCGACTGGCTCACTGAGTCCTAAAATCGAAACCCCCGCAGCCGGCAACGGCTCGGGGGTTTCGTGCGTTTACGGGGCGTGCGCGGTGGGGTGTGGGCGTGCGCGGTGGATTGTTGCCGGCGGGGTCGCCGGTTATGCGCCGGCGTGCGCTGACGCCGCGTGCGTGGGCGTCGGGCAACCGATCTCGGGGCACCCGGCCAGGGCAGTGGCATCCGTCGCATGCTGCATCGCGCGACGCGCATCGCCCAGCGATTTGACGGGATCGGTGCGCGAGCGCGCATCCGCCAGCGCGTCCGACGCGGCGGCGAGCAGCACCCTCGAGTCGGCACAGGCATCGGGGTTCGCGGCGAGCACGGCCTCGGCCTGTGCAATCGCGTTACGGGCGGCCGCGAGCGTGCCGGGCAGTGCCGAGCGGGCATCGCGCAGACGCTGCCGCGGCGACCGCACATCATCCTGCGCCAAGTCGAGGCGCGTGCGCACTCGTGCCAACTCATTCACCGTCGTCACAGGGCGGCGCATCGCGGTGGGTTCGAGACGGGCAATGGATGCCTCCGCCTCACGAATCGCCTCACTCAGCCGCATCGCGGCCTCGGGTTCGGGATCGGTGCCCGGCTCGACAAGCTGCGCGCACACCTGTTCGGCACCGCGCACGCCTTCGCGTGCGGCGACGAGCTCGCCCGCGACGCCGGCAGCGGCCTGACGCGCGAGCCGGTGCGACTCATCGAGCGTGCTGGCGGCTGCCTGCGCGCGACGAAGGGCGGCTTCGGCCCGCGTGAGCAGGTCGGGCATCGGCGCACTCGGGTCAACGTTCTTGGTTCGCGCCGCGGCCTCGGCGGCCGTGATCGTCTCGTCGGCCTCGGCGAGTGCGTCGCGGGTTCGGGCGGCCAGAGCTGCAGGCTCGGCCCACTCGATCTTGTCGACGCGGCCCGCGAGCTCGGTAACCAGGGCATCCGGATCGCCAAGCTCGGCGCTGACCACGGCAAAGCGTGAACGGACACTCGCGACGCGGGCTGAGGCATCCACCGTGTCTATAACCCAAACGGCATGTGCTTCGCGTGCCTCGGAAATATCACTGAGCGCTTGGTCGCTGCGCTCGACAATGCGCTCGGCGCGACGACGCAGCTCGGGGGGTGCGACGGATGCCGGTGCCTCGGTGAGCGCGCGGTAGTCGTCGAATGCTTCATTGCGAGCGTGCTGCGCGGCCATGCGCGTGCGGCGCAGCGTTGCGGACTGGGCTGGATCGCTCTGAACGCTGGCGAACGCGACTTCGAGGTCGAGCTCTTCGGTGGCGGCATCGAGTTGCACGATCGCGCTCGCCGCGAGGGCACGCTGCTCGTCGGCAGCCGCGCGTGCACGGGGGCTCCGGCGAAGCGCGCGCACGACGAAGACCGCGGCGATTGCGAGGAGCAGGATGACGCCGAAAACGATGAGTGTGGGGAGCAGGGCGAGGAGGAGAGCGTCAGCCATTCGCGCGATCGGCCTCCGTCGCGAGCTCATCTGCGCTGGCCGCAGGGGGCGCATCGCGTGGCGGCAGAAGCAGAGCACGCAGCTGCTCGACGTCGTCGACGGTCGCGATCGCGCCGTCTTCTTCGCCCGGACGGCTAAAGCCCCACCGCACGAAGATCACGGGCACGCCGGCGGCAACGCCGCCCTCAACGTCGTGGTGGCGGTCGCCGATCAGCACGACGCGGGACGTCTCAACACCACGATCGCGCAGGCGGCGCCGGGCCTCGATCACGATGTCTACCTTGGCGGTGCGGGTGACCTCATCGGCGGTGGCGCCGGTCGCGACCGAGAAGAAGGGGGTGAGACCGAACGACTCGAGGAGCTCGACGACCTGCGTCTCGGGCTTCGAGCTTGCAATCGCCTGCGGGATGCCGGCCGCATGCACCTCGCGGATCAACTCGGCGATGCCCGGGTACACGCGCGCATCGCCGGATTCTGGTTCGCGACGCACGAGGCGGCGGTAGAACTTCACCGCCTCCGCGGCTTGGGACGGCGTCATTCCGGCATGCTCGCGGAACGATTCCGGCAACGGCGGTCCGATCCAGTGCGACAGTTCGTCGGGTTGCGGGGCCGGGAGGTCAAAGTGCGCGAGCGTGGTTTCGAGACGGCGCAGAATGCCAACGGATGCGTCAACAATCGTGCCGTCCATGTCCCACAGCACCGCGGTCCAAGGCGCGTTTGAGCTCATGGCTTGATCCTACGGGCCGTGTTCTCAATCCGGTCGAGCGATCCCGAACTGTCGCGAACTCGCCTTTGGGATGCGTGTCCTACGCAGGGACGCACCCCAAACTGGCCAAAGTCGCCCCTAGCAGCCGACCTCACGAGTTTTCTTGCGAGCGCGGATGAAAGCCACACCCAGCACAATGAATGCGAGGGCCACTGTAGACACCATCCCACCGCTGCCCGCGGGCTGCCCGGTGCTCGCGAGCCCAGCCGCGGGTGCTGTTCCATCGGCGCGCTCAGGCTGTGCCTTGCTCGGTGCTCCCGGCGCGGGTGCAGCGGCCACTTCTACAGTTACGGATGCCGTCACCGACCCAAGCTTCGCTGAGATCACGTGCGGGCTCGCGTGCGGAAAACTCACGGTCAACCCAGAAATCTGATCGGTGGTGACAGAGGAGGTGAGCGTCACCCCACTCGTATCAACCGGGTTGCCGACTGCATCCTCGCCCACCACGGTGAACGTCAGTGAACCGCCCTGCTGCACCGAGGGCGCCGACGGCGTCAGTTCGAGCTGGGCCAGCGCCCCAGCGACAACCTCAACGGTGAACATCGTCGTGAGCGAAGTCGCTCCCCGCACCGTCGCCGTCACCTGGCAAGAACCAACCTTGGTCGCCACATTGCTGCCACTGAACGTGCAGCCAGGCGCGAACGCGTAGTCAATCACGGGCTGTGGTGACACCGCGGCACCCTGTGCATCCAGCAACGTAACCGGGTATGCATAAGCGATACCGGCGGTTGCCGTCAGTGCTGCAGGGTCAGTTGAAGCAACGAGACTTACCGGCGTAGCGGTGAATGTTCGGGTCACGCTCGGTGCAGCACGATACGGGTTGCCGCCAGCTTGCGACGCAGTGACATCGCAGCTGCCGGCGGTGGTGGCCGTCAACGTGTTGCCCACGAGGGTGCACGGCCCTGAACTGACGGAGAAGGTCACTGGCAGCCCGCTGTTTGCTGTGGCAGCAAGCGCGGTCGGCTGTTGTGCACTGATCGTGGCACCAACGAAGTTCACGGTTTGGTCAAGCCATGTGAAGTGAAGCTGCAAGGGATTTTGATACCTGGCCGTACCGAACGCGGTCTCGACTTGCACGTTGTATTCGCCCGCTCGAGTCGAGGTGCAGGCGTTCGCGGTGCACGTCACATCGCTCGGCCGGCTCTCTGGATCAACTGCAGACACGGGGACGATTGAGGTGATGTTCGCCGTCGCATTCGCAGCGTGCCCGAACAGGGGGCTCATTGTGCTCACGGTGATGGATGCCGCCTGCCTGGCGGGCGTCGTTGGTGCGCTCGACTTGGCGCCGTCGATCGGTACCACGTAGGCGATACGCGCGACCGGAGCTTCGTCAGTCGGTTCGCGATCCCAACCGAGCTGCATGGGCGAGGAGGATCCGCCGCCGCCGCTACCAAAGCCATTACTCATCCCGCCGCCGCCACCGTAGAGGCCGCCGCCGCCGCCGCCACCACCGGTAACAGCCCCCGGGGGGGGCGTAGGCGCCGCCCGCTCCGCCAACGCCGAGCGCGCCCGAGGTGCCCCAGCCGTATCCGCCACCACCGAACTTGCCACCTGCGAGGTGTGTTCCTGCCCCGCCGCTACCGCCCGGGTAACTTGGATCCAGTGCTCCCGGCATCCCGGCATTGCCGCCATTAAGGAACGCCGACGCACCGCCACCACCCCCAGCCACGATGATTCGGGATCCCAGAGAACCCGGCTCTGTTCCTGCCACCGTACGAATATCGCTGGCGCCACCACCACCGCCTTGTCGGTTGCTCGCCCCGCCCCCGATGTACCCGGGCGCTCCGCCCCCGTTGTAGCCGCCTTCGGTCGAAGAGCCGGCTCCGCCGACGTTGACAAAGAACTGTTGCACCGCGTGGGAGACATCAGCGGTGCGCACCTTATCGGCCTGGCCGCCCACTGTCGAAAGAGCAGCAGCGTCGCCTCCCCGACCCCCGACCAATTCGAATTGAAGGCGTGTGATTCCGGTTGGTGGGGTAAACACTTGCTCAGTGCCCGTGTAGTTATATGTCACGGTGCACCTCACCATCGGCTGCGCCTCGATCACCGTGCAGACCGGCGCGGGGTTGGCTGGCGCGATCGCGACGGCAGCGGTCACGCTACCGGTCGTCACGATCCCCGCGGTGGCGAGGGCGACGGCCCCCAGTGCAGCAAGAACTCGGCGTGCCCGCATGTTTCTCAGTTGATTCTGCGCTGACAACTGTCAGAAGATTTTCAGCCTAGTGGGAAGCAGGCGCAACGCTCTGCACTTGCCACCTGCTCGGGGGAGAGCGGGCGCTACGCGGTTAGAACAGCGTGGGTCTGCCCGATTCCACGCCCTTCATGTCTTCGTAGTCGAGAACGACGCAGCGGATACCTCGGTCAGTTGCAAGTACCCGCGCCTGCGGCTTGATCTGTTGAGCGGCGAAGACGCCACGCACCGGAGCGAGATGAGGATCGCGATTGAGGAGTTCTAGGTAGCGGGACAACTGCTCCACTCCGTCAATGTCGCCGCGACGTTTGACCTCAACGGCCACCGTCCCGCCAGTTGCGTCGCGCAGGAGCAGATCTACTGGTCCGATCGCGGTCATGTACTCACGGCGGACGAGGGTCACATGTTCGTCAATAACGTTGACCTGCTCCGAGAGGAGTCGTTGGAGGTCGGCTTCGACGCCGTCCTTCTGGAGGCCCGGATCGACCCCCAAATCGTGGGCCGAGTCGTGGATCACTTCGTAGATGCGTACAAGCAGGGTGTCGCCTGTTTTCGCGTGGGTAACCCGCCACTGCTCCTCGACCCCGACGCTCGCTGCATCCTCTTCCGGCACCTCTATGGCTACGGAACATGGCGGAGACATCCAGTTCAACGGCTTGTAGCTCAATGAATCACTGTGGATGAGCACCGACCCGTCCGCCTTCAGGATGATCAGTCGGGTGGCGAGGGGCAGGTGTGCGTTGAGACGCCCGGAGTAGTCGACAGAACAACGGGCAATCACCAGGCGCATTCGATGAGTTTACCCGGCCCTGCCGGTGCGCTCGCCTGCCGCCGTGCCGGGTGCTCGCACACCGCTCGCCCCTACGTCCCGCTCGCTGCCCGCTCGTTGCCCGCCCCTACGTCCCGCTCACCCGTCGCGATTTGTCGCTTTTGGCGTGATTTTGCGGCGATTCGCGACTGCTGAGCGGAAAAGGCCGGGCGGAAAAGAGGGCGAGGGCGAGCGAGGGAGGGGGGCGGCGCGGGCAAGGCGTGCGGCCTAGCGCCCGCGACCGACCTGCGAACCCGGCAACGGCTTCACCCCGCCGGACGCGAAGCCCGAGATGATGACCAGGGCGACCAGGATGTACAGCGTGTTCAGGATGCCGATTCCTTCGCTGATCACGCCGAGCAGCGGGGGGCCGCAGAGGAAGGCGACGTACCCGATCGTGGCGGCGGCGCTGACGCGGGCAGCGGCTTTGGCGGGGTCATCGGCGGCGGCCGACATCCCAATCGGAAAGGCGAGTGCGACGCCCGCGCCCCAGAGTGCGGCGCCGACAAACATCAGCGGCACGTTCGGCGCCTGGATGAACAGCAGCATCCCGCCCGCGCCCGCAACGGCGAACACGCGCAGGGTCGCCACGCGCCCAAAGCGGTCGACCAACGGGCCACCAAACATGCGCACCACGGTCATCGCGCTCGAGAGCACGGCGAGCGCGGCGGCGCCGAGCGCCGGGCTGCCGTCGTGACCGTCGACCACTGCGAGCGTGAGCCAGTCGTTCGCGCCGCCCTCGGCGAATGACATGCCGAGCATCACGACCCCGATCACGTACGTGCGGGGCTCGCGCCAGGCTTCGAGCGCGACGTGCAGGCGGTCGCGCCAGTGCGGCTTCGATTCGTGCGCGGGTGTGTCGAGGGCGATCGCGCGCGAGGGCACATTTGCAATGCTCAGGATCCCGACGCCCACCAGCAGCGCCGAAATGACGGCCGTGTGCACCAGCACGTTGACGTGCCAGAGGCTCGCGACGAATCCGACGCTCGCGCCGAGCACGGTGCCCAGGCTGAAGAATCCGTGGAACAGGGGCAGGAGTGTGCGGCCGGATTCCTTCTCGATCGCGGCTCCCTCGACGTTCATCATGATGTCGACCGAGCCGTTGCCGAGGCCGAACAGGATGAGGCCGACCACCACGACGGGGAATGACTGGAACACGTCGGTTCCGATCCCGACCACGAGCACACCGGTGGCGAAGATGAAGATGGCGGTGAGCATCCCGCGCCGTGCGCCGAAGCGCGCGAGAATCACCTGCCCCGACGAGAGCCCGACCACCGAGGCGATGCCGGCGCCCAGCAGCATGAGCCCGACCTCGACGTTGTCGACGCCAAGGCTCGTCTTGATCGCCGGCACGCGCGATGCCCAGGTCGCAATGCTGAGACCGCTCGAGGTGAAGATTGCGAAGATCGCGAGGCGCCAACGCCACATCTGCGGTGGGGTCAGCACATCGGTCATAAAAGCGAGTGTACCGAGCATCGTCGAATCGATTCGACGTCGAGCGGGGGCATCCGTGTGAGTATGGAACCATGTCAGCGCACCGCACCACGATCGCCGATGTTGCGCGTCTCGCGGGCGTCGCGGCGTCGACGGCGTCGCTCGCGTTCAGCGGCAAAGGCACGGTGTCGGATGCCACGCGCACGCGTGTGCTCGATGCCGCAGCCGCGCTCGACTATGCCGGCCCCGATCCCCGCGCGGCCTCGCTTCGCACGGGGCGCAGCGGCATCGTGGGCGTGGTGCTTGAGGAACACCTTGGTGTCGCGTTTCTCGACCCGGTCAAGACGGCGATGCTCGATGGCCTGACCGAGGGCATCGCGCCGCTGGGTGCAGGGCTGCTGCTCCTGCGTGACCACGAGGGGGAGGCGGGCCTTGAAACCGCGCCGCTTGATGCCGTGGTGCTCATTGGCTGCAGTGGTCGGTTGCAGGCCTCGCTTGCGACGGTACGCCGCCGGGGCATCCCGGTGATTGTGATTGATGGCGATGCGGGGGAGGGGATTCCCCAGATCACCCTTGATAATCGTGCGGCCACCCGCCAGATTGCCGAGTACCTCCACGCGCTCGGCCACCGCGATGTCGCGATCGTGACGTTGCCATTTCAGGCGGAGCGCACCAGGCGCTTTCTTGAGGCTGGCACCGACGACGCACTCATCACGATCGACATCACCCGTGAGCGCTTAGCGGGGGCGCGCGAGGTGTTTCCCGGGGCGCCGGCGATTGCGTCGGCCGGCAGTTTTATCGACGAGGGGCTTCTCGCCGGTCGCACCCTGCTCGCCGACGCGGCCACCCGACCCGCGGCCACCCGACCCACGGCGATCATTGCGCAGAGCGACCTGCTCGCCGCGGGGGTCATTCGTGCGGCCGAAGAGCTGGGTTTGCGCGTTCCGGACGATGTCAGTGTCGCGGGCTTTGACGGGATCACGGTCGACGGGCTCGCGCCCTTCGAGCTTGCGACGATGGTGCAACCGGCGACCGAAATCGGGCGGATGGCGGGTGCCTCCCTCGTGCGAATGCTCGATGGTGAGACGCCTACGTCAATCAGCATGAACTGTGTGTTCCGTATGGGGAATACGACCTCCGCGCCGCGCTCGAGCGCTGATTGCCCGTAAACTAGACCCGACGCCCGCCCATCTGAGCCGCCCCCACGGTCATGACTCCGAGGAGACGCCCTTGTTGATGCTCCTTGCGGCGTTTGTGCTGGTACCACTGATTTTGCCGTGGTTGGCACGCCGTATCGGGGCCCGCGTCTTTTACGTCGCGGCAGTGCTGCCGATCGCGGCGTTCGCGCAGGCGATCTGGGCGGCGCCCGGCATGTTCGCCGGCGATGTGCCGTTCGAAAGCTACGACTGGCTGCCGAGCCTCGGTGTTTCGATTTCGATGCGTATGGACGTGCTCGCCTGGGTCATGACGCTGATTGTCACCGGCGTGGGTGCACTCGTGCTCTTGTACTGCCGCTGGTACTTCAGCGAGGGAGAGGCGGGGATCGGGCGCTTCTCAGCCGTGCTCCTCGCGTTCTCGGGCGCGATGTATGGGCTTGTGCTCACTGACGACATCATCATGCTCGTGATGTTTTGGGAGATCACGAGCGTGCTCTCGTTCCTGCTGATCGGGCACTACAGCCAGCGCGCATCGAGCCGTCGTGCCGCGCTGCAGGCGCTCCTCGTGACCACGCTTGGCGGGCTCGTGATGCTGATCGGTGTCGTCTTGATGGTGGCGGATACCGGCACCTCGAGCATGACCGAGATCTTTGCCATGGCCCCCACCGGTGTGCTGATCGACGCGGCCCTCGTGCTGATCCTCGTCGGTGCGCTCAGCAAATCGGCGATCTTCCCGTTCCACTTCTGGCTCCCGAGCGCCATGGCCGCGCCGACGCCGGTGAGCGCGTATCTTCACGCCGCCGCGATGGTCAAGGCCGGCATCTACCTGCTCGCGCGCTTCTCGCCGACGTTCGCCGATGCGTTGCCCTGGCGGCCCATCGTCGTGTGCCTCGGCATCTTCACGCTCCTGATGGCGGGCTGGCAGGCGCTTCGCGAGACCGACCTGAAACGCATTCTCGCCTTCGGCACCGTGAGCCAACTCGGGCTCCTGACCGTCACCCTGGGCTTCGGCATCCGCTCGGCGGCGCTCGCCGGCCTCGCGCTGCTGATCAGCCACGCACTGTTCAAATCGTGCCTCTTCCTCATTGTCGGCGTGATCGACCGCCAGCTCTCAACCCGAGATATTCGCGAGCTCAGCGGGGTGGGGCGTCAGGCCCCGGTCATGACGATCGCCGCGGTCGTGGCGGTGTGCTCGATGGTCGGCATCATCCCGACGATTGGTTTCGTCGCCAAGGAGGGTGTGCTCGCGGGCATGCTCGGTGCGGCAGACGGCGGGAGCGGATGGGGGCTCGCGGCGTTTATCGGGATCGCTCTCGGCTCGTTGCTCACGGCTGCATATGGCGCCCGGTTCTTGTGGGGGGCGTTCGCGACCAAGTCGCACACCCTGAAGACGCACTGGCCAGACCCTCCGATCGGCTTTCTCGGCGCGCCCGTGCTGCTTGCCGGACTGTCGCTGGTGCTTGGCTTGTGCGCCCCGCTCCTCGACCGAGCGCTCGCACCCTACGCCGACACCGCGCCGCTGGCCCCCGCGGGCGTCACTCCTCCCGAGCACATCGAGCATCTCGCCCTCTGGCACGGCTTCAACCTCGCGCTCGTGGTGACGATCGGCTCGATCGTGCTCGGGGTCTTGCTCTTTGTGGCGATGCGGCGTTGGGGCCTTGATACCAAGGGGCGCGTGCTGCGCTTCACGGCGGCCGACGTCTACAACCTGATCATGCACGGGGTCGACCGCCTCTCGGTGATCGTCACGACCTTCACCCAGCGCGGTTCATTGCCGGTCTACGTCGGCACGATTTTCGTCGTCTTCGTTGCCGCCCAGGCCACGGCCCTGTTCGCGGGCATGGGGCAGTGGCAGTTCACCCTTTCGCCCTGGCAGACGCCAGAGCAGCTCCTGGCCGCGCCGGTCATGATCGCCGCCGGCATCTTTGCCGTGCGCGCGCGCAAGCGCTATACCGGCGTGGTGCTGGTGTCGGTGACCGGCCTCGGCATGATCATCCTGTTCGGCACGAGCGGTGCGCCCGACCTCGCAGTCACGCAGGTGCTCGTCGAGACGGTGACGCTCGTGGCCTTCGCCCTCGTCTTGCGGCGCCTCCCGTCGCAGATGGGTGACCACAACGACTCGGTATGGCCCGTTGCACGTGCCGTGCTCGGCGTCAGCGTGGGCGTTGTCATGGCCTGCGTGACGATGGTTGCTACGGGTGCGCGCATACACAGACCCATCTCCGACGCGTTTCCCGAGCTCGCGTACGAGATCGGCCATGGCAGCAACGTGGTCAACGTTGCGCTTGTCGATCTTCGCGGCTGGGACACCATGGGCGAGCTCTCCGTGTTGATTCTCGCCGCCACCGGCGTCTCGAGCCTCGTGTTCGTGACCGGGCGTACCGACTTCTTGTCGCAGCTGAAAGCGCTCCCGAACACCAAGCGCCGCGAGCGCCGCAGACTTTTGATCGAAACTTCCGAGGGGCTCGCCCCCGAGACCGCACAGACGGCGGGTAGCCACCGCGCGTGGCTGGTTGGCGGGCAGCGGATGCTTCCAGAATCGCGTTCGCTGCTTCTCGAAGTGATCGTGCGCGTGCTGTTCCACACCGTGATCGTGAGCTCGATCTATCTGCTCTTTGCCGGCCACAACCTTCCTGGTGGCGGCTTCGCCGGTGGGCTGGTCGCCGGCATGGCGCTGGTGATGCGCTACATCGCCGGCGGCCGCTTCGAGCTGGGGGCCGCGGCACCTACCGACGCTGGTCGCCTGCTCGGCGCGGGCATGGTGCTTGCCGTGGGCTGCGCCATCCTGCCGCTGTTCTTCGGCGAGGCGCCACTGAACTCAACGCTCTTCGAAGCCGAAGTGCCGGTGCTTGGGCACATCGAGTTCGTCACCTCGACCATTTTCGATATTGGGGTGTACCTCGTCGTGATCGGACTCGTGTTGGACGTGCTCCGCAGCCTCGGCGCCGAGGTTGACCGACAGTCAAAGGAGCCGGCGACCGTGGGTGTAGGCGCATGATCGGCCTCGGCATCGTGGCTGCGGCGGTCGAGCGCGCGCCCGCCGAAGGCATCGAGGTGTCAAGCGTCCTTATCGTCGTGATGGCAATCCTCTTCGCGTGCGGGGTCTATGCGATGCTCGAGCGCAGCCTCACCCGCGTGCTCATCGGTTTCTTGCTCCTCGGCAACGCCGTGAACCTCATGCTGCTGATCATCATCGGTCCGCCCGGCTACGCCCCGTTCTTCGGCGGCGACGTCACGCCCGAGCAGATCTCAGACCCGCTTCCGCAGGCGCTCACCCTCACCGCGATCGTCATCACCTTCGGCATTTCGGCATTCCTGCTCGCCCTGATTTACCGTTCGTGGCAGCTCGGCCAGGCCGACACGGTTGAAGACGACGAGGTCGACATCGAACTGCGTGTGCGCGCGATCGAGGCCGAAGACGAGCTCGACGACGAGTCTGATGAAGACGACAGCGAAGAGCCGACCGACTTCGTGGGCGTCGACACCGCACCGATCACGGTGTTGCAGCACCGTGATGTCGCGGGGATCGATGACCGCGCCGGCATGGACCGGCCCCGCCCCGACGTGAAGGGGCCCCGCGAATGAGCGCTCTCGTTCCGCTGCTTGTGACGTTGCCCCTGCTGGGGGCCGCGATCGCCCTAATTTTCGGCCGCAACCGGCGCCTGCAAATCGCGGTCAGCGTCGCGACGCTCACGGTTGTGCTTGTGCTCGCGGTGATCCTGCTGATCGCCGTCGACAACGGCACCCCGATTGCCGTTTCGGTGGGCGGATGGCCGATCCCATTCGGCATCCTGCTCTATGTCGACACGCTCAGCGCACTCCTTGTCGCGGTGTCGTGCGTTGTGCTCCTCGCGGTGCTGCTGTTTTCCGTCGGTCAGGGCATGGCAGACGGCGATGCCGAAACTCCGGTGACGATCTTCAACCCGACGTACCTGATTCTTGCGGCCGGAATCTTCAACGCGTTTATCGCCGGCGATCTTTTCAACCTCTACGTCGGCTTCGAGATTCTGCTGGTTGCCTCGTACGTGTTGATCACCCTGCGCAGCACCGAGTCGCGCATTCGTACGGGCGTTGTCTACATCGTCGTATCGCTCGTGTCGTCGGTGCTGTTCTTGGCTGCAATCGCGGCAATCTACGCGGCACTGGGCACCGTGAACATGGCGCAAATCTCGGAGCGCATGGGCGAGATTCCGCAAGAAACGCAGTTCGTGCTGCACATGATGTTGCTTGTCGCGTTCAGCATCAAGGCCGCAGTGTTCCCCGTTTCGTTCTGGCTTCCCGACTCTTATCCGACCGCGCCCGCGCCCGTGACCGCCGTGTTCGCCGGCCTCCTCACCAAGGTCGGTGTGTACGCGATCATCCGCACCGAAACCCAACTGTTTGCCGATAACGACGTCAACCTGCTGTTGATGGTGATCGCGCTGGCAACCATGATCGTGGGTGTGCTCGGCGCTGTGGCGCAGGCCGAGCTCAAACGCATCCTGTCGTTCACGCTGGTCAGTCACGTCGGCTACATGATCTTCGGCCTAGCGATCGGCACGGCAGAGGCCATCGGGGTGACGGTCTACTACATCGTCCACCACATCATCGTGCAAACCACGCTCTTCCTCGCCGTCGGCCTGGTCGAGCGAAGAGCCGGCAGCACCTCGATTCTCAAGGTCAAGGGGCTCATGAAAGCGGCGCCGGTGATCGCCGTGCTCTATTTCATTCCGGCGATCAACCTTGGTGGCCTGCCGCCGTTCTCGGGATTCATTGGAAAGTTCGCGCTCTTTGAGGCGGCGGCTGAAGTCGGCACGCCGATCATGTTGGTGCTCATCGTTGGTGGCATCGTGACGTCACTTCTCACCCTTTACGCGCTGATGCGTGCCTGGAACCTGGCGTTCTGGCGTGAGGAAGACGACCAGGCCGCCCCCGATGCGCAGATCGCGTACCTCGATACGGCACCCGCAGCCGGGGTGCAGACCCAGCGCCGCATCATCCCCAAGGTGATGACCGCGGCGACCGGTGGCATGGTGGCCGTGACGATCGGCCTGACTGTGTTCGCGGGGCCGCTGCTCGGCATCACGGCGCGCGCGGGCATCGAACTCACCACGCCCGTGAACATCACCATGCTTGACACCGACGACGTGCTCGGCACACTGGAGACGACGAAGGAAGAGGTGGCCCCGTGACGCGCAACGCGACGGCTGAACGCCTCGCCAGAAACCGCTACCTGAGCGCCTTTCGGCGACAGCTGCCATTCTTTCTCTGGCTCATCGCACTGTGGATGCTGCTGTGGGGCCAGTTCACCTGGCTCGCCGCGCTGACGGGTCTGGTCATCGCGGTCTTCGTCACGCGCGTGTTCCGCTTGCCGCCGGTGGAGCTCTCTGGCCGCGTGAACATTTGGTACGGGCTCGTGTTCGTCTTCACGTTCCTCGCCGCGGTCGTACACAGCTCGCTGCTTGTCGCCTGGCAGGTCCTCGATTGGCGCCGGCAACCCGGTACGGCGATTATCGCCGTACCGCTGAAGACCGACGACGACTTGATCATGGCGCACGTCGCGGTCACCGCCTCGTTGATTCCGGGTTCATTCGTGCTCGAAAGCGATCGTGACCGGCGGATCCTCTATCTGCACGTGATCGGTGTGCGCACCCGCGCCGACATCGAACAGTTCCGCTCCAGCGTCATGCGCTGGGAGGCACGCATCGTGCGTGCGGTCGGGACTCGCGGGCAGGTGCTCCAAGTGCAGTCCGGTCACAGCTACGCCGCCACCATGGATGGAGGGCCATCATGAGCCCCCTGATGTTCATCATTGTGATCGTGTTTGGTGTGGCCGCACTGCTGACTGTGGTCCAGATCGTCCGCGGGCCTTCGATTCTTGACCGGGCCGTGGCATCCGATGTGCTGTTGACCGAGGTGATGTGTGTGCTCGGTGCCGATATGGCGATCAACGGGCACACGCGCTCGCTCCCAGTGCTGCTGATCATTGCCGCCGTCGGGGTGTTCGGTTCGATCGCCGTGGCGAGGTTCGTGGCACGAAAGGACAAAACGCTATGAGCGTGGATGCGTGGATCGAACTTGCCGTCATGCTGCTGGTGTTGCTCGGCGCGCTGCTCTGCCTGACCGCGTCGATCGGTGTGTTGCGCTTTCGTGATGTGCCGACCCGGCTGCACGCCGCGACCAAACCGCAGGTGCTGGGCCTGCTCGTGATCTGCCTTGCCATCGCGCTTTCGCTGCGCTCGTGGGCCGTGGTTGCGTTCATCGTGCCGATCGTGATGATGCAGTTCGCGACTGCGCCCTTGTCGGCGCATATGGTCGGCCGGCAGGCATACCGAAATGGCACATACGACCGGCAAGACCTCGTGGTTGACGAGCTCGCGCAGGCGCAAGAGACCCCGCCGGCCGCCGGAGGTTAAGCCGACGCCGCGGTCGCGGCATCGGCTTAACCTCCGGCGTCTGCCCCCTGCCAGCGAATGCCGCGAGCCCGCAGCCCCAGGGTGATGGCGCGCGCCGAGAGATAGCCGCCGAAAAAAGCGGCGCTCAGCCACGCGAGCCCGCTCGCTCCGCCGACACCACCGGCGATGACCCACCACAGCAGGGGAAGATAAGCGGCCAGATTCAGGATGCCGGTGAGCGCGAGGTAGCGCACATCACCCGCGCCGATCAGCACGCCGTCGAGCACGAACACGATGCCGGCGAGCGGTTGGGCAATCGCGAGGATGAGCAGCGCCGGCTGGATCAGCGCTGCGAGGGCGGGGTCGCCGGTGAACGCGATGCCGATGACGCCCGAGAGTGCGGCGATCACACCGCCCACCGCGACGCCGAACAGCGCACCCCACTGCAGCGTGCGGCGCAGCACCGCGCGAACGGCCAGCACGTCGTGCGCGCCGAGGTACTTGCCGATCAGCGCCTGCGCAGCAATTGCGAGCGCGTCAAGCGCGAAGGCCGCCGTCGAGAACAGGGTGAACACCACCTGGTACCCCGCAAGCTCCTCGGTGCCGAGCATCGTGGCGGCGGCGACCGTGAGGAGCATCGCGACGCGCAGGCTCACGGTGCGCACGAAGAGCCAGCCACCGGCACGCGCCGAGCCGCGCATGCCCGCGCGGTGTGGTCGAAGCGATGCCTGGTGGCGGCGGGCGAGCCGGAACACCACAACGGCATAGACCGCGACCATGCCCCACTGCGCGATGATCGTGCCGATCGCCGAACCGGCGATCCCGAGGCCAAGGCCGTACATGAACACCCAGTTCAGGCCAGCGTTCGCCGCGAACCCGATTCCCGCCACCCACAGCGGCGTCATCGTGTTCTGCATGCCGCGCAGCAGCCCGGTCGCCGCAAAGACGATGAGCATCGCCGGAAGTCCCGCCATCGAAATACCCAGATATATGGATGCCTCTGCCGCAACCTCGGGCGCAGGCGCAAAGAGCCCAACGAGCCACGGCGCCGCAAACCATCCGGCGACCGCAAGCACGGCACCGATGCCGAGCGCGAGCCACAGCCCATCGACCCCGATCGACACCGCACCCCGGTGATCACCCGCGCCGAAGCGCCTCGCGACGGCCGGAGTCGTGGCATATGCCAAAAACACCATGAGCCCGACGATGGTTTGCAAAATGGCGGAGGCGATGCCGAGGCCCGCAAGCGGGGTGACGCCGAGGTGGCCGACCATGGCCGCATCCACAAGCAAAAAGAGGGGCTCGGCAACGAGGGCACCGAGCGCCGGGACAGCGAGGTGCACGATGTCACGGTTGACACCCGCCGGCGCTGCCTGTGTACCCACATGTCGAGCCTACGCGGGGGCGCGGAGCACGCTTATGGTAGATGCATGACTGCCACCGTCTCAGGTATTAATACTGATGAACTCAGCACCGAAATTCGCCCGCAGGACGACCTGTTTCGCTATGTAAATGGCGCATGGATGGATCGCACCGAGATCCCCGAAGACAAGGCGCGCTGGGGCTCGTTCCACCTCATTGCCGAGCAGGCCGAGCACGACGTGCGCGCGATTATCGAGGAGTCGCAGGGCGCCGTGGCGGGCACCGAGGCCCGCAAGATTGGTGACCTGTATTCGAGCTTCATGGATACCGAGCGCATCAATGCGGCCGGGGCATCCCCCCTTGCAGGCCAGCTTGCCCGCGTCGCGGCGATCGACTCGATCCCGACGCTCCTGCGCACGATTGGTGAGCTTGAGCGCGAGGGCGTGAGCGGACTCTTTGGCGCGTTCATCGAGCCTGATCCTGGTGACCCCACCCGCTACGTCCCGTTCCTGGTCCAGGGTGGCATCACGCTGCCAGACGAGAGCTACTTCCATCTCGAGAACTTCGCCGAACTGCGCACCCAGTACCGCACGCACATCGAGGCACTGCTTGCGCTCGCGGGCGTGGCTGATGCAGCCGCGGCGGCCGACCGCATCTTCGCGCTCGAAGCCGAGATTGCCGGATTCCACTGGGACAAGGTCGCCAGCCGCGACGCCGTGAACACCTACAACCTTAAGAGCTGGGCCGAGGTGCAAACGCTCGCCGGCGTTGACCTTGAGCCGTGGCGCGACGCCGTTGCCCCCGGCAAGGCGGAGGCATTCGCCGAGGTCGTCGTCTACCAGCCGAGCTTCCTCGAAGGCCTCGGGTCGCTGCTGACCGCGGAGCGCCTGGGCGATCTGCGCAGTTGGTTGCAGTGGAAGGTCGTACACGGCGCGGCTGCATTCTTGAGCGACGACTTCGTTGCCGAAAGCTTCGCGTTCTACGGCACTGCGCTCTCGGGCGTGCCCGTCAACCGCGAGCGGTGGAAGCGCGGGGTCGGCCTCACAGAGGCAGCCCTCGGCGAGGCGATCGGTCACGTCTACGTCGACCGCCACTTCCCGCCCACGTCAAAGACCGCCATGGACACGCTGGTCGCAAACCTCGTCGAGGCGTACCGCCAGAGCATCGAGACGCTCGAGTGGATGACCCCCGCCACCCGTGAACGCGCGCTCGAGAAGCTCGCGGCCTTCACCCCGAAGATCGGGTACCCCGCCAAGTGGCGCGACTATTCGGCGCTTGAGATCGACCCGAGCGACCTCGTGGGCAACGTGCTGCGCGCAAGCATGTTCGAGCACGACCGCAACCTCGCAAAGATCGGCCAGCCGATCGAACGCGACGAGTGGTACATGACGCCGCAGACCGTCAACGCCTACTACAACCCGCTCATGAACGAGATCGTGTTCCCCGCAGCGATCCTGCAGTTCCCCTTCTTCGATGAGAACCGGGATGCCGCGGCCAACTACGGCGGCATCGGGGCCGTGATCGGCCACGAGATCGGCCACGGTTTCGACGACCAGGGCAGCCGCTACGACGGCACCGGCACCCTTCACGACTGGTGGACGGATGCCGACCGCGAGGCATTCGAGCAGCGCACCGCGTCACTGATCGAGCAGTACAACGCGCTGGCCCCGGCCGCCGTGCCCGACCACTTCGTCAACGGTGCCCTCACGATCGGTGAGAACATCGGCGACCTCGGCGGCCTCGGGATCGCGCTGAAGGCCTACGAGCTCTCGCTCGGCGGGGCCGAGGCGCCCGTGATCGACGGTCTCACCGGCGTGCAGCGCCTTCTGCTGTCGTGGGGTCAGATCTGGCAGCAGAAGGGCCGCGACGCCGAGACGATTCGCCTGCTGACGATCGACCCGCACTCGCCGAACGAGTTCCGTTGCAACCAGATTGTGCGCAACATCGACGCGTTCTACGAGGCGTTTGACGTGCAACCGGGCGATGCCCTCTGGCTCGACGAGGACAAGCGCGTCACCATCTGGTAGTCGCGTCCGCGGAACAACAACGGCCCGGCCGGCGCACATGCGCCGCGCCGGGCCTTCGCATTGCTCCCCTAAGCTCGGGTGCATGACCGGCAATGGCGCTGTTTCGCATGACCATCCGCACACCCCCACGCAAGGATTCGGGAGGGCCGCACAATCGGCGATATATCGCGCCGGTATGAGTGGCGGGCGCTCGGCCGTGCCGGTGCATCCCGATGAGCTTGCGGCGGCGGCCCACGCGGCCATGAGCCCTGAGGCGACCGCCTACGTGACCGGCAGCGCCGGGTCAGAACGGACGGCGGCGGCCAATCGCGCCGAGTTCGCAAACTGGCAAATTTGGCCACGGGTGCTGCGCGACGTTTCGCAGCGCGACCTCTCGATCGAGTTGTTCGGCGCGCGGCGAGCCACGCCGTTTGTGCTCGCGCCGCTCGGTGTCATGGAGATGCTTGATCCAGAAGCCGATGTGGCGGTCGCGCGGGCGGCGGCCGAGCTCGGCGTGCCCTACACGCTGTCGAATCAAGCGTCCCGGCCGATGGAGGAGGTCGTGGCCGCAACTCCCGAGGCCCCGCACTGGTTTCAGCTCTACTGGTCGAGCTCGGATGAACTGAATGCCTCGCTGATGGGCCGGGCCGAGGCATCCGGATGCGAAGCGATTGTCGTCACGCTCGACACGCACCTGTTCGGGTGGCGCACACGCGACCTTGACCTGGCCTACAGCCCGTTCAGCCGCGGCATGGGGCTCGCGCAATACACGAGCGACCCCGTCTTCGGGCAGCTGGTGCGCGACCGGGTGGCGGCAGCTGGTGGTTCGCCCGACTCGATGCCGGCCGCCGTGGTCGAGACGTTCCAGGCCGTGTTCTCGACACCGACGCTGACCTGGGCAGATCTTGCCAAGGCGCGTGAGTGGACAACGCTGCCGATCATCTTGAAGGGCATCGTGCACCCGGATGACGCGGGCACGGCGATCGATGCAGGCATTGACGGCGTGTGGGTGTCGAACCATGGCGGGCGGCAGATCGATCAGTCAGTGCCGACGCTCGCCGCGCTGCCGGCGATTGCGGAGCGCGTGCGCGGTCGGGTACCCATCATCCTCGACTCGGGGATTCGTGGGGGCGCGGATGCCGCGATCGCGCTGGCGCTCGGCGCGACGGTGGTCGCGATTGCGCGGCCGTACGCCTACGGGCTGGCGCTGGCGGGGCAGGCAGGCGTGCACGAGGTCGTACGCAATCACATTGCCGAGCTCGAGATCAGCATGGCACTTGCCGGTCACACCTCGGTTGGGCAGCTCGGACCGGGGTCGGTGCGCGCGGTGTGATGGGGTGGCGGCCCGTGCGTGCGGGCCGCGAAGCGTGCAGTTTTTGCCGCTCACTCAGGGCACAGCGCAGAGGCCGTGCCGTGGCATCCGTCTCGCTTAGACTTGGAGGGCCGATTCCGGCCCGCCTCACTCTCGACCATTGGAGCCACCATGGCCGCTCTTTCACGCCTTGATAAGGTCATCGCCCTCTCGCGTCACCGCGGATTTGTCTTTCAGGCGGGTGAAATTCACGGCGGCTCGCGTTCTGCGTGGGACTACGGTCCCCTCGGCGTCGAGCTGAAAGAGAACATCAAACGCCTCTGGTGGCAGGCATTCGTGCGTGGACGCGAAGACATGGTCGGCCTTGACTCGTCAATCATCTTGCCCACCAAGGTGTGGGAGGCCTCCGGCCACATTGCCACGTTCACCGACCCGCTGGTCGAGTGCACGAGCTGCCACAAGCGCTTCCGCGCCGACCACCTCGAAGAGGCGTATGAGGCGAAGAAGGGCCGCAAGCCCGAGGAGGGCCTCGCCGAAATCGCGTGCCCCAATTGCGGCATGCGCGGTGCATGGACCGAGCCCCGCGAATTCTCAGGCCTCATGAAGACCTACCTCGGCGCCGTCGACGACGAGTCGGGTGTGCACTATCTGCGCCCCGAAACCGCGCAGGGCATCTTCGTGAACTTCAACAACGTGGTCACCGCCTCGCGCCGCAAGCCCCCGTTCGGCGTGGGCCAGATCGGCAAGGCGTTCCGCAACGAGATCACGCCCGGCAACTTCATCTTCCGCACGCGTGAGTTCGAGCAGATGGAGATCGAATACTTCACGCCGCCCGCAGAAGCCGTGCAGTGGTTTGAGCACTGGGTCGAGGCGTGCTGGAACTGGTTTATCGACCTCGGAATCGACGCCGACAACCTCCGCCGGTTCGACGTTCCCGAAGAAGACCGTGCGCACTACTCGGCCGGCACGATCGACATCGAGTACCGCTTCGGCTTCCAGGGCTCCGAGTGGGGCGAGCTGATGGGTGTGGCAAACCGCACCGACTACGACCTGAATGCGCACTCTGATGCATCGGGCACATCGCTGAGCTTCTTCGACCAGGCCGTGGGCGAGCGCTACACGCCGTACGTGATCGAACCGTCGTTCGGCCTGACCCGCGCGCTGATGGCATTCCTTGTCGATGCGTACGCTGAAGAAGAGGTCCCCAACGCGAAGGGGGGCGTCGACACCCGCACGGTGCTGCGCCTTGACCCCCGCATCGCGCCGATCAAGGTTGCCGTGCTGCCCCTTTCGCGCAACGAACGGCTGTCGCCGATCGCGCGCGAGGTGGCGCAGGAGCTGCGGCAGTCATGGAACGTCGATTTCGACGATGCGGGCGCGATTGGCCGTCGCTACCGTCGCCAAGACGAGATCGGCACCCCGTACTGCGTCACGATCGACTTCGAGTCGCTTGACGACCGTGCGGTGACCGTGCGCGAGCGCGACTCGATGTCGCAGCAGCGCGTGCCGCTTGACGAGCTGCAGGCGTACCTCACGGCTCGCTTGCCGCGCGTCTAACCACACGCATCAACGCGCCCCCGCCCGGTCTTCTCGGGTGGGGGCGCGTTGTGTTGGGGCTGGCAACGTTGTGC
Source organism: Actinomycetes bacterium (assembly GCA_029777095.1). Taxonomy (GTDB): domain Bacteria; phylum Actinomycetota; class Actinomycetes; order Actinomycetales; family Microbacteriaceae; genus Microbacterium. The sequence continues at coordinate 3,638 of JAKOTS010000023.1, read as the reverse complement.
ACGGTGGATGCCTCCGGCGGGCCGAGTTTGCGGCAACACCGTATGCGCGGCGCGTGTTGCGCCACCTCAACGCGCGCCGCGCGCATCGGTCCGGTTCAGACTCCCTCAGGCAGTGCGGGGTGCGTCTCTTCGAGGGGCGCGCTGCGGCGCGGAATCAAGAGGGCCAGGACGAGGCCGATGAACGCCACGACGGCGGCGAGCACATAGGTGAACGTGAACCCCTCGAGCGAGGGCACGGGCAGCCCCTTGAAGTCGAACGCGCTCGCCGCGAGGATGACCGCGATGATCGCCGCAGCGATGCTGCTTCCGAGCGATCTGAAGAGCGCGTTCAATCCGTTCGATGCGCCGGTTTCGCTCTGCGGCACCGAGCGCATGATGACCATTGGCATCCCCGCAAAACCAAAGCCGATACCGAAGCCCATGATGATGCTGGTCACGAGGATCTGCCAGATGTGCGCGTCAGAGAACGCGATGAAGCCGTACGCCACGACCTGGGCGGCGGCACCAATGATGAGGAGTGCGCGCGGTCCCATCACCCGGGCGATGCGGCCCGAGATCGGCGCGATCACCATCATCACGATGCCGGTAGGGAGCAGGATGAGGCTCGCGGTCACGAGCGAGAGCCCAAAGCCCGAGCCCGATTCGACCGACAGCTGGAGGCGTTGCGGAAACGCGACGTTGCTGGCGAACATCGCGAAGCCCATGCACACACCGGTCAGGTTGGTGAGCAGCACGGGGCGGCGGGCGGCAACCTTGAGGTTGAGCAGGGGCTCGTCGATCCGCGTCTCGTACCAACCCCAGGCCGCGAGCACGACCAGGCCCCCGATGCCGGTGGCGAGGGTCAGGGGCGAGAGCCAGCCCCACTCATTGCCTCGCGAGATGCCGAGCAGGAACCCGACGAGGCCGAGCGCGAGGAGGAAGGCGCCGACGTAGTCGAACTTGCCCTCGGTGCGGAGCGTGCTGGGCGGGATGAACACGACCACGAGGATGAAACAGATCGCGCCGAGCACGGCCGACATCCAAAACAACAGGTGCCAGTCGCCGATCTGGGCGACATATGCACTGAGCGGCATGCCAATGGCGCCGCCGATGCCCATGGTCGCGCTGTTCAGCGCGATCGCCGTGTCGACACGGTTTTGATGCAGTGTGTCGCGGAGGATCGCGATGCCCAGCGGGATCACACCGGTCATCGCGCCCTGCAGGGTGCGGCCGATGACCACCAACAGGAGGGAGCTCGACAGGGCGGCAAGCACCGAGCCAAGGATCATCGCGGCGAGCAGAATCAACACGATTCTTCGTTTGCCATACATATCGCCGAGGCGGCCCGAAATGGGCGCAATGATTGCCGCGGCGAGCAGGGTCGATGTGACCACCCACGCGGTGTCGGCGCGCGACGCGTTCAAGAGCGCCGGCAGATCGGCCTGGATCGGGATCACCAGCATGAACATGAAGGACGAGGTGAGCCCCGCAACCGTCATCGCAACGATGATCGCGTTCTGGTTGGGCATCCGGGTCAGGCCGCTCCGATCGCCGCGGATCACGAGGCGATGCCGTTGCTCGTGCCGGGCATCGGGCTGGTGCGCTCACGGAGCATAAGGGTGCTGTGCTTTCTGTTGGTCTCTCGTACGCAGCGCCGCTCGGGGTACTTCGCGGCGGCGTCGCCGGCACAACCGCAAGGGCGGTCCGACCGCATCTCTCGACTGTAGCGGCCACGTGTGTTTGTGTGACGCCGCACGCGGCGCTGCGCAGTCGCGACACCCGCGCGCGAGGACTACTCCGTCTCGAGCAGCGCGATCGCGTCCTGCACCTGGCCGAAGAAGGTCGCCTGGTCGGCGAGCTGGGCGGGTGCGCTTGTGGAGCCCTGGATGGTGATCGCGAACGTGCGTCCGTCGGCCCGCTCGAGGTACCACGATCCGCCGAGCACACCGACGGAGCTGCCGCCCTTGAAGGCGACGTAGTTCCAGGCCTCGCCGAGGTCGCCCAGGCCGCTGTTGGCCGAGAGGATCCCGCGGAGTGGGGCTCCGGCATCCGTCGTCGCCATCTTCTGCAGGGCCCGGTGCGCGGCGACGAGGTCATCGGGCGTCGTGAACCAGTCCAGGCCGTCCTGCCAGACGGGCGTTGTGACGTCGGTGGCGACGACGGTGGGCAGCCCGGTGGGGAGAGCGTCGAGCACCGCTTGCTTTTCGGCGGCAGTGGATGCCTCGTTCCAGGCCGCGCGGGCCTGTGCATCGGTGCCCCAGCCGAGCTGAAACAGCGCGCGCGTCGAGAGCATCGGGGTGTTCAGCGCCGGGTCGTGATGGCCCATGTTGGCAAGCGCCTGCTGCAGCGCGGCCTGGCCCACCGTGGCCATGAGGAGGTCGGTGGCGGTGTTGTCGCTGATCGCGATCATCTTCTCGGCCGCCTCCTGCACCGTCACGGTCGTGCCGGAGGGCACGTCCTGCAGCTCGCCCGAGGGCAGGCTCTTGACGTCGTCGGTCACGGTGAGGGCGGTGTCCCACGCGAGGTCGCCGCTCGCGATCTGGTTGACGACCGCGCCGAGCACGTAGAGCTTGAACATCGAGCCGGAGGGCTGTGATCGCTCGTCGCCCGCCGCGCTGCCGTCGCCCGCTGCCGCGATGCGGTTGCCCGTGGTGAGGTCGGTCACCACCAGCGTGGTGTCTGCGGCGAAGCCGTTCACGGTCTGCTCCAGCTCCGCCCACGACGCGGCAGGCGTGCGGTCGCCCGCCGACGGGGTGAACAGCAGCCCCGCGATCAGATCGTCGCCGTCGACCACGATCTGCATGTCGAGCGCATCACCCGAGGCCGGGGTGACGACGATGACGGCCTGATCACCGGCATCCTGCACCACCGTCGGAACCCAGGGGCTCTGCGACCCGAGCTGGGTGAAGACCCCGATCAGGTCGGCGCCCGTGAGCTGTTCGAGCATGGGCGCCGACAAACGCGCCTCTGCTTCGGCGGGGGTGACCTTCGCGCCGTTCATCGCAGCGATCACCCACCCCGCGTGCTCGCCGAGCACCGTGTCGGGCAGTGCAACCGCGCTCGCGCTGGTTGACGGGCCGTCGTTTGCGGCCGGGGCGCACGCAACAAGGAGGCCCGCGGCGAGGATGGCGGTGGCGATCGCCGCAACGACGCGAGGCCGGCGGCGGGGTGGTCGGGTGGTCGCGGTCAAGGGTGTGTGTGAAGCATCCATCGCTCCAGCCAATCAGATCGCGGCACGGATCCAGGAATCAGCCCTTGGCGGCCTTCATCGCGCGTTTGTGCTCACGCACGAGGGTGAGCGACTCGGGCGAGACGATGTCGGCCACCGAACGATACGAGCCCTCTTCTCCGTACGGAGCGGATGCCTCAATCCAGCCGTCGCCGTCGAACCCGCGCTGCTTGCCGAGAAGTGCGAGGAAGATCTTCGCCTTCTGTTCGCCGAAGCCGGGGAGCGACTTGAGCCGCTTCAGCACCTCGGCGCCGGATGGGCCCGCGGTCTCGCCGCCCTGCCCCGCGACCGGCCTCGTCCAGATCGCGGCAGCGTCGCCACCCCAGTCGTCGAGCAGACGCTGGCAGAGCGACTGCGTTCGGGCTCCCATCGATCCCGGGTAGCGGTGCACTGCAGGCGTCTCGCGCATGATCTCGACGAATCGCTCGGG
>JAKOTS010000089.1 GCA_029777095.1 Actinomycetes bacterium | reverse complement strand
ACACGCACCATGGTTTTGTTGAGTAGGTCGGTGATACTTGGTTCCATGCACGGGATGTTGTCACCAGCCGCCCGCCGTGTCAAGCTATCATTGCATAGAATCGTCATGCGCACCACGCGCGTATCGGGCAAGTCATGCTACAGTGACACGCATGGCGGGACTGTCTTTGAAGGGGCCGGCGAGGCTCGGGGCGAGTGAACTGGACGAGGGGGCGCTTACGGTCGCCGTGGTCGGCGCGTATGACGCCGAGGATGGCAAGGCCGGACTGGTCGCCGCGGGGCGTGTGCTACCCGCGCGACGGGAACTATGGCGCCTCGTTGAAACCTATGCGCCGGGTGCGCTGGCCGACGCACTCCGGGCCCGGTCATCCACCGCCGACCAGACCGGCCGCGGTGGGGTCCGTGAGCTCCGCTGCGCGCTGGCCGACTGGCTTGCACCCTGGCCGCGGTGTCACCGGTGCGCCCGACCCATCGAACCCGACACGTCCCTCGTGGCCTGCCCCGGCGCCGTACAACGCGTGTGGGTCGGCAAGGGGCGCCACCCGGCGCCCACCCTCTGCACCCCGCACCGAGGCCGGCCGATGCTCCGAGGCGCCCGCCTGCATCGCCCGGTCGGACGCGACGGGTCGCTCGCCCTGTTCTCCCCCATCCACCTGGACGCCGCCGCCGCCGAGGCCAAGTCAGCCCTGCGCCACGGGGCATCCTGCGCCTATGACGTGGTGGTCGACAGGGACGGCCGCATCCTGCTCAGCCTCACGGACCCCAACCCGCGCAACGGCACCGCGCCCACCGCCGCCGCCCGTCACCCGCTCATCGCCGCCGCCCGCCGCGAGTGGGACCGTCGCATCGACGTGGCCTTGCGTGCCAACGGCCGCCTCATCCTGAAGACGCAGCTCCGGTACTTTTCGCCGAAAGGGTCGGTCACCCGTGCCGACCTCATGCAAGGCGGGGCCATGGGTTGCCGCCGTGCCCTGATGGACTTCGATGCATCGATGGGCAACAAGTTCTCCACCTACGCCGTCAACTGGATTTACCAGGGCATGGGCGAGGTCTTCGGCGACCGCGATGTCGTCCACGCGCCCGATTGGGCCACGTCCCTGCACCACAAGATCGAGGAGATGGGTCTCGCCCCGGCGCTCG
>JAKOTS010000074.1 GCA_029777095.1 Actinomycetes bacterium | reverse complement strand
CCGCTGTCGACAGCGCGCTGCGCCTCGTGAACGAACTGCTCGAGATGACTCGCTCCGGGCACGACTTGGCACCGTTCGATGTCGTGTCGTCCGCGCGCATCTTGGAGCGTGAAGACGGTGTCCGCCCGTCGGAGGTGCTGGGCGAAGCGATTCTGACCTCGCGTGGCCGCGTCATTCGCGCGAAGACCGCCGGCCAGCGCGCGTACGTCGATGCGATGGAAGAGAACACGATCGTGTTCGGCATCGGCCCGGCCGGTACCGGCAAGACCTATCTCGCGATGGCCATGGCTGTGCAGGCGCTTCAGCGCAAAGAGGTCAGCCGCATTATTTTGACGCGCCCCGCAGTCGAAGCGGGGGAGCGGCTTGGCTTTCTCCCCGGCACGCTGAACGACAAGATCGACCCGTATCTCCGGCCGCTCTACGACGCACTCAACGAGATGATGGATCCGGAACTCGTGCCCAAGCTGCTTGCGGCCGGCACCATCGAGGTCGCACCGCTCGCATATATGCGTGGGCGCACGCTCAACGACTCATTCGTTGTGCTCGACGAGGCGCAGAACACGACCCCCGAGCAGATGAAGATGTTCCTGACGCGTCTCGGTTTCGGCACGCGGATGGTCGTCACCGGTGACATCACGCAAATCGACCTGCCGAGTGGCGCGTCGGGCCTGCGGCTCGTGACGCGGGTGCTCGACGGGATCGACGACATCCACTTCGCGCGATTTACCAGCGATGATGTGGTTCGCCACACGCTCGTCGGCAAGATCGTCGACGCCTACACCGAGTACGACGAGGCCCGTGTCGCGGCGCGACACGAACGTGATGAGGCCGCCCAGTTCGCGGCCCGTGCCGACCGGCGCGGCGCACGCGAGGCACGACCTGCCGGGCCCAACGAAAGAATTCCCAAGCGGGGACGACCGTGACGCGAGGACGAGCATGACCATTGAAATCAACAACGAGTCGACCATCGAGATCGACGAGACCCGTGTGCTTCGGCTCGTCGAGTACATCCTCGGCGCGATGCACGTGAGCCCCGATGCGGAGCTCGCGATCGTGCTCGTCGACGAGGGCGCGATGGAGGCGCTGCACGTGCAGTGGATGGACGAGCCGGGCCCGACCGACGTCTTGAGCTTCCCGATGGATGAACTGCGCCCCGGAACCGACGATGCCCCGACCCCTCCCGGGCTCCTCGGCGATATCGTGCTGTGCCCGCAGGTCGCCGAGACACAGGCACTCGCTGCCGGCCATTCCACCCTCGACGAGCTGCTGTTGCTGACCACGCACGGCCTGCTGCACCTCCTTGGCTTCGATCACGCCGAGCCTGAAGAAGAGCGCGAAATGTTCGGGTTGCAGCGCGAGCTGCTCCAGGGCTTCGTCGCCTCTGAACGACGACGATGAGGGCGTGACCGGTTCAGCATGATCGCCACGCTCCTGTTCATCGCGGCCGCGCTCTTGCTCGCGGCCGGTGGCTTGATGGCGACGCTCGATGCGGCGCTGACCGTCACGTCGCGCGTCGATCTCATTGAACTCTCGAAGTCGGGCCGCAACGCCGGGCACCTGCGAAAGATCTCAGACGACCCTGAGCGCTCGCTCAACGCCGTGATCTTCTTCCGCATCCTCGCCGAAACGTCGGCGGCGGTGCTGGTGACGGTCGCCTTCGATGAGCTGTTCGACAACATCTGGTGGGCGATGCTTGCCGCCGCTGTGATCATGACCGGCGTGTCGTTCGTGCTCGTGGGCGCGAGCCCCCGCACCGTCGGGCGTCAGTACGCGAAGGGTCTCCTCCGCGGCGCCGCGCCCATCGTGCGCTTTGTGCAAATCCTGCTCGGCCCGCTGTCCGGCGCCCTCGCCTCACTCGGCGATCGGGTCACGCCCGGCACGCCCCGCAGCTCGTCATTCAGCTCTGAAGAGCAGCTCCTCAGCATCATCGACGAGGCCGCCGAGAACGAACTGATCGAAGAAGACGACCGCGAGCTCATCCACTCGGTCTTCGATTTCACCGATCGCTTCGTGCGTGCGGTGATGGTGCCGCGCACCGACATGGTGACGGTGGATGCCTCGGCCACCACCAACGACGCAATGCAGCTGTTTCTCGACACCGGCGTCTCCCGCGTCCCGGTGATCGATGGCGAGGTCGATGACGTGGTGGGCGTGCTCTACCTCAAGGATCTCGTGCAGATTGGATTCCGCGGCGATGCTGGGTGGCGCGAGACCGAGATCCGCGGGCTCCTTCGTCCGGCCGCGTTCGTGCCCGAGTCGATGAAGGCCGAGACCCTGCTGCAGCAGATGAAGCGCGACGCCGTGCACGTGTGCCTCGTCGTCGACGAATACGGCGGTATCGCTGGGCTCGTTACGCTCGAAGACCTGATCGAGGAGCTCGTCGGCGACATCGCAGACGAGTACGACGTGCCCACGAGCGACATCGTGCAGCTCGCACCCGGGCAATACCGGGTCAATGCGCGCCTCTCGTTGGCCGAGCTCGGTGACCTGTTTGGCATCGAACTCGACGACGAAGAGGTCGACTCGGTGGGCGGGCTGCTGGGCAAGGCGCTGGGCCGCATTCCGCAGCCTGGCGCGCAGGTGCATATTGCAGGTTTGAGCATGACCGCCGGGCCTCCCCGGCGCCGCGGACGGGGCATCGGCACCGTCTTTGTAGAACGCAGCGAGGGCATGGATGCCGCCGCCACCACCATTCCCGAGAACCGGAGCGATACCCGTGCCTGAACAGACCCCGAACCCCGATTTCCGATCCGGCTTTGTCACCTTCGTTGGTCGACCGAACGTTGGCAAGTCCACGCTCACCAACGCGCTCGTCGGCACCAAGGTTGCAATCACCAGCGACAAGCCGCAGACCACCCGCCGGGCAATCCGCGGCATCGTGAACCGGCCCGATGGGCAACTCGTGATCGTTGATACCCCCGGCATCCACAAGCCTCGAACGTTGCTCGGCAAGCGACTCAACGACCTCGTCGATTCGACGCTGCGCGATGTTGACGTGATCGGGTTCTGCGTGCCCGCGACCGAGAAGGTCGGCCCCGGTGACCGCCGCATCAGCGAGAGTCTCGACGGCTTTAGCCGGGCGAAGAAGATCGCGCTCGTCACCAAGATTGACGCCGCAAAGCCGGAACAGGTCATTGAGCGGCTGATGGAGGTCAACGCGCTTCGCGACGACTGGGCCGCGGTGATCCCGCTTTCTGCGGTGTCTGGTTCGGCCGATGCGCTTGACCAGCTCAACGTCCTGTTGGACCAGGTGCTCGGCCTGATGCCGCACGGCCCAGCGCTCTACGACGAGGGTGTCGTGACCGATGAATCGCTCGAGAACCGCGTCGCCGAGATTATTCGCGAAGCGTCGCTCGAGGGCGTTCGTGACGAGCTGCCGCACTCGCTGGCCGTCACGATCGACGATATTTCTGAGCGTGAAGACGGCTCGATGACCGACATCTACGCCAACGTGTTTGTTGAGCGCGATAGCCAGAAGGCCATCGTGATCGGCCACGGGGGTTCACGCCTGCGCGATGTTGGCGCGCGCGCGCGAGCACAGATCGAGCCGCTTGTCGGCACAAAGGTGTTCCTCAGCCTGCGTGTCAAGGTCGCGAAGGACTGGCAGCGCGACCCCAAGCTCCTCGGCCGGCTGGGCTTCTAACAACCGGCGTTGGCCGGTTCACGGTGCCTCGTCTGTGCGAGCGCGGGTGCCAGCGCTAACCGCGTTCGAGCAGTCGCTCGACGACCTCTGCGTACATCGTGGCCTTGATTGAGCCGAGGGTGCGCGGGTCCTTGTCGGCGAGGCCGGCGACTCGCGCCCGTGCGGTTTCGAGCAGGTCGCCCTCCGTTGCCGTCGCATCGACGAGCCCAGCGGTGAGTGCGTCCTCGCCGCCGTAGCGCCGACCGGTCGACATCGCGTCGAGCGCGGTGCGAGGCGTGAACTTGGCCTGGATGAGGGAGCCGAAGCCGCGCCCGAAGGGCAGCTTGATGTCGACCTCGGGGAAGCAGAAGTAGCCGCGGTCGCTGCGCATGACGCGCCAGTCGTGGGCCGTGGCAAGCAGTGAGCCTGCGCCAAATGCGTGCCCGTTGACCGCGGCGACGGTCGCGACCGGAAGCGTGAGGAACCGGGCGAGGAGCGCCTTGACCCGCGCGGTGTAGTCGGATGCTTCGGTCGGGTTCGCGCGCATCCAATCGAGGTCGAGTCCGTTCGAGAAGAACTTGCCATCGGCAATCGTCACGAGGGGTGCGGGGTCGGCCACAACTGTGTTGAGCGCGGCCTCTACCTCGCCGACCCATGCCACCGTGAAGCGGTTCTCATCGCTTCCCAGGTGCAGCACGTACAGGCCGTTTTCTTTGGTCAGTGTCGGCATGTTCAGGACTCCTTTGTCGAGTGAAACGCGTTGCTCGTGCCGCCATTGGCACCTGGCGCCGATGCGATTGCACGCCATGACCAGACAGTATCGGAAGAGGCATCCTTGTCGCGGTATTCGGGGGAGCGGCGTCATCTTTGCCTGCCAACTCTGCGGTCCCGCGCGTAACTGACCCCCGCATCCCTGCTACCATTCTTGGTATGCGCTTCGGCCAGCTCCTTCTTAGCTGCCGCGACGAGTCCTAATTCTCAGGCCTCCCTCGTCGCGGAGTTTGTGTTTGGCCTCCCAAAACTAGCGAGAAGAAGCCACATCATGGACAACACACAAAAGCCCTCCGGCATGCCGATCCACAAGTACCGTGCATTCCACGAGCAGATCCGCGTCGACCTGCCAGATCGCACCTGGCCCGATGCCCGCATCGAGAAGGCCCCGCGCTGGTGCGCGGTCGACCTCCGTGACGGCAACCAGGCCCTCATCGATCCGATGAGCCCCGAGCGCAAGCGCATCATGTTCGAGCTGCTCGTGAGCATGGGATACAAAGAGATCGAGGTCGGGTTCCCGAGCGCGAGCCAGGCCGATTTCGATTTCGTGCGCCAGCTGATCGAAGAAAACCTCATCCCTGATGACGTCACGATCCAGGTGCTGACCCAGGCGCGCGACCACCTGATCGAGCGCACCTATGAGTCGATCATTGGCGCGAAGCAGGCGATCGTGCACCTCTACAACTCGACCAGCATCCTGCAGCGCGAGGTTGTTTTCCGCACCGATAAGCAGGGCATCATCGACATTGCCCTCGAGGGTGCGCGCCTCTGCCGCGAGTACGAAAAGCGGATCCCGGAGACCAAGGTCTTCTACGAGTACTCGCCCGAGAGCTACACCGGCACCGAGCTCGAGTTCGCCGTCGACATCTGCAACCAGGTGATCGAAATCTTCGAGCCCACCCCCGAGCGCAAGGTCATCATCAACCTGCCGGCAACGGTCGAGATGGCGACGCCCAACGTCTACGCCGACTCGATCGAGTGGATGAGCCGTCGCCTCGCGCACCGCGAGAACGTCATCCTCTCGTTGCACCCGCACAACGACCGCGGCACCGCGGTTGCAGCGGCAGAGCTCGGTTACATGGCTGGCGCCGATCGCATTGAGGGATGCCTCTTCGGCAACGGAGAGCGCACCGGCAACGTCGACCTGGTCGCACTGGGCGTCAACCTGTTCACCCAGGGCATCGACCCCGAGATCGACTTCAGCGACATCGACCACGTCAAGCGCACCGCCGAGTACTGCAACCAGTTGCCTGTGCCCGAGCGCAGCCCGTGGGCCGGCGACCTGGTCTTCACCGCCTTCAGCGGCTCGCACCAGGACGCCATCAAGAAGGGCTTCGAAGCAATGGCGGTCACGGCTGCCGAGGCTGGCGTGACGGTCGACGAGATCGAATGGGCCGTGCCGTACCTGCCGATCGACCCGAAAGACCTGGGCCGGAGCTACGAAGCGGTCATTCGCGTCAACTCGCAGTCGGGCAAGGGTGGTGTCGCGTACCTGCTGAAGGCCGACCACAATCTCGACCTCCCGCGCCGCTTGCAGATTGAGTTCTCTGGCGTCGTGCAGGCCAAGACCGACGCTGAGGGTGGCGAGGTGTCGAGCGACGACATCTGGGCAATCTTCGGCGACGAGTACCTCCCGTCGAAGGTCGATGAGAGCCGTTGGGGTCGCTTCGAACTCGTCGGTACCCGCACGTCAAGCGACATGAGCGGCGACATGGTCCTCGACGTCACCCTGCGTGAGGGCGACGAGCAGGTGCAGGCAACCGGCAGCGCAAACGGGCCGGTCGCCGCCTTCACCGAGGTGCTGCGTCAGCGCGGGTTCGACATCACCGTCTACGACTACGTTGAGCACGCGCTCAGCGCCGGTGGCGACGCGCAGGCCGCGGCATACGTCGAACTGCAGGTCGATGGTGAACGACTCTGGGGTGTTGGTATCGACTCCGACATCTCGACCGCCTCGTTGAAGGCGATCGTGTCGGGAGTGAACCGGGCGATTCGCGCACGCGAACTCGTTCTCGCCTCCGCATAGCTGCTCACACAATGGGCATCGCCGTGGGCGTGGGCCGTCACGAACCGTTGACGCCCCGCGCCCGCGGCTTCTTTCGTTGCGGCCGGGCGTGCGTCGTGGCGCCGACGCGCAGGGCGGCGCATCGAGGCCGCTGTCAGCGGTACCGAGCATAATAAGAGGATGGCCACTTACCGAGACGAAGCTGTCGTGCTGCGCACGCACAAGCTCGGTGAAGCCGACCGCATTGTCACGCTCTTGAGCCGCGGGCACGGCAAGATTCGTGCCGTCGCCAAGGGGGTGCGTCGCACGTCATCGCGCTTTGGTGCAAGGCTCGAGCCGTTCATGGTCGCCGACCTCCAGCTCTATGCGGGCCGCAATCTCGACGTGATTCAGCAGGCCGAATCGCTCGGGTCGTACGGTGCCGACATCGTCATCGACTACGAGCGCTATACCTCGGCCAACGCCATGGTCGAAACCGCCGACCGCCTGAGCGAATCAGAGGCGACCCCGCAGCAATACCTGCTGCTCGTCGGCGGGCTCCGCGCGCTCGCGGGGCAGCAACAGCAACCACGGAGCATCCTCGATTCGTATCTTTTGCGTGCGATGTCGCTCGCTGGATGGGCGCCAAGCCTTGACGGGTGTGCGCGGTGTGGCATCGAGGGCCCACACGAACGCTTCGTGGCGCAACTGGGCGGCATGGCGTGTGCGAACTGCGCGACGCCGGGCAGCCCCCGCGTCGATCACGACACGATCATGCTGCTCGACGCCCTCATCCGGGGCGACTGGCCGCGGGTCGACGCGGCGCCCGCCGCCGCGCACAACCGGGCATCCGGCCTCGTCGCCGCGTTCGCGCAGTGGCATCTCGAACGCGGCATCCGCTCACTTGCACATGTCGACCGCATGCGGCGCGACGACCACACCGTCTCTGGGGGAGCTCGATGAGCGCGAAGCCGTCCACACATCCTGACGCCGTCGAGTACCGGCCGGTCGACTGGACCGGGGTCTACCCGCCCGAATTTTCGCCGGGCAAGAAGCCGCGCCACGTCGCGATCGTGATGGACGGCAACGGTCGCTGGGCGAACCGCCGCGGCCTGTCGCGGGTCGAGGGGCACAAAGCGGGGGAGGCCTCGCTGCTTGACGTGGTGGCCGGCGCGATTCAGGCGGGCGTCACGCACCTGAGCGTCTACGCGTTCTCAACCGAGAACTGGGCGCGGTCGCCCGACGAGGTGCGCTTTCTGATGGGCTTCAACCGCGACGTGCTGCACCGGCGCCGCGATCAGCTCAACGAGTGGAACGTGCGCGTGCGCTGGGCCGGGCGCAAACCCCGGCTGTGGGGCAGCGTGATCAAAGAATTGCAGTTCGCTGAAGAGCTGACCGCGAAGAACACCGGGCTGACGCTGACGATGTGCGTTAACTACGGCGGGCGCACCGAGATCGCTGACGCGGTGCGGAGCATTGCCGACGATGTCGCCGCCGGCCGGTTGCGCCCCGGTGCCGTGAACGAGAAGCTCATCGCGCGCCGGCTCTACCTGCCAGACCTGCCCGATGTCGACCTGTTCGTCCGGTCCTCCGGCGAGCAGCGCACCTCAAACTTCTTGCTCTGGCAGTCGGCGTACGCCGAGATGGTGTTTCTCGACCGGCTGTGGCCAGATTTCACGCGGACCGACCTGTGGGAAGCGATCGAGCTTTACCTGGGCCGCGAACGACGCTTCGGGGGCGCGGTCGATACGCCCGAGGCATCCGCCGCTGTCGTCGCCCAGCCCTGATCGCACCGTACCGCAACGGACGCGCCACAAAGGGCGCACCGCAACGGACCCACCGCAGCCGAGGTACCGTTTCGGGAATATGTCGGGTGGGGTCATCGTTGTGCTCAGTGTGAATGAACCCATCAAAATTGACGTCTGGTCCGATATTGCTTGCCCTTGGTGCTACATCGGAAAGCGCAACCTCGAAAGCGGACTCGCGGTCGCCGCGCAGTCGGCTGACGCGCCGGTGGTTGAAGTCACCTACCACTCTTACGAGCTCTCGCCCGATACTCCCGTCGACTTCGACGGTTCTGAGATCGACTTCCTTGCCGGCCACAAGGGCATGCCCGCCGAGCAGGTGAAGCAGATGCTCGAGAACGTGACCGGTGTCGCGGCGAACGCCGGCCTCGAGTACAACTTCGACATCCTGAAGCACACGAACACCGTGAAGGCGCACGAACTGCTCCACTTTGCAAAGGAGCAGGGCGTGCAGCCCGAGATGATGGAGCGCCTCATGCGCGCCTACTTCACCGAGGGCAGCCACGTTGGCCGCGTCGAAGACCTCGCGGTGCTGGCGAGCGAGGTCGGCCTCGACGCCGACGCCACGCGCGAAGCGCTCACCTCGGGCCGGTTCACCGCGGCCGTGCGTGCCGACCAGGCGCAGGCCCAGGCATATGGCATCAACGGCGTGCCCTTCTTTGTCATCGACGGCAAGTACGGTGTTTCGGGGGCACAGCCCGCCGAAGCGTTTACGCAGATCCTGCAGCAGGTGTGGGAAGAGCGGGGTACTGCCGCATCCGAACCAGAAATGGCATAGTTGGGCCATGACGAACCCCACAAAGCCCGCGGTTGCCGACGAGGCCGTTCCCGTCGCGAAGCCGTTGCTGATGACCCCGGCCGCCGCACAATCGGCCAACGTCTGCGCGGCTGGCGAGGTCTGCAGCATCTGAACGGCGAAGCGGCTCGAAAGTCTGGGAGAATAGGGGAGTGACTGCCCCCCTGAGCTCCTCGACCCTCGCGCCCGCACCCCTTCGGTTTGGCGGGCTCGAGATCGACGTTCCCGTCGTGCTCGCGCCGATGGCCGGGATCACGAACACCGCGTTTCGTCGGCTGTGCCGCGAATACGGTGGCGGGCTCTATGTGAGCGAGATGATCACATCGCGCGCGCTCGTCGAACGCAACGAAACGACGATGCGCCTCATTCGGCACCACGAGAGCGAGACGACCAGGAGCATCCAGCTCTACGGTGTCGACCCGCAGACGGTCGCCGAGGCGGTTCGTGTCATTGTCGCCGAAGATCACGCCGATCACATTGATCTGAACTTTGGATGCCCCGTGCCAAAGGTCACCCGCAAGGGTGGCGGCGCGGCGCTGCCGTGGAAGACCGGGCTTTTTCGCGAGATCGTCGAGGGCGCGGTGCAGGCCGCCGGCGACCTGCCGCTGACCGTGAAGATGCGCAAGGGTATCGACAGCGACCACCTCACGTACCTCGAGGCGGGCCGCATCGCCGAGGGTGCGGGTGTTGCCGCGATGGCATTGCACGCGCGCACGGCCGCAGAGTTTTATTCGGGCCAGGCTGACTGGTCGGCAATCGCCAAGCTCAAAGAGACGATCACGAGCGTTCCTGTGCTCGGCAACGGCGACATCTGGTCAGCCGACGACGCGCTTCGCATGGTCGCCGAGACAGGCTGCGATGGTGTGGTTGTTGGTCGTGGATGCCTCGGCCGCCCCTGGCTCTTCGGCGATCTTGCCGCGGCCTTCCGTGACCCGAACGGCATGGTGGGCGAACGCGCCAAGGCGATGCCCGGGCTTGGCTCGGTCGCGACCGCGTTCCTGCGTCACGCCCAGCTCCTCGTCGAATTCTTTGAGGACGAGGGTCGCGGTTGCCGCGACGTCCGCAAGCACGTTGGTTGGTATTTCAAGGGATACCCGGTCGGCGGCGACACGCGTGCGGCGCTGGCAACGGCATCCAGTCTCGAAGAAATCGAAGAACTGCTCGGCACGCTCGACCACACCGCCCCCTACCCGGGCGAAGCGGCCGAGGGTCAGCGTGGTCGCGCGGGCCGACCCAAGCGTCCGTCGCTGCCGCAGGGCTGGCTTGATTCGCGCGAGATGGGGCTCGAGGCCCGCGCCGAACTCACCGAGGGCGAAGCAGACACCAGTGGTGGCTAGCGCGGGCGGTCGCCCCGCCGGCTACGACGACGCAGACGCCGAGCGCTGGGTCACCGAGACGCACCGCTCCTCGCGCGACGATTTCGCCCGCGACCGCGCGCGCGTGCTGCACTCGGCTGGGCTTCGCCGGTTGGCTGCCAAGACGCAGGTGCTGAGCCCCGCCTCGCCTGCCGACTTCGCCCGCAACCGGCTGACCCACTCGCTCGAGGTTGCGCAGGTCGGGCGCGAGCTCGCGGCGCAGCTGCGCCTTTCGCCGGATGTCGTCGACACCGCGTGCCTCAACCATGACCTCGGGCATCCGCCCTTCGGACACAACGGCGAGCGCGCCCTGAACGCCTGGGCCGAAGACATCGGTGGCTTCGAGGGCAACGCCCAAACGCTTCGCATCGTCACGCGCCTCGAATCGAAGGTGTTCGCGGTCGACGGCTCAAGCGCTGGCCTGAACCTCACTAGGGCGAGCCTCGACGCGACCTGCAAGTACCCCTGGACCGTCGACGAACCCGTGGCAGACCCGGGCGGCCGCATGAAGTTTGGCGTGTATCCCGACGATGAGCCGGTCTTTGCGTGGATGCGCAACGACGCCCCGGCCCGCGTGCGCTGCATCGAAGCCGAGGTCATGGACCTCAGCGACGATATTGCCTATTCGGTACATGATTTTGAAGACGCGATTGTCAATGGATACCTCGACCCTGCCCGCCTCGCAGACCCCGCCGAGCGCGACGCGCTGGTCGATGGGATCCAGGCCTGGGTCGGTTATGACCTCGCGCGCGATGAGCTCGACGCCGCCCTTGCGCGGCTCACGGCGGTCCCCGAGTGGATTACCACGTTCGACGGATCGCGCGCATCGCTCGCGTCGCTGAAGAACCTCACCTCGGGGCTGATTGGTCGATTCGCGCGCGCGTCGACCTCGGCGACCGAAGCCGCCTACGATTCACCGGTGCTCACCCGCTATCGCGCGCACGTTGTCGTGCCGCGCGACGTCGAGTGCGAGATCGCGGTGCTCAAGGGCATCATCGGCGCGCACGTTGTGACGATCGCCGGGCGTGCGTCGTTCTATAAGGAACAGCGTCGCCTGCTCAAGCGCCTTGGCTCGGCCCTGCTGGCAGCAGGCCCAGGTGAGCTTGAGCGGCCATTCGCAGATGACTGGGCTGCGGCATCCACCGATGCTGCGCGAAAGCGGGTCGTTGTCGATCAGGTTGCGAGCCTCACCGACCAGTCGGCGCTCACGTGGCACGCGCGCCTCGTCGGCGAGATCGATGCAACGACCGTGGGGATCTGGGCCGGCCATGCGCGCGTGCCGATGACGCCGCCAGCCGGCGCGGCTCGGCCTGGCGTTGCACACCGCCCCACCCCGGCATCCGGCTCGTTAGGCTAGCGACCATGGCTGGGCGCATACGACAGGCGGATGTCGAAGAGGTCAAAGCGCGCACCAACATTGCCGACATTATCGGCGAACGGGTGGCGCTGAAATCGGCGGGTGTTGGCTCGTTGAAAGGGCTGTGCCCGTTTCATGACGAGCGGTCGCCGAGCTTCAACGTGCGCCCGCAGGCCGGTTTTTACCACTGTTTTGGTTGCGGCGAGTCGGGCGATGTCTATTCGTTCCTGCGCAACATGGATCACGTCACCTTCACCGAGGCGGTCGAGCGCCTGGCCGGTCGCATCGGCTTTTCGCTGCACTACGAAGACGGCGGGGCCGCCCCCGAAACGAACAGTCGGGCGCGCCTCTACAAGGCCAACGCCGCCGCGGCCGCGTTTTTCACCGCGCAACTGCGAATGCCCGACGCAGAGGCCGGGCGCAAGTTCTTGGGGGAGCGCGGTTTCGACGCCGCTGCCGCCGCCCATTTCGGTGTCGGGTTCGCGCCGAAGGGCTGGGATGGGATGCTCGGCGCACTGGTTGCCGAGGGCTTCACCCGCGAAGAGCTGAGCACCGCGGGCCTTGTCTCGACCGGCCAGCGCGGCGTCTACGACCGTTTTCGCGGCCGCCTCGTGTGGCCGATTCGCGACGTCACCGGCCAGGTCATCGGCTTTGGGGCGCGCCGTCTTTTCGACGACGACAAGGGGCCAAAGTACCTCAACACCCCCGAGACACCGATCTACCACAAGGCCCGCGTGCTCTACGGGCTTGATCTCGCGAAGCGCGATATCTCGCGCCAGCAGAAGGTCGTCATCGTCGAGGGCTACACCGACGTGATGGCCTGCCACCTCGCCGGCGTCACGACCGCCGTCGCCACGTGCGGCACCGCGTTCGGCAGCGACCACATCAGCGCGCTTCGCCGTGTGATGGGCGACGACACGGCTGCCGGCGAAGTGATCTTTACCTTCGATCCGGATGCCGCAGGCCAAAAGGCGGCGCTTCGCGCCTTCGCTGACGAAAAGCGCTTCGCCGCCCAGACGTACGTGGCCGTGCCACCGAGCGGGCTTGACCCGTGCGATCTCCGACTGCAGCGCGGCGACGGCGCCGTTCGCGCGCTCATGGACGCGAAGAGCCCGATGTTTGAGTTCGCCATCGACCAGGCGCTGCAGCGCTTCGATTTGTCGACGGTCGAGGGCCGCGCGGGCGCATTGACAGCGGCGGCGCCGATCGTGGCCGAGATTCGCGACCCCGCGATTCGCCCTGGCTACACGCGCGTGCTTGCGCGCAAGCTCGGCCTCGAGCTGAGCGAGGTGCGCGCAGCCGTCACGCAGGCGGCGCGGCGCGGCGCGGCGGCGGCAGGCGGTGCCGGGGGTGCTGGGAGTCAGGGCGCGAGCCCCCGCGGCAATGCGGGTGGCACCGCAGGTGGCGGCGGGGCCGGGGGCACCGGCAACGGTGTCGGCGGCGGCGCGCATGCTGCGGCATCCGCACCGCTTGCACCGGTCACGCTTGCGAGCCTGCCGCGCGACGGCGATACACGGCTCGAGCGCGAGGCGCTGATGGCCTACCTGCAGTTTGGCCACGCGATGGGCGAGGAGCTCTTGGCCCGGGTCATCGAGGTGCCGTTCCTCCACCCGGCGCTCGACGCGGTGCGCGCCGGCATCGCGCCGGCAACGGTGAACGCGGCACGGCACGGGTGGGCGGCGGCCGCAATCGACGGCGTGCGCGAGCCGTACCGGAGCCTTGCGGCCGAGCTGCTGACCGAGCCTTTTCCGGCGAGCGACGAGGCGAGGGCGGTCGCGTCTGCAATCTCGATCGCAACCCGCGTGCTTACCCGAGCGCTCGATCGCGAGAAGGCGGCCCTTCGCGGCACGTCGCAGCGGCTCCCAGAGGGCTCCGATCAGTGGCGCGAGGTGCAGTTGCGGCTTCGCGACATCGAGCTCGAGAGCCGGGCGCTGACCGCCGCTGACTAACCCCAGCTGGTGCTCCGGCACGCAGAGAGGCAGGATGACAGCATGGCGAGAGTTCGAGAAACCCACCTGGCGGTCCTCGCGCGCGATCTCAGTGTGGGCCACGCGGCCGGGCGCGGCACGGCCGACCGCGCGGTCGATGGGGTTTCGTTCGAGCTGCCGTTTGGGGCATCCCTCGCCATCATGGGTCCGACCGGCGCAGGCAAAACAACGCTCGCGGCTGCGCTGACGGGCGCCGAACCGATCGCGGCGGTGCTGGGCGGCGAAGCCCACGTCATCGACCTGCCGGTACGAACGCTCTCGCGTGCCCAGCGCCGAGCCCTGACCTTTCACGTCGGCTACCTTTCGCAGAGCGCGAGCGTCGAACTTTCGCCGACGCTCACCGTCGGCGACATCATCGCCGAGCCGCTGACGAGTCGCGATCGTCGTCTCAACCCGCGCGCGCTCGCGCTCCAAGTTGCGGGCTTGCTCGACGAGATGCAGTTGCCCCTCGGTGCAGCGGCAAGGTTTCCGTACGAACTCAGCGCGGGGATGCGCCAGCGCGTCGCCGTCGCGCGCGCTCTGGTGCTGCAGCCGAAGCTCTTTGTTGGTGACGAGCCACTCGCCGCCCTTGACGTTGAGGTGCGCGGCGCCGTGATCGCGGCCCTGCAGCGGCGCCGAGATGAGTACAACATGGCGAGCCTGGTGGTCACGAACGACGCCGAGCTTGTGCACGCGCTGGATGCCGCCGTGCTGGTGTTGCGGCACGGCTCGGTCGTGGCGCAGGGCCCGCGCGAGGCCGTCCGCTGGTCGGCATCTGTAGACATCGACCACTCGTTGCTGGCGATCTGACGCGGCCGCCCGCAATCTGACGCGGCCGCTCGATCGGGTGCGAGGTGCCAACTCGCGTGGAGGAACGAGAAAGGCCAGGGGTGGAAGCCCTGGCCTTAGTTGAGAGCCGCGCTAGATAACGCGGGTCTCTCGCTCCCCGGCTTGGACTCGAACCAAGAACCTATCGGTTAACAGCCGATTGCTCTGCCAATTGAGCTACCGAGGAATACTGCCGGGCCGGAACCTGGCAACTCAACGATGCTACCAAAGACGGGGGCAAGTTGCTAAATCGGCGGGGTCCCGCGTGTCTTGCGCACGAACCCATTCGCCGAATCAATGGCATGATGGATTCATCATGTTGATCAACGATGCGCAGCGCCCGCTGTACGAACTGAAAGCCAACCTCTTCAAGGGGCTGGCGCATCCATTTCGCATTCGGATTCTTGAACTGCTCTCTGCGGCAGACGAAGTCAGCGTCGCGCAGCTGCTCGACGACACCGGTTTAGAAGCATCGCACCTGTCGCAGCATCTCGCGGTGTTGCGCCGCCACCGCCTTGTCGGCTCTGAGCGGCGGGGGAGCCACGTCTATTACCGGCTCGCAAACCCAGCCACGGCCGAGATGCTCGCGGTTGCTCGTGTGCTCCTGCTTGACATGCTGCGCACCGAAAGCGCGCAGCTCGAAGAAACGCGGACACTTCCCACGCTCTCCGCACTCCCGGCAGGCGGATCGGGCACGCGTTGAGTACACGGCGAGGTGGCACGCGGGCGGGCGCATATCTGCGGAAGATCCTGCCCTCGGTACGCGACTACAAAGACGTACCGCGCACCTGGCGGGGCGACCTCGTTGCCGGTGTCACGGTTGGCATTGTCGCGCTCCCGCTGGCACTTGGCTTCGGGGTGAGTTCGGGGCTGAGCGCCGAAGCCGGCCTCATCACCGCGATTGTTGCGGGGCTCATTGCCGCGATCTTCGGCGGCTCAAATGTGCAGGTTTCGGGCCCCACCGGGGCCATGGTCGTTGTGCTCCTGCCGATCGTCGCGATGCACGGCGCCGGGGCAATCGCCGTTGTGAGCCTGATGGCCGGCGCGATCGTGCTGCTGGCCGGGCTCCTGCGGCTCGGTCGCGCGGTCAGTTTCATTCCATGGCCGGTCATCGAAGGCTTCACCCTCGGCATCGCGGTGATTATCTTCCTGCAGCAGGTGCCATCGCTCACCACGCCCGAGGCGCTTGATGCCACAACGACAAGCTCGAACGCTGTCGTTGCCGCCGTGCAGGCGGTCGCAGCCGCCGACTGGTCGTATCTGCCATGGGCGGCGGGCGCGGCGCTCATCGTGGTCGTCTGCATGCAGGTTTCACAGCGCATCCACCCCGCGATCCCGGGTTCGCTCGTCGGCATCGTGGTCGTCACGGTGCTGTGCCTGTTGCTCCCGAACCCGCTCGCCGTGATTGGAGCCCTCCCCAACTCGTTGCCGTTCCCGAGCATCCCCACCGTCGATTCCGCAGTCCTACCGAGTCTCGTGGGCCCGGCGCTCACCGTCGCGGCACTGGCCGCAATCGAGTCGCTCCTATCTGCCCGTGTGGCCGCGTCACTCGATGCGACGGGCCCGTACGACGCCGATCGTGAGCTGTTCGGTCAGGGTCTGGCATCCATTGGTTCAGGACTTTTTGGCGGGATGCCGGCAACGGGCGCGATCGCACGCACGGCCGTGAACGTACGATCGGGCGGACGCACCCGGCTCGCTTCGGTCTTGCACGCGGTCGTCTTGCTGCTTGTCGTGTTGGTGGTCTCGGGGCCCGTCGGCATGATCCCGCTCGCGGCGCTTGCGGGAGTGCTCATGCTGACCGCGTGGCGCATGGTGCACAGGGCAACCGTGCAATCGATTTTGCGTTCGACGCGGGCAGATGCCGCGGCCTTTGTGGTGACCGCCGTCGTGACGGTGTCGGTTGACCTCATCGTCGCGGTGTTGATCGGCATCGCGTTTGCGGGCGTGGTGGCGATCCGGCAGCTGTCGCGGCGCACCGGCGTGCAGTACGAGACGATCGAGCGTGATCCAGTGGCGGGCGATGAGCAGATTGCCATCGTGCGATTCGATGGCCCGCTGATTTTCGCGACGGCCGATCGCGTGTTCGAAGAGGTCACCAAAGCGCGGGGCGCGAAGGTCGTGATCTTGCGGATGTCGAAGCTTGAACACGTGGATGCCACTGGCGCACACATCCTCGCCGACATCGTGCTGGCGCTGGAACGACGTGGCGTTACCGTGCTCATCAAGGGCGTGCAGCCCGCGCATGAGGGGTTGTTCCGGACGATTGGCGTGCTCGCCTCGCTCCGTGACCAGCGGCACCTGTTCTCAGATATCGATGCCGCACTCGCTCACGCGCGCGACCACGTTCGCCGGCTGGCACCGAACTGACCCGCGGGGTGCATCGCCGTGCGTGCCTCGGGCGTACCCTGGGGCGCGCAAACGCCTAGTCTTCGAGGTGATCGACGCCCGGCATCCACTGGTTGCCCGGACGATTCCAGCCGCGCTTCTTGGCGATCTTCTGGGCCGTCTTCCAGTCGCCGTCGTCGAGGCGGTCGACATAGATGATGCCGTCGAGGTGATCGAACTCGTGCTGCATGATGCGCGCGCGCCAGCCGTCGACGTCGATCAGCACGGGGGTGCCTTCGAGGTCGATGCCTGTGACTCGCACGCGGTCGGAGCGGCGGAGCGGGAACCGCTCACCGGGGAACGAGAGGCACCCCTCAGACTCTTCGTCTTCATCGGGTGCGCCCGGAATGGGGGGCGTCATCCACAATTCGGGGTTGATAATCACGCCGCGCCACGGGGCATCTTCGTCGTCGACGTAGCTGTAGGTGTAGAGACGGAGCCCGACGCCCACCTGTGGGGCGGCCAAGCCAACCCCTGGTGCGGTGTCCATCGTCTCGAACATGTCGGCAACGAGCTGACGGATCTCGTCGGTAATAGTGTCGACGGCGTCGGCCGGTGCGTGAAGCACGGGGTCGCCCATGATGCGAATCGGAAGAACTGCCACGCCTTAACCCTAGCTGTGAGTGCCGCCGGGTAAAGTCAGAGGGTGATGTGGAGCCTTGCGATTACTGATGAAGTTGGCGACCAGCTGGTCGGCGCCTTCCAGAACCCGGGGCTCCTTCTCGGAATCCCGCTCGCCCTTGCCGGCGCCGTATTCATGTCGTTCGGTGCGCAGTATCAGCACCGCGGCGTTGAGAAGGTCGAACGGCTCAGTGGGCAAGACGGCGCGAAGGGCCTCACTGGCGCTCAGCTGGCGCGACTCTTTTCGCGGCCGTCATGGGTCGTCGGCACCATCATGCTCGGGTTGGCAATCGTGTGCCAGCTTGGCGCGCTCTCCGTCGCGCCCCTGATCGTGGTGCAGCCGCTCGGCGCGATTTCGCTGGTCATCACGACCCTGCTCAATGCGCGCATCAGCGGACATTCACCCACCCGCAAGTCGGTGACCGCGATCGTGGCGTGTGTGGGTGGCATTTTCATCTTTGTGCTGATTGCGGCCATATTTGCGAGCGAGCGGGATGTCACTGAGCGCGACTTGCTCGTGATCCTGGCGCTCCTCGGCTTCGTGATCGTTGTGTTCACCGCGTTGTGGTTGTGGTTGCGTCGCAAGATCGGCGCGCTGTTCTACATCATGGCGGCGGGCGTCGTCTACGGTTTCGTCGCCACGCTCGCGAAGGTCGTCATCAAGCGCCTGCAAGCGGGGGAGTTCGAGTGGCTCACGCTGGTGTGCCTGGTCGCTCTTATCGCCGCGACCGCAGTCGGGGCCTACTTCGTGCAGACCGCGTACGCGTCTGGTCCGCCAGACCTCGTGATCGCCGGGTTGACCGTTGTCGACCCGATCGTCGCCGTGCTGATCGGCCTGCTCGTGCTCGGCGAAGCATCGCACGCGCCGCTCTGGGCGTTCATCGGTTTCGGCATCGCCGGTGCCATTGCGATCTGGGGTGTCGTGCAACTTGCCCGCTATCACCCGCAGGTCGTGCACGACAGTCGTGAGCTTCCGATCGAGCGCGGGGGCGGCTCCAACTCCTAGCGCGGCCCGCCTGATGGTGTGCAATTGGTGCGCGCGCTGGGCGAATAGAATCAAGAGCGCGGGGCGTTAGCTCAGCTGGTCAGAGCAGCGGACTCATAATCCGTCGGTCATGGGTTCAAGCCCCATACGCCCCACCGCGACACGAGACGATCAATCTCGGATGACTGTCGGTCCGCTGTAGCCCTGTATTTCGTCGCATGCGGTCATTACCATGAGCGCATGCGACGACTCTTTGTGCTCGCAGCCGCAGCCGTAGCCGTGTCCGTTCTCCTGCTCGCCGGGTGCAGCTCATCGACGCCTGCTCCGCCCACGCCGTCCACCAGCGCTTCTGGCGGCAGCGCCGCGTCCGCTCTGTCTTCCACCTCGCCGTCCGCATCGCCTACGCCGAGCGCGACGAACAGCGAATTCGGTGCCTTCGGAAGTCGCGACGCGCTGATCTCGACGTGCATCACCCTCGACAAAGAGAAAGTGGGCTCCGAGTACCTCACGATTCAGACCGAGCAAGCCCGGGTTGAACGGCGTGTGGTTGCTCCTGAGTGGCTCGTCTATATTCCGGCGACGAACGAAAATGGTGACGTTGCCATCCACTGCATCTTCGGCGGAAGCCCTGACGACATTGAGTTCATGACGGTTGGTGGGGTGTTGCCGTTCTCGGAGGACGAGATTCAACGAGACATCGCATCGAACGACAACTACACGTATTGAATCGCGGCCCGCGCTGCGGTGCGCAACGACCTGAATCGACACATTGGCGCAAGAATCGGCCAGAGGCCCGCGTGTTCAATATGATGTCGGGATGTCCCAGTCATCACGCACACCTCCGGTCCTCATCGTCGTGGGCACGCGCCCTGAGGCGATCAAGATGGTGCCGGTCATCCGTGCCTTTCAGGAGAGCAAGCGCGCCCACCCGATCGTCATTTCCACGGGACAACACGCGCAGCTTGTCGCCGAGGTGTTGGCGTTCGCAGGCATCGAGCCCGATGCGACACTGACGATTCGTGATGAGGAGCGCACCCTCAATGGGCTCTTCGCCGCTGTGCTTCGTGGGTTTCAGGAGTACGTGGCCGAATCGTTCGGCGAGCACCCGGGCATCGGAGTCGGTCCCGCCTTCGACGGCTTTCCCGTTGCGACGCTGGTGCATGGCGACACTTCAAGCGCGGCGGCCGCGGCACTGGCGTCATTTCACCTTCGTATCCCGGTTGCGCATGTCGAGGCAGGGTTGCGTACTTCTGACACGCTCTCCCCATTTCCAGAAGAACTGAACCGCCAGCTCATCTCGCGCATCGCTGCCGCACACTTCGCGCCGACGCCGCGCAACGCGGCGAATCTGATGCAGGAGGGCATTGCGCTTGGCAAGATTCTGGTGACTGGCAACACGGCGATCGACGCGCTGGCGTTCGCGGCCGAGCACAGCACCACTTACGGCGCGCCTGAACTCGAAGATCTTGAGGACGATGAAGACACGCGTGTCATCGTGGTCACGGCGCACAGACGCGAAAACTGGGGTCGCGGCATCCGTCGAATTGGGGATGCCGTCGCCGAACTCGCCGACCTCTACCCGCACGATCGTTTCGTGGTTTCGCTCCACCCGAACCCGGCGGTCGCAGACGTGCTCCGTGAGCGACTTGACCACTTTGACAACGTTTCGCTTGTGCAGCCCCTCAAGTACGCAGCATTCGCACGTCTGCTGGGCCGGGCCTACATTGCGATGACAGATTCTGGCGGCATCCAAGAAGAGGCACCGACGCTCGGCACACCAGTCATCGTGTTGCGTGACACCACTGAGCGGCAAGAGGGCGTCGAGGCCGGCACGGTCGAGCTGGTGGGGACCGAGACCGAAGCGGTCGTGGCGGCGGTGCGGGCCCTGCTCGATGACGATGACGTCTACGCGCGCCGAAGCTCGCGCGCGAATCCCTACGGTGACGGGAACGCGGCGTCACGCATCGTGCAAGCAAGCGAGCACATCGCATTCGGCACCCCCGCACCGATGCCGTACGCCAGCGGGCTCGACCGGGCCACGGTGCTGCGGGCCGCTGGGTATTTGGAAGATCCCGTCGATGTGCGGCGTGAATTGTCGGCACGGCGTTCCGAAGCGCTGAGGGGAGACCTCAGCGATGAACTCTGACGGTCTCGACGTCGACGTAGAGCTCTTCGCCGGCACGCCGCTTGAGCTGCAGATCCTGTTCTACGTGGTGTTGGCGATCACCCTCTCGTCGTTGCTTTCGCTCACAGTCTTGGTCGTGGCATCCTCTCGGTATCGGCGCCGGCGCAAGCGCCCGCATCCGAGCGGAGACGTTGGGGAGAGCGATTTCCTGTGGGTCTTCATGGTCCCGGCACTGAACGAAGAGGTCACGATCGCCGACAGCGTTTCGCGGCTGCTGCAAACCCAGTGCACCAACAAGATCATTCTTGCGATCAATGACGGGTCTGAGGATGCCACGGCCTCAGTTCTCGCTGGTATCGAGTCCGACAACCTGCACGTGCTCACCCGCGTACCCCCGCGCGCACGCGTGGGGAAGGCAGCGGCCCTCAACGAGGCGTTCGAGCATGTCCGGACCAATCTCTTGAGGCAGGACCGGTACGCGCGCTTCAGCCCCGATCAGGTGATCCTCGGCATTATTGACGCCGACGGTCGGCTCGACATCGACGCGCCCGAAAAGGTCGCATGGCACTTCGCCGACGAGCAGCTGGGTGGCGTGCAATTGCGCGTGCGCATCTACAACCGTCGCGGCTTTCTCACCTGGGCGCAGGACGTCGAGTTCAGCGCGTTCGCCTACGTGTTCCAATCCGGTCGCGCTACCTGGGGTACGGCGAATATGGGTGGCAACGGACAGTTCAACCGCCTCAGCGCTCTGGCCGAGGTCGCCGAAGACGAGGGGCCTTGGCGCGATCGCCTGACCGAGGATCAGGATCTTGGCGTTCGGCTCGTGCAAGCGGGCTGGCGGGGATCGCAGGAGAACCTGGCGGTCATCAACCAGCAGGGCTTGAACAACCTCCGCCGTCTGCTGCGACAGCGCACACGCTGGGCGCAGGGAGCATGGCAGGCGCTTGACCTGCTACCCGCGAGCGCTCGGATCAATGCCGCGTTCGTGGCGCGCGTCGACGCCGTCTTCTATCTGCTGACTCCGGTGTTGCAGCTGATCACCGGGGTCGCGCTCGTCGCAACGCTGATTCTGGCGGGCGTGCACGGCATCTCACTGATACCGAGCACGCCCGTCTTCATGGTGTTGTTCCTTTGCCTTGGCTTCGGGCCAGGGCTCGTCACGTTGCTCCTGCGGGGCAATGGGTGGCGCCAGTTCGGCTACGCGTTGCTCGTTGTCATTCCCTACACGGCATATTCGTGGCTCGTCTTTCCCGCGCTCGTGCGCGGACTTGGCCGGCACCTTGTGGGTCGCCGGACCTGGGCGAAGACCGCGCGCGAACCACTGCAACTCGAGAGCGACCCAGACCCATCGGCATCCGATGCTCGCGTGGGGTGAGCGCCTGCGAATCACAGTGTTGTGATTCTCAGCGCGCATGGGGCATAATGGTCGCGATTGCACAATTGAACACGCACGTTGCCTGTCCCATCAGGGGTGTCAGCTTCGAAGCACAGATCGTAGGGGAAGACGTATCTGCGCACGAGACACCAACGATCGGAGACACCATGGCGACACCACAGGCGCGCGGAGTGATTTATGTGCACTCAGCGCCACGTGCGTTGTGCCCCCACCTTGAGTGGGCGGCCGGTCGCGCGCTTGGTCGCGCGGTCAATTTCGAGTGGATCGATCAGCCCGTTTTGCCGGGGAGTCGTCGTACCGACTTCTACTGGGAAGGCCCCGCAGGCACCGGCGCCGCGCTTGCCACCGCGATGCGCGGTTGGGAACACCTGCGGTTTGAGGTCACTGAGGATCCCACGCCGCGCAGCGATGGCGGGCGCTGGCTGCACACGCCGGATCTCGGCATCCATTACGCCCAAACCGACACCGTCGGCAATCTGGTGATCGGCGAAGATCGCTTGCGCGCAGCGATGGAGCTTGCCGCCGGTGACTTTCGCGCCCTCGAGCGAGAAATGAGCCTCGTGCTCGGTGCCGCGTGGGATGACGAGCTCGAACCGTTCCGCAATGCGGGCGACGACGCGACGGTCGTTTGGCTGCACAAGGTCGGCTGATACAACTCCACAGACTCAGGCAGGATCGGCGTCAATACCGGAAGTCGGCAGGGCAGACCCCCGGCATCGGGAACGCGTAGATAACGAGCCTGACAACGATAAATGCCTCCGGCCGAGAAGACCGGAGGCATTTATCGTTTGCGTGAGCCGCTACGAAACCGAGGCGAACGCGGCGACCGCGTTGTGGCCACCGAAGCCGAACGAGTTGCTCAGCGCGAGCACATCGCCGGCGGGGAGGGCTTCGGGTGCGCGGGGCACGTTCAGCGGGATCGCCGGGTCTTGGTCGTTCAGGTTGATCGTGGGCGGCACGGTGCGCTCGTAGAGCGCCTTGATCGTGAACAACGCCTCGATCGCGCCGGCGCCACCGAGCAGGTGGCCGGTCGATGCCTTCGTCGCGGCGACGGTGACATTGTCGAGGTGGTCGCCGAACACGCTGCGCAGCGCGTTGTACTCGGCGATATCGCCGACGGGCGTGCTCGTCGCGTGTGCGTTGACGTGGACGACCTCGTCGAGGCTGCGGCCCGCACGTTCGACGGCCTGGCGCATAGCGCGCGAAGCGCCGGCTCCCTCCGGGTCTGGTGCGGTGATGTGGAATGCGTCGCTGGTGACCGCGCCGCCGAGCACCTCAGCGTAGATGCGTGCCCCACGCGCGACGGCGTGCTCGTAGGTCTCGAGCACGAGTGCCGCGGCGCCCTCGCCGAGCACGAAACCATCACGCGACACGTCGTACGGGCGCGATGCGGTGGTCGGGTCGTCGTTGCGACGCGACAGCGCCTGCATCGCCGCGAACGATGCGATCGGGAGCGGGTTGATTGCGGCCTCGGAACCCCCGGCGATGATCACATCGGCGTAGCCAAGCTGCAGGTGCTCCCACGCGTTGATGATCGACTCGGTGCTCGACGCGCACGCCGAGACAACCGTGCGGATGCCGCCACGGGCACCGAGGTCCATGCCGATTGCCGCGGCGGGGCCGTTCGGCATCAGCATGGGCACGGTCATCGGGAGCACGCGACGGGGGCCGCGTTCGCGAAGCGTGTCGTATGCATCGAGGAGCGTCCAGACGCCGCCAATACCGGTTGCCCAGTCGATCGCAAGGCGATCAGGGTCGACGTCGGGGGAGCCCGCATCGGCCCAGGCTTCGCGCCCGGCGATGAGTGCGAACTGGCTCGACGGGTCGAGGCGCTTGGTGACCACGCGCTCAAGCACGTCGGTCGCCTTGACTGCCGCCTGCGCGGCGAAAGTAACGGGAAGGTCGAATTTGGCGACCCAGTCCTGCTCAAGCGGGCTGGCGCCAGAGGCACCGGCCAACAGGTTTTGCCAGCTCTCGGCGGCGGTTCCGCCGAGGGGCGAGGTTGCACCGATACCGGTGACGACGATGCGCTTGGTGCTCATGACACGGTTCCTTGGAAGGGAAGGGACTCGGATGCCGCGGCCGACGAAGAACGTCAGGCCGCGGCATCCAGAAAATTAGTCCTGGGCGTTGGTGATGAAGGTGACGGCGTCACCGACGGTCTTGAGGTTCTTGACCTCGTCGTCAGGAATCGTGACGCCGAACTTCTCTTCGGCGTTCACAACGATGGTCATCATCGAGATCGAGTCGATGTCGAGGTCGTCCGTGAACGACTTCTCGAGGGCAACCTCGTCGCCAGCGATGCCGGTCTCGTCGGTGATGAGCTCTGCGAGGCCTGCGAGGATCTCTTCGTTGGAAAGTGCCATGGTGTTCTCCTTGGGTAAAGCGGATAGTTGCGGATCGTGTCGTGACCGAAAGACAGTCTAGGGCGCGAGCGCCGCTGCCTACGGAAGGACGATCACCTGAGCGCCGAACACGAGGCCCGCGCCGAAACCGATCTGCAGGGCGAGGCCGCCGCTGAGTTCGGGATTCTCTTTGAGCAAACGGTGCGTTGCGAGCGGGATCGATGCCGCCGACGTGTTGCCGGTCGTCTCGATGTCGCGTGCGATCTTGACCGTGTCAGGAAGTTTCAACTGCTTCGCGAACTGGTCGATGATGCGCATGTTTGCCTGGTGCGGAATGAAGGCGGCAAGATCGGATGCCTCGATCCCGGCTTCTTCAAGCGCACGCTTTGCGACCTTCGCCATCTCCCACACAGCCCAGCGGAAGACCGTCTGGCCCTCCTGACGCAGGGTCGGCCACGGCACTTCGCCGTCGCGGAACTGCGTGAGTGTGGCGTTCATGCCAACGGCATCGGCCTTCGAACCGTCTGAGCCCCAGACGGTCGCAGAAATGCCGGGGTACTCACTCGGGCCGATGAGCGCGGCGCCCGCGCCGTCGCCGAGGAGGAATGAAATGCTGCGGTCGGTCGGGTCGACGACGTCTGAGAGCTTCTCGGCGCCGATGACCAGGGCGTACTTCGCGGCGCCGCTGCGGATGAGGGCGTCGGCCTGGGCCACGGCGTAGGCATAGCCCGCGCACGCGGCGTTGACGTCGTACGCGGCGGCCGGGTTGGCACCGACACGGTCGGCGACAATTGCCGACACCGACGGCGTCTGCTTGGGGTTACTGACGGTCGCAACGATCACGAGATCGATCAGGGCCGGGTCGATGCCCGCGCTGGCGATCGCTTCGTCACCGGCGGCGGTGGCGAGGTCGATGGCATCGGTGTCGTGCTCGGCGCGCATGCGCGTGATGATGCCGGTGCGCTGCTGAATCCACTCATCGCTCGAGTCGATGGGGCCGATGAGCGCCTCGTTGGGCACGGACACCTCGCCGCGGGCGGCGCCGTAGGCAAGCACTCGCGTGTAGGCGGGGCCGGTTGCCTGGCGGAGAGTCGGGTGAGCGGTGGCGGTCATGATGCATCCTTCGGCGCGGAGTCAGTAAGCAGTGCGACGGCTGCGGCGAGGTCGTCGGGGGTCTTTACGGCCACCGACGGCACGCCACGAAGCGCACGTTTGGCGAGGCCGACGAGCGTGCCTCCGGGGGTGAGCTCGACGAGGCCGGTGATACCGGCATCCGCGAAGCCTTGCATGCAGAGATCCCAACGCACCGGCGCGGCAACCTGACCGACGAGCAGTTCGAGGGCGCGTGCTCCGGATGCCACGGTTGTGCCATCGCTGTTGGTCCACAGTGGGGTGGTGGGGTCGGCAACCTTGCCGCCCGCAACCAGGGCCTCGACTGCGGCGCGCAGCGCCGGGCGGGCCGGTTCCATGTACGTGGTGTGGAATGCGCCGGCAACTTGGAGCGGCACGACACGGGTACCGCGCGGCGCCTCGGCGGTGAGGGCCGCGAGCGCGGGCAGCGCGCCGGCGGCGACGATCTGGCCGGCGCCGTTGTAGTTTGCGGGGGTCAGTTCGAGCTCGGCGAGGCGAGCGAGCACATCAGCTTCGACGCCGCCGACGACGGCGCTCATGCCGGTCTGCGCCTGTGCTGCGGCTTCGGCCATTGCGCGACCGCGCACGCCCACGAGAGACATGCCGTCTGCGGCATCAATCACGCCGGCGGCCACGACGGCGGCGATCTCGCCGACCGAGTGCCCCGCCAAGCTGCCAGCGGCGGCGCGGGCGTCGCCCAGCGCGTGCCAGGCGACCAGGCTCGCGGCCACGATCAGCGGCTGCGCGATGCTGGTGTCACGAATCGTGTCGGCGTCGGAGACCGTGCCGTGCGCGATCAGGTCGAGCTGCGCGGCGTCCGAAAACGCCTCAAGGAGTTCGCGCACCCCATCGAGTTCGAGCCAAGGGGAGAGGAACCCGGGAGTTTGCGACCCCTGGCCGGGGCATGCGACGACGATCATCTCACCAGTTTGCCAACGCACGCCCGGCGTGTTGTGGCAGTGACCTACTAAGAATGTGATTGCCGTTTGTGCGAGGCCGACAGAGTTCCCGGTCTGCGGCGCGCCGCGTCGGGCCCGGCCACTGAACCGAGGATGAGTGCAGACTGCAAAATAAGCGCCTCACGTGCACCCGTGGCATCCCAACCGATCACTTCGCTCACGCGTTTGAGCCGATAGCGCACGGTATTCGGATGCACGAACAGCTCGCGAGCGGTCGCCTCGAGGGAACGGCCGCTGTCGAGATAGGTCCACAGCGTGGTGACGAGGTCGGAGGAGTGCGCCTGGAGCGGGCGGAAGATCCGGTCGACCAGCGTCGCCTTGGCGAGCGGGTCGCCGGCAAGGGCGCGCTCGGGCAGGAGGTCGTCGGCCTCGACGGGGCGAGGTGCATGACGCCACGAGCGGGCGACGGCGAACCCGGCGAGTGCGGCGCGGGCGCTTTGGCCCGCCTCGACCAGTGCGCTGACGGTCGGACCAAGCACCAGGTGTCCGGCGCCGAAGCCGGGTTCGAGGCGAACCGCAAGTTCGTAAAACGAGAGCTCGGGCTGGGCCGGTTCTTCGGATGTGGCACCCGGGATCTCGGCGCGGCCGATCACCAGCACGAGCCGTGAGCCCTGCACACCGATCAGCACGTCGGCGTGCAACTTGCGGGCCGTGCGACGCAGATGATCGACATCGAGCTGCGCGGGAGTGGTGCCAACGAGCACACTCACCTGTCCGTGCCCGTGCCAGCCGAGGGCCGCGATGCGGCTCGGCAGTTCTTCGTCGGCTTCACCCGTGAGGATGGAGTCGACCACGAGCGCCTCCAAGCGGGCGTCCCATAGGCCACGGGCCTCGGCGGCGCGAGCGTAGACATCGGCGGACGCAAACGCGACGTCGCGCGAGTAGAGCAGGATCGCTTCGCGCAGGTGTTCGTTGCGCCCGGCGACCCGTTCTTCTGTGACCTGCACGGTCACGCGGATCAGTTGGAGCGTCTGCTGCAGGCTCACGCTTCGGAGCAACTCGCGCGGCGCCGCGGCGAACACATCGGCCGCGATCCATGGCGTCGACGACGGGTTCTCGTACCAGGCGATAAACGAGGTGATGCCCGCCTGCGCGACGAGGCCTACGGCCGAGCGCCGCCCCGGAGGCATGCCCGCGTACCAGGGGAGTGTTTCTTCGAGTCGCGTGGTCGTCGCGGTCGCGAGGTCACCCGAGATACGGCGAAGCCAGGCGAGTGTCTCGCGTTTGCT
Organism: Actinomycetes bacterium; assembly: GCA_029777095.1. Classification (GTDB taxonomy): domain Bacteria; phylum Actinomycetota; class Actinomycetes; order Actinomycetales; family Microbacteriaceae; genus Microbacterium. The sequence goes on along the minus strand of JAKOTS010000074.1, from coordinate 5,013 downwards.
CGCACTGCCTTCGCCAGTGATGGATCCGCCCATATGGGTTTAGCTCTCCCCGCCTGCGTTGCCGCTCGTGCCCGCGTTCACATCGTGCAAGCGGTACTTTTCGATTGCCTCCGCCGAACGGGAACGTTCGACGAGCCCTTCTTCTGCCAACGACTGCAAGGTCCGCACCACGAGCGATGGGCCGTCGATTTTGAAGAACCGGCGTGCTGCCGCGCGCGTGTCGCTGAAGCCAAAACCATCGGCGCCGAGCGTTGCGAAGCGCTGCGGTACCCACGGCCGAATCTGATCTGCAACCGCGTGCATCCAGTCACCGACGGCGATGACCGGGCCCGTGGCATCCCGAAGCTTCTCGGTCAAATATGCCGTGCGCGGTTCAGCGTCGGGGTGCAAGAAGTTGTGCTCGTCTGCGGCAAGGCCGTCGCGGCGCAACTCGGTCCACGAGGTGACCGACCACACATCGGCGGCGACGCCCCAGTCGTCGCGCAGGAGCTGCTGCGCTTCGAGCGCCCACGCAACGCCAACACCCGAGGCAAACAGGTTTGCGCGCGGCGCGCCCTCGGGCCCTGTGCCGACACTGATGCGGTGGATGCCTCGCACAATGCCATCGACGTCAACATTCTCGGGCTCAACCGGCTGAACCGCCGGCTCGTTGTAGACCGTGATGTAGTACATGACGTTCGGGTCTGGGTGCTGGCCGCCGTACATGCGATCGAGGCCGGAGCGCACGATGTGCCCGATCTCGTAGCCGTAGGCGGGGTCGTACGCGATCGTTGCCGGGTTGGTGGATGCAAGCAGGTGTGAGTGGCCATCGGCGTGCTGGAGGCCCTCGCCCGTGAGGGTGGTGCGCCCCGCGGTGGCGCCGATGATGAAGCCGCGCGCCATCTGGTCGCCCGCCGCCCACATGGCGTCGCCCGTGCGCTGGTACCCGAACATCGAGTAGAAGATGTAGACGGGAATCAGGACTTCGCCCTGGGTTGAGTACGAGCTGCCGAGGGCGGTGAACGCGGCCATGCCGCCCGCCTCGTTGATGCCCACGTGCACGATCTGGCCCTGCGGGCTTTCTTTGTACGCGAGCAAGAGTTCGCGGTCGACCGAGGTGTAGTGCTGGCCGTTCGGGTTGTAGATCTTCGCCGTCGGGAAGAAGGCGTCCATGCCGAACGTGCGCGCCTCGTCGGGGATCACCGGAACGATGCGGGCACCGAAGTCTTTTGCGCGCAGGAGGTCTTTGAGGAGGCGCACGAACGCCATGGTCGTGGCGATCTCTTGGGTACCTGAGCCCTTCTTCACCATCGCGTAGGCGCTGTCATCGGGGAGCGTGATCGCGGTGTGCGCAGTGCGCCGCTCGGGGAGGAACCCGCCAAGATTACGGCGGCGCTCGAGGAGGTACTCTATGGTCTCGTCACCCGGTGCCGGCTTGTAATACGGCGGCAGGTAGGGGTTCTCTTCGAGGGCCGCATCCGTGATCGGAATGTGCATCGTGTCGCGGAACAGCTTCAGCTCGTCGAGCGTCATCTTCTTCATCTGGTGGGTCGCGTTGCGCCCCTCGAAGTGCGGACCGAGGCCGTAGCCCTTGATGGTCTTCGCCAGGATGACGGTGGGCTGGCCCTTGTGCTCGCTCGCAGCCTTGAACGCGGCATAGACCTTGCGGTAGTCGTGCCCACCGCGGCGCAGGCCCCAGACCTGCTCGTCGGTGAAGTCTTTGACCAGGGCGAGCGCACGTTCGTCGCGGCCGAAGAAGTGCTCGCGCACGTAGGCGCCGCTCTCGGCCTTGTAGGTCTGGTAATCGCCGTCGGGCGTGACGTTCATGAGGTTGAGGAGCGCACCGTCGGTGTCGCGGGCGAGCAGGTCGTCCCACTCGCGGCCCCACACAACCTTGATGACGTTCCAGCCAGCACCGCGGAAGAAGCTCTCAAGCTCCTGGATCACCTTGCCGTTGCCGCGCACCGGGCCATCGAGGCGCTGGAGGTTGCAGTTGATCACGAAGTTCAGGTTGTCGAGCTTCTCGTTCGCGGCGAGCTGCAGCTGGCCGCGGCTTTCGACCTCGTCCATCTCACCGTCGCCGAGGAACGCCCACACCTGCTGCTCCGACGCGTCTTTGATGCCGCGGTTCGTGAGGTACTTGTTCGTCATCGCCTGGTAGACCGCGTTGATCGGCCCGAGCCCCATCGACACGGTGGGGAACTGCCAGAAGTTCGGCATCAGGTGCGGGTGCGGGTACGACGGGATGCCGTTGGGCGCCATCGACTTCTCTTGGCGGAAGCCATCGAGCTGGGCTTCAGAGACCCGGCCCTCGAGGAAAGCGCGCGCGTAGATGCCGGGGGAGGCGTGACCCTGAATGAAGATCTGGTCGGGGCCGCCGGGTGCATCGTGCCCGCGGAAGAAGTGGTTGAACCCGATTTCGTAGAGCGAAGCGCTCGACGCGTAGGTCGAAATGTGGCCGCCAACGCCGATGCCGGGGCGCTGTGCGCGGTGGACCGTGACGGCAGCGTTCCAGCGGATCCACGAGCGGTAACGGCGCTCGATCTCTTCGTCACCCGGAAACTCGGGTTCGTTCTCTGCCGCGATCGTGTTGATGTAGTCGGTCGTGGGCACCATTGGCACGCCAAGGTGCAGTTCTTTGGATCGTTTGAGCAGGCTCAGCATGATCTCGCGGGCGCGGCCCGGGCCCCGGGCATCCACCAACTGAGAGAGCGACTCTTGCCACTCGCTGGTCTCTTCCGGATCGCTGTCGAGCGGTGTCGAGGAGTAGGGATCCTGGTCGTGAACAGTCACCATGCGACCTTTCGTTGTGCTGGCAGATCGTGCCGAGGAAACAGATGTGCGGTGTCGCCTGCTTTGTTGGCTCGATACAAGCCGCACACCAATAAGACTAGCGAGTTTCTACCACTTGAGGGCGTGTACGCGACGCCGTCTTTGCACCACTAAGCTCGTAGTGAGGGGCCTGTAGCTCAGCTGGTAGAGCGCCACGTTTACACCGTGGATGTCGTCGGTTCGATCCCGGCCGGGCCCACCAAAGAAATCGTTCAACGATGCGGCGTCCGCAGGATTGATGTCCTCCGCGAAGTGAGACGGACGCCGCGCCAATCCAACGTGCGCTGCACCCAGCGAGCAACGCCGCGGTCAGGCGTGACGGTCAACTAGAGCCCTATGAAGACCGCGAGCCGACGCGAATGCGAATCGTGGCGATCACGACCCTCGCCGTCCGAGCTGGTTCCCATCCATCAATCGTACGAGGTGGTCTCGACACACCTTGAGCGACGCGGAGCGAACCACGCCCGGCCGACGAACCCCCAGGAACGTGCGCCTGGTACGCTGATGGTGTGAAGATTTGAGCGTTTCCCTCACCTGCGTTCGAGGCCAGAGGCCCCGCAGGTTTCGTTACGTTTTCGGGAACCCGCTCATGGCTCACGCACGATTTTCTTCATCATTCACCGCTACCGGTTCGCACTTGAGAGTGGATGGGCTCTCGTTTTCCTATGCCGGTCGACGAGTGCTCACCGACGTATCGTTCGTCGTCCCCGCTGGCGATCGGGTGGGGTTGATCGGCGAGAACGGTTCAGGAAAGTCGACTCTGCTCAGGGTGATTGCCGGTTCATTGAGCGCATCCGCAGGGACGATCGATGTCAACTCGGCGGACGCCGGTGCCGCGGTCGTCGGGCTGCTCCATCAGGAAGCCCCCTTCTCGGCAGCGGCGACGATCGCTGAGTGCTTGGAGACAGCAGTTGCGGCTGCACGACGCGCGGTCGAAGCGGTGAGTGCGCTCGGAACGGCCGTCGCGAACTCTCCTGACGACCGACAGATCGCCGATTCATACGCAACTGCTCTGGAAACTGCCGATCGGCTCGGAGCATGGGAGGTTGACGCTCGGGTTGCCACGGTACTCAACGGCCTGGGACTCTCCGGGATCGATCGTGACAGAGCCACGGGCACGCTCTCGGGTGGACAACGCTCTCGGCTCGCTCTGGCGTGGTTGTTGCTCCGTGCACCGGATGTGTTGCTGTTGGATGAGCCCACAAATCATCTTGACGATGCCGCTACTGCCTACCTCGTCAGCGTGCTCAAAGCATGGAACGGGCCGCTCTTGATCGCGAGTCACGACCGAGAGTTCCTTGATGAGACCGCCACTTCGCTGCTCGACCTCGACCCCGCACCGTCGCAGCACGCTGTTGCGGGGCCGCTCATTCAAGATGGCTCGGGCACAGGGAATGGGGTCACGCGATTTACCGGCAACTATCGTGACTATCTTGCCGCCCGGGTCGATGAGCGACAGCGCTGGGAGCGACAGTATCGCGATGAGCAATCCGAACTCTCACGGTTGCGTGCCACCGTGAAGGAACAACAAACGGTCGGGCACACGGACTGGCGGCCACGCTCCGAGGTCCGCATGGCGCAAAAGTTTTACGCAGACCGCAACGCACAGGTGGTTTCGCGCCGTGTCAACGATGCTCGCGCACGGCTCACCGAGCTCGAAACACGCCAGATTCGCAAGCCCCCACAGGAACTCGTGTTCGGCGGCCTGACGGTCGCAGGTACACCGCGAAGTGCTGGCGCACGTGAGCCCATGCTCACAACCGTCAACGCAACGGTGGCGGGGCGCCTAGAAGCCACCTCGATCAGTGTCAACCGCAATGAGAAGTGGCTCATCACTGGCCCGAACGGTTCTGGCAAGTCCACGCTGCTCGGGATGTTCGCCGGACTCTTGGAACCCAGCTCCGGTCAGCTCACGCGTCCCTTGCATGATCGAGTGAGGCTGCTGACACAGGAGACCTCGCTCCCGGATCCTTTCGGCCGAGGCCCACAACGCACGGCGATTGACGCCTACACCGACCTCGTTGGCATCGACCTTGCCGAGCATGTTCCATTAAGCACATTTGGGCTGATCGCGGGGCGCGACCAGAACCGGCCGGTGCAAGAACTCAGCGTCGGTCAGCAGCGCCGCCTCGCACTCGCCATACTCCTTGCTGACCCACCAGAGGTGTTGCTTCTCGATGAGCCGACGAACCACCTCTCCCT
>JAKOTS010000055.1 GCA_029777095.1 Actinomycetes bacterium | reverse complement strand
AGATCCCCATGGGGCACTGCGGCATGAAGACGCGCAAGGACCTGTGATGTGGCAACACCTCATTGACCTGCTCACCGCGACGCGCCGCCCGCTCGTGTTCGTGGACTTCGAGACGGCGGGCCTCAACGGCGCGCCGCCGGTCGAGTTCGCCATCGCCTACTGGACGCCATGGGCCGACGCCGAGATGGACGACGTGTCGGTTGCGGCCCGCAAGCATGCGCCGCCGGGGTTGACGTACGCCGCAAGCGGGCGCTTGAACCCCGGCGGTCCCATCGACCCGGAGGCGCAGGAGGTCCATGGTATCAGCGCCGAGGATGTGGCCGGGTGCCCCGCGTGGAACGACATCGGCATCTCCTCGGTGTTCATGTCGCTGGCCATCGGCGGGGACGCGAGCGGCGGTGAGGCCCCGTGCGTGTGGGCCGGCCACAACGTCGCCGAGGCTGACATCCCGTGGGCGCAGTCGTGGGGGTACCTGCCGCGCGACGCGGCGCCGCTCATCATCGACACGATGCGCCTCACCCGGCGTCTCGGCAAAGACCACCCATTCCCGCTGTCTCCGGATGCGCCTGCGCTCGCTGGCCACGCCGCTTGGCCGCACTGCCCGGCGGTGGGTCACGGCATCAAGCCCTATGCAGCGAGCCTCGGGGGCATCCACACGGCGCTGTTCGGCGACCCGCCGGACGTGCAACACGGGGCGCTCGCCGATGTGCTGGCCTCGGCGCGGGTGCTCGCCGGCATCTTGGACATGTGGCAACCCCTATGGCCGGGCGTTGTCGTGGGGGCCGACCCAAACGAAGCCCTCGCGCGCCTCCTCGCCGTGCTCAACGCGCCGCCCGCCGGTGTCAGTATCGACGGGTGGATCAAGATGCGGCCGGGGCAGGCGCCGAAGTGGAACCGCGGCAAGTGCGAGGGGCAGGCCATCAACGCCGACCTCGGCTATGCGCGATGGGTGTCCGACCTGCCGAGTCAACCAACTGGCATCAACGGCCGCGCGTGGTGCTCGGACGCCACGCGCGCACTCATCACGACGGCGTGTAAGCCTCAGCCTCGACCGGTGGCGGTGAGTCGTCCGGTGCATGGCCCTGTGTCTCAGGACGACATCCCGTTTTGATGTGCCGCCGCCAGTGCTCGGGCCACGGCTTCGAGTACTTTGGGTCGAGCACCATGTCCGGGTCGATGACGAGCAACCCATCGGCCACCGCCGAAGACTGCGCGACCATCTTCGCCACGCCATCACCGGGGCAGGCGAAGTGGTCGCGCCGTCCGTTGCAGCACTGCCGATGCGTGATGAGTAGGTGCGGGCCGTCGTTCTCGATCTGCGCAACGGCCTCGCGCAAGGCGATGTCGACGGCCTCGGCGAGCGCGTCCGTGATGGACGTGTGCCGCGTCGGCGAGCGCTTGCGGTCGTCGTACGCGAAGAGGCCGAAGACGCCGATGGACACGAAGTCGCGGCATCCTGCATCGGACGTGTACGTGTAGCGCTCGACAGGATGTGTGAGGACCACGAGCGGCACGCCGCGCTCGTCAACCCCGGCGCTGATGCCGTAGCCTGCCTCGCGTGCCCGGTGCGCGAGGGCCATGCGCTGGCTGCCGTGGG
>JAKOTS010000050.1 GCA_029777095.1 Actinomycetes bacterium | reverse complement strand
CCCTCGTGCGCGATGGTGATCTGATACGGGTCGATATCGCCGCTCGTGCTCTCGACTTACTCGTCGATGACGCTGAGCTGGCCACCCGCCGTGAAGGCTGGGAACCCCTTCCCCCGCGCTACACACGTGGCGTTCTCGCTAAATACTCGCGACTCGTGAGCTCTGCCGCTCACGGTGCAGTCACGGGCTAAATTGGCATCCACCCATCAGAACACGATCGATTGAGGACACGGCTTTATGACTGCCGAACCTATGACCGCACGCCCTGGCCCAGCGCCGGGCGCACCGACAACTACCCTGACCGGCGCAGAGGCAGTTGTTCGTTCCCTTGAGCTGCTCGGAATTACCGATGTATTCGGCATCCCGGGCGGCGCGATTCTGCCGGTCTACGACCCGCTGATGGACAGCAAGCTCGTTCGCCACGTGCTCGTGCGTCACGAGCAGGGCGCCGGCCACGCGGCCGAGGGCTATGCCGCCGCAACCGGCAAGGTGGGCGTGTGTATCGCGACCTCCGGCCCCGGTGCGACGAACCTCGTCACAGCGATCGCCGACGCTTACATGGACTCGGTGCCGCTGCTGGCGATCACCGGCCAGGTGTACTCGACGCTCATGGGCACCGACGCGTTCCAAGAAGCCGACATCGTCGGTATCACGATGCCGATCACCAAGCACTCATTCCTCGTCAAGCGCGCTGAGGATGTGCCCGCGGCAATCGCGGCGGCGTACGAGATCGCCTCGACCGGTCGCCCTGGGCCCGTGCTCGTCGACATCACGAAAGACGCTCAGCAGGAAGAGGCGACCTTTGTGTGGCCGCCGAAGATCGACCTGCCCGGCTACCGTCCCGTCACGAAGGCTCACGGCAAGCAGATCAACGCCGCGGCCCAGCTGCTGGCCGAAGCCAAGAAGCCGGTGCTCTATGTCGGCGGTGGTGTGATCCGCTCGCGGGCTTCCGAAGAGCTGCTCGCGCTTGCAGAGCAGACCGGCGCACCCGTCGTCACGACGCTGATGGCTCGCGGCGCGTTCCCCGACTCGCACCCGCAGCACCTCGGTATGCCCGGCATGCACGGTACCGTTCCCGCGGTGCTCGCACTGCAAGAAGCCGACCTGCTGATCTCGCTCGGTGCGCGGTTTGATGACCGTGTGACCGGCAAGGCGTCGCTGTTCGCACCGCACGCCAAGGTTGTGCACGTCGACATCGATCCTGCCGAGATTGGCAAGATTCGCACCGCCGATGTGCCGATCGTGGGCGACCTGCGCGACGTGCTCATCGACCTCAGCATGGCGTTTTCGACCCTCGCGGCAGAGGCCGCCGACACGACCGAATGGTGGTCGTACCTCGACGGGCTCCGCAATGAGTTCCCGCTCGGCTACGCGCCGACCGGCGACGGGCTCCTGTCGCCGCAGATGGTGATTCAGCGCATCGGTGAGCTCACGGGCCCCGAAGCGGTCTACGCCGCGGGCGTTGGCCAGCACCAGATGTGGGCTGCCCAGTTCATCAAGTACGAGCGCCCGAACTCGTGGCTCAACTCGGGTGGCGCGGGCACGATGGGCTACGCCGTTCCGGCCGCCATGGGCGCAAAGGTCGGAGAGCCCGACCGCGTGGTCTGGGCGATCGACGGCGACGGCTGCTTCCAGATGACCAACCAAGAGCTGGCCACCTGCACGCTCAACAACATCCCGATCAAGGTCGCGGTGATCAACAACTCGTCGCTCGGCATGGTGCGCCAGTGGCAGACGCTGTTCTACAACAGCCGCTACTCGAACACCAACCTCGAGACCGGGCACGGCACCGTCCACATTCCCGACTTCGTCAAGCTGGGTGAGGCATATGGATGCCTCTCCATCCGTGTCGAACGCGAAGACGAGATCGACGCCGCCATCGAACTGGCCCTCGCGACCAACGATCGACCCGTCGTGATCGACTTCGTCGTCAGCGCCGACTCAATGGTGTGGCCGATGGTGCCGCAGGGTGTCAGCAACAATTACATCCAGTACGCAAAAGAACATGCACCGTCATTCGATGAGGAGGTCTAGACATGAGCACCCACGTTCTGAGCCTCCTTGTCGAAGACAAGCCCGGCCTGCTCACTCGTGTTGCAGGACTGTTCGCCCGCCGCGGCTTCAACATTTCGTCGCTCGCCGTCGGCGTGACCGAGGTGCCGGGGCTCTCGCGCATCACGGTTGTCGTTGACGTCGATGCACTCCCGCTGGAGCAGGTCACGAAGCAGCTGAACAAGCTGGTCAACGTGATCAAGATCGTCGAGCTCGATTCGAGCCAGTCGGTCCAGCGTGAGCACATGCTGATCAAGGTGCGCACTGACAACGCAACGCGCGGAAGTGTGATCGAGATCGTCAACCTGTTCCGTGCTTCAGTTGTCGACTACGCCACCGATGCCCTCGTTGTTGAGGTCACCGGCGACGGCGGCAAAGTACAGGCCATCCTGCGCGCACTTGAGCCGTTCGGCATCAAAGAGATCGCACAGTCGGGTCTGCTGGCAATCGGCCGCGGCGGCAAGAGCATCACCGAGCGAGTGCTGCGCCCGTAACAACGTTCGATGGGCAGGCTCGCACTCGCGCGCCCGGCCATATCCACACCACACCCCAAAGAAAGAGACACACCTGTGACTGAGATTCTGTACGACACCGACGCCGACCTCTCGCTCATCCAGAGCAAGAAGGTTGCGATCGTGGGCTACGGCTCGCAGGGCCACGCCCACGCCCAGAACCTTCGCGATTCTGGCGTCGCCGTCACCATTGCTCTCAAGGAGGGCTCGAAGTCGAAGGCCAAGGCTGAAGAAGACGGCTTCGAAGTGAAGTCGGTTGCCGACGCCACCGAGTGGGCCGACGTCATCATGATCCTGGCTCCCGACCAGCACCAGCGTTCGATCTACAACGACGAGATCAAGGGCAAGCTTGCCAAGGGCAAGACCCTCGCGTTCGCGCACGGCTTCAACATCCGTTTCGGCTACATCGACGCTCCCGAGGGCATCGACGTGATCCTGATCGCACCGAAGGCCCCTGGCCACACGGTTCGTCGCGAGTTCGTCGCTGGCCGTGGCATCCCCGACATCATTGCAGTCGAGCAGGATGCCTCGGGCACCGCGTGGGACCTCGCGCTCTCGTACGCAAAGGCGATCGGTGGCACCCGCGCGGGCGTCATCAAGACGACCTTCACCGAAGAGACCGAGACCGACTTGTTCGGCGAGCAGGCAGTGCTCTGCGGTGGCGTTTCGCAGCTGATCCAGTACGGCTTCGAGACCCTCACCGAGGCTGGCTACCAGCCCGAGATCGCCTACTTCGAGGTGCTGCACGAGCTCAAGCTCATCGTTGACCTCATGTGGGAGGGCGGCATCGCCAAGCAGCGCTGGTCGGTTTCTGACACCGCTGAGTACGGCGACTACGTGTCGGGCCCCCGCGTCATCGACGGCCGCGTCAAGGAGAACATGAAGGCAGTTCTCGCCGACGTCCAGTCGGGCGCGTTTGCTGACCGCTTCATCAAGGACCAGGATGCCGGTGCACCCGAGTTCCTCGCGCTCCGCGAAAAGGGTGCCGCGCACCCGATCGAGGCAACCGGCAAGCAGCTGCGTTCGCTGTTCGCTTGGAAGCAGCAGGACACCGACTACGTCGACGGTTCGGCCGCACGCTAAGTCATACGCACTGAACAATGGTGGCCCGTCTCGGTTGAGGCGGGCCACCATTGTTGCGAGTGGCCGGTGGCCGGTGGGCGCTGGGCGTCGTAATCGGGCGGCGCGCGTCGTGAGCGGACGGCTGCGGCGGGAGCGGCGCGTGGGCGGCGCTACGCTGGTGTCATGACTGCCGGACGCGACGAGGACGCCCTCTCTTGGGGCGACGACGACCCGACACTCGACGCGGGTTCGTCGCATCCGGGATTCGATGACCAGCAATTGGATGCGGTGGCACTCACGCCGACACCCGATGTGCTGGCACAACCAGAGGCACGGCCCGAGCCCGCGGCCCCGACCCTTCCGCAGGGTTGGACCGCGGTCGGCGCAGGTGCCGAGACGGTCGATGTCGTCGCCGAACCGGGCGCCGAAGCCGACACCGAAGCTGCCGCCGCACCAATGGGAAACGGCGCGCTCGTCTCACTCGGCGTCTTCGGCGGCGTCTTCGTGCTCTACGCCATCGGGTGGTACCTCGGTGCCACCAGGCTCGCCGCCGTGCAGGTCTCGAGTGGCTACGGCGGGCTCCTTGGAATCCCGATGCTTGCCGATGACTTCATGTACCTCGTGTGGGTCGTGTTGGCGACGATCGCGGCGCCAATCTGGTTCATCGCGACGCTGTTCGTGACGCGAGGCGAGCGGTTCTGGAAGCGCTTCGTTGGGCTGCTCTGCGGCGTGGTGCTGCTGGTCCCGTGGCCATTCCTGATGATTGGGGCGGGAGCCGTATGAGTGACGTAATCACGTCAGGCCGCCCAGCGGGCGCGCGCTGGTACACGAGAGTCGTCGGCGTACTCTTTGGCCTGTTTTACGCCTACATCGTCTGGCAGGCGATCGCGAGTCTCGTCGCGGGCGTCACCGGACCGCTCGGGCTCAATGTCATGGGCTGGTTCGTTTGGATCATGGCAGCACTCGTGCCTGTGCTCGCGTTTGGCGTTGCATTTCGGTTGGGGCAGAAGCACGGGATGCTTGGCTTCGCGCTGACGCTCTTCGCGGGGCTCGGCCTCGCCGCCGTGTTTTGGCTCAATATTTTGTCGTACGCGACCCTGAACGCCGCCGTTCTCCTCGGTTAACGCCCAGAATTTTGGGTCACACTGCCGCTCGCGTTCGGGAGAGGGCGCTCGAGCCGATAGAGTGTTGATGGTTGTGCCCCGAAGGCGTGCGGCGCAGCAACATTCCCCGTCTGCAGGTCGCTTCGTGCGCCCACGCTCCTAAGGACTGCGTTTCGTGTCGAAGCCCATCGTGCTCATCGCCGAAGAACTCTCACCTGCCACCATCGAGGCACTTGGCCCCGATTTCGACGTGCGTAACGTCGATGGCACCGACCGCCCCGCGTTGCTCGCGGCACTGGCAGACGCGCAAGCGGTGCTGGTGCGCTCGGCAACCAAGGTCGATGCCGAAGCCATTGCGGCGGCACCGAAGTTGAAGGTCATCGCCCGCGCGGGCGTCGGACTCGACAACGTCGACATCAAGACGGCAACGTCTGCCGGTGTCATGGTCGTCAACGCACCGACCTCCAACATCATCTCGGCCGCCGAGCTCACGGTGGGGCACATCCTGAGCCTCGCACGCCGGATCCCGGCCGCACACGCCTCGCTCGCGCAGGGCCAGTGGAAGCGCAGTGCCTACACGGGTACCGAGCTCTACGAGAAGACGCTCGGCATCATCGGCCTCGGCCGCATCGGCGCGCTGATTGCCGCTCGCATGCAGGCGTTCGGTGTGAAGGTCGTCGCGTACGACCCCTACGTCACCTCGGCCCGCGCGCAGCAGCTCGGCGTGCAGTTGCTCACGCTCGACGAACTGCTCGCAGAGAGCGATTTCGTCACCATCCACATGCCCAAGACGCCCGAGACGACCGGCATGATCGGCACCGAGCAGCTCAAGGCCATGAAGCCGACCGCGTTCGTGATCAACGTCGCCCGCGGCGGTCTGATCGACGAAGGCCAGCTCCTCGAAGCACTCCGTGCCGGTGAGATCGCCGGCGCCGGCCTTGATGTCTTCACCAACGAGCCCCCGCTCGAGGGCAGCGTTGCACGCGAACTGCTGAGCCTGCCGAACGTTGTGGTCACCCCGCACCTCGGAGCATCCACCGACGAAGCACAGGAGAAGGCCGGCGTTTCGGTCGCTCGCTCGGTGCGTCTCGCCCTCGACGGCGAACTCGTGCCCGACGCGGTCAACGTCGCCGGTGGCATCATCGACCCGTACGTCCGCCCCGGTATCGCGCTGGTCGAGAAGCTCGGTCAGATCTTCTCCGCACTCGCAAGCTCGCCGCTCACCAGCGTCGACGTCGAGGTGCACGGTGAGCTCAGCGAATACGACGTCAGCGTGCTCAAGCTCGCTGCGCTCAAGGGCCTGTTCACCAACATCGTCAGCGAGTCGGTTTCGTACGTCAACGCACCGCTGCTCGCAGAGCAGCGCGGCATCAACGTGCGCCTGCTCACGGATGCCGACTCGGCCGAGTACCGCAACGTCATCACGATTCGCGGCGCGCTCAGCGACGGCACGCAGCTCTCGGTTTCGGGAACCCTCACGGGCCCGAAGCAGGTCGAGAAGCTCATCGGCATCAACGACTACGCACTCGAACTGCCGATCGAGAAGCAGCACATCGTGATGCTGTACACCGACCGTCCCGGCATCGTTGCCATCTACGGCCAGCGCTTCGGCGACGCCGGGGTCAACATTGCTGGCATGCAGATCGCGCGCCGCGAGGCCGGAGGAGAAGCGCTCAGCGTGCTCACGGTCGACTCGCGCATCGATGACGCACTGCTCGAGTCGGTTCGCAGCGAGATCGACGCATCGGTCTTCCAGCAGATCGAGATCACCGAGGCATAGGTTCGCGCGGGCGCCCTGCCCGCGAACACGTCTGAATGGCGCGGCATACTTCGGTGTGCCGCGCCATTCGCGTGTTTGTGGCGTCGCTCCGCCGCCGTTGCCGCGTCGCGTCGCGTTGCCGCGTCCCGCCGCACGTTCAGCAGTCGCGAATTGTCGTTTTTGGTCGATTTTCTGACAAATTGCGACTGCTGAGTGGGGTGGGGTGGGGTGGGGTGGGCTGGGCGCCTAGCCGCGTTCGCGAGCCGCAGCGCCTTGCGCGCCTAGCCGTACGTTTGCGCGCCCGCCCCACACTCAGCAGTCGCAAATTGCCATTTTTGGTCGATTTTCTGACAAATTGCGACTGCTGAGCTGAGCTGAGCTGAGCTGAGCTGAGCTGAGTGGGGCGGGGCTGAGTGGGGCAGGGCGGGGCGAGGCAGGGCGAGGGGGGCAGGGCGAGGCGGAGCATTCGCGTCGGTAGGATGCCCCGGCACCGCCGTGCGAGCAGGTGCGCGTGCGCGCATCCAGCCGTGACAGCGCTCAGTCGCGCGCGGCGACCTTCACGAGCGCGATGAGTGCCTCAAGGTCGGACGCTTGGGGGACCGGGCCCGCGACACCGCTCCCGTCGAGCGCGGCGTTGTAATAGAGGCCGTCACTGACCAGGAGCACGAGATCGAGGGCGGTCGCGTCGCGAACGTGCGGCCGGATGAGATCCGCCCACTGCTCACGGATGCCGCGGAGCGACGCATTTGCAGCGGCATCGCCGCCCTGGGCGAGCCGGGTCGCCGCGACGATTGCGCGGTCGACCGGGGTGCCGCTGGTCGTCGACGAGCGCAGGAAATAGGCGACGACGCCCTCCTTCGCGCTCGCGATCGCGTCGAGATCTTCCTGCACAAGCAGGTCGAGCCGCGCGAGGAGCCCTTCCTCCAGCGCCTGCTTGGATGCAAAGTGGTAGAGCAGGCCACCTTTGGAGACGCCGGCGGCCTTGGCCGTGGCATCCATCGTCGCGAAGCGTTCGCCCTTATCGATGAGGATCGACTCGAACGCGTCGAGCACGTTCTCTCGTGCAACGGGTGGGCGACTCATGCGGTGCTCCTGCTCAGAGAAGGGCGGGGGGATTCTGTTACTATACCGGCTGGACGGTTTTTTATTCGGGCTTTTGCCCAGAACGTCATCCGGGCTTCGGCCCAAAACTCGGGTGGGCACGGGCCCACCACCGACGTGGGCGTCAGCCCACTATTGACCATGACGTGGGCAGGAGCCCACTATTGACCACCGACGTGGGCGGGAGCCCACCATTGAGGAGTGGGACGCATGTCGGCAACGACACACACCGGGTTTAGCACGGGCGAAGGGCCAAGGGTTTCATGGCGCGGGTGGGTTGCACTCGCGGTCTTGATGCTGCCCGTGCTGCTCGTCTCCGTCGACAACACGGTGCTGAGCTTCGCCCTGCCTCAGATCGCGCTCGACCTCGAACCCACGAGCGCCCAGCAGCTGTGGATCATCGACTCCTACCCGCTCGTGCTCGCGAGCCTGCTCGTGACCATGGGCACGCTCGGTGACCGCATCGGGCGCCGCAAACTGCTGATGATCGGCTCGATCGGCTTCGCCGCAGTTTCGGCGCTGGCCGCCTTTGCCCCGACGGCAGAACTCCTGATCGCCGCCCGCGCGCTCCTCGGTGTCTTTGGGGCAATGCTCATGCCCTCGACCCTCTCGCTCTTGCGCACCATCTTTCTCGACCGTGAACAGCGCCGCCTCGCGATCGCGATTTGGGCTACGGGCTTCTCGGCGGGCGCGGCCCTCGGCCCGATCGTCGGTGGCCTCCTGCTTGAGCACTTCTGGTGGGGCTCGGTCTTCCTGATGGCCGTGCCCGTGCTCGTCCCGCTCGTCATCCTCGTGCCGCTGCTGGTGCGCGAAAGCCGCGACCCGAAGCCCGGCCGCATCGACCCGATCAGCATCTTCTTGTCGATCGCGACCATGCTCCCGTTCGTCGCCGGCATCAAGACCCTCGCGGTCGACGGTGTCGCGAGCCTTGGCATTCCCGCGATCCTGCTCGGTCTTGGCGCCGGCTGGGTCTTCGTGCGCCGCCAACTTCGCGCCAACGAACCGATGCTCGACGTGCGGCTCTTCCGCAAGGGCGCGTTCAGCGGTGCGATCCTCGTCAACCTGCTGAGCGTGATCGGCCTCGTCGGCTTCCTCTACTTTGTCGCGCAGCACCTCCAGCTCATCCTCGGCATGAGCCCGCTGGAGGCCGGTATTGCGCTGCTGCCCGGCCTCGTCGTCATGATCATCGCCGGCCTCGGCGTGGTGCCAATCGCGCGTCGAGTCTCGCCGCGCATCGTGGTGCCGATCGCACTGATGTTCTCGGTGCTCGGGTACCTTCTGGTCGCCGTGTCGTCGCAGGACGGCGCGCTCCCGACACTGATCGCCGCATTCATCGTGCTTGGCATCGGTATCGGTGCGGCGGAGACGATCTCGAACGAGCTGGTCCTCTCGAGTGCACCCGCGTCGAAGGCGGGGGCCGCATCGGCCGTGTCAGAAACGGCGTATGAGCTCGGCGCGGTGCTTGGTACGACCATGCTCGGTGGCATCCTGACCGCGTTCTATCGCACGAATCTCGTTGTGCCCGCAGGGGTGCCGGTCGAAGGCGCGATGCAGGCGCGCGAGACACTGGGCGGTGCCGTTGCGGTGTCAGAGACGCTCGAGCCCGCGCTCGGCGAGCAGCTCATGCAGGCCGCTGCGCACGCGTTCGACGGTGGCGTGGTGATCACATCGCTGATCGGTGCCGCGCTCATGATTACAGCTGCGGTCATCGCCGCCGTTAGTCTGAGAGGCACCCGCAATCGCGCAAAAGGAGCCTCATGACCCGCAGCATTCGTCTCGCCCTCATTCCCGGTGACGGCATTGGTCCAGAGGTTGTCGCCGAAGCCGAGAAGGTTTTGGATGCCGCGACCGCGGGCAGCGGCATCCGCTTCGAGAAGACGCGGTTCGAACTTGGGGCCGCACGCTTCCTCGCAACGGGTGACACCCTGAGCGACGAAGACCTCGCCTCGATCAAGGATCAAGACGCGATTTTGCTCGGTGCGGTCGGCGGTGTGCCGGGCGACCCGCGTCTGCGCGACGCCAACATCGAGCGCGGACTGCTGCTGAAGCTGCGGTTCGAGCTCGACCACTACGTGAACCTGCGCCCCTCGAAGGTGTATGCCTCGGTGGGGAGCCCGCTCGCAAACCCGGGCGAGGTCGACTTCATCGTCGTGCGTGAGGGCACCGAGGGCCCGTACGTGGGCAACGGCGGCGTGATCCGCCGTGGCACCCCGCACGAGGTTGCGAACGAGGTTTCGGTGAACACCGCGTTTGGTGTTGAGCGCGTCGTGCGCCACGCATTCGGCGAGGCCGAGCGTCGCGGCAAGAAGCTCACGTGGGTGCACAAGACGAACGTGCTCGTGTTCGCCGGGGCGATCTGGCAGCGCATTGTGGGCGAGGTTGCGGCGGAGCATCCCGATGTCGTCGTCGACTACATGCACGTCGACGCGGCGACCATCCACATGGTTGCGAACCCCGAGCGCTTTGACGTCATCGTCACCGACAACCTGTTCGGCGACATTCTGACCGACCTTGCCGGTGCGATCACCGGTGGCATCGGCCTCGCGGCCTCGGGCAACATCAACCCGAGCGGCGCGTTCCCGTCGATGTTCGAGCCCGTGCACGGTTCGGCGCCCGACATCGCTGGCCAGCAGATTGCCGACCCGACGGCCGCGATCCTCTCGGTCGCCCTGCTACTCGGCCACCTCGGTCTCGAGGCTGAGGCGGCCCGCGTGACGGCTGCCGTTGAGGCAGACATCGTCTCGCGGAGCGCCGACGCGCAGCGCTCGACGACCGAGATCGGCGACGCAATCGTTTCTGCGGTTGTCGCAGGCGCCGCGGCATAGCCGCGTCCGGGTTCAGCGCACGCGCAACTCGCTGAGAAACACCCCTCCCGTCGGGCGTAGGCTTGGCGATATCTCCGTGCACGCAGACCGCCCGCAGAGGCGGGGCCGCGGCATCCTGAAAATCAAAGAAGGACCCACGATGAGCACATCGGCATCCAGCACCTCCTCGGCACTCACGTTCGACATCACACCCCGAGTCGACCCGGTCACCGAGGCCGAGCGCGAGGTTATTCTCAGTGATCCGGGATTTGGGAACTACTTCACCGACCACATGGTCGCGATCGACTGGTCGACCGATGAGGGATGGCACGGAGCGCGGGTGCAGCCCTACGGGCCGCTGCTGCTCGACCCGGCCGCGAGCGTGCTGCACTACGGGCAAGAGATTTTTGAGGGCGTCAAGGCGTACCGCCACGCGGATGGTTCGGTCTGGACCTTCCGCCCCGAGCAGAACGGTGAGCGCCTGCAGCGTTCGGCATACCGCCTTGCGCTGCCTGAACTGCCCGTCGACATGTTCGTCGAGTCGCTTCGCCAGGTCGTCCAGATCGACGAGGCGTGGGTGCCGTCGGCGCCCGAGACGAGCCTTTACCTTCGTCCATTCATGATCGCGAACGAGTCGTTCCTTGGTGTGCGCCCCTCGCAGCGCGTCGCGTACTACGTCATCGCGAGCCCCGCAGGCGCATACTTCCAGGGCGGCGTGACCGACGTGTCGATCTGGCTGTCGACGCAGTACTCGCGTGCGGGCCGTGGCGGCACGGGCGCGGCTAAGTGCGGCGGCAACTACGCCGCATCGCTGCTGCCGCAGCGTGAGGCATATGAGAACGGGTGCGCACAGGTGCTGTTCCTCGATTCGGAGAACGGCAACCGCATCGAAGAGCTCGGCGGCATGAACGTCTTCCTCGTGAAGTCTGATGGCACGCTGGTCACCCCCGAGATCAACGGCAGCATCCTCGAGGGTGTTACGCGCGACAGCATCATCACGCTGGCGAAGGCCCGCGGCATCCACGTCGAAGAGCGTCCCGTGACGGTCGACGAGTGGCGCGCAGGCGTGGCCGACGGCTCGATCGTTGAGGCCTTCGCGTGCGGCACCGCCGCCGTGGTCACCCCGATCGCCGAACTCAAGTCCGACGAGTTCACACTGACGATGCCCCCGGTCGAAGACCGCGTGTCGATGTCGCTCCGCCAGGAACTCACCGACATTCAGTACGGTCGCATTCCCGACGTGCACGGCTGGCTTGTGCGGTTGGATGCCGGAGAGACGACGGAGGCCTAGGCATGAAGGTTGCACGCTTTAGCGTCGAAAACGCGATCCACTACGGAATTGTTGACGGCGACGAGCTCGTGGTGCTGTCCGGCGACCCGATGTTTGCCGGGTTCGACACGACGGGGGAGCGCGTACCGCTCGCCAAGGCGACGCTACTGGCGCCTGTGATTCCGCGCTCGAAGGTGGTGTGCGTCGGCAAGAACTACCACGACCACGCCGCTGAAATGGGCGGTGAAGCGCCCACCGAGCCGCTGCTGTTTTTGAAGCCGAACACCTCGGTGATCGGCCCCGGCGACACGATCGTGCGGCCCAAGCAGTCGCAGTTCACGTCCTTCGAGGGCGAGCTGGCGGTTGTCATCGGTGCGATCGCGAAGAATGTCGCACCCGAGCGCGCCGACGAGGTCATCTTCGGTTACACGATCGCGAACGACATCACCGCGCGTGACCTGCAGAAGCTCGACGGCCAGTGGGCACGGGCAAAGGGCTTCGACACGTTCTGCCCCCTCGGCCCGGTCATCGAAACCGAGTTCGACGTCGATGGTGGACGCATCGAGACCCGCTTGAACGGCAAGGTCGTGCAGTCCGCGCCGCTCAGCGACATGGTGCACTCGGTTGCCGACATCGTTGCGCACGCCTCGGCCGCGTTCACGCTGCTGCCGGGCGACGTCATTCTTACCGGCACGCCCGCGGGCGTTGGCCCGTTCGTGGCCGGCGACCAGATTGAGGTTGAGGTTCCTGGGATCGGAGTGCTCCGCAGCTCGGCGCGTGACGCGTGAGCCGTGGGGCGGGGCCACTGACTGAGCTCGACGGGGGAGAACCGCGCGACGAAGCCACGATCGCGCGTGTACAGCGCCGCACCGTCGCCGTGCTCAGCACGGGCCAGGTGCTCGGCGGCCTCGCGTTCGGTGCGACCATCTCGCTCGGGGCGATCCTTGCTCGCGAGCTCTCTGGCGAAGACTCGATGTCGGGCCTCGCGACCGCGGCGATCACGCTCGGGGCCGCGATCTTCGCGGTGCCGCTTGCGCGCCTGGCGCGGCGCCGCGGCCGTCGCATTTCATTGACGATCGGGATGCTGCTTGCGCTGGTCGGCGTCGTGGTGGTGATTTCGGCGGTCGCGATCTGGAGCTTCCCAACTTTGCTCGCCGGCTTCCTCCTGATTGGTACCGGCCAGGCCGCAAACCTGCAGTCGCGCTTTGCGGCGATCGACCTCGCCACCGACCGCACCCGTGGCAGAGACCTGTCGATCGTCGTCTGGGCGACAACCGTTGGCGCGGTGCTTGGCCCCAACCTCGTCGGCCCCGGAGAAGCGCTCGGCGAGTGGGTTGGCATGCCGCCGCTGACCGGCCCGTACCTGTTCACCGTCGTCGCGCAGCTCCTTGGCGTCGCACTCTATTTCTTCGCGCTGCGCCCCGACCCGCTCCTGCTCGCTGCCAAGGTCGCGGCCGACGCGCTCCGCAAGGGCAAGCAGGTCATCGCGCGCGCAGATCGTCCGCGCGCCGCGGTCTACGCGATCATCACCGTCGCCGGGGCGCACGGCGTCATGGTTGCTGTGATGGCGATGACCCCGGTGCACCTGATGCACATCATGGGCGGTTCGAACGATGCCGCGACCATCACCGTCATCGGGTTCACGATCAGCCTGCACATCGCCGGCATGTACGGCTTGTCGCCAGTGTTCGGCATCCTGGCCGACAAGATGGGTCGGGTGCCGACGATTCTGCTCGGGCAAGCGATTCTCGTGGCGTCCCTCCTGACTGCCGCGCTGGGGCAGGCAAGCACCACGGCGGTCACGATCGCACTCGTGCTGCTCGGCCTCGGCTGGAGCGCGTCGACGGTTGCTGGCTCGACCCTGCTCACCGAGGCCTCGGCCGAAGAGCTCCGCACGCGCCGCCAGGGTCGGAGCGACCTCATCATGAGCCTCGTCGCCGCAGCGGGTGCCGTGATGGCGGGCGTCGTGCTCGGCTGGGTCGGGTTTGGCGGTCTCGCCCTGATCGCGCTCGTGATCGTTGCGCTCGTGGTGGTGCTGTCGCCGCTGGCCCGCAAGCCACGTGTGCCGGTGACACCCAGCGAGGCACTGCCCACGGCGTAAGATACAACGTGATGTCTGACACCACGCACGCGGCTTCGGCCCACCCCACGACCACCGCGACCGGCGCCGATGTGCGCGTGCGGTTTTGTCCTTCACCGACCGGTCTGCCCCACGTAGGCCTGGTGCGCACCGCCCTGTTCAATTGGGGCTACGCGCGCCACCACGGCGGCAAGATGATCTTCCGTATCGAAGACACCGACGCGGCCCGTGACAGCGAAGAAAGCTACCTGCAGCTGATCGACGCGCTCACGTGGCTCGGGATCGACTGGGACGAGGGTGTCGAAAAGGGCGGCCCACACGAGCCGTACCGGCAGTCGCAGCGCCACGACATCTACCGCGGCATCGTCGACCAGCTGATCGCTTCGGGGCATCTCTACGAGAGCTATTCGAACGCCGAAGAGATTGACGCCCGCAACGAGGCCGCAGGCCGCGCGAAGCAGCTTGGATATGACAACTTCGACCGCGACCTCACCGACGAGCAGAAGGCCGCGTTCCGTACCGAGGGCCGCGAGCCCGCGCTGCGCCTGCGTGTGCCCGACACCGACCTTTCGTTCACCGACCTGGTCCGCGGTGACATCACCTTCCCCGAGGGCTCATTCATCGACTTCGTGGTCGTGCGCCCCAACGGCGTGCCGCTCTACACGTTCGTGAACCCCGTCGACGATGCGCTCATGGGCATCACCCACGTGCTCCGCGGCGAAGACCTCCTGCCCTCCACCGCCCGTCAGATCGCGCTGTACCACGCGCTGATCGACATCGGCGTGGCAACGTTCATCCCGCGCTTCGGCCACCTCCCGCTCGTGCTCGGCGATGGCAACAAGAAGCTCTCCAAGCGCGACCCCCGCGCCGACCTGTTCCTGCAGCGCGACAAGGGATTCATCCCCGAAGGCCTGCTCAACTACCTCGCGCTCCTCGGTTGGGCGATCTCGGCTGACCGCGACATCTTCACGCTCGACGAGTTCATCGCGGCCTTCGACGTCGCAAACGTCAACCCCAACCCCGCACGCTTCGACCAGAAGAAGGCCGAGTCGATCAACGGCGACCACGTCAGAATGCTGGATGCCGCAGACTTCGCGTCGCGCATCGAGCCCTACCTGACCGCGGCCGGCGTCATTGGCGAGACCCCCACCGATGCAGAGCGCGAGCTCATCGTCGCCGCGGCCCCGCTGATCCAGGAGCGCATCGGCCTCCTGGGCGAGGCGCCCGGAATGCTTGGGTTCCTGTTCCTGGGCGACGCCGACGTCGAGTACGAAGAAGACGCGCTGAAGTCGCTCCCTGCCAACGCGGGGGAGGTCCTGGCCGCATCGCTCGGAGCCCTCGAGCTCGTGCCGGTGAGCGAGTTCACGACCGACGCGGCGCAGACGGCGCTGGCCGCCGCGCTGATCGACGGCCTCGGCCTCAAGCCGCGGGTTGCCTACGGTCCGCTCCGCGTCGCGCTGAGTGGCCGCCGCGTCTCGCCGCCGTTGTTCGAGTCGATGGAGCTGTTGGGCAAGGCGGTCACGATCGCGCGCCTCGACGCGCTGTCGAAGCGCATCACCGAGTAATTTACGCGGGAGCAACGCGCCGGGCGGCACTCGATTGGCGCCCGGGCGTTTGCTCCGCTAAAGTTAGATCTTGGTACGGGCTCCGGCTTGAACCGATGGGGTATGGTGTAATTGGCAACACGGCGGTTTCTGGTTCCGTTGTTCTTGGTTCGAGTCCAGGTACCCCAGCAAGATTGCAACCCCCGCTCAGGCGGGGGTTTTCTTGTTTTTGCGTGGGCCCCGTGCGGGATGTTCAGGGCTTACAGCCCGCGCCCCGCGCCCCGCGCTGCACGCCCAATCACCTCTAGTCTGGTCCCAAGCGACACTGGCGTCGCTGAGGGACGGCTCTGCCGAGGCTCCCGGGAGAACCTGCGAAGGAACGACATGAACTCGTCCGCAATCCGGTCGGCGAACTACACGCCACTGACTCCACTCAGTTTCCTCCGGCGGTCGGGATCCGTGTTTCCCGACCGGGCCGCGATTATCTACGGCGAGCGTCGGTGGACGTATGCGGAGTTTCTCGACGACGCAGAGCGGATGGCCCGGGGTATTCGCCTCGCGATCGCGCCCGGCGATCGTGTCGCCTTCATCGCGCCGAATATCCCCGAGCTCCTCATCGCGCACTTCGCGGTCGCGCTCGCGGGAGGTGTCCTTGTGGCAATCAACTCGCGTCTCTCCACCCCAGAGCTGCGGCAGATCCTGAACCACTCAGGGGCCTCGCTCGTGTTCGTCGATGCCGAACTCGTGCCGAGGCTCGGCGACCTGAATGCCGCATCCGCCGTGAAGACAGTTGTCGAGGTAGCCGACGCCGAATTTGGGGTCGCAGCGAGTGGGCTCGCCCTGGGGCAGATCCCACTGGCCGAGTTCGTGAGCCGGGCTGACACACCCGATCAGCGGGCCATCGCTCTGGGTTGGGAAATCGACGATGAGCTCGCACCGTATTCGATCAACTACACGTCGGGAACGACGGGTGCACCGAAGGGCGTCATGTACTCGCACCGAGGGGCCTACCTCAACGCGATGGGGGAGATCTTCCACAACGGCTTCGACGGGGCATCCGTGTATCTCTGGACGCTTCCGCTCTTCCACTGCAACGGATGGTGCACGCCGTGGGCCGTGACGGGTGCGGGGGCGACGCACGTTTGTCTCCGCGCTGTCCGAGGCGACCGAATCTGGGGCGCGATCGAGGAGTATGGCGTCACCAACCTCTGTGGATCGCCCACCGTGTGCAGCGTAATCGCCAACGCCCCCGAGGCGCGGGTTCTCGAGTCAGGGCTCCGGATCACGACGGCTGGGGCGCCCCCGTCGCCGACGATGATTGCGGAGCTGGAGTCGCTCGGGGTTGACGTGGTGCATGTCTACGGCCTCACCGAGGTGTATGGGCCCTTTACGATCAACGAGCATCAGGATCGATGGGATGAGCTCGGCCCGGAGGAGCGCGCGCAGCTGAAAGCGCGACAGGGTGTGGCCATGATCCAGGCAGAGGCGCCACGCGTAGTGGACGAGCAGATGGTCGATGTGCCGGCCGACGGCGAGACGCTCGGTGAGGTGATTTTGCGGGGCAACAACGTGATGCTCGGCTACTTCGACGACGAGGCAGCGACGGCCGAGGCGTTCCGCGGTGGCTGGTACCACTCGGGCGACTTGGGGGTGATGCATCCAGACGGATACATCGAACTCAAGGACCGCGCCAAGGACATCATCATCTCGGGCGGGGAGAACATCTCGACCATCGAGGTCGAGAACGCAATGCTCTCGCATCCCGCCGTGCTCGACGCCGCAGTGGTCTCATACCCCAGCGAGAGGTGGGGCGAGCGGCCGAAGGCATACGTCGTTGTGCGCGAGGGGCACGCGGTGACCGAAGCGGCCCTCCTCGAGCATGCGCGCGACCATATCGCTCGGTTCAAGGTCCCGGACTATGTGGTGTTTCGCGAAGACTTGCCTCGCACCGCCACAGGGAAGGTCACCAAGGCGGTGCTCAGGGCGCTCGACGACATCCCCGTGCAGCCCCAGCCCTGACGGGCGCGAGCCATCCGGCCGTGCGTCGCCGTCAATCGACGACGTTCAGCCCGCCTCCCCGTCGGTGCCAAGCCGCGTGATCAATCGCTCGATTCTCCGCGCTAGCGTCGCTGGGTTCGGCGCCGACAAGATGGGGTGCAGCGCGCTATACCGGTCGCTCGCGCCCAGCGCTTCGAACGCCGCGAGCGCGGTCGGCCGCTCGGCGAACGCCAGGGCAAGCTCACGGGGAACCTCCGCCGAGGCTTGCCCGGCGTACGCACGTTCCCACCGGCCGTCTTCTTTCGCACGCTCGACCTCTGCGCGGCCACCCACATACAGCCGGCCCTCGGCCTCAAGACGCTCGATGATCTCGACGTTGCGCTTTGACCAGAGGGAGCGAGGTCTGCGCGGCGTGAACCTCTGAATGAACGTGTCGTCGGTGTGCCCCCGGCGCTGCCCGTCAATCCAACCGTGACCGAGGGCTTCCTCAAGCGCCTCCTGATACCGCACCGACGTCGGCGTCATCGTGCCCTTCTTCGCGAGCACGAGCCACACACCGTCGGAGCTCGCCGCACTCGCCGCGAGCCACGCGCTCCACGCGGTGACGTCGGGAAGCGTCAGCAGGTGTCGCTCGTCAGCCGACATCAGGATGCTTCAGCTCGCGATGAAAAGATGAAAGAGAGACGGGTGGATGCTACGACCCGACGATTGCCGACTCTTGCGTCGCGTTGATCAGGCTGCTGATCGCCTGGTTCCAGGCATCCTGAGTCTCCGGCATCCACTCGTCACCAAGGATCTGGGCGAACGTGTCGCGCACCACCTCGTAGTAGCGATCGAACGACGCGTTGTCGACACCGATGTGCGAGTGGTTTGCCCGCTCAGAGGTGACCATCGTCACGCTCGCGTGCTTGCCCTCGAGATGTTCCATCAGCGCAACAACCGTCACCTGGAACATGTTTTGCCGCGCCATTTCGCCATTGGGTTCGAAGCGGAAGAGCTGCTTGAACTCGGGGTAGCGAGTGAAGAGCTGTTCGTACACCAGCGCGGACGGGTCGTCTACGAGCTCTGAAACGCGGTCAAGGCTCTGAAGGATCAGTTCTGAAGAATCGCTCATACCGCGATGCTATCGAGTTGCGGGCGGGGGATCGAGTGCCCGCAACTCGAACGGCTGCACCTCGGTGGGAATGTTACAAGCGGGTGAACGAACCGACGTGAACCCGCAATCGCGGCGCCTCGCCTACGTGTCGAGGTGCTCGCCTGGTTCCAACACTACAAACGTGCCGCTGCCCTGCTCGGTGGCCCATGCGAGTCGTCCATGGCCCATCTGCTGGCCGAGGTGCGAGAGCGTCATTTCGTGGATCGGAAATGCCGTCTTCGGCGCGACCGCGAGCACGAAATCCATGGCTTCGCCGATCTTCAGCCAGGGCGCCCCGATGGGGGCCGCGAGCAACGGCACGTCGACACCTTCGGGCACCGCATACGAATCTCCGGGGTGGTAGAGGGTCTCGTTGACCAGCACGCCCACGTTGTCGACGACGGGCATCGACTCATGGATCACCGCGTGCTTGCCGCCGAAGAAGCGTAGCGTGAACGGCTCGACGTAAAGTTCTTCGCCCGGGCTCACCACCGTCACCTCGATACCGTCGGCGGCGGGGTTCTGTGCGATCGCGTTGGCGACGCCCTGAGGCGCAAATATGCGAGCGCCGGGGGAGACTTCCTGAATGCGCAACAGGTGCTCGGGTGTCCAATGATCGGGATGCTCGTGCGTCACCACGATCGCAACGACATGGGCAATCTGCTCGGGCAAAACGGTGAAGCCGCCGATGTCGATCATCAGTCGCTTGCCTTGTTCCTCGACGGTGAGTGCGGCGTGCTCATGTTTGATGACTCTCATGGCCTGAGTCAAGCGCGTCACGGTGGGTGAGGGCAACCCCGCGGTAAGGGCAACCCCGCGTCGTTCGGGCGCGAAATGAGCCGCGGCGCGCCGAACGTGGGGCACGATTTGGAGAGCTCGATCGTGCTGTGACATACTCATCTAGTTGCGAAATGGCCCCATCGTATAGTGGCCTAGTACGCCGCCCTCTCACGGCGGTAACGCGGGTTCGAATCCCGCTGGGGTCACAACTAAGAATAAGCCCCCGATTCCCTTGAAAACACAGGGATCGGGGGCTTCTTCGTTGTCAGGACGCGGAAGCGCCGTGGAGGGCATCTAACCCAAACAGACGCATTTCGGACGCATCATTTCTGCCAGACCGCGTCATCCTCCGGAATCGGACGCGTTTCGGACGCACCGCGAGAGAAGTCAGTGTCGGCGCTCATCGCCCAGACGATCTCATCCATCCGGCGTGCCACGTCGTCGAGGTCGGTCTCAAAGAGGTCGCTGTACACGTCGAGCGTGACCGATGCCTTCTCGTGTCCCAGGAGGCGCTGCACGACCTTCACGTTCGCTCCAGCGCTCACCGCGAGGCTGGCGCATGTGTGACGCAATTCGTGCGGCTCTAGGTCACCCAGCGGACGGGGGACAGGTCGATCCTCTGCGATCGCGGCGTCACGCGCTTCTGCGTCCATGAGGGCGACGGCAGGGGTCAGCCACCCGGAGCGGAACGTCGCGTTCCGCAGCCAGGTGCGCGTGCGGGCACCAACGAAGAGCGGTCGCTGCGCGAGTGCCGCAAGACCCTGCTCGATGATCTCTTTCTGACGCGGGTCTTTCAGCGACAGTCTCTCCAGTCGAGCGATCTTCGCCGGGATGCCGTCCCGACGCTGTGTGAGCACATCTGGTCGGGGGAGACGAGCGAGCTTCCGGTGGGCTCGCGCGATGGACTCGTCGAGAAGCTCGTACGGCAAATCAGCAGCGATGCGCTGCTCGCGGTCGGCGTTGACGCCCGCAATGCGCTCGTCGAGCACTCGGCGTGCTTCGGTGACCTCCGCGATGTAGGCAGTCATGTCGTCGTACTTTGTCTGTAGCGCCGCAATCTGTTCTGCGCGGTTCGTGATGCGCTCAAGCGCGGCAGTGAGGGTAGCTATGTCTTCGACGAGTTCCAGTTCGCGCCGATCAACGTGCGCTTTCAGCAGGGTCGCGAGGAACACCGGTATCGGCACCTCGCGCTTCTCGTAGTTCTTCGGCACCTCCTCAACTTGACGCCCGCCAATGAGCACGATGGTGTGCTCGACATGGATGCGCTGGCGTGCGAAGTCGATGTCGTCGATGCGTAGACCCGAGACCTCCGACCAGCGCAGACCGCAGTACGCGAGCAGAGTCGTCAGCACCCCGTACCCGTGTGACTCGCCATCGTTGGTGCGGTTGATCGCGTCGAAGAGCGCGGTGACCTGATCGTGCGAGAGGTAGCGCTTCTTGCGGCGCACGACCTTCGGCAGCGTGAGGTCGGTGACAGGGTTCACTGCGATGCGCTTCGAGCGCATGGCGTGTTTCATGATGCCGCGCAGGACGGAGACGTACTTGCGGATGCTCTCCGCTTCGCCGGAGAGGGTGTTCACCCAAGCGTCAACGTCCGCTTGCGTCAGAGCGCCGACGCGATGGTCGCCGAGCGCCGGGATGACGTGCTTCTCGACGATGCCCTCTACACGCGCGAGCGTGGAAAGCTTGCCGTTCCGCTGCGCGGTTGCGGCACGGCGACGCACAAGCCACTCTTCGGCGACGACTGCGACGGTCTCGCGACCACGAGCGGGGTCGACGAACGTCCCGTGCGCTCTGGACTGCTCCAGATCGCGCAGGAACGCCCGTGCAGACGCTTCCGTGCG
>JAKOTS010000040.1 GCA_029777095.1 Actinomycetes bacterium | reverse complement strand
CTTAGCATGCTGACGCTCAGCTCGGGAGGCCCAGCTCACCATGAGTTTGTTACTTACCCTACCGGTAGGTAGAGTTGTCGATATGAGTACTAGTGCACCTGCCCACCGACCGTCGGCGCGAGGCGGCGTTCTCGCCAGCACTCTTGCGTGGGCCCGCACTGGCGCCTCTGTCTCCCTGGTGTCCGCAGCTCGCGCTGCAGGAATCACTAAGGCTGGCCTGATGTACCACTTCCCAACCAAGGAAGCACTGATGACCGCCGTCATCGATTACCTCCTCGACGGCTACGAGCGGGATCTGGCCGCCCGCCTGGCTACCACCAACCCAAACGTACCCACGATCAGCGAACGCCTCGCCGCCTACGTTGACTGGGCTTGCGACGGGCCGTTCGACTACGGCGACCTGGTCATGTTCACCGACCCCCGCCTGCGCGAGCCGCTCACCGAGCGATGGAACAGCCGCATGGGGGCCTGGGTCGACGTCCCCGAGACCCTTCCGGCCGACCAGCGGGCCCGCCTCCACGGCGTCCGACTCTTGGCCGACGGCATCTGGCTCAACACCGCCGGCAACGGCATCGCCCTATCCGACGAGGACACCGACGCCATTCGAGCACTCGCACACCACCTCATCCAGGAGAACTCATGACCAAGTGGCTACTGCTCGCGGGGGCCATCCTCAGCGAGGTCACCGGTTCGCTGTCGCTGAAGGGAGCACTCGATCGACCCGGACTGTACGTGCTCGTCGCGGCTGGCTACATCGCCTCGTTCATTCTCCTCGCCCTCGTTCTGCGTCAGGGCATGGCGCTGGGCGTCGCCTACGGCATTTGGGGCGCCCTCGGTGTCGCCACCACCGCCGTGATGTCGTCGCTGATCTTCGATGAAACCCTCACCGCACTCATGGGCGTCGGCATCGTCCTCATCATTGCCGGCGTCCTCACCGTCGAACTCGGCTCCCAGCACGCGGTCAAGAACCTCGAAGAAGCCACCTGATGGCTTACCTGTTCCTCCTCGGAGCCATCATTGCCGAGGTCAGCGCTACCCTCTCGCTGCGCATGGCAGCTACTGGCGTCCGCGCCTACTACGCCGCCGTCGCCGGCGGCTACCTCCTGGCCTTCGCGTTTCTCACCCTCGCCCTTAATGAGGGCCTGGGCCTCGGTGTCGCTTACGGCATCTGGGCAGCGTCCGGAGTTGCCCTAACGGCCGTCGCGTCCAAAGCCCTCTTCAAGGAGCCGCTCACCGCGCTCATGATGGGCGGCATCGCACTCATCATCGCCGGCGTTCTTCTCGTCGAGCTCGGCGCCCTGCACTGACTGAGATCCCCATCCCCACGACGTCGTCGCTCACAACGGAGCAAGGCCTTGGCAACGGGCTTCTGATGAGGTGTACTCGTTGATCGAAGCGACTCCGGCGCGACGGTGGCTAGATCGTGGTCGAGGTCTTCGGAAGATGACGTTCCACGCCTGACATCCGGAGGTCTGACGTCGTTGCCTGTCGCTACCGCTCGGGCCCGCTTCGCTCGCCCGGACCTGACAACGTTCTGCCGACTCGACGAACTCGACCTCGTCGTGACCGGCCAGCGCCTCGAGCCCGACCGCGCGGTGCTCGCCTGCAGAGTCCTGACCCCGGACGAGTGGTGTCGACGCTGCGGCGCCGAAGGCGCTGCTCGGGACACCGTGATCCGTCGGCTCGCGCACGAGCCGCTGGGGTGGCGACCGACGGTGTTGGAGGTCGCGGTGCGTCGCTACCGCTGCACCGGCTGCGGGCACGTGTGGCGCCAAGACACCACCCGTGCGGCCGAGCCGCGGTCGAAGCTCTCGCGCCGTGGGCTGCGGTGGGCGCTCGAAGCGCTGGTCGTGCAGCACCTCACCGTCACCCGGATCGCCGAGGGACTCGACGTCGCCTGGGACACCGCCAACGACGCCGTGCTTGCTGAAGGCCGACGTGTTCTCATCGACGACCCGGCCCGCTTCGACGGCGTGAGGGTCATCGGCGTCGATGAGCACGTC
>JAKOTS010000002.1 GCA_029777095.1 Actinomycetes bacterium | reverse complement strand
AGGGCATCGGGGCAGTGGCCGCGGGTCGCGGTGCTCATGGTGCGGTGGCCTCCATGGCGGCGACGGTGGCACGCGGCCGGCGAATGGGCGGGACCATGTACCGGAGGGTGCGGATGGCGGTCGCCTCGATCTGCCGCACGCGCTCGCGGGACATGCCGAGGGTGTCGCCGATCTCCACGAGTTTCTCGGGCTCGGTCGTCGTCCCGTCCGCGGCGATGCCGTAGCGGCGGCGGATGATGCCTTGCTCGCGCTCGCCGAGGCGGGCGACCCCTGCGCGGATGATGGCGTGCTCCTCGCGGGACACCTCGTCACCGGTCCAGTCTTGCGGCGCCGGGTCTGGGATGATGTCGCCGAGGGTGATGGGCGTGCCATCGTCGGCGCCGCCGCGCAGTGGGGTCTCGGTGGAGAGGACGCGCGACGGGTCGAGGGCGGCGGCGGTGGTCTCGACGTTGCGCTTGATGACCTTGGCGACCTCGGCGATGGTCGGCATGCGGCCGAGCGTCTCGCAAAGGGTGGCCTGCGCACGGAGGGCGGACGGCGCAACCTCGATGAGGTGCACAGGGCGGCGGATGGTCTCGGCGGTGTTGTCGTTGGCGCGGCCGATGTTGGCACGAATCCAGTGGACGGCGAAGGTTGAGAAGCGCCAACCCCTGGACGGGTCGAAGCGGCGGATGGCCTTCACGAGGCCGGTGCTGCCTTCCTGAACGAGGTCCGCGAAGGGCAGGCCGGGGCGCTCCTTCGACGCGACGGTGAGCACGAGGCGCAGGTTGGCGCGGGTCATGCGGTCGACAAGGCGCTCCAGGTGAGCGGCGGCGGAGAGGACGGCGCGGCGGGCCTCGGTGGCGCGGGCGATGGTGGTGGCCGACGCGCGGGGGTTGCCGATGCTGGCCGATAGGGTGCCGAGGGTGTGGGCCTGCGCGGCACGGAGGGCGTACCAGTCGAGGTCACGGACGCGGAGCGCGGCGATGGTGTTGGCCGTGGACGACTGCGGGGAGAGGGTGAACAGCGGCGCGGCCTCCTCGGTGCCGGCGTCGCCGCCATCGTCGGCCGTCGCGTCGTCCTTGTCCTTGGGCAGCGCGAGGGCGGCGGCGGCGAACATGTCGGACCGGGTCGACTCGCGGACGAAGGCGGCGGCGCACGACTGCCAGCACGCGACGACGGCGCGGACGATGTTGTGCGTGAGGGTCACCTCGGCGTCCTTGCTCAGCAGCGGCGCGGCGTTGATCTCGGCGTTGAAGCGCGGGTCGAGGCCCTTCAGCAGGGTCTTCGTTGAGGCTTGGAGAAACGAGGTCTTGCGGGGCTTGCGTGTGGCATCCATGGGCCACACTATGAACCTGACGCGCTAGCCTGTCAAGCTTATTGTTGAGGCCGCTGATCGACCCTTGTCAGCCTGATGGTGCACGCCTTGACGATGAGGCCACAACACACGACACCGCGCA
>JAKOTS010000123.1 GCA_029777095.1 Actinomycetes bacterium | reverse complement strand
ATCGCACCGATCAACACCCCGACCGGCAGGGTTCCATCGCTCGCGCCCACGAGCGCCGCGAGTGCCGGATCGACGCCGATCGTGCGTGAAAAACCGCCGCCCTGCCGAAGTTCGATGACCGAAGGGTCGTCGTCGCCGGGGCGAAAATGGCGCGCCTCGCTGACATCTGGGGCGACGAGTACGGTGGATGCCGCAAGCCCCGCATCGTCGAGCGCCACCTGTCGATCGTGCCCGGCGAGCGCGTCGCGCAGGTGCGACCCGAGGCTGTGCGGCGCCGCAATTGGCTGCGCGACCCGCTCGTACCGCGCGAGCGTTGGCTCACCCTGGGCGGGGCGGCGAAGGAGGAGGTAGCCGAAGCCCACCGCAGTGACCCCGCGCCGGTCGAAGTCATCGACCCAGGCCTCAAGGAGCGCGTCGAACTCGGCGGTCCCGGGCAGTGTGCCGCCATCTCGGATCCAGGTCTCGGCGTAGCGGGCGGCGTCCTGCACCTCACGCTCGACCACCCACGCGTCGAGCGGCACGTCCGACGCACCGACCCACGACCGCACGCGGTCGAGTCCGTCTTCGCCGTCGCGGTACTCCCAGTTGCCGAGCAGCTGCGCCGTGCCGCCGGGGGCAAGGTGCGCGCCGACACCCGACACGAACGAGGCCACAATCGCGTCGCCCTCCATGCCCCCGTCACGATACTCATACGCGGGCACGCCCTCGGCACGCGGCGTGATGACAAACGGCGGGTTCGAGACGACCCGGTCAAACTGCTCGCCGGCGACCGGCTCGAACATGCTGCCAAGCCGCGTCTCGATACCGTCGACGCCGTTAAGCGCGGCGTTGAAAGCGGTAAACCACAGCGCGCGGCGCGAAATATCGGTGGCGACGACGTGCGCCGCGAATCGGCGTGCGTGCAGTGCCTGGATGCCGCAGCCCGTCCCGAGATCGAGCACCCGGCCCTGCGGGGCCTGGGCGTCGGCGCCCGGCATCGTGATGCCCGCGAGCGTCAGCGACGCCCCGCCGACACCCAGCACGTGCCCGACGGGCAGTGCCGACTTCAGTGCCAGCTCGCCGAGATCGCTCGCGAGCCACCACTCCTCGGCGCCCAGCTCGTCGGTGAATCCATACGGACGCAGGTCGACGAGGGGCACGGCCTGTTCGCCGCGGACGACGATGAGTCCGAGCGCCGCGGCGCGATCGACGCCAAGCGTCGGCAGCGCGGTGGCGAGTGCGGCAACCGGCACCGGGTCGCCCAACAGGAAGAGGGCCGCGAGGGCCGCGAGCGGGGCATCCGTCGTCACCGCGCGAAGCGCACGTCGTGCGAGCGCCGGCTGGTCACGCAGCAGCGCCTCACCCGCGGTCTTGCCCCACAGATCGCCCAAACGATCGACGGTGAACTGCACGGCGCGAAGGTCGGCGGCAAGCGCCGAAATCGCTGCGGCATCGTGAGTCGGGGGCATGTTGTCTTCTTCCACCCAGTCATTCAATCGCACTCGAGGCGCGGCAAAGTCGCCGCCCACGCCATGCCTGCCAGGGAGCGAGCGCCACACAACAGTAGAATCGGGCCCACGTGCACACACCGACATGCACTCGACCAGAACACCAGATTGACCGTGACCCAGACCGATTCACGCCCGCGCATACGCGCTGCGAACACCATCGCCGTGCGTCAGCGACCCCGCAGGTGGCGGGTCGTCGCCACGGCACTGCTGGCGCTGGGACTGTTCGCTGGGCCCGGTGCAATGGCGCAGGCGACCGGTGACGCGGTCGAATTTTCACGAGTGGATGCCGCAGCCCAGCCCGCGACCACACCCCGTGTGACCCTCGCCCCGTTCTCACACGGCATCGTGACCGCCGGTGCAACGCTGTCGATCTCGGTGGTCGTCGAAAACCTCACGGCACGCGGCCTGCTCGCGACGACGGCAAGCCTCGACATCGGGCGCACCCCGATCACCGACCGTGCCGCGCTCGAGGCCTGGCAAAACGGCGTCGTTGACCCAAACTTCGGGCCGTTTGTGCGCGGAGGCGACGTGGCAATCGACGCGGTGCCCGCGGGTGAGGTTGCCACCGCCGGCATTTCTATCGACGGCGCGGCACCCGAGATCACCGGGCTTGCGCCCGGGGTCTACCCACTCATCGTGCGGTACGGCACGGGCGAAAATGCCCCCACCAGCACGAGCACCATGATCGTTCGCGATCCGGCCGCCGAGGCCCGGCCCTTCGACATCGGCGTGGTGGTGCCGATCACGGCTCGGCCGCTGAGCACCGGCCTGCTCAGCAGCGCCGAGCTCACAAAACTCACCGCGCAGGACGGCGCTCTCACCGCGCTCCTCGACGCCGTGACCGGCACACCGGCGATCCTCGCGGTCGACCCCGCAATCCTCGCGGCGATCCGGGTGCTCGGCACGGCCGCCCCGGCCGACGCGCTTGCCTGGATCCAACGCCTCGACGCGCTTCCGAACGAACGGTTCAGCACGGCATTTGGCGACGGCGACCTTGCGACCTCGTTCGACGCAGGGCTCCCCACTCCGTTCGGCCCCACGACGTTGCAGGCCTACATGAAGCCCGCAGACTTCATGCCCGCGTCGGCGACGACGCCGTCGATGGTCCCCGAGCTGCCCTCGGATGCTCCCGCTCCGGGTGCCGCAAATGTTTCGGGCGAAGCATCCACCCCCCGCGTCGCGGCGATCGAGCCCAGCGCGACGCCAACGCCCACCGCACCCCCGGTCGACCCCGATGTGCCGGTTTTTCCTGATTTCGCGACGCTGCTCGCCGTGAACGGCGCACACCCGGGCATGACCTGGCCGGCGAGCGGCACCGCGACAACGGCCCTCATCGCCCGACTCGCCGAGGTGTCTGCGGATGCCCCCGGGGCGACGCTCGTGGCATCGGGCAACACCGCCCGGGGCGAGCGTGCACGCACCACCAGCACCCGTGGAACCGTGGGTGATGCCCCCGTGCTGGTCTACGACTCTGCAATTTCAGATGCCCTGCGCGACGCCGCTTCGGTGCGCACGCTCCAGCTCCGAGGTGCACCGCTGGCGGCCGCCGCCGCGCAACTCACGCTCGCGGCCGGCCAGGCCGAAGGCCCCCTGCTCGTCACGGTCGATCGCAGCACAAATCGCACCCAAAACAACGTGAGCGCCGCCATCGCGGCCGTGTTCGAGGTGCCCGGCGCAACGCCCCGCGGCCTGGGCGACCTCCTTGCGGCGCCGGCCACGAACGTTGACATCGCGGATGCCGCAGCCTCGGAAAGCCGGACCGAGGCGGCACATCGCATGACCGCGACTGAGACGAAGATTGCCGAGTTCGCGACCGTCCTCGACGACCCAGCCCTGCTCACCACCCCCGAACGGGCCTCGATTGCCCAGCTGCTCGGCGCGCAGTGGCGCAGCACGGAATGGCCGGTCGACGATGAAGACGCGAGCGAAGCCGCGTGGACGACCGCGGTGGCCGATCACGAGGAGCAGTCGCAGCGCACCCTGTCGTCTGTCGGCATTCTGCCGCCGTCGACGACGAATCTGCTGAGCTCCGACGCGAAGCTGCAGTTCTGGGTCCGCAATGACCTGCCCTACCCGGTGAACGTGATCTTCATCACCTCACCGAACGACCTGCGGCTCGAGGTTTCGCGCAGCAAGGCCGTCACCGCACTGCCAAACAGCAACACCCGAGTCGAGGTTCCCGTGATCGCGAAGGTCGGGAGCGGCGACGTGTCACTCCAGCTCGAACTGCGAAGCCCCACCCTGCAGCCGATCGGTGACCCCGTCACCGCCGAGGTGAACGTGCGCGCCGACTGGGAGCTCATCGGCATCATTTCGCTCGCGGTCATCGTCGGCACCCTGTTTGTGGCCGGGATCGTGCGGACAGTGATCGGTCGTCGCAGACGGCGAGCGGATGCGTCGGGGTCGGGGCTGGGTCTGGAGTCGGAGTCCGGCTCGAAGTCGGAGTCGGGCTCGGGTGACGGCAATGGCTAGTCTGGGCCGCGCGAGCGTGCTGCTGGCGAGTGGCACCGTGGTCTCGCGCATCCTTGGATTCGTGCGCGCAGCCGTGCTGGCCGCCGCCATTGGTGCGTTCAGCGAGGGTGCGAATGCGTTCGGCATCGCCAACCAGCTCCCGAACAATATCTATACGATCATCGCCAGCGGCATCCTGAGCGCGGTCCTCGTGCCCCAGATCGTGCGTGCAAACGGGCACAAAGACGGCGGCAAGGCCTACATCAACAAGATCTTCACGATCGCGTTGGTCGTGCTCCTGATCGCCACCCTGGCCGCGATTTTGCTTGCACCGGCGCTGATGCAGCTCTACACACGTGGCTGGAGCGACGCACAGCTCGCGCTCGGCACGGCGATGGCGTACTGGTGTCTGCCGCAGATCTTCTTCTACGGCCTGTATGCGCTGCTCGGTGAGGTGCTCAACGCCCGCAAGGTCTTCGGCCCATTCACGTGGGCACCGATCATCAACAACGTCGTCGCCCTCGCCGGCCTCGGTGCATTCATCCTGATTTTCGGGCTCTACAACACCGACACCGCCGCGATCAGCGACTGGACGCCAGATCGCATCGCCCTGCTCGGTGGGCTCACGACCCTCGGTGTCGCCGCGCAGGCGCTCATCCTGCTCGTGTGGTGGCGCCGCGCCGGGCTCAGCTTCCGCCCCGACTTCCACTGGCGGGGCGTGGGTCTTCGCAGCACCGGCAAGCTCGCCGGCTGGACGTTCGCCATGGTCATCACCGGTCAGCTCGCTGGCATCGTCCAGTCGCAGGTGTCGTCGCTCCCAGCCGAAGCCGGATACGCGTCGGTGTTCGTCATGTCGAACGCCTGGCTCATCTTCATGCTCCCGCACTCGATCATCGCCGTATCGATCGGCACCGCCTACTTCACCCAGCTCAGCGAGCACGCCGTGGCGGGGCGCTTCGAGGAGGTCCGCAGAGATGTGGGCAGCAGCATCCGCGTGCTCTCGTTGTTCATGGTGATCGGCACTGTGGCCCTCGCGATTGCGGCGGTTCCGGCATCCCGAATCTTCACCAACGGCCCCTCTGGCGCGTTTGAAATGGCGCAGGTGCTGTGGGCGTACCTGGTGGGTCTTGTGCCGTTCGCGGCCCTGTTTGTGGTGCAGCGCACGTTCTATGCGCTCGGTGACACCCGCACACCCTTCTTCTTCACGCTGTTTCAGTGCACGCTCGTGGTCGTTACGGCCCTCGCCGCGTCGCTCCTCCCCCTGCAGTACATTGCGGTGGGTGTCGCGCTCGGCCAGTCAATCTCGGGTATCGCGCAGGCGCTGCTGGCCACCTGGCTGCTGAAGCGACGCCTTGGCCACCTCGGCTCGCGCCGGGTACTGGTTGCGCTCGTGCGGTTCGCGCTCGCATCGATCCCGGCCGGCGCACTCGGCTTCTTGACGCTGATGCTTGTCGGCGGCATGGGCGAGCACTCGTGGGCGCTCAGTGGCGTGTTCCCGGCCATCGTCGCGACCGCGCTGATCGGTTCGGTCACAGGCCTCAGCTACCTCGGCGTTCTCGTGCTGATCCGTACGCCAGAGATCGAGCCGGCACTCTCTGCACTGCGGCGACGGTAGGGCGGGGCGGGGGCGGCGGACGCCGCACCACCACCCAACCGCGGAATACCCGCGCGGTAGCATTGGTTCCACTACATGGACCGCGATTGCCGTCCTCTGCGAGCAACCACAAGGAGCAATTTTGCGTCAGGTCATCATCGTCGGATCGGGTCCTGCAGGATTCACAGCGGCCATCTATGCGGCGCGTGCCAACCTCGAGCCGCTCGTTGTTGCCAGCTCTGTCGAGGTGGGCGGCGAGCTCATGAACACGACCGACGTCGAGAACTTTCCCGGTTTCGCCGAGGGCATCCAGGGCCCCGAGCTCATGGAGAAGATGCAGGCGCAGGCCGAGCGTTTCGGTGCCGAGATCCTCTACGACGACGTCGAGTCGCTCGAGCTCGATGGACCGGTCAAGCGCGTCACTCTCGCGAGCGGCGCCGTGCACGAGGCATCCACCATCATCTTCGCGACGGGCTCCGCCTACCGAAAGCTGGGGCTCGCGAACGAGGAGCGCCTCACCGGCCATGGTGTGTCGTGGTGCGCAACGTGCGACGGCTTCTTCTTCCGCGACCGCACGATTGCGGTCATCGGCGGCGGCGACTCCGCGATGGAAGAGGCGACGTTCCTCACCCGCTTCGCCTCGAAGGTCTACGTCATCCACCGCGGCGACACCCTGCGCGCATCGAAGATCATGCAGGATCGTGCCTTCCAGAACGAGAAGATCGAGTTCATCTGGAACAGCGAAGTCGCCGACATTCAGGGCGACGCGGCCGTCAGCGGCCTCGTTCTCAAGAGCACAGTGGATGCCTCGACCCGCGAACTCCCCATCGAAGGCCTGTTCATCGCCATCGGCAACGACCCGCGCACGCACCTCGTACACGGCGTGCTCGACCTCACCCCCGAGGGCACAATTGCCGTCGATGGGCGCTCGTCGAAGACCAGCGTCGCCGGTGTGTTCGCCGCCGGTGACGTGATCGACCCGAGCTACCGCCAAGCCGTGACCGCGGCCGCGAGTGGCACGGTGGCAGCCCTCGATGCCGAGCACTACCTCGCGCTGCAGGAGCAGAGTGCGCAGGGTGCGCAGGCAGAAGCGACGCTCGCCGCTGCAGCCGCGCCGGGGGCTTAGCAGCTTCGGAATAAATGGCGCCTCATCGGCGTTATTACCAGCAATCTCAACACGCTTGCCATCAATCTTTATCAACTGAGGAGTTCTCTGACCATGAGTGTTCGCGCAACAAGTTCATCCACCTGGGAAGCCGACGTCCTGCAGGCCGACGGTCCCGTGCTCGTCGACTTCTGGGCCGAGTGGTGTGGTCCCTGCCGTCAGGTTGCCCCGATTCTCGACGAGATTCAGTCGGAGAATGTCGACAAAATCACCATTCTCAAGCTGAACGTCGATGAGAACCCCGACCTGGCCATGAAGTACCAGATCACGTCGATCCCGGCGATGAAGGTGTTCAAGGCTGGCGCCGTCGAAACCACCATCATCGGTGCCAAGGGCAAGGGCGCGCTCGAGAAGGACCTCGCCGCCTACATCGCGTAGTTTTCGCACGAACAACCGGGCCCGCCTGTTCCCTCCGGGGAGCGGCGGGCTTTGTTGTTGGTGCCGGCCGCTCTGCGCTGGCGCGGCTAGGCGGGCGCCGACGACACGAACTCAGGAAAACCGCGAGAACCGGATGCCACAATCCCCGGAATTCCACGGAACTCGGTGGCGTTGCGCCAGGTTTTCCTGAGTTAGTGCAGGCGTGCCGGGCGGCGGCGGTCGGGTTGGGTCGAAGTTCGGGTCGCGCCGTCTTTGCGGCCTTGCTGCCAGCCTCGCTGCGGATGGGAGTCCCGCGGATTCACGCCCTAGGCGGCAACCGTACTCGCCGACGACACCAACTCAGGAAGACCGTCGACTGCGGATGCCACGGCCCCCGAAATTCCGCGGAACTCGGTCGCACGATCTCGCGGTTTTCCTGAGTTAGTGCAGTTGCGGCGTGGCAGCACCGACGGTTCAGGCCCACCAGCGACGCGGGATCGCGCACGACGCCGGCACCGCCGTTCCCGCCCTGCATCAAGACTGAATGGCACCGGCCGGCGCGTGAGAATTCCGAGAGCCGTACCCGAACCCAGGACAGTCAACCTGGTCGCCCGAGCCAACGCGCGAACCGAAGTTCGAAGGCGACTCATTGATGCTGTAGGAGTGGCCGGGGAGATGCCGTCGGCGCGGCCCGGAAACTGCGGCAAGGGCGATCGCACCCGCAACGCCGCCGCAGAGCCACAGCGACCGACGGCAGCGCGTGGTGCGGTGGTGCGGTGGGAGGAGTCTCAGCGCACGAAAGGGAAAGCGCGGTGCGACGAGCGCTAGCGCAAGAAAGTGGAACCAGGGCGGGCGTACACCGGACCGAAGCAAGTGGGCGCACAGCAGCAGGAGGAGGAGTGGGCGACCGCCTGTAGGGCGACAGCAGCGGAGCCGGAGCGACACACCAGCCTCGGTGTCAGCACACACGCGCCCGGCGCCAACCACCCGACGCGTACCGCGCAACCTGCACGGCCCCGTGCCAACGCTCCCGACGGGAGGCGCCCCGCGCCTACCCGCCGTAGCCGGGTTCGCCGAGAATTCCGAGAATGCGGTTCAGGTCACCCACGGTCGCGAACTCAATGCTGATCTGGCCTTTTTTGGCAGACAGGGCAATCTTGACGCGGGTGTCGAGGCGATCGCCGAGGCGTTCCGCGATCTCGTCGAGGTGTCCTCGACGCGTCCCAGCTTTCGGCGCAACGCGGCGTGCGGGCGAGCCAGCGGCGGCGGCTTCTGCTGCGCGCACGGAGAGATCCTCGTTCACGATCTTGTCGGCGAGCTGCTGCATTGCGCCCTCATCGTCAAGCGCGAGTAGGGCACGGGCATGCCCAGCGCTGAGGACACCCGCGGCGACGCGCTGCTGCACCGGCACGGGCAGCTTCAGGAGACGAATTGTGTTGCTGATCTGCGGTCGTGAACGCCCGATGCGCGTAGCGAGCTCTTCCTGGGTGATCCCGAAGTCTGAAAGGAGCTGCTGGTACGCGGATGCTTCTTCGAGTGGGTTCAACTGCGAGCGGTGGAGGTTCTCAAGGAGCGCGTCGCGCAGCAGGAACTCGTCTGCAGTGTCGCGGACCACCGCGGGAATTGTCTCAAGACCGGCCTCGCGCGAAGCACGAAGACGGCGCTCGCCCATGATCAGCTCGTAGGTGCCCTTGGCAGCATCCAATGGCCGAACGACGACGGGCTGGAGCACACCGAACTCGCGGACGCTGTGCACCAGTTCGGCGAGGTCATCTGGATCGAAGTGCGCGCGGGGCTGGCGCGGGTTCGGCTCAACCAGGGCCGGAGAGACCTGAATAAGCCGCAGACCCTGCACCTCGAGCAGTTCGGGCTCGGCTTCCGTATCGGAAGTGGTTACCGGGCGTGCCGCCTGGGTGCGAGCCCCAGGGAAGAAGACGTCAACGGGCCGTGAAGTTGTGGCGGTTTCCGTTGTCGTCGGAATGAGTGCGCCGATGCCTCGGCCAAGTCCGGTGCGTTTGGCTGCCATTACTTCTCTCCTTCGGTGCGCGTTGCGCGTCGTACAATTTCGACGGCCGCCTCGCGGTAGGCCACGGCGCCGGCCGACTGGCCATCGTACGCAATCACTGTCTGACCAAAACTTGGTGCCTCAGAAACACGGACTGACCGGGGAATCACCGTGTCGAGCACCTGCTCCGGGAAGTGCGTGCGAACCTCGGCGGCAACCTGCTGCGCGAGTCGTGTGCGCCCGTCGTACATCGTCAACAAGATCGTGGAGAGGTGGAGTCTCGGGTTCAGGTGCTTCTGAATCATGTCGATACTGCCGAGAAGCTGGCTGAGGCCCTCCAGCGCGTAGTACTCACACTGGATCGGAATGAAGACCTCGTCAGCGGCAGCAAAGGCGTTGATTGTGAGCAGTCCCAGCGAAGGTGGGCAATCGATCAGGACAAAATGCAGCGGTTCATCGAGACCCTCAAGGTAGGTCGTGATCGCGGTGCGAAGCCTGTGCTCACGCGCGACATGCGAAACCAGCTCGATCTCGGCACCCGCGAGGTGGATTGTGCTCGGCGCACACAGCAAATTCGGTGATTCCGGGCTTGCCTGCACAATGTCGGAGATCGGAAAATCGTCAATCAGGACGTCGTACACGCTTGGTACATCGGCCGTGTGCGGCACGCCCAGTGCGGTGGACGCGTTTCCCTGC
This sequence comes from Actinomycetes bacterium, assembly GCA_029777095.1. Lineage (GTDB taxonomy): Bacteria > Actinomycetota > Actinomycetes > Actinomycetales > Microbacteriaceae > Microbacterium. The sequence goes on along the minus strand of JAKOTS010000123.1, from coordinate 15,135 downwards.
GGATCAAGGTCAATCACGAGCACTCGTGCGCCGATGTCAACGAGCGCGGCCGCGATGTTGACCGCGGTTGTCGTCTTGCCGACGCCGCCCTTTTGGTTCGACACCGTCATCACGTGCGTGCGCGTGGGGAGCGTGATCTCCGTCGAGCGCAATACCTTGCGCCGAGCGGTCAGTTCGGCGAGTTCACGCGCAAGAGGCGTGTCATCAAATGCTGCCGAAAGGCGCGTAGCCGCGGTATCGACCGTTGCGACCTGCCGGGAGTTCGATTGTGGATCGCTCTCACCCAAATGTTTCACGTGAAACGCTCCCAGTTGCTCGCTCATCACGATCCACTGTAGCCCGCACGACCCGGGTCTCCTCTTCAAGCACGCCGGTGCCGAGAACTTCAACACGCACATCGCTGAGTTTGAAGCGACGGATCTGCTTTTCGGCAGCCTGGATCTCGGCTTGCGCGTTGATGCCCTTCATCAGCACGAGTTCTCCACCACGTCGCGCGAGCGGCGCGGTGAGGGGGAGAAGCGTGCGGAGTGCGCTCACTGCGCGCGCGGTCACCTGGTCAAGTCCACCAGACGACTTCGCATCTTCTGCGCGAGCACGCACGACATCGACGTTTTCAAGCCCGAGCTCGTCGACCTGCTCATTCAGCCACGCAATACGGCGTTCCATCGGCTCGATCAGCACGAACTGCACGTCGGGACGCGCAATCGCAAGTACCAAACCGGGGAGTCCTGCCCCAGAGCCGACATCCCCGACGCGGCCGGGGCGCAAGAGTGGCGCCATGATCACGCTATTGAGGATGTGGCGGGTCCAAAGCCTCGGAAGCTCAAGCGGCCCGATCAAACCACGTTCTTCGCCCTGCTCCGCAAGTGCTGCCGCAAATTGTCGCGCGCCGGCGATCGTGTCACCGAACAGCGTCGCAGCGATCTCCGGTTCGTCTTCGAGCACCGCGGGTGATGTTTCACGTGAAACGTCATCGCCGATGGCTGCCGGCGCTGCGGCAACGTCCGAAGGCTCACCCGAGCCCGGGGCTGATTCATTCTCGAGAGAAGTCATATGCAATGTTTCACGTGAAACGGATGCCGGAGCACCGCGCTATGCGCGACGAACCACCGTGTGACGCTCGGCGCCTTCGCCGTACGACTCCGAAACATAGCCACGGTCGGCAACGAAGTCATGCACGAGCTTGCGCTCGTAGCTCGACATTGCCGGCAGTGATGCTTGCGTGGCACCCTCTTCAATGCGTGCAATGGCACGATCAACGAGCTGGCCAAGTTCCGTCTGACGGTTGTCGCGTGATCCGCCGATGTCGAGGATGAGGCGCGAGAAGCGGCCAGTGCGGTTCTGCACCGCGAGGCGGGTCAGCTCCTGCAATGAACGCACGGCTTCGGAATTGGCGAGCAACGCAAGACTGCCCGGCTTATCGGACTCAACGCGCACGTGCGCGCGACCACCACGAACATCGAGCTCAATGTCACCGTCGATATCGGCGATGTCGAGCAGTTCCTCGATGTAGTCGGCCGCGACGTCGCCCTCTTCCTCAAGCTGCGCGACCGTTGAGGGTGTGCGGTCAAGGTGGTCACCCTCGCCCGCAGGCACAACTGACGCCGCGGTCGGAACGGGAACGGGAAGGTCGAATGCGAGCTTTGGGTGATCGGTCATGATGTGCTCTCTTCTTTACGCAAAATGAGGGTGTCGACTGCATCGACAGATGCTGGGGCTGGCGGGGTTAGGGCTTGTTCTTCGGGCCGTTGCCGGCCTGGTTTCCAGAACCTGACTGGCCTGACTGACCCGACTGCTTCTTCGAACGCTGCTTACCCACGGGCTGCTGGCGCTTGGGTTTCTCAGCTGCCAGACGCTCGGCGTCTTCAAACATCTTCTGCTGCTCGGCCTCGTACTTGGCCATCGGGATGATCTTGCCCTTGGCATCGAGGGCCTTGCCCTTGCGAGCGAGGCGCTCTTCGCGATCCTTTGCGGCATCCGAACCGGGGGTAGGCATGTTGCGAATCACGACGAACTGCTGACCCATGGTCCAAAGGTTGCTCACGAACCAGTAGATCACCACACCGAGGGGGAAGAAGACACCCGAGAAAATGAATGCCAGCGGCAGCACGTAGAGCATGATCTTCTGCATCTGGTACGCCTGGCCGGTCTTGGCCTCGGGCGAGAGGTTCTTCGAGATGATCTGCAATTGCGTGAAGAACTGCGAGGCGATCATCAGGATGACCAGCACGACAAGGATCGCGACCGTGGCTTCCCAGCCCTCAGGGCGTGTCTGCCATGCGCCCTGGAGCGAGTCGTGCAGGGATGCGACGCCGAAGAGTTTGGCGTTGTAGAACTGCTGCACGAGCTCGGGGGAGAGCAGGCCCACACCACCGCGGTTCTCTTGAGCCGCGAGCGTCACGCCGTTCAACACGTTGAACAGGGCGAAGAAGATCGGCATCTGCACGAGGAGGGGGAGGCATCCTGAAACTGGCGATGTGCCGTGCTTCTTGTAGAGCGCCATCGTCTCGCGGCTCATCGCCTCGCGAGAGAGCTGATCCTTCTTGCCGCGGTATTTCTCCTGAACCTTTTTCAGCTCAGGAGCGATCTCCATCATCTTGCGCTGGCTCTTGATCTGCTTCACAAACAGCGGGATCAACGCCGAACGCACGAGGAGGACCAGGCCGACGATCGAGAGCACCCACACCAGGCCGGAGCCTGCGGGGATGCCAATCGCCGTGAAGAACCAGTGCCACGCGACGAGAATGAGCTCAACTGCCCACTTCAGTGGCCACAAGAGTGTCTGGAGAAGATCCAAAGGGATCAGTCCTTTCGCAGGGGCACGACGAAACCCCGTGGGGTGAGGTCGTACCGGAAGTCGTCGCGGAGTGGAACGTCATCAATCCCGCCCTGGGCCCACGGATGGCAACGGCCGATCCGTGCCACCGCGAGGAATGATCCGCGCACGGCACCGTGCTGCTGGATCGCACCCACGGCATATGCCGAACAGGAGGGGTAATACTTGCAAACTTCGCCGTAGATCGGCGAAATCACGGCACGATATGCGGTGAGAACGGCGATTGCGGCGTCGCGCGGAATCAACAGGAGTGACTCCCACGCAAAGAAAGCCTTCGAACCGGCCGTGCCGGTGGCAGCGGCGTGCAGCGCGCTCATGTCGTGATCTTCGTGAGGGCGCGTGCAACCTCGCGTCGCAGCGTCGCAAAATCGGTCGTCGCAGCAGGCGGAAGGGCGCGAATCACCACATCGCTCCCGGCGGGAACGCTCGGGAGGAGTTCAAAGCACGCAGCTTTCAGCCGTCGCCGCACTTGATTTCTCACCACCGCAGATCCGATCTGCTTGCTGACAATAAAGCCAAAGCGTGGGGCGGATGCTTCCGTCCCACGCATGGCGTACGTCACTGTGTGTGTGCTCGCACTTCGTGCACCTCGTCTGACGACGCGTCGATAGTCGGCGCCATCAGTGATTCGGTGCGGTTTTGCGAGCACCGGGTGCTACGCGGAAAGCTCGGTGCGCCCCTTGGCACGACGAGCCGAGAGGATGCCACGGCCTGCACGCGTGCGCATGCGGGCGCGGAAGCCATGCTTCTTCGCGCGGCGGCGGGTGTTGGGCTGGTATGTGCGCTTGCTCATGAGTTTCTCCGGTTGCTCTGTCTCCGGGACTAGGCAGCCGGGGACGAACGTGACAATGGTCTTGGGCCCTTGCGGGCATAAGTCAACCTACTAAAAATACTTCTTATAAGCCAAAGTCGCAAACCGACGTCTCAGACTCGCCCATTATCCACAAGACGAGGTCGTCCACCTGGCACCAACATTCCCCCGCGTCTTAGAGTGGACATTGCTCTGTCATGCGGCTCACACGTTGCGATCGACAGGGTTATCCACAGGCTCGTGCACAACCCGCACATCGAAGCCGGCCACGCGTGAAGCCTGCAGGGGAACCATGTCTCAATACGAAGTACCAGACGTCTCGATCTGGACGAAGGTGCTCGACCACCTGCAAAGCGACGACCGCATCACGCCGCAGCTCACCGGCTTTCTGAGCCTCGCGGTTCCGCAGGGCGTCATGGCGGGCACGCTCTACATCGACGTGCCGAACGATCTGACCGCTGCGCAGATCAACAAGCGCATGCGCGCCCCCATTTTGGAGGCATTGGCCCACATCGACGATGGCACCGCGAACTTCCGCGTGGTCGTCAATCCCGACCTCGAGGGCGTGATCCAGCCAGAGGAGCCTGTTGCCGAGGCAGAAACAGACACGAATCCGATCGGGACCGTGCCATCGCCTGCACAATTGCGTGGATACATCGACCAGGCCGAGCCCACAGCCACCGCAGAGTCTGCATCAACGAACTCGCGCTCAGACACCAGGCTGAATCCGAAGTACACGTTCGACAACTTCGTGATCGGACAATCCAACCGCTTTGCACATGCTGCCGCGGTTGCTGTCGCCGAGGCGCCGGCAAAGGCATATAACCCGCTGTTCATCTATGGCGAATCAGGCCTTGGCAAGACCCACCTGCTGCATGCGATCGGTGACTATGGGATCAGCCTGTACCCCGGCATCCGTGTTCGATACGTCTCGAGCGAGGAATTCACCAACGACTTCATCAACTCGATCGCGAACAACCGCGGCTCAGCGTTTCAGGCCCGCTATCGCAGTGTCGACATTCTGATGATCGACGACATTCAGTTCTTGCAGGGCCGCGCGGAGACGCAGGAAGCCTTCTTCCACACGTTCAACACGCTGCACGATCACGACAAGCAGGTCGTAATCACGAGTGATGTGCCGCCCAAGCAGCTCACCGGCTTTGAAGATCGCATGCGTAGTCGCTTTGAGTGGGGGCTCATCACTGATGTGCAGGCGCCCGACCTCGAGACACGCATCGCAATTCTGCGGAAAAAGGCACAGAGCGAGCGGTTGCAGATCCCGGCCGACGTGATGGAGTTCATCGCCACGAAGGTCTCGTCGAATATTCGCGAGCTTGAGGGTGCGTTGATTCGTGTCTCGGCATTTGCGAGCCTCAACCGGAGTCAGCTCGACATGCAGCTGGCGCAGACCGTGCTCCGAGACCTCATCGATCAAGACGACGACAACGTCATCTCACCGACCGACATCATCAACACCACGGCGCAGTACTTCAAACTCTCGGTTGACGATCTCTACGGCTCGAGCCGCTCACAGTCGGTCGCCGGCGCCCGCCAGATTGCCATGTATCTCTGTCGCGAGCGCACGAGCCTGTCGCTGCCCAAGATCGGGCAGCTCTTCGGCGGGCGCGACCACACGACGGTTATGTACGCCTACAAGAAGATCAGCGACCAGATGAAAGAGCGTCGCTCGCTGTACAACCAGGTGACCGAAATTACCGCGCAGCTCGGCCGTAACCCCCGCTAACACCCGCTAACACCGGCAGCGCCCGCTGACGCAGAGAATCTGCATATTCCACGTATTCCGTGGGCAACACGTTCGACGACGGTGCACGACGATTTCGTGACGCAGAGGGCTCCATTGTCGCTGGACGGTCGCCACAGCTTCGCTACCGAGGTGCAACACGCCCGGCCCGCATCGAGGCATCCGGATCGCCTCAAATTCGTCGCGCACGCGAAAAGCCGTGAGACACGCCCGACAATCGCGGTCCATGCAAATAACCGCACTTGACATCACGCATTTGGAACCGCGAATATGTCCGTTTCGCCATGTGGATAACTTGTGGATAACCATTCGAAACCATGAGAAACAATGGGTTCGCACGACTCACAACTGTGTATAACTCGAAATTGTGTTTCTCCGAGGCGCCGCGTTACACATCGAGTTTCCGCAGCTCTTCCACAACTCACACGCATGTAGTTTCCTACGCCCGTATGCGATCCACAGAGTTGTCCACAGATTCCACAGGCGTTAACACCATTAACAAGATTTCTCTTTTGTTAAGCCAGATTCAATGACCTCAAGGTGTGGGCAGTCGAAACGCGTCGAGTCGGTCATTGGGAATGGAAGCACCGCCTGCAAACAGATTTTTTGTCACACGGAGCGGCAATCGGTAGAGCTAGCATGGGTATTCCCTGCGGCGACAAGCGTCGATCGCACTTTGGCTCACCAGCACGAACAGGAGCGCCCGTGAAGTTTCACGTGAACCGCGACGTATTCAGCGAGGCAGTTTCGTTCGTTGTGAAGTTGCTGCCCCAGCGCAATCCCCAGCCGATCCTGGCCGGTGTGTTGATTGAGGCAAGCGAAGCTGGACTCTCGTTGTCGGCATTCGACTACGAGGCATCCGCTCGAACCACGATCGATGCGACCGTTGACGAACCGGGCACGATCCTGGTGCACGGCCGGTTGCTGTCAGAGATCGCAAGTCGCCTCCCGAACGCACCCGTGCAGGTTGTTGTGCAGGAAGACGGCGGCATTTTGCTCAGCTGCGGCTCGGCACGATTCACGCTTTCGGCCATGCCGGTGCACGAATATCCCGCAATTCCCGAGGTCACCGGCGAATCTGGCGTCGTTCCCGGAGATGATTTTGCGACGGCGATCGCTCAGGTTGCGTTTGCCGCGTCACGCGACGATGTCACCCCGGTGTTGACCGGTGTGCAGCTCGAAGTCACCGATAACCAGCTCAGCCTCGTCGCGACCGACCGCTATCGTGTCGCGCTCCGGGACATTCCCTGGGATGGCGAGACGACCGGCGAGACCACCGCTGCTCTGGTGCCGGCGCGCACGCTGCAAGAGGTTGGCAAGACCTTCGGCGGCGGCGGCAACATCAGCATTTCATTCACTGGTTCTGGCGACCGCGAGATCGTCGCGTTCACAGCCGGCAACAAGACGGTCACTTCGCTGCTCATTAAGGGCAACTTTCCCCCGGTCCGCAGACTTTTTCCTGAGACCACCGAGCACTATGCGGTCGTCAACACCGGCGAGCTCAGCGAAGCGGTCCGCCGCGTTGCGCTCGTGCTCGATCGCTCCGCGCCGTTGCGGTTCACGTTCAACGCCGATGGCGTGACGATGGATGCCTCGGGTGGCGACCAGGCACGAGCCTCCGAGACGGTCGATTGCCACCTCCTCGGTGAAGAGGTCGTGCTCGGCCTGAACCCTCAGTACCTCCTCGACGCACTCTCGGCGGTCAAGAGCGAGTTCGTGCGCGTCACGTTCACGTCGTCAGACAACGCCAACAAGCTCAGCCCCGTGCTGATCACCAGCCAGACGTCTGTCGACCAAGCCGGCGCCGACAACTTCAAGTATCTTCTGCAGCCGAACCTGTTGTTGCGCTGAGTTTTCACATGCGTTTGGCCGAGAAATTTCCTGGTCAGCGTTGTTTTGAAGATGAAAGTGGCGAACGAGGCGAAAAAATTTTTGCCCGTGCCTTCGGCACGGTTCCCGGAGCCTCGGGGCGGGGAACGTCTCGCCGTCGCAGTGTGTCACTCAGGTCCAGCACCGCCCGCGGCTCGTAGCGCAGCAAGTTCTCTCAGTTCGGCAGTGGCTCCCAGCACCGCAAGTTAGGGTGATTTTGTGATCGTCGAGCATGTAAATCTCGTCGACTTTCGCAATTACGCGGCGGTCGACGTCGCTCTGGCGCCGGGAATCAACCTCTTCGTCGGGCGCAACGGTCAGGGCAAGACCAACCTCGCTGAGGCCATCGCGTACATCAGCACCCTCGGTTCGCACCGTGTGAGCGGCGATCAGCCCCTCATCCGGCAGGGGGCGGATGCCGCAATCGTGCGCACGCGCCTGTCATTCGGCGGACGTCGGGTGACGGCAGAGGTACAACTCAACCGCCAGGGCCCGAACCGCGCGCAGATTAATGGCGCCGTCACCAAGCCCCGCGAGCTCCCGCGCTACCTGCAGACCGTGCTGTTCGCACCGGAAGACCTGGGCATTGTGCGGGGCGACCCGAGCGCGCGCCGCCGATTCGTCGACGGACTGCTTGTGCAGCGGAGCCCCCGCATGGCCGGGGTCATCGCCGATTACGAGCGAGTGCTTCGACAGCGCACGACGTTGTTGAAATCGGCGCGGGCCCGCGGCATCCGCCCCGAAGCGCTCACGACCCTCGAAATTTGGGACGACAAGCTTGTGGCGCTGGGTTCGCAGATCATCGACGCGCGCCGGGCGCTCACCGCGTTGCTTGGGCCCCCCGTCGCCGCCGCGTACGCGGCGATCGCCGCCGAAGACCATGCGCCCCGCCTTGAATGGGCGTTGTCGGTGCGGGGCAACGCTGCCGAAGAACCCGGTGAGGGCGAGGCATCCGGCACCGAAATTTCTGACCTCGCAAGCGACGGAAGCGACGCGCCCCAAGACACCGCAGCACTCTTCCGCGCCGCACTTGCCGAGCGTCGCGCCGCCGAGTTCGACCGCGGCATCACGCTCGTAGGGCCGCATCGCGACGACCTGGTGCTGCGGGTGCGAGACATGCCCGTCAAGGGATACGCTTCGCACGGCGAATCGTGGTCATTTGCGCTTGCCCTGCGCCTCGGATCTGCCGAACTGCTGCGTGCCGAGTCGAATGCAGGCGACCCCGTGCTGATTCTTGACGATGTTTTTGCAGAATTGGATGCCGGGCGTCGCACCCGATTGGCGCACCTGGTCGCGGGATACGACCAGGTCATCGTCACCGCGGCGGTGTTCGGGGATGTGCCGCAAGAGCTCCGCCGGCAAGCGGTGCACATCGAGGCGGGCACGGTGATCGCCGAACCCGTTGCCGAGGTGGCGGCGTCAGTCGAAGGCCGCGGCGATGAGTGAAGATTCCCGGAGTTCCGCTGCGCCGCGGGGCAAAGACGGCCGGGCCGACCCGGGCGCCGGACAGCAGCCAACCCCGCCGCAAGCCTCAACCCAGCCCTCAGCGCAACGCTCGGTGCCGCAGGAAATGCAACAGGATGCGCCGCCCGAGACAATTGCGACCTACCTGCGTTTGCGGGGGCTCGCTCCCGGATCGCGCAAGTATCGGCGCGGCCGGCGGCAGCGTGACGACGAGAATCAGCCGTTTACCGCGGGACGGGATCCGCGCGGGCTTGGCGACATCGTGAACTCTCTCACCCGCGAGCAGGGTTGGGATTCGCAGCTCGCCCGCCATGACTTGGTGCGCGATTGGGCATCGATTGCCGGCGAGCACACGGCAGAGCACGCGACGCCGGTTGGGCTGTCGGAGGGCACGCTCACTGTGCAGTGTGATTCGACGGCGTGGGCCACGCAACTGACGCTCATGCGCTCCGCCCTCCTCACGAGCATCGTGAACACGTACCCCGAAGCCGGGATCGTCGCGCTCCGTTTCACGGGGCCCGACGTTCCCTCATGGAAATGGGGCCCACGAACGATTCCAGGGCGTGGCCCGCGCGATACCTACGGTTAAGCCAACACTTACGTCATCGAACACACTTTTCCCTCCCCAGAACGGCGCGTATCCGCTCTCGAGGCTCCCGGCTTGATAGGATGAACAGGTCGGCCGACGACGGTTTGGAGCCCGAATTTCATATGAGTCAAGACAATCCCCAGAGTGACGATCGCCCCGAATACGGGGCAGATGAAATCCAGGTCCTCGAGGGTCTTGAGGCGGTGCGCAAGCGCCCGGGCATGTACATCGGCTCCACTGGTCCTCGCGGGTTGCACCACCTTGTCCAAGAAATTGTCGACAACTCCGTCGACGAGGCGATGGCCGGGTATTGCGACACGATTTCTGTCACGATCTTGCCGGACGGCGCTGTGCGCGTGATCGACAATGGCCGCGGCATCCCCGTCGATATCCATAAGACAGAAGGAAAGTCGACCGTCGAGGTCGTGCTGACGGTGCTGCACGCAGGTGGCAAGTTCGGTGGTGGCGGATACGCCGTCTCGGGCGGTCTTCACGGTGTTGGTTCGTCTGTGGTGAACGCCCTGTCGAGCCGTTTCGAGGTTGAAGTTCACCGCCAGGGCAACGTGTGGCGGCAGCTGTACCTCGGCGGCGGTGTGCCCCAGGCGCCTCTCGCGAAGGAAGAGCCGAGCGACGTCACAGGCACGACAATTACTTTCTGGCCGGATGCCACGATCTTCGAGAGCGTGCATTTTGACTACGACACGCTGCGCACGCGCTTCCAGCAGATGGCATTCCTCAACAAGGGCCTGCGAATCGAGCTCACCGACGAACGGCCCGACTCTGTTGAAGAGGTCGAGGTTGACGGTGCGATAGAGGTTCGCCAGCCGCACGATTCGTTCATGTACGAGCGCGGGCTCGTCGACTACGTCGAATACCTGAACAAGGTGCGTCGCGCCGAGGTTGTGAATGATCCGATCATCGACTTCGAACTCGAAGACACTGAGCGCAAGATTTCGCTCGAGGTCGCCATGCAGTGGACCACGAGCTACACCGAGAACGTGTTCACGTACGCGAACACCATCAACACGCACGAGGGTGGCACCCACGAAGAGGGCTTCCGCGCCGCGTTGACCACGCTGGTCAACAAGTACGCGCGCGCAAACAACCTCCTCAAGGAGAAAGACGAAAACCTCTCGGGCGACGACATTCGTGAGGGCCTCACCGCCGTGCTTTCGGTGAAGCTCGCCGAACCGCAGTTTGAGGGCCAGACCAAGACCAAGCTCGGCAACACCGAAGCACGCGCGTTTGTGCAGAAGATCGTTGGCGACCAGCTCGGCGACTGGTTCGACCGCAACCCGGCGCAGGCCAAGAACGTGATCCGCAAGGCGATCGATGCCGCGACCGCGCGCTTGGCCGCACGCAAGGCCCGCGAAACCGCTCGTCGCAAGAGCGTGTTTGAGAGCGCGTCGATGCCCGACAAGCTCAAGGACTGCACGTCAAAAGACCCCGCGATCAGCGAGATCTTCCTCGTGGAGGGTGACTCGGCAGGCGGCTCGGCCGTCCAGGGCCGCGACCCGCACACGCAGGCGATCCTGTCGCTGCGAGGCAAGATCCTCAACGTCGAGCGCGCGCGCTTGGACCGCGCACTGGGCAACAACGAAATCCAGGCGATGATCCAGGCGTTCGGTGTGGGCATTGGCGAAGACTTCAACATCGACAAAGCCAGGTACCACAAGATCGTGCTCATGGCCGATGCTGATGTCGATGGCCAGCACATCACCACGCTGCTGTTGACGATGCTCTTCCGCTACATGCGTGGGCTCATCGAGGCAGGCTTCGTCTACCTTGCCCAGCCGCCGCTGTACCGCATCAAGTGGTCGAATGCGCCCCACGATTATGTCTACAGCGACCGCGAACGCGACGCGCTGCTGGCAGCCGGTGCCGCCTCGGGCAAGCGCATCCCGAAAGAGAACGCGATCCAGCGGTACAAGGGTCTTGGCGAGATGAACGACAAAGAATTGTGGGACACCACGATGAACCCCGAGACGCGCACGCTGCTGCAGGTGACGGTGGATGACGCGGCCGCGGCCGACGAGATCTTCTCGACCCTCATGGGCGAAGACGTTGAGTCACGCCGGCACTTTATTCAGAGAAACGCGAAGGACGTGCGGTTCCTCGACATCTAGATCGAGCACCCCACACCCCCGCGACCCTGTCGCTCTACGCACATACGGAACGAGAACATGACTGAAGACATCCGCCCCGACGAGACGTCCGACCACAACCACGGCCGAATCGATCAGGTTGATTTGCAGTCGGAGATGCAGCGGAGCTACCTCGACTACGCAATGAGCGTGATCGTTGGGCGCGCGCTGCCGGATGTGCGTGACGGGCTCAAGCCCGTTCACCGCCGCGTGTTGTACGGCATGTACGACGGTGGCTACCGCCCCGACAAAGCGTTCTCGAAGAGCGCGCGCGTCGTCGGCGAGGTCATGGGTCAGTACCACCCGCACGGTGACTCGGCGATTTACGATGCGCTTGTGCGACTCGTGCAGCCGTGGTCGCTGCGCTACCCGTTGGCACTCGGCCAGGGAAACTTCGGTTCACCCGGCAACCAGGGTGCCGCGGCACAGCGTTACACCGAGACGAAGATGTCACCGCTCGCCATGGAGATGGTGCGTGACATCGACGAAGACACCGTCAACTTCCAAGAGAACTACGACGGCCAGACGCTCGAGCCCGTGGTGCTGCCGGGCCGTTTTCCGAACCTTCTGGTGAATGGTTCGGTGGGTATCGCGGTCGGCATGGCCACGAACATTCCGCCGCACAACCTGCGCGAAGTTGCCGCCGGTGCGCTGTGGGCGCTTGAGCACCCCGACGCCACGCGTGAGGAGCTGCTTGAGGCGCTCATGGCACGCGTGCACGGGCCGGACTTCCCGACGGCCGCGCAGATTCTTGGGACACGTGGCATCCAGGATGCCTATCGCACAGGTCGTGGCTCGATCACGATGCGTGCGGTCGTCAACGTCGAAGAGATCCAGGGCCGCAACTGCCTGGTCATCACCGAGCTGCCGTACCAGGTGAACCCCGACAACGTCGCGCTCAAGATTCGTGACCTCGCACGCGATGGCCGCATCACCGGCATCGCCGATATTCGTGACGAGACCTCGGGGCGTACCGGCCAGCGTCTCGTGATCGTGCTCAAGCGCGACGCGGTCGCGAAGGTTGTGCTGAACAACCTCTACAAGCACACGCAGTTGCAAGACAACTTCGGCGCAAACATGCTCGCAATCGTCGACGGCGTGCCGCGCACGCTCGCGCTCGACGGCTTCATCACGCACTGGATCGACCACCAGATCGAGGTCATCGTTCGTCGCACGGCGTTCCGCCTGCGCAAGGCCGAGGCACGCATGCACATCCTGCGTGGGTACCTCAAGGCGCTCGACGCGCTTGACGCGGTCATCGCACTCATCCGCGCATCGGCAAATGCCGATGACGCGCGCGAAGGACTGAAGACGCTGCTCGACATCGACGATCTGCAGGCCCGCGCCATTCTCGAGATGCAGCTGCGCCGTCTGGCCGCCCTCGAGCGCCAGCAGATCATCGACGAGGCTGACCAGTTGCTCGCCCTCATCGAAGACCTGCAAGACATCCTGGCGAGCCCGACGCGCCAGCGCACCATCGTGCAGGAGGAGCTCACGGCGATCGTCGATAAGTTCGGCGACGATCGTCGCACCGAGATTCTGATGGGCTACGACGGCGACATGTCGATCGAAGACCTCATCCCCGAAGAGGAGATGGTGGTCACCGTCACCCGCGACGGCTACATCAAGCGCACGCGCAGCGACAACTACCGCCAGCAGCACCGCGGGGGCAAGGGAGTCAAGGGCGCGCAGCTTCGCGCCGATGATGTCGTCGAGCACTTCTTCGTGACGACGACGCACCACTGGCTGTTGTTCTTCACGAACAAGGGTCGGGTGTACCGGGCGAAGGGCTACGAGGTCACCGAGGCTGGGCGCGACGCCAAGGGCCAGCACGTGGCAAACCTGCTCGCGCTGCAGCCCGATGAAGAGATCGCACAGATCCTCGACATCACTGACTACAACACGGCAACCTACCTCGTGCTCGCAACGCGTGGCGGCCTTGTGAAGAAGACTCGCCTCGGCGAATACGACACGAACCGAACCGGTGGCATCATCGCGATCAACCTGAGAGAAGGCGACGAATTGACTTCGGCCTTGCTGGTTGAGAACGACGACGACATCCTGCTCATTTCTCGCCACGGCATGTCGCTGCGCTTCACCGCGACCGACGAGGCGATGCGTCCACTCGGCCGCTCGACCGCCGGCGTGAAGGGCATGGACTTCCGCGAGGGCGACAGCCTTCTTTCGGCATCAGTGGTCACTGATCAGGGATTTGTTTTCGTTGTGACCGACGGTGGCTACGCAAAGCGCACCTCCGTTGATCAGTACCGCACGCAAAACCGAGGCGGCTTGGGTATCAAGGTTGCCAAGCTCACCGAGGATCGCGGCGAGCTTGCGGGCGGCTTGATTGTGGATGAGGACGACGAGGTTCTCGTGGTTCTCGCCGGGGGCAAAGTGGTACGCTCTGCCGTGGCCGAGGTGCCCGCAAAGGGACGTGACACCATGGGTGTCGTCTTCGCTCGAGCGGGTGGAGATGACCGGATCATCGCCATTGCTCGCAACAGCGAGCGTGGCCTCGAGGCACAGAACCCAGACGACGCCGAAGGCGCCGGGCCAGTCGAAACTGACACGCTCGCGCCCAACGAAGCGGCCTCCCAGGCGGAGTCCGCACCGACTACCGAGGAAAACTGACACGCATGAGCACAGTTGCCGAGAAGCTTGCAAAGAAATCGACGAGCAAAAGCAGCGCGAAGCAGGTTCGCCTGCGTCTCGTCTACGTCGACTTTTGGTCGGCCGTCAAGCTGTCGTTCCTCGCGGCCGTCGCGCTCGCTATCGTCACGATCGTCTCGTTCCTGCTCATGTACCTGGTCGTCCAGGCGACGGGGCTCATCAGCATGGTCGACGAGCTGCTCACAAGCATGAACGACGGCACCTGGTCGTTTAGCGACTTCCTGGGCCTGCCGCAGGTGATGGCATTCGCAGCGGTCGTCGCCATTTTGAACCTCGTGGTCGTCACCGTGCTTGGTGCGGTCGTCGCGGGTATCTACAACCTTGCGGTCAAGGTAACTGGCGGCCTGCTCGTCGGTTTCACTTCCAACTAAACACCGCAGAAACACCGTGGCCGAGAAGCCATTTACCGCTCGATTCGTGAATCACGCAAAAGTCCGGTAAAGTTTTCAAGGTTCACACGGGGCTATAGCTCAGGCGGTTAGAGCGCTTCACTGATAATGAAGAGGTCCCTGGTTCAAGTCCAGGTAGCCCCACGTATTGCAGTACAATTGCATACAATCCCGCTGAACACGGGGCCTTAGCTCAGCTGGTAGAGCGCCTGCTTTGCAAGCAGGATGTCAGGAGTTCGAATCTCCTAGGCTCCACCCAAAGTGTCTTACGGGAACACGCGACATCGAAAGATGTTGTGTGTTCCCGTTTGGCTTCTTTGCCTTCGTCGCCGTGGTCGTGTGCTTCGCGGAAGATCGTGGCGAACGGCTCAGCGAGTGTGGGGCGGAGTTGTTCGTCGTCGGTGATGTCGAGCCGGGTGTAGAAGGCTTGGTTCGCGACCCGCCTGTCGGCATCGCCGGAGTGCTGGTAGGCGCGGTGCGCGTCGGTGAGCAGTCGTAGCGAGTCGTGGAGGAAGGCGCGCCCGCCGGTGTGGTGTTCGCTGTGCTCGGCGAGACGGCGGTTTACGTCCGCGAGACCCGCGCGGATGCGGTCTTGGTGGCG
>JAKOTS010000094.1 GCA_029777095.1 Actinomycetes bacterium | reverse complement strand
CCTGGCCAGGCGTTTCGGTCGCGTACGCACCTGGGTCATCTCGATGTTCGTCGCCGTCGCCGCGTTCGTCTGGGCCTGGGGATTGACGGCCGGCGACGTCTGGCCGTTCGCCGTCGTGTGCCTGCTTTCGGGGGCGGCGCTGGGCGCCGACCTGACGCTGCCGGCGGCCTTGCTCGCCGACCTTTGCGAACGTCCGGCGGGCGGCAGTGAGCAGGGCGGCGGCGCGACGCAGGCCGGCGCGTACTTCGGTTGGTGGAACCTGGTCGCCAAGCTCAATCTGGCGCTGGCCGCCGGATTGTCCTTGCCCTTGCTCGATCTGGTCGGCTATCGGCCGGGTGAGGGCGGAGCGACGGCCGGTCTTGCCGCCGTCTACTGCCTGCTGCCTCTGCTCTTCAAGTCCGCCGCCGCAGTGCTCGCGTGGCGCTGGCGCGGTACCCTGGAGGTCTCCTGATGAAAACCCTGTGGCTGACCTGCTTCGCTTGCGGAATCCTCGGTCTCGGTGGTTGCGCCGGCACGCCGGTCGAACGTTACCGGGCAGAACAGCCGGTACTCGATCTGGCGCGCTATTTCAACGGCACGATCGATGGCTGGGGGATATTCCAGGATCGCTCGGGCGAAGTGATCAAGCGCTTTCATGTCGTCATCGACGCTACCTGGGAAAAGCGTGACGGCGTCGATGTCGGGACGCTCGACGAGAACTTCTCATGGTCGGATGGTACGACGTCGCGGCGGGTGTGGACAATCACCCGCGTCGATGCGTCACGCTACGTCGGCCGTGCCGACGACGTTGTCGGCGAGGCGCAGGGCGAGGCCGTCGGCAACGCGCTGCGATGGCGATACGTGCTCGCCCTGCCGGTCGACGGCCGGGTCTGGAACGTCGACTTCGACGACTGGATGTTTCTGATCGACGACAAGGTGATGCTCAACCGCTCGGCGATGCGCAAGTTCGGCTTCCATCTCGGCGACGTGACGCTGAGTTTCACCAAGCGCTGAAGCGATGAATGCACGCATTGCCGACTGGTCGGATCAACGCGTCTGGCTGCTCGGGGCTTCGACGGGCATCGGTGCGGCGCTCGCCGGTTTGCTGCTGGCGCGCGGCGCACGCGTGGCGCTGTCGGCGCGCAGCGCGGTTCGCCTTGCGGAGGTTGCCGCGGCCGGTGGCGGGCGGGCGTTGGTGCTGCCCTGCGATGCCGCCGACGCAGCGAGCCTGCACGCCGCGTGGGACGCCTTGCTCGCAGAGTGGGGTGGTGTCGATGTCGCGCTGTACGTGGCAGGTGACTATGTGCCCATGCGCGCCTGGGAGCTCGATATGGCCAAAGCCCGCCGGATGATCGACGTCAACCTCGTCGGTGCCATTTCCTTCGCGGCTTGTGTGGTGCCGCAACTGCTGCGGCAGGGTAACGGGCAGGTCGGTTTCGTGGCCAGTGTCGCCGGTTATCGCGGCTTGCCGAAGTCGCTGATCTATGGCCCGACGAAGGCGGCGCTGATCAATTTTGCCGAAGCGCTCTATCTCGACCTG
>JAKOTS010000070.1 GCA_029777095.1 Actinomycetes bacterium | reverse complement strand
CCCTCCCCCTCGCCCTCGCCTTCACCGCCGGAGCACGCGCAGCATCCGCCTAGAAAGGGATCACCGTGGCCACGCACGACGGCGTCACCCGCTGGTGGCGGAGCATCTCGCTCCGGGCCAAGGTGACCGGCGTGACCGTCATGGTGCTCACAGTCGGACTCGTCGCCGCTGGCGTCGGCACCGGGGTGTTTCTTCGCAACGCACTCATCGTCACGCAAGACACGCAGCTGAGCGACCGCGCCGGCAGCGACCTGCTCGCGGGACTGATCCAGGTCGAAGAAACCGACGAGGGCATCACGATTTCGCTGAGCCCCGCCGCCGCGGGGAGCGACTATTCGGTCGCCATCTACTTTGGCGACGGCACGCCCGTGCCCAACAAGGCGCCATCGACGCGCCGCGGGCCCACATTTCCTCAGTCGTTCAGCCTCGAGCGCGCGACCATCCTCGGCACCGCACCGTTCGACCTGACGAACGAGGCCACCGGCGCACGGTATCGCGCGAGCGCGGGCACCTTCGAGATCCCCGGGGTGCCGCAATACCTGACCCAGGTCGTCGCCCTGCCGCTCGCCCCGATCGACCGCATCGTCGCCCAGTTCTTCGGCATCTTCAGCGCGCTCGCCCTCGTGATCATCGCGATCGGCGCGCTCGGCACGCGCTGGCTCGTGACCCAGGCGTTCCGCCGCCTCGGACAGGTCGAAGACACCGCCATGAGCATTGCCGGCGGCGACTTCAGTCAGCGCCTGACCGACATCGAACCTGGCACCGAGGTCGGCCGCCTCAAACTCGCGATCAATACGATGCTCAACCGCGTCGACGCATCACTCAGTCAACGGGATGCCGCTGTCCAGCGAATGCGCCGATTCATCGGTGACGCCAGCCACGAGCTGAGGACGCCGCTCGTCACGGTGCGCGGCTACGCCGAGCTGTACCGGATCGGCGCCATTCAGGGCGACGACGACATCGCCCAAGCGATGGAGCGCATCGAGAAGGAAGCGATGCGCATGGGAGTGCTCGTCGAAGACCTCCTCGCCCTTGCGCGCCTCGACGAGCAGCGCGAGCTGGTCTTCGCGCCAATCGACCTCCGGCCGATCGCGCGCGACGCGGCCCTCGATGCCCGCGCGGCCGAACCCGCGCGCACCATCACCGTGATCGACACGACCGCCGAGATGCTGGATGAGGCTGGGGCGGGCGGGGGCGCGGCCGACGGTGCGGGTGCCGCCAGCGGTCCAGGCAACGAGCAGCTTGCGCGCGGAGCGAGCAAGCACGCGCCCACAACCGGCGCGATCGCCTTCGCCGGCAACCGACTGTCACGACTTCGCCGCAAGCCCAGGGCAACCGCGGCTGACGTCACCAACGCTCCCGGGGCAGAAGCCGTGGGGATTCTGCCGCACACGGCGCCGGCCGAGGCCGAGCACGCCGAGGTTTCGGCGGCGCGCCGGGGCGAGGCATCCGCCCGCTTGCCGATCGTGATGGGCGACGAAAACCGCGTGCGGCAGGTCGTTGCGAACCTGCTCGGCAACGCGCGCCGCTTCACAAGCGATGGCGCCCCGATCGAGATCACCGTTGGTGTGGATGCCGAAACCCAGATGGGTTGGATCGCGATCAGCGACCACGGCGAGGGCGTGCCGGAGCAGATTCGCGAGCACATCTTCGAGCGGTTCTGGCGTGCCGACACCTCGCGAGCGCGCGAAACGGGTGGCAGTGGCCTGGGCCTCGCGATCGTCGCGTCGATCGTTTCGGCGCTGCACGGCACCGTCGTGGTTGAAGAAACTCCCGGTGGCGGGGCGACGTTCAAAGTGTCGCTGCCGCTCGAGTGGCGCGACGGCGATAGCGCGGCTGTTGGGGTTGCGGTTGGGGCGGCCAATGCCGGTGATGGCGCTGGCGGTTCGGCGAGCTCTGACGGCTGAAGTTCTGGCACGGCGTGGCCGGCTGAGGCGGCCAACCCCTGATTGCTGACCCCAGCGACTCGTCCTGCACAGGGAGTTGTTGTGGACGTCGCCCCTGCGGTGTCGGCGGCGCGTGAGAGCCTGACACCGCCGCCCAGCTAGCGTCGGGGCATCCATTCAGCAACGACAGCAGCAGGGAGCCATCATGGCGGTATTTCAGGTCGACAGCGACGCGGTGCTTGCGAGCACGGCGGCCATTCGCGGCACGATCGAGCGTGTGCAAGCTGAGTCGGCGGCGATGCTCGCGCAGCTCACGCAGCTGCAGTCATCGTGGTCGGGCGGCGCCGCGACGGCGTTTCAGGGTGTCATCGAGCAGTGGCGCGGCACGCAACGCGCGGTCGAGGAGTCGCTGGGCGGCATCAACCAAGCCCTGACCGCGGCCGGGCGCCAATACGCCGACACAGAGCAGTACACCGCCAGCTTGTTCCGGTGAGCGCGGGTTGGCGCGGCCCAGCCACCGGCGAGACACACCGTCCCCTCCGAAACACACGGGCTCACACTGCGTCTCGGAGGGGACGCTGTGTTTCGGCACGATCTTGGTGGCTCGCCCGGCGCCTCCGCCGACGCGCGCCAACCGCAACCCCGCCAACGCCAACCCCCACAACCCCGCGCCAACCCCAGCAACGCAAGAAGGGCCCCTCCATATGGAGGGGCCCTTCTTGATGCGAGTTAGGACTTAGAAGTCCATGCCACCCGACGGGTCGCCCATCGAGGGGCCAGCCGGCTCGGGCTTCTCAGCAACAACAACCTCGGTGGTCAGGAAGAGACCAGCGATCGATGCTGCGTTCTGCAGCGCCGAGCGCGTGACCTTGGCCGGGTCGATGATGCCCTGTGCGAACATGTCGCCGTACTCGCCGGTTGCGGCGTTGAGGCCGTGACCGACAGGCATCTCAGCGATGCGGTGCACGACAACACCGGGCTCGAGGCCCGCGTTGAGTGCGATCTGCTTGAGCGGTGCGGCGATGGCGACGCGAACGATGTTGACACCGATCGCCTCTTCGCCGACGACCTCGAGCGTGTCAAGAACCTTGCCAGCCTGGATGAGCGCGACGCCGCCACCGGCGACGATGCCCTCTTCAACAGCTGCCTTGGCGTTGCGCACTGCATCCTCGATGCGGTGCTTGCGCTCCTTGAGCTCGACCTCGGTTGCCGCGCCAGCCTTGATGACTGCAACGCCACCGGCAAGCTTGGCGAGGCGCTCCTGGAGCTTCTCGCGGTCGTAGTCGCTGTCGGTGTTCTCGATCTCGCGACGGATCTGGGTCACGCGACCGGCGATCGCCTCTTCGTCGCCAGCACCCTCGACGATGGTCGTCTCGTCCTTGGTGATGATGACCTTGCGCGCGCGGCCGAGGAGGTCGAGGGTCGCGTTCTCGAGCTTGAGGCCGACCTCTTCGCTGATGACCTGGCCACCGGTGAGGATCGCGATGTCCTGCAGCTGCGCCTTGCGGCGGTCGCCGAAGCCGGGAGCCTTGACCGCGACCGACTTGAAGATGCCGCGGATCTTGTTCACGACGAGCGTGGCCAGGGCCTCGCCGTCGACGTCCTCGGCGATGATCAGCAGCTCCTTGCCGTCCTGGATCACCTTGTCGACGATCGGGAGGAGGTCCTTGATGTTCGAGATCTTCGAGTTCGCGATCAGGATGTACGGGTCTTCGAAGACCGCCTCCTGGCGCTCGGGGTCGGTCACGAAGTAGGGGTTGATGAAGCCCTTGTCGAAGCGCATGCCTTCGGTGAGCTCAAGCTCGGTGCCGAACGTGTTCGACTCCTCGACGGTGACGACGCCTTC
>JAKOTS010000025.1 GCA_029777095.1 Actinomycetes bacterium | reverse complement strand
GAGAAGCTAGACACACACGAGATGCTCCTGAACTGCCGTAACGGCACTATCGACCTGACCACCGGTGAGCTTCGGCCGCATCGGCGCGAGGACATGATCACGAAGATGGTGCCGGTCGAGTACGATCCCGCCGCGACCTGCCCGACGGTGGACCGGTTCATGTCGGACATCTTCGGGAATGACCCCGAGATGGTGGCCTATATCTGGCGGGTCCTGGGGTACGCCCTGACCGGCTCGTGCAAGGAGCGCGTCATGTTCATCTTGTGGGGCTCAAAGGGCAATAACGGCAAGACCACCCTCCTCGAGCTCCTCGCGGACGTGCTCTGCGATTACTCCGCCAAGGTGAGGGCGGACACACTCATGGTCAAGCGCGGCGACGGGGGGATCCCCAACGACATCGCGCGGCTCAAGGGCGCGAGGTTCGTGTTCTCGAGTGAGGGCGAGGAGAACCGGCGATTGGCGGAGGCCCTGGTGAAAGAGATCACCGGCGGCGACACGATCACGGCCAGGTTCATGCGCGCCGAGTGGTTCGACTTCAAGCCTGAGTTCAAACTGTTCTTCGCGACGAACCACCGACCGGTGATTCGCGGCACCGACAACGCGATCTGGAAGCGCCTCCACCTGATCCCGTTCGAAGAGCGCTTTGTCGAGAACCCGGAACCCGGCGAGCACCCAATCGACAAGGACCTGCCGGCCAAGTTGCGCGCGGAGCTCCCGGGCTTCCTGACGCGCATGGTGAAGGGATGCCTGGAGTGGCAGCAGAAGGGCCTCTGCCCGCCGAAAAAGGTGCAAGCGGCGACGGAGGAATACCGCGCCGAGATGGACGTCCTGGCCGATTGGATCGCGGAGTGCTGTGTCGTCATGCCAAATGCCAAGGCCGCGCCTACGGCCCTGTACGAGAGCTACTCGAAGTGGTGTGTCGCCGCCGGCGAGACGCCCATGAACCGGAGGTCGTTCAGCGATCGCCTGAGGGAGCGGGGGTTCGTGGCAGACCGGACCGGCCGCCAGAGGTTCTACAAAGGAATCGGCCTCCGGGCCGGGGATGGGGTGGGCCCGGGTGACGCGATGACGCGAGGTGACGCAATTTCTGGCATAAGCGCTTATAAGAACGAAAATCGCGATTATACTGAAAACTGCGTCACATCGCGTCACACGTCACCACCCGTCATCCCTGCGGGGGCGAAGGCGCAAGGCGCGCCGGCCGGCCACCAGGACCCGGTGGACGACGAGATCGACACCTGCGCCTGCGGCCGGCCGGCCGATCGGTACACGCCCGTCGGGAAGCCGATCTGCAGCGCGTGCCTCGACGGCGACGTTCCCGATGACTACTTCAGCACCGCTGACGACGTCGTCGATGACGAGGAGCCGGCCCGGCCCACTGCGGACGGCAAGGCCGCCCTGCCCTGGCGGGGGAGAGCGGCGCGGCGAACCCTGGTGACGCGCCGAGCGTCGGCGGCAAGCGCGAGGCCGCGATACCGGACTGGTGGGGGAAGCCGTCGGGCGGGCCCATGACCGACGCCCTCCGCAGCTGGCGCAACGAGATGCGCGCGTTGGGCGCTGACGGCGCGACTGGCGGCGACGCGGCGAACCCTGGTGACGCGGCGAGCGACGAGGTCGTCGTGCCCGACGACTACTTCACCACCGCCGACGACCTCGCCGACATGATCATCAAAGATGACGAGATCGACACCTGCGCCTGCGGCCGGCCGGCCGTGCGTTACAGCGCAACCGGTAAGCCGGTCTGCAGCGAGTGCCTCGACGGCGACGTGCCCGACGACTACTTCGACGAGGGTGACGCGGCGAGCGAGCGGCAGGAGGACGACGAGGACGACCTCTTCTGACGGCTGCGAGGGGGCCGGCCGCGGGGGTGAAGGCCGGCCCTGCTCGGTGACGGGTTAGTTGACGTGTGACGGGTGGTCACTCCACACAACCGTCACTCCGCCCCTTGTACTGCACGGCAGGCCGGCCCACTACACGCACCGAGTGGCCGGCCACCGCGAGAGGCTCTGAACGGCCGGCCCGACAGTGGCGCGTTGGGCCTGGGGCCGGCCTCGCGTCGGCATCGGCATCGGTAGGCCGGCCCTACGCGCATCGGCATCGGCCTGACGACGCGCGCCGGACCGATGAGGGGAGGCTCGAACAATTGTGCGGGGTCCTACTTGACGAGGCTGACGGCCGGCCTGCTGAGAGAGAGACCACTGAACAATTGTTCAGAGCCTACCTGACGAGACGCTGCCGGCCTGCTCGCGGCGCGCCGCCC
>JAKOTS010000011.1 GCA_029777095.1 Actinomycetes bacterium | reverse complement strand
GTCGCGAGAATCAGCAGTGCTGCGGCATCCACACCGATGGCGACGGACGGACCGAACGCGCTCGCGAGCACCCCGATGAGCACACCGCTGCCGAGCCGCAGACCCATGCTCGTCATCGAGTAGGCGCCGAGGAACCGGCCGCGCCGGTCGGCGGGTGCACCGAGTTGCACGACCGCCTGCGAGGTCGAGGCCGACGTGAGGTTGCCCATTCCCGCGATCACGAGCATGGCCACCGACAGCACCAGGTTGTGCGACAGCGCGAAGACGATGAGGCTCGCGGCGAACACGATGGTGCTGACGATCGCCAGGCCCGCCGTGGCCCGGATGCGCCCAATCGCCTCCAGGGAGACCCCCGCCGTCACGGCACCGAACGACATCGCCGCGATCAGTGCCCCGTAGCCGACGCCCGACCCGGTCGCTCCGAGCAGCTCGCCGAAATCGGGCAGGAGCGGAAGCAGGGCGGTACCGATGAACAGGCCGACCGCGCCCTGCAGGATGAACACGGTGAGCACCGACGGGTAGCGCGGGATCTCGCCGAGCACGCCGAAGGTCTGGCGCAGTGTGAGGCGCGGCCGCGGAGTCTGTCCCGCTCGGGTGTGGCCGGTGTACGGCACGATGCCGAGATAGATGATGAACGGCAGGTAGAGGGCGATGTTGACCAGGAGCCCCCAGGCGGGTCCCACGGTGAACAGCAGCGCGGCGCCGATGAGGGGGCCCACGAGCATCCCGAGGTTGAGGCCCGTGGCCATGAGGCGCACGGCACTCGGCAGGTCTTCGGGGCCGACGATGTCGTAGAGCATCATCTGCTCGGCTGGCCCCCACAGCGCGCTGGCCAGCCCGTGCAGGCTCAGCAGCAGCACGGCGTTCCATGGCTGAAGCGTTCCGGTGATGATGACGATCGCCCAGCCGAGTGACGCGAGCAT
The DNA here is from genome assembly GCA_029777095.1 of Actinomycetes bacterium. Taxonomy (GTDB): domain Bacteria; phylum Actinomycetota; class Actinomycetes; order Actinomycetales; family Microbacteriaceae; genus Microbacterium. The sequence goes on along the minus strand of JAKOTS010000011.1, from coordinate 1,038 downwards.
GAACAGTCCCTGCGCGACCTGCACGATGCGCCGGCAGTCGTAGCGGTCGGCGAGGCCGCCGAAGATCACGCCGAACAGCAGGTGCGGCAACCAGTGGCTGATCACCGCGAAGCCTGCGAGCAGGGGCGAATGGAACGCCTGCCAGATCACCCAGTAGGTGATGGCGTGCTCGACGTGGTCTGCGCCCATGCCGAGTGAACCGCCGGCGAGGTAGCCCTTGTACCAGGGCGCTCGCAGCGCGGAGAATCTCACCGCCCCAGCCTAAAGGCCTTCAGGTAGTGCCTCTGCGGCGCGTGCCGCACCCAGCGCGGCAACCGCGGATAAACGAACCGCACAATGCGCACGAGCCGCTGGTAGCGCCGCTCGACGAACGGCAGGCCGTAGGCACTGCGCAGCGGTTGGTCCAGCAGCCCGGCCGTCACGGTGCGCACGGTGGGCATCGCGAGCCTGAGCCAGAGCGGCCCGCGCCGGGGATGCAGCAGCTCGCGCGCGACGTGGGCGGCGGCGGCATCCACGGCCAGCTCGTCGACGCAGCGCGACCAGTAGGCGTCGAAGGCCGCGCGGTCGGCGGGCCACAGCGCGCGCGGAACGCCGAGCGCTGTGCCCACGACGGCGTAGTCGGCGAGCAGCGACTCGGCGTCGGAGTCGTCGAGTGGTCCGTAGACGAGTTCGCGCACCCGCATCGCTGTCTCGTACAGCGTGGCGGCGACCCAGAGCTGCAGTTCGGCGTCGTTCGCGCCGGGCACGGGCTGGTGCGCGGCACCGACCCGCCGGGCGACCGCCTTCGCCTCGTCGGGCGTGCCGTACACGGTCACGTAGAGGTAGGTCAGGGTGCCGCGCAGCCGGTCGAGGGGACGGTTCGCGAAGTCGCTGTGTTCGGCGACGCCGGCGCCGACGCCCGGGTTCGCGATCTGCAGCAGGATGGCCCGCGCCCCGCCCGCGAGCAGGATCGCGTCGGCGGAGACATCCTGGATGCGAAGCGGCACCCGCCCATTCTGCGCCCCCTCGCGAAAGATGCGTCGTTCTTAAGCCCGCCCG
>JAKOTS010000116.1 GCA_029777095.1 Actinomycetes bacterium | reverse complement strand
CGAGGGTTCGCGAACCGACAGCGTCTCCAGCCGAGGTGCCACATCGACGCCGAGGTCGGCGGGCTTGAGTACTGCCAGCGGCTTCTTCTTCGCCTTCATGATGTTGGGCAGGGTGACATAGCGCGGTTCGTTCAGGCGCAGGTCGGTGGTCACGACCGCCGGCGTGGCGAGGCTAAGTGTTTCCAGTCCGCCATCGACTTCGCGCGTGACGCGCACGCGTCCGTCCTCGACCTCGACCTTGCTCGCGAAGGTCCCCTGCGGCCGACCCAGCAGCGCGGCGAGCATCTGGCCGGTCTGGTTGCAGTCGTCGTCGATCGCCTGCTTGCCGAGAATCACCAGCGCGGGCTTCTCCTGCTCCACCAGTGCCTTCAACAGCTTGGCCACCGCCAACGGCTGCAGTTCTTCGCCGGTCTCGACCAGGATGCCGCGGTCGGCGCCGATCGCCATCGCGGTGCGCAGCGTCTCCTGGCATTGCGCCACGCCACACGAGACGGCGACGATCTCGCTCGCCACGCCCTTTTCCTTCAACCGCACCGCCTCCTCGACGGCGATCTCGTCGAAGGGATTCATGCTCATCTTGACGTTGGCGATGTCCACGCCGGTGCCGTCGGCCTTGACGCGCACCTTGACGTTGTAGTCGACGACCCGCTTGACGGCGACGAGGATCTTCATGGCAGGGCCCCCAGGTCAGAACTGTTCTTCGGCGAGCGCCATCGTGCTGGCGCCGGCGTGCATGGTCGCCTCGGCGAGCCCGCGCGCCCGCGACAGGTCCTGGTCGGCGAAGAAGCGCGCCGTGGCGACCTTGGCGCGGTAGAACGCCGCATCACTGTCGCCGGCCGCAAGCTTGCGCTGCGCCGCCAGCGCGGCGCGCGCCATCTGCCAGCCGCCGCACACCACGCCGCACAGGTGCAGGAACGGCACCGCGCCAGCCAGCACCGCGTTGAGGTCCTGCATGCCGGTTGCCAGAATCCAGCGCACGCTGTCGGCCAGGCTCTTCGAACCCTCGCGCAGGCGTGCGCCGATCGCGTGAAGCTGAGCATCGTCGCCGGCCTCGAGCTGCTCGCACACGGCGTCGATCTGCGACAGCAGCGCCTGCATCGAGCGCCCGCCGTCGCGCAGCACCTTGCGCCCGATCAGGTCGTTGGCCTGGATGCCCGTGGTGCCCTCGTAGATCGTGGTGATGCGCGCGTCGCGCAGGTGCTGCGCCGCGCCGGTCTCCTCGATGAAACCCATGCCGCCGTGGATCTGGATACCGGTCGAAGCCACCTCGACGCCGGTCTCGGTGCACCAGCCCTTGAGGATCGGGATCAGCAGGTCGACGCCGGCATGCGCTGCGTTGCGTGCCGCCTCATCACTGGCACGGTGCGCCTGGTCGAACATCGCCGCCACCACATAAGCCAGCGCGCGCATCGCCTCGACGCGCGACTTCATGCTCATCAGCATGCGCCGCACGTCGGGGTGGCGGATGATCGGCACGCTCGGGCCCTTGGGCGCCGTGGCGTCCTTGCCCTGGACGCGATCCTTGGCATTGGCCAGGGCCTGCTGGTAGGCGCGCTCGGCCACGCCCAGCCCCTGCACGCCGACGCCGAAGCGCGCCTCGTTCATCATGATGAACATATATTCGAGACCGCGGTTCTCCTCGCCGATCAGGTAGCCGATCGCGCCCGGGCCGTCGCCGAACGCGAGCACCGCGGTCGGGCTGGCGTGGATGCCCATCTTGTGTTCGATCGACACGCAGCGCACGTCGTTGCGCTCGCCGAGCGAGCCGTCGTCGTTGACGAGGAACTTGGGCACCAGGAACAGCGAGATGCCCTTGACGCCCTCCGGCGCCGTGGGCGTGCGCGCGAGCACCAGGTGGACGATGTTGTCGGTGAGGTCGTGCTCGCCGAAGCTGATGAAGATCTTCTGGCCCTGGATCCGGTAGTGATCGCCCTCGGGCGTGGCCTTGCTGCGGATGAGCCCGAGGTCGGAACCGGCCTGCGGCTCGGTCAGGTTCATCGTGCCGGTCCACTCACCCGAGACCATCTTGTGCAGGTAGCGCTGCTTCTGCGCGTCGCTGCCGCGCAGGAAGACCGCCTCGATCGCGCCCTGGGTCAGCAGCGGTGCCATCGAGAACGCCATGTTCGACGCGTTCCACATCTCCATCACCGCGGTGTCGACCAGCTTGGGCAGCCCCTGGCCGCCGAAGGCGGGGTCGAAGCGCAGGCCGTTCCAGCCCGACTCGACGAACTTGGCATAGGCCTCGACGAAGCCCTTGGGCGTGGTGACGCGGCCGTCGTCGTGGCGCTTCAGACCCTGCAGGTCTCCGACCTTGTTCAGCGGCCCCCAGACCTCGCTGGAGAAGGTGGCGGCGCCTTCGAGCACCGCATCGACGAGTTCGGTGCTCACGTCGCCGTAGCCGGGCAGCCGGGCAATCGCGTCGAGGCCCGCCAGTTCGTGCAGCACGAACTGCATGTCCTTCATCGGGGCGGTGTAGGTGCTCATGATGGGTGTCTCCTTGCGTGTTGTGTACGTGTCGCGTGCGTGGGCCGGGTGCGCTGGCTTCAGCGCTCCATCACGTAGGTTCCAGGTGCTGGCGCCAGGGGCCGGTACTTGCGCGATCCGAGCTTCGCGGGCGCGGGCTTCAGCTCGCCGGACTTGCCCTTGATCCACTCGCGCCAGTGCGGCCACCAGCTGCCTTCCTGCTTGCTCGGCTGGGCGCCCTCGGCCCAGGCCATCGGGTCGTCCGTAGCGGCCGGGCCGCTGAAGAAGAAGGCCTTGGGCACGCCCGGCGGGTTGATCATGCTTTGCAGGTGGCCCGCGTTGGCCAGCACGAACGTCGTCTCGGGCCCGAACAGCCGCGCCGTGCCGTAACACGCGCGCCAGGGCGTGATGTGGTCGGTGATGCCGGCGATCACGTACGCGCCAAGCTTGACTTGGCCCATGTCGACCGGCACGCCGAGCACTTCGAGCGTGCCGGCGTTGACGTACGGGTTCTTCTCGACCAGCTCGAGCAGGTCGCAGTGGTACTGGCCGGGCAGCCGGGTGGTGTCGGCGTTCCAGGCCAGCACGTCGTAGGCCGGCGGGCGGTTGCCGAGCAGGTAGTTGTTGACCCAGTAGTTCCAGATCAGGTCGTTCGGACGCAGCCAGGCGAACATCGAGGCCATCTCCGCGCCATCGACGAAGCCCTTGCGCCGCGAGCGCGCCTTGGCGGCACGGATCGTCGCTGGCGAGTTGAACAGGCCGAGCGTCGAATCCTCGATCGCCGCTTCGGTGTCGAGCACGCACACGGCCCAGGTCGTGTTGGCGACCTTGGGCTTGCCGGTGGCGGCGAGCCACGCCAGATAGGCAGCCAGCGTCATGCCGCCCGAGCAACTGCCCCACATGTTGACGTCGGTGCTACCAGTGATCTTGCACGTCGCATCGACCGCCGCATCGAGGGCACGCACGTAGTCGTCCAGGCCCCAGTGCCGGTGCTCGACCGTCGGGTTGCGCCAGCTGACGACGAACAGCTGCACGCCCGAGTCGGTCGCCCACTTGACGAGGCTCTTGTCCGGCGTCAGGTCGATGGCGTAGTACTTGTTGACCTGCGGCGGCGACATCACGAGTGGGCGGGCGTGCACC
>JAKOTS010000111.1 GCA_029777095.1 Actinomycetes bacterium | reverse complement strand
GCTGGGCGCCCGTGTGAATCTGCTTCGTTTCGAAACGCCAGTTTTCGGGTGCGTTCGTCATTGGCTTGCTCCTGAGAGTTTTGGGGGCATCGACACTTCGATCCCAGCAAGAGCCTAAGGGTGCTGGGGGCACGGTGCCAAGCGCGTGGCCACGTCGCGTAACACGCGCGCTAGCCTGGTGGGCATGACAACGCGGCGTGCGGTAGTAACTGGGGCGAGTTCGGGCATTGGCGAGGCGACGGTGCGTGCGCTCAGAGCGGCGGGCTGGGACGTCGTCGGGGTCGCCCGACGCGCTGAGCGGCTTGCGGTGCTTGCCGACGAAACCGGATCGAGTGCGTTCGCCGCCGACCTCACAGCGCAGGCTGACGTTGACGCGCTGGCCGGGTGGCTCGCCGAGACGGGCCCCGTGCATGCGCTCGTCGCGATTGCCGGCGGCGCGCACGGGACTGATCGGGTCGAAGATGGCAAGGCCGAAGACTGGCAGTGGATGTTCGACGTGAATGTCTTGGCGACCCAGCGCGTGGTTGCAGCACTTTTGCCCCTGCTCCGCGATGCGGCCGATGTGCCGGATCGTGGGCAGGCACACGCCGACCTGCTGTTTTTGACCTCAACCGCGGCGCAGCGGGCCTACCCGGGTGGTGCCGGCTACAACGCGGCGAAGGCCGGGCAGTCGATGATCGTCGACGCGCTTCGGCTTGAGCTTGCCAGCGAACCGCTTCGGGTCATGGAGGTTGCGCCGGGAATGGTCTACACCGAGGAGTTCACGCTGAACCGCCTTGGCGGCGATGTTGCCGCCGCCGAGCAGGTGTACGACGGTGTGGATGCACCGCTTCTGGCATCAGATGTCGCAGATGTGATCGCGTACGCCCTCGGCGCCCCGGGGCACGTGAACTTCGATCTGATCACGATGCGCCCCGTCGCCCAGTCGGCACAGCATCTGCTGACGCGCGGGCCGCTGCGCGTGCGCCGCTAGGAACAACAGTGAGCGAGCGGCCGCACGCGCAACGAATGCTCGTCGTCTACAGCAGCGGCCGGACGCTCTTGTAGCCGTCGGTGACGACGCTCGACGGCGTGTCGAACACGCGGGTCTGGCGCGTCGCCGCGGTGTAGGCGGGCCAACCGGGGTCGCCGTTCGTGATGAATGCGACCGCCCCGCCGTGCACGTCGTCGGCAAGCGCCTGCGGCGGGTTCGGGCCGGTGAGCGGGCTCATTGCGACGGGAGAATCGATGCAGTCGAAGAAGAACGGCACATCGATGCAGTGCTCGGCGAATCCGTAGACGCCCGAGGGCCACGAGAAGCGATAGACCCAGGTGGGCGCATCGCCACGCTGGGCGACTGTTTCGACCAGTGATGTGCGGAACATGAGGTCGGTAAGAAAACGGCCGCCGATGCGCGCCGTGCCCTTCTTCGCGACGTCGGCGTTCGCGGCAAGGTACGGCTTCATCGCGCCCTTGGGCATGCCGAGCTTGCGCAGCATGAACGACTTCGGGATCCAGCGCATCTTTTTTGCGGCATCCGAGAAGACCATCGAGAACTCGTCGTCGGTTGCACCGATCACAAGCGGTTTGTCGGCACCGACACCCTTGGCGAACGACTCCGTGGTCTTTCGCACGATCAGCTCGCCATCGACGATGGGGCCGAGCGCGAGGCCGTCCGCGACCATGCTGCTGAACGATTCGGCAGTCATCTTGGTGGCAGCGGCCTGGGCGTCGAGGATCTGCTGCTCACTGAGCGACCCGAATCCGGCACGTGTGGGCACGACGCCGAGCGTCGCGGCAAGATCACGACCAAACTTCTCGGCGCGGGGGAGCGCGACATCCGCGGTTGCGCCCGAGATCGAGTACACACTGCTGAAGAGGTGCTGTGCCGCCTCCATGCCGAGCAGCGTCTGCACCGCACCGCCGCCGGCGGACTGGCCGGCGATCGTCACGCGTGCGGGGTCGCCACCGAACGCAGCGATGTTCTTCTGCACCCACTCGAGCGCAAGCATCCAGTCACGCACACCGCGATTCGACGGCGCATCTTCGATCCAGCCAAAGCCGTCGAAACCGAGCCGATACGAGATGGTGACCGTCACAACACCGTCGCGGTTGAACCGTTGCCCGTCGTACCAGGGGCTCGCGGGGGAGCCCGCGAAGTAGCCGCCGCCGTGAATCCACACAAGCACTGGCAGGCCGGTGCCAGATGCGGGTGCCGTCGGCGCGGGCGTGAAGACGTTGACGTTGAGCGTTGACGTGCCGGGCACGCTGGGCTCGGGGATGAGCGTCACGCCCGGGTCGCCGCGCTGCGCGGTGGCGCCGAACTCGAGCGTGTCGAGCACGCCCTCCCAGGGCGCCTTCGGCACAGGGGCGGCAAAGCGAAGGTCGCCGATCGGCGGTTCGGCAAATGGCAAGCCGAGAAAGGCAGCGGATGCCTCGGCACTGCCGGGTTCTCCGCGCCAGGCGCCGCGCACGCGGCCCGCCAGGGTCTGAACCTCTACGAATGTGGTGGTGGTGGTTTCTGACACGTGCTGCTCCTCACGAAGAGCCTTCAGGGCTTCGATGACGCATGAATGCGACAACAGCGTCGCTCAACACGGTACGGCCACCAAAACCGAATAGCAATCGGTAATGAGTATGCCAGGCGCATCGGCAGAAACTCAACCATGTCGTGCCGGGCGGATCGTGCAGGATGCCTAGGATCGAGGGGTGCCTCCGCGTTCGCCCCTGCCCCCGCGCTTTGGGCTGAGTGCTGCGTGGATGCGCACGCCCGACCGTGATCCGGCAGATCCGCGCCCGTGGCCGACGATGCGGGAATGGCTGCACGCCCGCCTGCACGAGCACATCGACGTGCCGGACTGGCTTGCGCAGGAGCGATTTGTGTACGACTCGGGGGCGCCGGTGCGGGCGGACGACGTCTATGCGCCGCACACCTTCGTGTGGTTCCACCGCGAGCTGCAAGACGAGGCGCCGGTTCCGGGTGAGATGCACGTGGTGCACCGCGACGAGCGGCTGGTGGTCATCGACAAGCCGGCGTTCTTGTCGACGATTCCGCGCGGCAAACACGTGCAGCAGAGCGTGGTGGTGCGGATGCGAGCGGCGCTCGACCTGCCTGAGCTTTCGCCGTTGCACCGCCTCGACCGAGTGACCTCGGGGCTGCTCATCATGGCGACCGAGCGCCGGTGGCGCGGGGCGTACCAGACCATGTTTCAGCACGGCGTGGTCGATAAGACCTATCACGCGCTCGCGCCCGTGTGCGAAGACTTGACGCTGCCGAGGATCGTCAAAAACCATCTGACTAAGCGCCGCGGGCACCTCCAGGCCGAGGTCGTCGCCGACGCCCCCGCCAACGCCGAATCGCTGGTTGAGCTTGAAAGCGAGCGCGATGGTGCCGGGATCTACCGGCTCACCCCGCGCACTGGCCGGACGCACCAGCTGCGCGTGCACATGAACGGCCTCGGCGTGCCGATCAGCGGTGACCCGCTGTATCCAATCGATCGCGACGTCGCGATCGACGACTTCAGCACGCCATTGCAACTGCTTGCGAGCGGACTCACGTTCGTCGATCCGGTCGATGGCACGCGCCGCAGCTTCGAAAGCGTGCGAACCCTGCCGCTCCTCGCCGCCACTTCGACGACGACAGCGACGGCGCCGCAGAACTAGCTACCCGGCGGCCGTTGCGGTCGGGTCGTCGCCCAGCATGCGCCACACCGTGGGCGTGAGCGCCGGATGCTCGAGCGCGATCTGGCGCAGCACGCGGTAGTCGCGCAGATGCGACGGCATCTGGTTGTCGTTCGCCACGATGGCGTCAGCGCGCAAGAGCAAGACGACGAGCTCGTCGACACTCGGAATCTCTTCCATGAACGCCCACGGGTCTTCACCCGCGCGCAGGCGCTCGTGCACGACCGTTTCGAGTTCTTCGGATGCCTCGGCTCGAAGCACCTCAAGGCTCGCGCGTCGCTGGATCCGGATTTCATTCACAGATCAAAGGTACGCGGCTATGAGCGTCGGAACTGCTGCACCATCGGGCAGTCGAACGGGTCGCGGGCCGAAAGCCCCACCCGGTTGAGGTATTCGATGACGATGGCGTACGAGCGCAGCAGCGTGGTCTCGGTGTAGGGAACGTCGAGCGTCGCGCAGTGCTCACGCACGATTTCGCGGGCGCGAGCGAGGTGCAGGCGCGGCATGTTCGGGAACAGGTGGTGCTCGATCTGGTAGTTGAGCCCACCGGTCAGGGCGCTTGCCCACCAGCCGCCCGACACGTTGCGCGAGGTGAGTACCTGCTTGCTGAAGAAGTCGAGCTTGACGTCGGCCGGGATGATCGGCATGCCCTTGTGGTTGGGGGCAAACGCCGCACCCATGTAGACGCCGAAGACTGCCAGTTGCACACCGATGAATGCGAATGCCATGCCAAGCGGCAGGAACATGAACAGCACGGTGAGGTAGATGGCGAAGCGCAGCGCGATTGCCGAGATTTCGATCCAGCGGCCCTTGACCGGCTTGCGCGAGAAGAGCGTGCGGATCGAGATGTAGTGCAGGTTGATGCCCTCAAGCGTCAGGAGCGGGAAGCAGAGGTAACCCTGCTTGCGTGTGATGAGCGCGATCAGGCCCTTGGCCTTTGCGGCGTCTTCTTCGATAAACGAGATCGTGTCGATCTCGATGTCGGGGTCCTTGCCGATCTTGTTCGGGTTGCCGTGGTGGCGGGTGTGCTTGTTCATCCACCACGCGTAACTCATGCCCACAACGAATGTCGCCAGGAACCGACCGATGCGGTCGTTTGCCGGGCCCGACTTCAAGATCTGACGGTGGGATGCCTCGTGTGCGAGGAACGCAAACTGCGTGAAGATGATGCCGAGCGCGCCGGCCATGAGCAGCTGCAGCCAGCTGTCGCCGAGCAACCAGATGCCAAAACCGACGGCGACGAGGGCCGCAACGAGGCCCAGCGCGAGCGCGCCGTAGAAGATGCGGGTCCGCTCGAGCAGGCCCATCTCGCGAACGACACGAGCGACGGCGGTGTAGCTCTGTGCGATGTCGGGCGAGAAGCCGGTGCGAAGACGCGTTTCGCGGACGGGACCCAACTGTGACGCTCCGGGAGCAGAGAGTGAAGAGATGCTGAGTCCGATCGAACGGCAACGGAAGAGCGTTGCGCCTGCGCCAAAGGCAAGACGCCGATCGCTGATTGTCACACTAGCCCGCGCAACCCGGAGCGAACTGTGAATGCAGGCTTCGTTGCAAGATCCTCATGCTTCATTAGGCTGGAGCGATGGCCGACACCACGCAGTCACAGGGATTTGTAGCCCGCTTGATCGCGTTTGCCCTCCGGCTCCGCATCGTGCGTGCACTCTTGCATTACCAGGACAATCGCGGCCCGATGCTGGCCGACAGCGTCACCTATCGGGCGCTGTTCTCGCTCTTCGCCGCCGTGTTTCTCGGGTTTTCGGTCGCCGCGCTCTGGCTCGTTGCGAACCCGGAGGCATTCGATGCACTGATCACGATGCTCGACCGCCTCATCCCGGGCCTGATCGGTGCCGTCGACCCGGCCGAGCTTTTGCAGCCGATGGAGTTCACCGTCGCCGGGATCATCGCGCTCGTCGGTCTCGTCGGCGCGGCGCTGGGCGCCGTCGGTTCGCTACGGCAGGCACTGCGACAGATGGTGGATGCCCCAGCCGACCAACCCTTTTTCATCTGGGTGATCCTGCAACAGGTCGGGGTCGCCCTGCTGCTCGGTGTCGCGTTCGTCGTCGCCGCGGGGCTGACGGTCTTCGGGACCTCGGCCCTCGGGTGGACTCTGGGCCTGTTCGGGCTCGGCAATACCCAGATCGTGACACTCGGTGCCGACGTCCTATCGATCGCGGTGATCTTCGCGCTCGATGTGCTGGTCGTCGCGCTCCTGCTGCGTGTGCTCCCCGGAGTACGGTTCGCCGCGCGGACTCTCTGGGGCAGCGCGCTCCTCGGCGGGGCCGCGCTGACCGTCCTGCAACTCCTCTCGGGCCTCATCGTTGGCGGCACGATGGGCAATCCGTTGCTCGCCTCGTTCGCGTCGCTGATCACGCTGCTGCTCTGGCTCAATCTTTCGAGCCAGGCGATCCTGCTCTCGGGTGCCTGGCTCGCGACCGCGGGCGCCGAGGAGCACGACCGTGTGCGGGCACGCTTCGGCGCGACGACGTTTGCGCAGCGCCGCGTGCAGCTGGCCGAAGACGCGGTGGTGGCGGCGACACGCGAGCTCGAGGCGGCGCGCAAGGCGGATGCCGGACCCCGGGGCTGAGGCATCCGATTCGCAAAAAACGTCGCTGACTTTCGGCGCGAAGCGTGGCATCCTGAGCATGGATAGCGAGGTGCGTGCCAGCACGCGCCCGCCCCCGCACCTGCGAGGAGGAGCGACATGGCAACAATTGCATGGATCGGTCTAGGGCACATGGGCACGCCCATGAGCGCGCATCTTGTCGCCGCGGGGCATACCGTCAAGGGCTTCGACCTCAGCGAGCATGCGTGTGCCGAGGCGGCCCAGCAGGGCGTCACGATTGCCGCGACCATGGCCGACGCCGTGCGCGGCGCCGAGGCCGTGTTCACGAGCCTGCCGATGCCCGAACATGTGCGGGCCGTCTACGACGGTGACGGCGGGGTGTGGGCGCTGGCCGACCACGGGGCGCTGCTGCTTGACACCTCTACCGTCGACGTCGAGACCTCGCGCTGGTGTCACGAGGGCTCGAAGCGGGCAGGGTTTGCATTTGTGGATGCCCCCATCTCGGGCGGCACGGTAGGGGCCGAGGCCGGCACACTCACGTTCATGCTCGGCGGCGAGGACGCACACGTGGCCCGCGCTGAGGCGTACGTTGCCGCGATGGCGGGGTCGACGATCCGATGCGGGGGAGCCGGCAATGGGATCGCGGCCAAGCTCGTGAACAACATGATGCTGATGATCGACGTCTTGGCGGTCGCCGAGGGCTCGCAGTTGGCCGCGCGTCTGGGGCTCGACGCGAAGACGTTCTGGGACGTCGCGAACGTGTCGTCGGCTGCCTCGTGGCCGCAGCAGAAGTGGTACCCGGTGCCCGGTGTCGTGGCGTCCGCGGCGGCAAATCACAACTTCGATGCCTCGTTCAGCGGCACCCTTGCCAAAAAAGATGTGTCGCTCGCGGTGCAGGCGGGCGAGGCCGCCGGGGTACAGCTTCCGGCCGCGGCCCTCGTGCTTTCGCAGCTCGCGCGGCTCGTCGACGAGGGGCTCGGCGAGAAAGACTGCACGCTGATCACCAAATACACGGTGCCAGAGGGGCAGCTCGCGGGCTACGACCCGCAGCGCTAGCCCGGCACCAGCCCGAGGGCCCCGGCACGCCCGGTTCGTGAGGCGCGATTATCGCGCCGGAGCGCCTCAGCGCCGCACGCTAAGACCCGCGCTATGGTCACAACATCTAGGAGGAGACATGGCAATTGCACGTTTGAACGGTGGACCGCTGGCTGGTCAGGTTATTCCTTTGGACCCGACCGTCGGCGAACAGCTGATTGTGCCCTACGGCGAGGGTCAGATCATCTATCGCCGCGTGGGCGCGCTGACCAACACGGGCCCGTCCGACGGACCCACGGCGGCGACGTTCGAGTACGCAGGCTCGACCGAAGACATCGCCCCGACAAGCGACTGAGCGTGAGCGATGCAGAACCCACAGTCTCGATCGAGATAGAGCGCAAATACGACGTCGACGAGTCGACCGCACTGCCGGCCCTCCGTGATCTCCCGGGGGCGGCCTCGCTCGAGGGCCCGGCGGTACGCATGCTCGACGCGCTCTACTTCGACAGCGCCGACTTGGCCCTGGCGCACGCGCACGTGGCGTTGCGTCGCCGCGAGGGCGGCCCCGACGCGGGTTGGCACATCAAAGGCCCGAGGCGCCCAGACGGCGGTCGGCAAGAGTTTCAGTGGCCGCTCGGCGACGCCCCCGTGTCGTCTGCGGCTGTGTTGTCGACGGATGCCGCGGCCAGCCCCGCACCCGTGCACATTCCGCAGCACGTCGCCGAGGCCATCGCGCAGTGGTGCGGCGACGCCCCCATGCTGCCGTTGGCGCGGTTGCAGAACACGCGCACGGTGTGGAACGTGCGCGATGCGCGCGGTGAGGTGATCGTCGAGTTCGTCGACGATCGTGTCACCGGCTCCGATCTGCGTCGAGGGGGCGTTCGCGCCTGGCGCGAGTGGGAGGCCGAGCTGGGCCCGGCGGCACCGGGCGATGACGCCGGCCGCGAGGCGCTGTTCGCCGCGTTGGAGACGCGTGTGGTGGCGGCCGGGGGCCGGGTGTCGGCATCCGCATCAAAACTTGGCCGCGCGCTCGGCGTCGAAGGCGCGGGGGAGTAACCCACACACGCGTGCACCAACACCGAAGCCGCCCTCGTGTTCGGTGAGGGCGGCTTCAGTCTTTGTGCAATGGATGCCGGGGCAGCGCGTCGCTAGAAGTTGATCATGTGCCCGGTCAGGCCGTGGAAGCCCTCTTGCAGCGCTTCGCTCAGCGTCGGGTGCGTGTGCACGTTGCGCGCGAGCTCGGTTGCCGTGAGGTCCCACTTCTGCGCGAGAGTCAGCTCAGGCAGCAGCTCAGACACGTCGGGCCCGATCAGGTGGCCGCCGAGCAACTCGCCGTGCTCTGCCTCGGCGATCAGCTTGACGAAGCCCGTTGGGTCGCCGAGGCCGTGCGCCTTGCCGTTAGCCATGAACGGGAAGGTCGAAACCTTGATGTTGTAGCCCTCGTCCTTTGCCTGCTGTTCGGTCAGGCCAAAGCTTGCAACCTGGGGCTGGCAGAACGTGGCGCGCGGCATCATCCGGTAATCGCCGAGCGGCAAGGTCTCTGCCTGGCCGATCGTCTCGGCCGCGACGACACCCTGCGCCTCGGCAACGTGCGCGAGCTGGAGCTTGGCGGTGACGTCACCGATGGCGAAGATGTGCGGCACATTGGTGCGCATGTAGTCGTCGATCGCGATCGCGCCGCGCTCGGTAAGCGAAACGCCCGTGTTCTCGAGACCGAAGCCGGTGACCTGGGGTGCGAAGCCGATCGACATGAGCACCTTGCTCCCGACGATCTGACCGGGCTGGCCGTCTTTGCCGGTGTAGGTCACGGTGACCGAGTCGCCGTTGTCGACAACCGTCTCGACCTTGGTCGAGGTGAGGATCTCGATGCCGTAGTTCTTGTACTGCTTGGCGATCTCTTTCGACACGTCGGCATCTTCGTTCGGCAGCGCGCGATCGAGGAATTCGATGATCGTGACCTTGACGCCGTAGTTCGACAGCACGTACGCGAATTCCATGCCGATTGCGCCGGCGCCGACGATGACGATCGACTCGGGCAGCTCGCGCGTCATGATCTGCTCTTCGAACGTGACGACGTTTTCGCTCAGCTGCACGCCGGGCAAGAGCCGCACGGTCGAACCGGTGGCGATGATCGCGTTATCGAAGGTGATGGTGTCGGTGCTGCCGTCGGTGAGGGCCACCGAGATGGTGTTGGCATCGGTGAACGTGCCGCGGCCGCCGTACTCGGTGACCTTGTTCTTCTTCATCACGAAGTGGATGCCCTTGACGCGGCCGTCGGCAACGCTGCGGCTGCGGTCGAAGGCGGCACCAAAGTCGAAGTGCACATCGCCAGACATACCGAATGTGGATGCCTGATGGTTGAAGATGTGCGCAAGTTCGGCGTTGCGCAGGAGCGCCTTAGAAGGAATGCAGCCGACGTTCAAACACACGCCGCCCCAATACTTCTCTTCGACGATCGCGACCTTGAGGCCGAGCTGGGCGGCGCGAACGGCGGCAACATATCCGCCGGGGCCAGCACCGAGAATCACAACATCATAGTGAGCAGGCATGTCTTCAAGCCTAGCTCTGCTGGCGGCGCTGTGCGCGGTAACGAATGATGCCAATCGTGAGCGCCACGACCGCGAGAACCGCGACCACAATGCCCGCGATGCCCCAGGGTGAGAGACCGCCGTCGGACTGCTCGCCCGGTTGGCCGGTGGTCGGGCCGTCGAGCGGGGTCGCGGTCACATCAGCCGACGGCGATTCGACGGGAGCGGCCGACGGTGCCGCGCTTTCGGTTGGTGCCGCGCTGGGGGCCGGGGCCGGGGCATCCACGTGAAAGACATACTCGCCAGAAATTGGGTGACCGTCGCTCGAGACCACTCGCCACGTCACAGTGAAGGCGCCGTTCTCGAGCTCTGGCGTGAGCGGCTGGGTGACCACGGCGCCGTCGACCGACACGGTGCCCGACTGCACCTGTGCGCCGGAAGCATCGGTGACGATCACCGCGTTCGCACCCGCGTCGCCCAGGATATTGCCCGTGAAGCTCAGCGTGATCTCGGTCGGCGCGACGTCAAGTACGGCGTCCGCGGCGGGGCTCGAAGTCGCGAGGCCGTCGTGTGCCTGCGCGGGAGGTGCAACCGACCCAAACACGGCGGCGGCGACCACGAAGGCAAAAATCGCGGCGAGAACTGGGGAAAAGCGACGGGCGAGATGCATGCCACCAGCCTACGCCGGGGCGAGGTGCTAGACCTTCTTGTTCGAGGGCCTGGGGCATCGGGTAGTCTTGAAGATAGATGGGAGACACAGTGTCTGGATCGGATCAGCAAGGCCACGACGATGTGGTGCGCCCGGGGCAGCACGCCTCAGGCCCCGCAACGGGGATGCACGATACGACGCAGACTTTTGGTCACGATTCTGACCTCTCCTTTGTGCCGTTTGGTGCTGATCTGACCGCGACCGAACGCGACTCCATCGCGGCGTTGCCGGCCGGTGCTGCGCTGTTCCTGGTGCGTTCCGGTCCGACGGCTGGCGCGCGGTACCTCCTCGACAGCGATGTGACCACGGTCGGGCGTCACCCCGAGGCCGATATCTTCTTTGACGACGTGACGGTGTCGCGCCGGCACGCCGAAATCACCCGTGCGGGTGCTGCATTCGAGATCGTCGACCAGCGGTCGTTGAACGGCACGTATGTGAACGGTGAGCGTCTCGATCGCGGGACGCTCTCGAATGGCTCCGAGGTGCGCATCGGAAAGTTCCGTCTCACCTTCTTCGTCTCGCCTCGCGACCTGTCTCGGGCCGCGGGCTAGGCGCCACGGCATGTCGGCCTCGGCGGCAAGGGAAGACGCGACCGGCTCGGGATTGCTGAGCATTGGGCAGGTGCTCGCGCGCCTGACGCCAGATTTTCCGAAGCTCTCGGCCTCGAAGCTCCGGTTTCTTGAGGTGCAGGGCATTGTCACGCCCTCACGGACCGACTCGGGTTACCGCAAGTTCTCGCCGAACGACGTCGAACGGTTGCGAGTTGCGCTGACGCTGCAGCGCGATCACTACATGCCGCACAGCGTGATTCGCGACTACCTCGGCGATCTTGATGCTGGGCGGAGCCCGTCGCATCCTGGCCAGACCCACGAGCCGCCGCCAACGATCATTCCTGCCGGCCGCCGGTATCGCCGCACCGACCTCCTCAGCAGCACTGGTGCCGCGCCCCAACTCCTGAACGATGCGATTAGCACGGGGATCATCGCGCCTGCCGAGCACTACGGTGAAGACACGATCTCGATGATGCGTGCGCTCGTCGCCCTCGATCGTCACGGCATTGAGCCGCGCCACCTGCGCGCGATGCGGGCAAGCGCAGAGCGCGAAGTTGCGCTCATCGAGTCGTCACTTTCGGTGCTGCTGCGGCGTCAAGACGCAGGAAGCCGGGCCAAGGCAAGCGAACTTGCGCCCGAGCTTGCGCGGCGTCTCGACGACGTGCGACAGGCGTTCGTGGCATCCGCGCTCACGCGGTTGATCCCGTAGACACGCACCAAAATTCAGGGTCGCTCGCCGTGGTTGACCGGTTCGAGAGGGCTTTTCAGACCAGGGCGTAGACTGCTCAGAACGCCGCGGGGCCGACACGCCAATTTCATTCAGCGGATGTCACAGCCACTCCACTTCATCACCACTAGCGTGGGAGAAGGCAGGGGAGTAACCCGCCGAAGGATTCACACAGGGGAGGCACGGGGATGCACGGAAGCGACTCGGTCGGCACGCATCGATTCGACGCCGAACTGTTGTTCACCGACGGCCTGCTCGATATCGACGACAACGCTGGCTACCGCGGCGCTGTTGCCGCGCGCGCGGCCGGCATCACGTACCGTCAGCTCGACTACTGGGCGCGCACCGAGCTCGTGCAGCCCACCGTGCGCGGCGCGAGCGGTTCTGGTTCGCAGCGCCTCTACGGCTTCCGCGACATCCTGGTGCTGAAGCTCGTGAAACGCCTTCTCGACACGGGCATCTCGCTCCAGCAGATCCGCACCGCCGTCGAAGAACTGCGGGCGGCCGGCATCCACGATCTTGCAGGCACGACACTCATGAGTGACGGCGCCAGTGTTTATCTCTGCACCTCAAACGACGAGGTCATCGACCTCGTCAGCCGCGGCCAGGGCGTCTTCGGCATCGCCGTCGGCAAGGTGCTCCGCGAGGTTGAGAGCACGCTCGTCGAGCTCGACCCGCAGTCGCCAGACCCCATGGACGAGCTCGCAGCGCGTCGCTCGGTCCGCACGGCATAAGCACGGGCCCGCCCGACCGCGTTTCGGCGCGCTCGTAGGCGTTGGCGACGGCGCGCAACCGTGGCCCGTGCCCAGACCTCGGCACGAGACGTCGGTCTTACGGGCGGGTGGTCTCGTCAGGCGATGCGATGCGCCCTGTGCGCATGATGCGTTCGAGGAGCGCGTCGAAGTCTGCGGCGAGCTCCTGTGCCGAGTCGCCGGGCCAGATGTGCAGGGGCTTTGCGGCGCCCTGTGCCTGCTGCAATGAGGTGCGCTCGGGCAACTGCGGCGCGAGCACGAGCGGACCGAACATGTCACGCAACTCTTTGATGCGGAACTGGTGTTCGATCGACTGCGGGCGCACCCGGTTCACCACGATGCCAAGCGGCTGGAGGCGCGGGCTCAGGCCGCGACGAATCTCTTCGATCGCTCGGAGCGCACGGTCGGCGGCGGCGACGGAGAAGAGGCCCGGCTCGGTCACAACCACGACGCGGTCGCTCGCGGCCCACGCGGTGCGCGTGAGCGCGTTCAACGAGGGTGCACAGTCGATGAGCACGAGGTCGTAGTCGGCCTCGATGGTTGCCAGCGCCTCTTCGAGCTTCCACACGTCGCGGACGCTCGGATGCGGCCCATCGAAGTTGATCGCTGACGGGCTGCCGATCATCACGTCGATCGTGCCGGGATGCGCCTTCGCCCATCCGCTGGAAGTGATGGCCTGGCGGACAACCTTCTCTTTGGGATTGGCGAGGACGTCGGCGACGTTCAGCCGCCCAGCGACCTGGATGTCCATGCCGGTCGAGACGTCGGACTGGGGGTCGAGGTCGACCACCAGCGTTCGCACGCCTTTCGAAAAAGCGGCGGACGCGAGACCGAGGGTGACAGTCGTCTTTCCGACTCCGCCCTTAAGAGAGCTAACGCTAAGTACGTGCACAATCAACCACGTTACCTTTACTAGGCTGGATGCACACACAACCTTCGCCGAGCACCTATGCCTGAAAGGCTGGAATGTTCACCAAAATCCTCGTCGCCAACCGCGGAGAGATCGCGATTCGTGCGTTCCGGGCCGCCTACGAACTAGGTGCCCGAACCGTCGCGGTATTTCCATACGAAGACCGAAATTCCCTCCACCGCTTGAAAGCGGACGAGGCCTACCAAATTGGTGAGATCGGGCATCCCGTCCGTGCGTATCTCGATGTCGACGAGATTATTCGCGTCGCACTCGAGTCCGGCGCCGACGCGATCTACCCGGGTTATGGCTTTCTCGCCGAAAACCCCGAGCTTGCCATGAAGGCCGCCGCAAACGGCATCGCCTTCATCGGCCCGCCTGCTGGGGTCCTCCAGATGGCCGGCAACAAGGTTGCGGCCAAGGAGCGAGCGATTTCCGCGGGTGTGCCCGTGCTCGCATCCACGCCCGCCTCGCGCGACATCGATGAGCTCCTCGCCGGGGCGGAGGCGATCGGCTTCCCACTGTTCGCGAAAGCGGTCGCCGGCGGCGGAGGGCGCGGGATGCGCCGGGTCGAGACGAAAGACGAGCTGGCCCCCGCGCTGGCCGAGGCGATGCGCGAGGCCGACAGCGCGTTCGGTGACCCGACAATGTTCCTCGAGCAGGCCGTGCTTCGGCCTCGCCACATTGAGGTACAAATTCTCGCCGATGCCGAAGGTGGCACCGTGCACCTGTTTGAGCGCGACTGCTCGGTGCAGCGCCGTCACCAGAAGGTGATCGAGATCGCCCCGGCGCCGAACATTTCTGACGAGCTGCGCGCCGCGCTCCACCGCGACGCAGTCGCGTTTGCGCGCTCGATTGGCTACGTCAACGCCGGCACCGTTGAGTTTCTCGTCGACACCGTCGGCGCGCGCGCGGGCACGCACGTCTTTATCGAGATGAACCCGCGCATCCAGGTCGAGCACACGGTGACAGAAGAGATCACCGATGTCGACCTCGTGCAGGCGCAGATGCGCATTGCCGCGGGTGCGACGCTCGCCGAGCTCGGGCTCGAACAGAGCAACATTCGCCAGCGCGGTTTTGCGCTGCAGTGCCGCATCACAACCGAAGACCCGACGCAGGGTTTTCGCCCCGACACGGGCAAGATCACCACATATCGCTCACCGGGCGGCGCGGGTGTTCGCCTTGACGGCGGCACGATCAACCCCGGCGCACAGATCAGCCCCTACTTCGACTCGATGCTGACAAAGCTCACCTGCCGCGGCCGGGACTACCAGACGGCCGTCAGTCGTTCGCGGCGGGCCCTGGCGGAGTTCCGTATCCGCGGCGTCGCAACGAACATCCCGTTCCTGCAGGCGGTGCTCGATGATGCATCGTTCAAGAAGGGTGATCTGAGCACCTCGTTCATCGACGAGCGCCCAGAGCTGCTTCGCGGCCGCGAGTCGAAGGACCGCGGCACGAAGATTCTGAACTGGCTCGTCGACGTCACCGTGAACAAGCCGAACGGGTCGAACCCGATCACCGTGAACCCGGCATCCAAATTGCCCGTGCTCGATCTGGGGCAGCCCGCACCCGCCGGCTCACGCCAGCGGCTGCTTGAACTCGGCCCCGACGGCTTTGCCCGCGCGCTGCGCGAGCAAAAGGCGCTTGCGGTTACCGAGACGACGTTCCGCGACGCGCACCAGTCGCTCCTGGCGACCCGCCTGCGCACGAGGGACCTCACGCTTGTTGCGCCCTACGTTGCCCGGCTGACGCCCGAGCTGTTCTCGGTGGAGGCCTGGGGCGGCGCGACCTACGACGTCGCCCTGCGCTTCCTAGGCGAAGACCCCTGGGACCGCCTCGCGAAGCTGCGCGAGACGATGCCGAACCTCGCCCTGCAGATGCTGTTGCGCGGTCGCAACACGGTCGGCTACACGCCGTACCCGACCGAGGTCACCGACGCATTCGTGCGGGAGGCCGCCGACACCGGTGTCGACATCTTCAGAATCTTCGATGCCCTCAACGATGTCGAGCAGATGCGTCCAGCAATCGACGCCGTGCGTGCCACCGGCACGACGGTCGCCGAGGTCGCACTTTGCTACACCGGCGATCTCCTGAACCCTGGCGAAGACCTCTACACGCTCGACTACTACCTGCGCCTCGCGGAGCAGATTGTCGACGCCGGCGCCCACGTGTTGGCGATCAAAGACATGGCGGGGCTCCTGCGGCCGGCTGCGGCATCCCGCCTCGTGACCGCGCTGCGGGAGAACTTCGACCTCCCGGTGCACGTGCACACGCACGATACCCCCGGTGGCCAGCTTGCGACTCTGCTCGCGGCATCGGATGCCGGAGCCGACGCGGTAGATGTTGCCTCGGCGCCGATGGCGGGCACGACCAGCCAACCATCGATGTCGTCGTTGATCGCCGCGCTCGCGCACACGGAGCGTGACACCGGCATCGACCTCGAGGCGGCCTCGGCCCTGGAACCGTATTGGGAATCGGTGCGGATGCTGTACCGCCCGTTCGAATCTGGGCTGTCGGGCCCGACCGGTCGTGTGTACCACCACGAGATTCCCGGCGGACAGCTCTCGAACCTCCGCCAGCAGGCGATCGCGCTCGGTCTTGCCGACGACTTCGAGCTCATTGAAGACATGTACGCGGCGGCGAACAAGATCCTCGGGCGCGTGCCAAAGGTGACACCGTCATCGAAGGTGGTGGGTGATCTCGCCCTCTATCTTGCCGCGGTCCGCGCCGATCCGAGTGACTTTGAGGAGCACCCGGAGCGCTACGATGTGCCGGACTCGGTGGTCGGCTTTATGGCTGGCGAGCTTGGCGAGTTGCCGGGCGGATGGCCAGAGCCGTTCCGTTCGAAGGTGTTGGCTGGCCGTGAAGTGAAGATCGACATCGAGCCGATCAGCGAAGAAGACGAGGACGCCCTCGGCGCCGGCTCCGCAACGCGCCGCGCCGCGCTCAACCGGCTCCTGTTTCCCGCTCCCGCTCGGAGCCTCGCGCAGGTGCGCGAAGTCTTCGGTGACCTCTCGGTGCTCGATTCGGCTGACTACCTTTACGGGCTCGCGCCCGGCCAGGAGCACGTCGTCGAAATCGATAAGGGCGTGCGACTCTACGTCGGGCTTGAAGCAATCGGCGAGGTCGATCCGAAGGGACTTCGCACCGTAATGACCACGCTCAACGGCCAGCTTCGGCCCGTCTATGCGCGCGACCGGAGCGTCGAGGTCGACTCGCGTCTGGCCGAAAAAGCCGACACGAGCAAGTCGGGTCAGGTCGCCGCGCCGTTCTCGGGCGTTGTGACGCTGAGGGCGGCTGTCGGAGACGTTGTCGCGGCCGGCCAACCCGTGGCATCCATTGAGGCGATGAAGATGGAAGCGGCAATCACCGCGCCGGTTGCGGGCGTCGTGCAACGGGTTGCGATTGATGCCACTCAACAGGTTGACGCGGGCGATCTTTTGGTGGTAATCCACCCAGAGCACTAACCTTGTGCGGGGCATGCGCCCCATGCCCCGCACAAGGGCGACCGCTTTGGAGATGCACCTTGACTACGAACAAGAACGACACCACCCAACCGGAGGGTGGCGACCCGGGCGTGCTCGACGCCGCCGGGGGAGCCGACACGACGAGCATCCCGCTGCTTGGGGGCGCGACCGCGCACGTGGCCGTCGAACTGCACAACGACGATGACGATGACTACTTCGAGGGCGACCTTGAAGATGGCCCAGCGCTACTCTCGTTTGATACCGGACCGGTCGCGGCCACCGAGGTGGATGCCGCACACCACGACACCGACGCAGTCTCGGCGGCCGAGGTCATCGAAGACGCCACGGTGATCGCCGACACCGGCGTGACGGCTGTCGTTGACACCGAAGAGTTTGCCGCCCACGATGAGGTTGTGGACGAATCGATTCCAGCGCCCCAGCCGGCGGCCGCCGCCGCGCGCTCCGCGCAGGACCTGGAGCGGGTATCGGCACGGCCCGAGCCGAGCGTGCTCGCATCGAAGCGCCTCGACGACCTTGCCAGCGCGGATCGCGAGACGGCTGACCTGTTGACGTCGGACCGCCTGCTTGACCCTGCCCGCGTTGTGCGCCCGGAGCCCGAGGGTCCGTGGCGTCAGCTGGTGTACTCGATTTCTGGCCGGAGGGTGAACCTTGGCGCGAGCAAGAAGGTGCTGGCAAGAAAAGAACTTGATCGTCGCATCGCCGCGCCGCTGGCGGGCGGGGCGCGTTTCGTGCCCGTGCTCTCGCGCAAGGGTGGCGTAGGCAAGACCACAATTACGACGCTGCTCGGCATGGCGCTCGCCGATGCACGCGACGATCGCGTCATTGCAGTCGACGCAAACCCAGACCGAGGTACGCTCTCTGAGCGCATCGACCGGCCGAGCGGCAAGACGGTGCGCGACCTCGTGCGAGGCCGTGACAAGGTGCACGGGTACAGCGATGTGTCGACGATCGTGACCCGCGACGAGACGCGCCTTGACGTGCTCGCTTCTGAAACCGATCCGCACGTCAGCGAGGCGTTCAGCGACGAGGATTACCGGCACGTTGCCGAGATCGCGGCGCACTACTACTCGCTCGTGCTCACCGACACCGGCACCGGCATCGTGCACTCAGTGATGGGCGCGACGCTGGATCTGGCCGATCAGTTGGTGGTGGTTGCGGGAATGAGCGTCGACGAGGCGCGCCTCGCGTCCGAGACCCTGACCTGGCTCGAGACCAACGGCTTTGAGTCGCTGGTGCGGAGCGCAGTTGTCGTGCTGAACACTGCGCGCCCCGGGGCATCCGTGGTGCGACAGGATGAGGTCGAGGCGCACTTCCGCACGCGGGTTCGCGACGTGGTGCGCGTGCCCTACGACCCGCAGATTGCGGCGGGTACGGCGATCCGCTTCTCCGAGCTCCAGCCCGAGACCCGTCTGGCCGCCCGCACGCTGGCGGCCAAGGTGATCGAGGGCCTTCGCGTCCTCCCGGCCGCGGCCTAACCGCTCGTGGCAATCCGACCAATCCGTACCTTCGGAGACCCCGTACTGAAGGCGGCGTGCGCCGAAATCACCGTGATCGACGAGGGCGTTCGCGCGCTCGTGACCGACCTCATCGACACTGTCGAGCTGCCTGGGCGCGCGGGTGTCGCGGCCCCGCAGATCGGTGTGGCCCTGCGCGCGTTCAGCTATCACGTCGACGGCGAGATCGGCTACATCTTGAACCCGCGCATCGTCGAGGTGTCTGGTGAGCCTGAGTACATCCAGGAAGGCTGCCTTTCGGTGCCCGACCTCTGGCACCCGGCGCTGCGCTACCCGTTCGCACGGGTCGTGGGCATCGACCTCGACGGTGCCGAGATTGAGCTTTCTGGTGAGGGGCTCATGGCGCAGGCGCTCCAGCACGAGACCGATCACCTGGACGGCATGCTCTACCTTGAGCGGCTTTCGCCGGAGCAGCGCCGCATCGCAATGCGCGAGGTGCGCGAAAGCGCGTGGTTCTAGGCGCGTGATGCCCTGCGCGTGCTTCTCCGCGCGTTCTGTCGGCGCTGACGCCTGCAACGGGACTTAACGTCGATCACCGCGACCGTTTCACACGTGTGCAACAACGCGAGCGGGCCCCGCGCGAACTTGGAATCAAGTGTCGTGCGGGGCCCGCTCGCGTATAACGGCTAGATCGAGATGTTCGCGGTTGCGACCGGCACGCTGTACAGCTCTTCGATCACGTCGGCGTAGTCCTTCAGGATCACACCTCGCTTGATGCTGAGCTTTGGCGTGAGATGGCCGGATGCCTCGGTGAACTCGGTGGGCAGAATCGTGAACTTGCGAATCGACTCTGCTCGCGAGACCTGCGAATTGGCGATGTCGATCGCGCGCTGGACCTCGGCACGCACCGCGCTATTTTTCGCCGCCTCGGCAAGGCTCATCGTGGCATCGAGCTTGTTGTTGGCGAGCCAGGCGGGCAGCATCTCGGGGTCGAGGGTGATGAGCGCGCCGATGAACGGCTTCTGGTCGCCGACGGCGACGACCTGTCCCACGATCGGGTTGGCCCGCACCGGGTCTTCGAGCGCGGCGGGTGCGACGTTCTTGCCGCCGGCCGTGACGATGATCTCTTTGATGCGGCCCGTGACGGTGAGGAACCCCTCGCTGTCGAACGCCCCGAGGTCACCGGTCTTGAACCAGTCGCCATCGAATGATGCAGCGGTGGCCTCCGGGTTTCGCCAGTACTCCTTGAAGACGTTGATGCCGCGAACCGAGATCTCGCCCTCGTCGTCGATGCGCACGCCGACGCCGGGAAGCGCCGGGCCGACGCTGCCAATTTTCGACTTGGTCGCCAGGTTGACGGTTGCCGGCGCCGTGGTCTCGGTGAGGCCGTAGCCCTCGAGGATGACGATGCCGAGGCTGTGGAAGAAGTGGCCGAGGCGGGCGCCAAGCGGTGCCGATCCCGAGACCGCGTACTGCACTCGGCCGCCCATCGCCGCGCGAAGCTTGGCGTAGACGAGCTTGTCGAAGATGGCGAACTTGACCTTCATGCCGAACGGGATCTTCTCGCCCGCCTCGCTCAGACGCGAGTGCTCGATCGCGGTTGCGGCCGCGGCGCGGAAGATCTTGCCCTTCCCCTCGCCTTCGGCCCGTTGCTCTGAGGCGTTGTAAACCTTTTCAAAGACACGCGGAACCGCGAGCAGGAACGTTGGTTGGAACGACGACAGTGCGGGGAGGAGATTCGAGGTGTCGGGTTCGTGGCCCGTCTTCACGCCTGCGTGAATGTCGAGGATCGAGATGAACCGGGCAAACACGTGCGCCGTCGTGATGAACAGGAGCGTCGATGAGTTCGGCACCGACAGCACGTCGTTCAGCGCCACGGCCGAGTTGCGGCTGAGCTCGACAAAGTTCGAGTGCGTCAGCACGCAACCCTTCGGCCGACCCATCGAACCCGAGGTGTAGATCAGCGTCGCGATGTCGTCGCCGTTCGCGATCGTGCGCCGACGCTCGACCTCATCATCGGCGACGTCTTTGCCAGCATCGATGAGCTTGGCAACGGCACCCAGATGCATCTGCCACACCTCGCGAATGAGCGGGAGGTCGCCGCGAACCTCGTCAAGGCGGGCGGCGTGCTCGGGGGACTCGACGATGATCGCTATCGCGCCGGAGTCCTCCAGGTTCCAGTGAATCTGCGCCGGAGCACTCGTTTCGTAGATCGGCACCATCACAGCGCCGGCATAGAACAGCGCAAAGTCGATGAGGGTCCAGTCATAGGTGGTCCGCGCGAGGAAGCCGACCTTGTCGCCCGGTGCGATTCCCGAGGCGATGAATCCCTTTGCGACGGCGATCACCTGGCGTTGAAACTCGGCCGCCGTGACGTCGCGCCATCCGCCGTTTTCGGGCACGGCGAACAGGGCAAGGTTGGGCGTCGCTTTCACTCGCTCGACAAGGAGATCGCTGACATTGGCGGTCGGGTCGGCCGGGACGACGGCAGGGACATCGAATTCGATCACGGTAACTCCTTCGGTACCAGCAGGGCGGTGCATTCGGATGTGTGGACAGCCTATCTGGGCGATCCCGCGCAGTAGACTTCTCGCGTGTGAGCCGCGGCATCCACAGCCCATTTGCGGCAACGCGGCCACGCGCTTGGAGGCGTTGTGCTGACGGTCGGCATCGATATTGGTGGCACGAAGATCGCCGGCGGTGTCGTCGATGAACACGGCACCGTGATCGCGAGCACCCGCATCGCAACGCCCGCCGGTGTGCCCGACATCGAGCATGCGGTCGAAGAAATGGTCGATGAGCTTCGTGCGGGGCACGACGTTGCGGCCGTCGGCGTTGCCGCGGCGGGTTTTATCGACAGCGCGCGCTCGACAATCTATTTCGGCGTGAACATTCCGTGGCGCAATGAGGCGATTCGGCCGCGGCTCGAAGCACGACTCGGCCTGCCAGTGGCGATCGAGAACGACGCGAACGCTGCGGGCTGGGCGGAGTATCAGTTTGGTGCCGGGCGCGGCTATCGCGACTTCGTGATGCTCACTATCGGCACGGGAATCGGGGGAGCGGTGGTGGCGGGCGGCGAGCTGTATCGCGGCGGCCACGGCGTCGCCGCCGAACTCGGTCACACTCGCCACATTCGCGACGGCCTCCCGTGCGGCTGTGGCCAGCGAGGTTGCATCGAGCAGTATGCCTCGGGGCGGGCTTTGCAGCGGATCGCAAACGAGATTGCGGATGCCGGTGGCATCGGCATTGGGCTCGCTGCGGCTCGCACACAGCGCGGCAGGCTCAGCGGGGCGACGATTTCGGAGCTGGTGTTGCAGGACGACCCGGGCGCCAATGAAGCGTTGCGGACCGTGGCATCCGCCATCGGCGAAACGTGCGGACAGCTGACTGCCGCGCTCGATCCGGGGGTATTTGTGATCGGGGGCGGCGTTGCCCAACTGGGGGAGCGGCTGCGCGCGCCGATCGAGGAAGCGTACCGCGCCCACGTACCCGCGCGTGGGTTTCGGCCGGTGGCCGACATCGCGATCGCCGAGCTTGAGAACGACGCGGGCCTGATTGGTGCCGCGAATTTGGCGCGTCAGGCTAGCTGATCGCCCCGCGAGGCGGCATGCTGGGGTTCAATGTTTTATTGGTTCATGAAATACGTGGTGGTCGGGCCGATCGTGCGCGCCGTCTTTCGGCCATGGGTCGTCGGGAGCGAGAACATCCCGACGCAGGGCTCGGCGATCCTTGCGAGCAACCACCTCTCAGTGAGCGACTCGGTCTTCTTGCCGCTGATGATCGACCGCTCGGTGTCGTTTCTTGCAAAGAGCGACTACTTCACGGGCCGCGGCATCAAGGGCTGGGCGACCCGCAACTTCATGAAGCTGACCGGGCAGATTCCGATCGATCGCTCGGGCGGCAAGGCATCTGAGGCATCGCTCAACACCGGTTTGATGGTGCTTGGGCGCGGCGACCTGCTCGGGATCTACCCCGAAGGGACGCGGAGCCCCGACGGGAAGCTCTACCGCGGGCGCACGGGACTTGCGCGGATGGCGCTTGAGGCGGGCGTGCCCGTCGTGCCGCTCGTGATGGTCGACACCGAGAAGGTCATGCCGATCGGTCGGACCCTGCCTCGCATTGGCCGCGTCGGCATCGTGATCGGCGAACCCCTCGACTTCTCGCGTTTCGCGGGCATGGAGAGCGACCGCTTTATTCTGCGCTCCGTCACCGACGAGATCATGGTCGCGTTGCAGGCCCTCGGTGAACAGGAATACGACGATGTCTACGCCTCCGCGGTGAAGGAGCGCATCGCCACGCGAGGGCAGTAACGGCGCCATTGTGGTGCACGGGGCCCCGGCCCGAACGGCGCGCCTGGCGGGCTAGACTTGAAGGGTGCGCATTTTCGCGCTACGCACCCCTAAAGAATAGGAACCACGCCCGTGTCGCAGCTCGCCGATCAGGCTCTTCGTCCCAACGAACAGTTGATCGAGGGTCTTGACTATTGGCGCAGCCTGCCGATCAAGCAGCAGCCGTCGTGGACTGACCTCTCGGCAGTAGAAGCCGTCTCTACGGAGATCGCATCGCTCCCGCCGCTCGTGTTTGCGGGCGAGGTCGATATCCTGCGGGAACGCCTCGCAAAGGCAGCGTCGGGCAACGCGTTCCTCCTGCAGGGTGGTGACTGCGCCGAGACGTTCGCCGGCGCGACCGCCGACCAGATTCGCAACCGTGTCAAGACGGTGCTGCAGATGGCAGTCGTCTTGACCTACGGCGCGTCGATGCCGGTAGTGAAGATGGGCCGCATGGCTGGGCAGTTCGCCAAGCCGCGCTCGAGCGACACCGAAACCCGCGGCGATGTCACCCTGCCCGCGTACCGCGGCGACATCGTGAACGGCTTTGATTTCACGCCCGAATCACGTGCGGCAGACCCCGCTCGACTGTTGCGCGGCTACCACACGGCGGCATCCACACTGAACCTCATTCGCGCATTCACGCAGGGTGGCTTCGCCGATCTGCGTGAGGTGCACAGCTGGAACCGTGGCTTCGCCGCGAACCCGGCCAACCAGCGCTACGAGCAGCTGGCCGGCGAGATCGATCGTGCGATCAAGTTCATGGAGGCGGCGGGAGCCAACTTCGACGAGCTTCGCAGCGTCGAGTTCTACACGGGCCACGAGGGCCTGCTGATGGACTACGAACGCCCGATGACGCGCATCGACTCGCGCACCCACACGCCGTACAACACGTCGGCGCACTTCTTGTGGATCGGCGAGCGGACGCGTGACCTCGATGGCGCGCACGTCGACTACTTCTCGCGCATCCGCAACCCCATTGGTGTCAAGCTTGGCCCGACGACGACGCCCGACACGGTGCACCGTCTGATTGACAAGCTCGACCCCGAGCGCGAGCCCGGGCGCCTGACGTTCATCACCCGCATGGGCGCCGGCAAGATCCGCGACGCGCTGCCGGCATTGCTCGAGGCCACCAAAGAATACGGGGCGCAGCCGCTCTGGGTCACCGACCCGATGCACGGCAATGGCATCACGACGCCGAACGGCTACAAGACCCGCCGATTCGAAGACGTGGTCGACGAGGTCAAGGGCTTCTTCGAGGCGCACCGCGCCGTGGGTACGCACCCCGGCGGCATCCACGTCGAGCTCACGGGCGACGATGTGACCGAGTGCCTCGGCGGCTCCGAGATGATCGACGAGGCGACACTTGCTACGCGCTACGAGTCGCTGTGCGACCCGCGCCTGAACCACAAGCAGTCGCTCGAGCTGGCGTTCCTCGTCGCAGAAGAATTGCGCGCACGCTAGTCGCACGCGCCTGATGCTGGCCCATCGCCCCTCGCGGGGTGGTGGGCCAGCATCGTTCTGCCTGCGTGGCTGCCGGCGCTCGCCCGGGTGCGCGCCTGCCTGCGGGCCCGGGCCTGCGCGGCCCACCCGCGTGCCGAGGCTGGCTAGCCCGAAGCGGTGATCCGGAGGTAGACCTCGCTGCCCTTGGGCCGTTCGGCGGTGGCACCCGGGTCGGTGCCGGTGACCCGCGTGAGGTCGTTCGGGAGGGCGCTCCAGAATGGGGCGTACGAAACGGTGAAGCCCTTGCCCTCGAGCGTGCGCTTGGCCTGATCGCGGGTCATGCCCGTGACGTCCGGAATCGGAATTGGCTGGGGGCCCTTCGAAACCACGAGCGTGACGGTGTCGTCCGGCCGCCAGTTGCCGCCGCCGTCGCGAGGCTCGATCTCGATCACGATGTCGGCCTTGACAGTGTCGCTGAAGACGAGGGTCGACTCGGGCACGACCGCGAGGCCGGCCGCTCGAAGCTTGCTTGTGGCCGATTCGACCGTGTCTCCTGCGACCGCGGGGATGGGGCCGAGCGACACGGTGAGCTGGGCCTGGTCGCCTTCGAAGGCTTCGCCGCCGCCGCCGAAGTCGATCGGGTCGCCGCCGGCACGCGGGGTGAGGGTTGCGGCGATCACGGTCCCGGCCTCCGCATCGGAGAACTCCTCGAGCATCGGCTCGATGAGGTCGATGCGGGCGGCCTCAAGGGCGCCGTGTGCGGCAGTTGATTGCATCCCCACCAACGGCGCGATGCTGTGTGCGGCCGGGCCGGTGGAAACGATGACCGACACCTCGGCGTCGCGTTCGAGTCGGATGCCTGCCTCGGGGTCGGTGCGGATGACCGTGCCCTCGGGTACGTCGTAGTCGGTGGCATCCACTCGCACGGGCGTGAGCCCGTCTTCTTGCAGTTTCTGCGCCGCTGCCTCGTACGTGGTGCCCGATACATCGCGCACCGAGATGAGCGAGCCGGGTCCGGAGCCGAACCACCAGCCCGTGGCGCCGGCGGCGACCGCGAGGAGGAGGACGAGAATCAGGACGACGGTGCCGCGGCTCGCGCGACGCTTGGTGCGCTGCCGGAGTTGGCCAGAGTTGTCGAGGCCCTGCGAGACGGGGGTCGGCGCCGTGTTCGAAAGCCCGCCCGGCATCACCCGCGTGACTTCGTTGGAATTGTACTCGTCGATCACCGGCACGCTCGCCGTCGCGCCGACGCCGCGGGTCAGCGGGGCGACGCCGAGGTCGCGCTCGATTTCACGCAAGCGGTCAAGCATTGCCTGTGCATCGATGGGGCGATCGTCGGGTTCGCGCTCGGTGGCCCACAGTACGAGCTCGTCGAGCGCTTCGGGCACCCCCGCCGTGCGCGCGCTCGGGCGCGGCACCTTGTCGGTGGCGTGCTGGTAGGCGATCTGCATTGGCTGCTCGCCCTTGAAGGGCTGCTCGCCGGTGAGCATCTCGTAGAGCATGATACCGAGGGCATATATGTCGCTTCGGGCATCTGCCTGGCCGCGGGTCACGAGCTCGGGTGCGAGGTAGGCGATCGTGCCGAGGAGCATCTGCCCGGTGGCGGTGTTCGCGGTCGTCGCGCGGGCGAGACCGAAGTCGCCGATTTTGATGCGGCCGTCTTCGGCCAACAACACGTTCTCGGGCTTCACGTCTCGATGCACAATGCCGGCACGGTGTGCCGCCGCGAGGCCGCCGAGGATCGCATCCATAATCGTGATGGTCTGCTGCATGCTGAGCTTCTTCTGCTCGCGCAGGAGCTCGCGCAGCGTGATGCCGGGCAAGTACTCCATGACGAGGTATGCCATGTCGTGGTCTTGCCCCTGGTCAAACACATTGACCACGTGCGGGTCAGCGAGGCGCGCGGCCGAACGGGCCTCTTGAATGAATCGGCTCTGGAAGACCGAGTCGTCGCTCAGGTGCGCGTGCATGACCTTGAGTGCGACGCGCCGCTCGAGGCGCAGGTCGGTCGCGACGTAGACGGTGGCCATTCCACCGCGCGCAATGCGCGCTCGAACCCGGTAGCGGCCGTCGACGAGACGGCCAATCATTGGGTCGGACTGTTGGCTGGATGACACGCTGAAAGTCTACGGATGTCGCGGGGCATTGCCCGCTCGCCGTACCGGTCTTGTCGGCATCGGGTGTTCGTTCTGCAAGGGGTGGCGCGTTATCCCAGTGCAGCGAGCCATGCGGCGGCGGGGGCTTCCCAGCGCGCGTAGCGGTCGGGGTGTGCCGAGATCTGCACAGCCTGTGCTGCCTGGGTCAGGCTGAGCTGCTCCCAGCCGGGGTAGTCGAGCAGGCCGCGGGTGCGGTTGCCGTTCGGGTCTTGTGGGCCACCGAAGAATGCCTTGATGGCATATGCGGGGTCGCGTACCTGTTCTGGGCTGCCCCAACCAGAGCTCGGGCGCTGTTGGAAGAGGCCGAGCGAATCGCGGTCGCCCCAATCGAGGTTGCGCAGCCATGACTCTTGCATCGCGGTTGCGAGCGCGATCTGCAGGCCGCGGTCGTTCACGCCGAGTTCTCGGCCGATGCGGATGATGAGCTGGGCATTGGCGGATTGCTCGGCGTCGAGGCCCCCTGCGGCAGCAGGAGTGGTGGCCTGAGCTGCCGGTGCTGCGGGTGCTGCCGTGCCGGGCAACACGATGCGCTGCCCGGGGTAAATGATCGATGCGCGCGAGAGGCCGTTCGTGCTGAGCACGGCGTCGATGGTCGAGCCGTAGCGCTGCGCGATCGCGCTGATCGTGTCGCCGCTGACCACGGTGTGCGCGGCGGCGGGTGCAGGAGCCGGAGCGGGCGCCGGCGCGGGGGCCGGAGCGGATGTCGCAACTGGCGCACCGGGCAGGGTGACGCGCTGGCCGGGGTAGATGATCGAGGCGCGCGACATGCCGTTGGCTGCGAGTACGGCATCGATGCTGAATCCGTAGCGCTGGGCGATCGCGCTGATCGTGTCGCCGCCAACGACGACGTGGCTCCCGGCTGCGGGGGCCGGGCTTGGTGCTGAGGTGCCCGACGCGGCCAGTAGCCGCAAGACCTGGCCCGGGTGGATGATCGATGCGCGCGAGAGACCGTTCAGGCTGAGCACCGCATCGGTGCGGAGACCAAACTGCGCGGCGATCCCGCTGACGGTGTCGCCCGCGCGGACGATATAGGTTTCGGGTGCTGGCGCGACGGCCTGCCGGATGGCCGAGGCCGCGGTGCCCGCACCGGCGCCCAGGTGTCGATCGCCGGGCGTGAGGGTGTCGCGTCGGTCGTTGGGTTCGGCGGCGGTGGCCGCGGTGCCGCTGAGGGTCACGGCGATCGAGCCGAGTACCGCAAGCGGCAAGACCGTGAAACCGGCGCGCTTTGCCGCGGGGGACTGTGGCTGTGGCTGTGAATCAACCCACGTTGAACGATGGGGGTGTGCAGCTCGCATGGCGACCCTCTCCTGCGTGCGCGTGCGCGCAACGAACGTTCCACGGTGGCACGAAAGTGGGTTCAAGTCAATGAGAGTAAACGGAAGTGACGCATGTGACCAGTGGTACGAAAGTGACAGATGTCACGAAAGTGACGAACGTACCTGAGATGGTCTCGCGCAAAAAGTGAGAGCATGGGTGGGTGCAAAACGAGACACCAGAGCAGGCCCCCATCGAGTGGCTCACCCTTTCAGAGATCGGCGCGATCCTCGACGAGAGCCCTTCGCGAGTGCGGCGACTCCTCGAAGAGCATTACCTGGTGGGCTCTGCCCGCGATGGGGCGTTTCGCGTCCCTGCACTGTTCCTGCAGGACGGCGAGCCGCTCGTGTCGCTCCGCGGCACCATCATGGTGTTGCAGGATGCGGGCTTCAGCAATGACGAAGCGATCGATTGGATGCTGTCGGTCGACGATTCGATCGGCGTCGCGCCGATCGAGGCGCTACGTGCAGGTCGCAAGTCCGAGGTTCGCCGGGTCGCACGCTCGCTCGCTTAGCGTGCGCGCGGTGTGACGGTTACGCGTTCCGGCGGGTGGCCGCGACCGCAAGCGTGCGCAGCACCGCCACGGCGGATGCCGCTAGATGCGGGCTCTCAAGTGCGGTCTCGGCTTGCACCGCGTAGTCACTGATGAGCTGTTCGACGGCGTCGAGTGCGCCCGTCTCGACGATCATCGCCTGGAGTGCCGCGACCTCGGCCGCATCGAGGCCCGGGTTGCCAAGGAGTTCATCGAGCCGCGCTTTCTGCACCGCCGAAAGCCGTTCTCGGGTGATGGCGATCAGCGCGGTGCGCTTGCCCTCACGGAGGTCGTCGCCGGTGGGCTTGCCGGTAAGTCGCTCGTCGCCGAAGACGCCAAGCACATCGTCGCGCAGTTGGAAGGCCATGCCAATCGGGTAGCCGAACGATGCGAGCGCCTCGAGCTGTGCCTCGGTGCCGCCGGCGAGCGCGGCGCCGATTGTCAGCGGTTGCTGCACGCTGTAGCGCGCAGACTTATAGGTCGCCACGCGCAGTGCGCGCGCGAGATGTTCTTCACCCGGCGACACCGCGAATGCTGATTCTTCGGCGATATCGAGAAACTGCCCGAGCGTGACGTCGCGGCGCATTGCTGCATATTCGTGGCGGGTGCGACGGCGGGCTGCGGCATCCGTATGCCCTTCGAGGCCCTGCTCAAGGAGATCGTCGCTCCAGGCAACGAGGAGGTCGCCGAGCAGTAGCGCGGCGGCACGGCCGAATGCGTCGCCGTCGCCGGCCCAGCCATTGGCGCCGTGGCGGGCCTCGAGGGCGCGGTGGCTTGCGGGCTGACCGCGGCGTGTGTCCGAGTTGTCGATGATGTCGTCGTGCACGAGCGCCGCCGACTGGAAGATTTCGAGCGACGCGGCGACCGAGATGATCTCGCGCTCTGCATCGGCGTCTCGCAAGGCGCCGGGGGCAGTGGCGGGGGATGCCGGTGCCCCCGCGTTGCCGTCGATGACTGCGCGCCAGCCCCAGTAACAAAAGGCGGCGCGGAGTCGCTTTCCGCCGCGAAGCGACTGCGCTGCGGCGTCGATGAGCAGCATCGCGTCGTCACCCATAGGGATCGTCGCTGCGCGTTGGGCGTCGAGGAACGTGTCAAGTCGCTGTGAGACGGCTTGAAGAACGTGAGATGAAGCATCCACGGGCCTAGCCTAGTATTCCCGGAGACGGGTACACTTGAGTCCAGGATTGCAAACAAGACAAGAGGGGGAAGCATGCCACTCTCCGGACAGGAGCAGCGCCTTCTCGATGAGATGGAACGGCACCTTCTGCAGAATGATGCAGATGTCGTGTCCGCGCCGAGCGGAAACCACACGCTCAACTACCGCAACATCACCATCGGCGCACTCCTTGTGCTCGTGGGGCTTGGGGCGCTTGTTGTTGGCGTCGCCACGCAGCTCATCGTCGTGGGCATTATCGGTTTCGTCGTGATGCTCGTTGGCGTCGTGCTCGCGATCAAACCCAGCCGTGTTGAGCACGTTGTGCCGCGCACGTCTGCAGGTGCACGTCCAGGAGCGAATGCGCCGGCTGGCTCGGCCTCCTTTATGGATCGCATGAACGACCGTTGGGACCGCCGCAACGAGGGCTAACACCGCCGTTTCTATCAATTTGTAAGGGTCACTCCGCGAGGAGTGGCCCTTTTTTGTTGTCCGGGGCGGGGTGTCGGGGTTGTTGTCCGCGGCGGAGGGTGCAAGGCCGGGCGCGCCGAAGCGGTCTTAACTCGCCACAACCCTCCACCCGTACGATCGTTGTTTTCTCGCGGCTAAACGCAAGACCGACACAATCAATTCGCAATGCATCCTATTTTTGTGGGTGAAAGTGGAGTAAAGTGGAGGCACCTGGAACTGGCCGGACGAAGGGGGGACGCGCCAATGCTGCTAGGCACGTATACTCCGAAGCTCGACGACAAAGGTCGCGTCATCCTGCCCGCGAAGTTCCGCGAAGAACTCGCTGGCGGCATCGTCGTCACCAGGGGGCAGGAGAACTGCCTCTACGTGTTCAGCACCGCCGAATTCGAGCAGGTGCACGAGCGCATTCGCCAGGCCCCACTTTCGAACAAGCAGGCGCGTGACTTCATGCGCATGTTCCTGTCGGGTGCGAGCTCCGAGCTCCCCGACACCCAAAACCGCATCACCCTTCCCGTTCCCCTGCGCACCTATGCGGGCCTCGACCGCGACCTCGTCGTGATCGGCGCCGGCAGCCACGCAGAGATCTGGGATGCCGAAGCCTGGAACACCTACCTGGCGGCCACCGAAAGTGGCTACTCCGAGATGGAGGAGGAGGTGATCCCGGGCCTGTTCTGATCCCTGTGTCGCGACTCCCAGCCGCTCACGCCCTGACGCCACTTCCCCGGCGCCAGGTCACAGAGCGGATGGGGATCGAGACACACGGCTCGACCCGAGAAAACCATGGACCTTCGCAATATTCACACCCCCGTCTTGCTCGAGCGCTGCGTCGAGTTGCTCACCCCCGCCCTCAGTCACGACGGCGCGGTGCTCGTTGATGCCACGCTCGGCATGGGCGGGCACAGCGAGGCATTCCTCGAGCGCCTGCCGGGCCTGCACCTGATCGGTCTCGATCGTGATCCGCAGGCACTCGCCATCGCGGGCGAGCGGCTCGCCCGCTTCGCCGACCGCATCACGCTCGTGCACACCGTCTACGACGGAATTGCCGAGGCCGTGGCCGGAGCCGGGTTCGCGGAGGTTGACGGCATCCTGTTCGATCTTGGCGTCTCGTCACTGCAGCTCGATCGCGCCGAGCGCGGCTTCGCCTATGCGCAGGATGCCCCGCTCGACATGCGGATGGACCCGACGACCGGCGCGACGGCGGCCGACGTCATCGCGACCTACTCTGAGGGCGAGCTGCGCCGCATCTTCGAGCGCTACGGCGACGAAAAGCTCAGCGGTCGCTATGCCCGAGCGATCATCGCTGAGCGAGCGAACGCACCGATCCTGACCTCTGCGCACCTCGTGAGCGTGCTCACCGCCGCGACCCCGGGCGCACTGCTTGGCCAGGGGCACCCGGCAAAGCGCGTCTTCCAGGCACTGCGCATCGAGGTCAACGGCGAGCTGGCGGCGCTGGATGCTGCGATCCCCGCCGGCATGGCAACACTCCGGGTCGGCGGGCGCATCGTTGTGATGTCATATCAGTCACTCGAAGATCGCATCGTCAAACAAGACTTCGCCAAGGCCATCGCGTCGACCTCGCCTCCCGGTCTCCCCGTGGAGTTGCCGGAGCACGCGCCTCGTTTCCGCCTGCTCGTCAAGGGCGCGGAACTTGCCGATGAAGCCGAACGTGAACGCAATACGCGGGCGATCCCCGTGCGATTGCGCGCCGCGGAGCGGGTGCGCGCTGAGGTGCCCACACGCGGTACGAAGCAGCGGGGCCGCCGATGAGCGCCCCGTCGTTCGCGGGCGGGCCCGCGGCATCCCTCGATCTTGATCTTGACCTCGTCAATGCCGCGCCGAGGCGCCACCTGCACGCGGTGCCCGTGGCGCGTCGCCGCCCCCGGTTGGCCTACGCGCTCATCGCGGTGGCTGGCGCGCTGGCGATCGGTGCCGCGCAGGTTGTGCTGTCGATCGCGACCACGCAGGGCGTGTATGAAGAATCGGCGCTCCGGCAGCAGGTGCGCGAGCTTGGCTGGCAGCAGCAGTCGCTCTCTGACGCCGTCGTTGGCCTGAGTTCGCCGCAGTACCTGGCTGCAAACGCCGCCTCGCTCGGCATGGTGATTAACCAGTCGCCGACCTACCTGCGTCTCAGTGACGGCGCGATTCTCGGCAGCGGTGAGGCGGCTGGCTGGCTGTCGACCGTCGATGCGATCGGCCGCGGATCGGTGCCGAACGCGCTCGTTGTGAACACCCCGCTCGTGACCGCACCCGAGGCGACAATTGGTGGTGTGCCGGTGGCGGAGGTGGTTACCGAAGAAGCGGCGAGTGGCCTGCCACAACCGCTCACCGACGGTCTCCCGACCCCCACCACACGTTAGGTCAGGCGATGTCAACCACCAGCCACCGCACCCCGCGGCGACGCAGCGCCGTGGCGTTGATCCTCGTGCTCGCAGTGCTCGGCGCTTTTGTCGTGCGGCTCGTCGACATCCAGGTGGTCAACGCAGACGAGCACGTTGCCGACTCGATGAACCTCGGCTTCGCCAGCTCGCGCGTGCTGTGGGGCGAGCGCGGCTCGATT
Organism: Actinomycetes bacterium; assembly: GCA_029777095.1. GTDB lineage: Bacteria > Actinomycetota > Actinomycetes > Actinomycetales > Microbacteriaceae > Microbacterium. The sequence continues at coordinate 51,545 of JAKOTS010000111.1, read as the reverse complement.
GTCGATCAGGGCGGCGCGGTGCTCGCCGGCAGCACGGTCTTCTACGACGCCGAGCTCGACCCGAGCCTGGTCGATGCGGTCAAGCGCACCGGCGAGGACGGCAAGAAGGTGGAGGTGTCGTGGAACGACATCTCGGCCGAGATCGCCGCGATCACTGGCCAGACACCCGAAGAGGTGCAGGCAATCGTCGCCAACGCGAAGGCGGCGAACCCGAACGGACAGTGGGCTTCGCTCAAGAAGGGCCTCGACGTCGACCAGTACCGCGCGCTGGCAGACCTGCGCGTGCCGTACATGTTCTTCTCGCGGCATCCCGATCGCTCGTATCCTGACGGTGCCGTCGCGGGCAACCTCGTGGGCTTTGTGGGCGCCGAGGGTGAGGCGCAGGAGGGTCTCGAACTTGGGATGGATGCCTGCCTCGCGGCTAGCGATGGCAAGGAGACGTTCGCGCGCGGCAACAATGGCGAGACGATTCCGGGCACGCTCAAGACCTCGCCGGCCGTCAACGGCGGTACGCTGCAGCTCACGATCAACCGCGACCTGCAGTGGTATTTGCAGCAACTCATCGCCGAAGAGACGCAGAACATGCGGGCAATCAGCGGCACCGTCACCGTCGTCGAGGTCGAAACCGGCAAGATCCGGGCGGCGGCGGAGTACCCGACGGTCGACCCGAACAACGTCGATGGCGCGCATCCCGACGACCGAAGCAGCCGCATCTTTCGCCACCAGTTCGAGCCAGGCTCGACATTCAAGGCCGTCACCGCGGCGAGCATCATGGACGGCGGCTCTGCCACGCCGCTGTCGACGGTGAACGCGCCAAGTTCGTTCAAGTTTCCGAACGGCGCGAAGGTGAACGACGCGATGGGGCACGCACCGCTGAACTACACGCTTGCCGGCGCGCTGATCGATTCGTCCAACGTCGCGCTCAGCATGTTTGGCGACATGGTTGAGCCCGCAGTTCGCTACGACTACATGCAGCGCTTCGGTGTGGGTGCGCCGACCTCGGTCGGGTTTCCCGGCGAAGCAAGCGGCACACTGCACGACGTCGCGAAGTGGGACAACCAGTCGCGCTATGCCACGACTTTCGGCCAGGCGTTCACCGTCACCGCGCCGCAGGTTGCCGGTGCCTACCAGGCGATCGCGAACGGCGGCCTCAAGATGCCGCTGCGCCTCGTCGAATCGTGCACGCGCCCCGACGGAACCGTCGTCGAGCCGGATCTGCCGAAGCCCGAGCAGATCATCAGCGAGAAGGTCGCCGACGACACCGCGCTGATGGTTGAGAACGTGATGGCACAGGGGCAGCTGCAGAAGGCGCTCGCGATCCCCGGATACCGCGTCGCGGCCAAGACCGGAACCGCCGAGGTTGCAATACCCGGCGGCTATAAAGCCGGCGTGTACTTCACCTCCCTCGCGGGTTTTGCGCCGGCCGATGACCCGAAGTACGTGGTGGTCGTGACCCTTGAGGAGCCGACTGCGATACGCTCGTCTGCAGCAACCGCCCCCGCTTTTCAGAAGGCGATGACGCAGGTGCTCAAGACCTATCGCGTGTTGCCTTCCTCTTCCGAGACCCCCCTCCTCCCGCGCTACCAGTAGCGCTTCGCGAAAGGCTGCCATGATCGGGCTGTCCCTCACAGACATCGCCACAACGGTCGGTGGAACCCTCGAGCTCGGGGGCGCCGACACGGGCGCCACCATTGTTTCGGGTGCCGTCGAAACCGACTCCCGCCGCATCACTCCGGGCGGCATTTTCGTGGCCAAGCCCGGCGAGGTCACCGACGGACACCTGTTCGTGCCCGCCGCCGTTAGCAACGGTGCGGTCGTCGCGATCGTTGAACGTGCACTCGATGCCGCGGCCCTCGGTGGCGATATCTCGCAGGTCATCGTGCCCGACGCCGTCGCCGCCCTCGGCGCGCTTGCGAGGCGCGTCGTGGCCCATGTGCATGCCGAAGGAACGCTCACAACTGTGGGCATCACCGGCTCAAACGGCAAGACCACGACCAAAAACCTGCTTGCACGCATGCTCGAGGGGGAGGGCGAGACGGTCGCGCCCGAGGCCTCCTTCAATAACGAGGTGGGCGCGCCGCTGACGATGCTGCGCATCACCCACGACACCAACTTCTTGATCAGCGAGCTTGGCGCGTCGGCGCCCGGCGAAATCGCGCGCCTCGCGGCGCTCGTGCAGCCCGACGTCGCCGTGGTGCTGATGGTGGGCATGGCCCACGCAGGCGGTTTCGGCGGCATCGAGCAGACCGTACGCACGAAGGCCGAGCTTGTCGAAGCGCTCCGCCCCGGCGGGCTGGCGGTGCTCAACAGCGACGACCCGCGGGTTGCGGGCATGGCCGAGATCGCCCACGCCCGGGGCGCTCGGGTGCGCTGGTTCGGCACGGGGGAGCGCGCCGAGGTGCGCGCCGACGACATCAACGTGACCGCACAGGGCACATCCTTCACCGTGACCGCCGACGGCCTCGTCGCACCGGTGTTTCTTCGCGTGCTCGGCGAGCACCACGTGAGCAACGCGATCGCCGCGATCGCGACCGCGATGGCGCTCGGGGTCTCGCTCGCGCACTGCATCGAACGACTCGAGACGATCGAGATCGCAGAGCGCTGGCGCATGCAGCCAATGGGATCAGACCGTGTGCGCATCATCAACGATGCGTACAACGCCAGCCCCGACTCGATGGCCGCGGCGCTGCGCACGCTCGCGCAGATCACCGGGCCCGAAAACCGCACGGTCGCCGTCCTCGGCGCCATGAGCGAGCTCGGCGAGTTCGCCGATGAGCAGCACGACCGCATCGCCGTGCTGGCGGTACGCCTTGGCGTGAAGCGCATCGTCGTCATCGGTGCCGACGCGCGCCGCCTCTTTCTTGAAGCAATCGCGCAGGGCTCGTGGGACGGCGAGGCAATCTATTTCGCCACCGATGACGAGGCCTTTGCCTACCTGACCGGTGAGCTCACCGATGGCGACGTCGTGCTCGTGAAATCGTCGAACTCGGCGGGCCTCCGATTTTTGGGCGACCGTCTGGGAGAATACTTCTCGTGAGATCGCTACTGACTGCCGCTGGGGTATCCCTCGCCTTCACCCTCTTTCTCACGCCGGTATTTATTCGGTTGTTCGAAAAGTGGGGCTGGGGCCAGGTCATCCGCACCCCCGAAAACGTCCACAACCCGAGCCACGGGGCAAAGCGTGGCACGCCCACCATGGGCGGCACAATCTTCATCCTCGGCGCCGTCGTCGGCTACCTGGTTGGTTGTTTCGCCGGCAACAACCCGCCCACGATTTCGGGATGGCTCGTCATCTGGATGATGGTCGGCTTCGGTGTGGTCGGCTTCATCGACGACTTCATGAAGGTCCGCCAGCAGCGCAGCCTCGGTCTCAGCGGCTGGCGCAAAGTGCTCGGCCAGGTGCTCGTCGCCGTGCCGTTCGGCATCACGGCGCTGATGTTCCCGAACGCGTCGGGCCAGACGCCCGCCTCGCCCTACATCTCGCTCTTCCGGGACATCCAATTTCTTTCGCTGTTCGCATTCGGCGCGATCGCCGGCTGGGTGCTGTACCTCCTGTGGATCACGCTGCTCGGTGTTGCGGCATCCAATAGCGTCAACGTCTCGGACGGTCTCGACGGTCTTGCCGCGGGCGCCGGCATCTTCGTTATCGGTGCGTACAGCCTGATCGCGTTCTGGCAGTTCAACCAGGTCTGCAACGGTGACGGCATCGCGGCGCCCCTGCAGGCCGGCTGCTACGACACCCGTGACCCGTTCGACCTCGCCATCGTCTCGGCCGCCTTCATCGGCGCGCTCGTCGGGTTCCTCTGGTGGAACACCTCGAAGGCGAAGATCTTCATGGGCGACGTCGGCTCGATGGCGATCGGTGGTGTGATGGCCGCGATGGCGATCCTCACCCACACCGAGCTGCTCATGATCCTCGTCGGCGGCATCTACGTGATCGCCTCGGGCTCGGTGATCCTGCAACGCCTCTACTTCAAACTCACCCGAGGCAAACGCCTGTTCCTGATGAGTCCGCTGCACCACCACCTCGAGATGCGCGGGTGGTCGGAGGTCACGATCGTTGTGCGGTTCTGGATCATCGCGGGCATCCTCGCGGTGTCGGGCGTCGGCCTGTTCTACGTCGAATGGCTCGCACAGTCATGAGCGGAGCATCCGCCGACCGTCTTGCTGCACTGCACAGCTGGCACGCCGATTGGCGGGGGCTGCGCGTCGTTGTGCTCGGCCTGTCGGTGACCGGTTTCTCGGTGGCCGACACGCTCGCCGAACTCGGCGCCTCGGTGCTTGTCGTCTCGGAACGCGCCGACGAAGAATACGCGCGCCTGCTGCCGCTGATCGGCGTCTCGCTTTGGACGGGGCCGCTCGGCGATGCCGATGCGGGAACCCCCGCCGCGGTGATCGCGCATGAGCCCGACGTCGTGATCGCGTCGCCCGGGTTTGCGCCGGGGCATCCGCTCATCGAATGGGTGCAGGCGCAGGGCATTGCGCTCTGGGGTGACGTTGAGTTGGCATGGCGCGTCCGCGACAAGATTGTGGATGCCGCTGGCCACCCCGCGAAGTGGGTGCTGATCACCGGCACCAACGGCAAGACGACCACGACCCAGCTGACGTCGCACCTGTTGCGCGCCGGCGGGCTGCGCGCGGCGCCGTGCGGCAACATCGGGGTGCCTGTGCTTGACGCGGTGCGTGACCCCGCCGGATTCGACGCGCTCGTCGTCGAACTTTCGAGCCACCAGCTCTGGTACCTCGGCCTGCAGACCGGGCCAGACCCCGTTTCTCCGCATGCGAGCGTGTGCCTGAACCTTGCCGATGACCACCTCGAGTGGCACGGTTCGTTCGAGGCCTACCGCGATGCGAAGGCCCATGTTTATGACCACACGCGCGTGGCCTGCGTCTACAACAAGGCAGACCTCGCCACGTTGAAGATGGTTGAAGACGCCGATGCGGTCGAGGGCGCGCGCGCCGTCGGCTACGACCTTGGCGTGCCCGGCCCGAGTGATCTCGGCGTCGTCGAGGGCATCCTCGTCGACCGTGCGTTCCACGACGACCGTCACCACTCCGCGCTCGAGCTCAGCACTGTCGCCGAGCTTGCCGCGGCGGGGCTCGGCGCCCCGCACATGGTGTCGAACATCCTGGCTGCCGCGGCACTCGCGCGTTCGCTCGGCGTCGCGCCCGAAGCGATCCACGAGGCGCTCCGCGAATTTCGTCTCGATCGACACCGCATCGAACTGGTCGCGACCGTGGGCGGGGTGGCATGGATCGACGATTCCAAGGCCACGAATCCGCACGCCGTGGCCGCGTCGCTTGGCGCCTTTACCGGCGTCGTGTGGGTCGTCGGCGGCCTACTCAAGGGCGTCGATATTTCTGAGCTTGTTGCCTCGCATGCCGACCGCCTGCGCGCGGCGGTCGTGATTGGTGTTGATCGTGCGGCGGTGCTCGCGGCATTCGAACGACACGCGCCCGAGGTGCCGGTACTCGAGGTCTTGCACGATGAGACTGAAGACGTCATGGCGCGAGTGATCGAGCTAGCGCGCGGTGTTGCGAGGCCCGGAGACGTGGTGCTGCTTGCCCCGGCCGCGGCATCCTTCGACCAGTTCGAGAGCTACTCCGCCCGCGGCCGCCTCTTTGCCGAGGCAGTGCAGAACATGGTTGAGGAGGGTGGGGGAGCAGATGGCGACGAACGGCCGCAACCCAGACCCTGAGGTCGGCGCCGCCGCGGATCCCGTCACCCCGAAATCGCGCACGTCCGGCTGGGCCGCGCGCGTGTCACTTGGGCGCGTGTTGACGCCTGTGGCATCCGAATTTCTCTTGCTTGCCGGCACGACCCTTGCGTTGACCGTCTTCGGGCTCGTGATGGTGCTCTCCGCCTCGTCGGCGAACGACACGGCCGCCGGGCTGGGGGCGTACGACTCGTTCTGGCGACAGGGCACGTTTGCGCTGATCGCGGTGCCCCTGATGTTCGTCATCAGCCGGTTCAGCGTGGCGTTTTTCAAGCGGATCGCGTGGCTCGCGCTGATCGCGGCGCTCGTGCTGCAGATGCTGGTGTTCACGCCGCTCGGGGTTGAATCCGGCGGAAACCGCAACTGGGTGAGCATCGCGGGCCAGAACCTGCAGCCCTCCGAGTTTTTGAAGCTCGCGCTGTGTCTGTGGCTCGGGTTCACGCTGTGGCGCCAGCAGGGGTTGCTCGATAGCTGGAAGCACATGTTCTGGCCGACCGTGCCGGTCGCCATCGTCGTGATCGGCTCGGTGCTGCTCGGGAGCGACCTCGGTACTGCCATGGTCCTCGTGCTCATCGTGCTCGCCGCGCTCTTTTTCGCGGGCGTCCGGCTGCGGATGTTCATCATCCCGGTGCTTCTTGGCGTGTTTGCTGTCGCCGCGCTCGCGATCACGAGCCCCGACCGCATGCGCCGCATCATGAGTTTTCTCGATACCGGCTCTCTCGCCTGCTATACCGAAGACTGTTTCCAGCCCCTCCACGGCGTGTGGGGGCTTGCGGGTGGCGGCATCTTCGGCCTCGGCCTTGGCAACTCCAGGGAGAAGTACGACTGGTTGCCAGCGGCGGCGAACGACTACATCTTCGCGATCGTCGGCGAAGAGCTCGGCCTCATCGGCTGCATCGTCGTGCTCGCACTGTTCGGGCTCTTCGCGGTTGGTGCCTTCCGCATCGTGCGCCGCACCGACGACCCGTTCGTGCGCATCGCGTCGGGTGCCATCACGGTGTGGATTCTCGGCCAGGCACTCATCAACATCGGCGTCGTGCTTCGCGTGTTCCCGGTGCTGGGCGTGCCCCTGCCGTTCATGTCTGCCGGCGGCACCTCCCTGATCTCGGTGTTGTTGGCCGTGGGTGTGCTGCTCGCGTTCGCCCGTTCCCTGCCGGTCGAAACACCGGCTCCTCCCTCTCGAGAAAAGGTGGCGCGTCGGTGACCCGCTTCTTGCTAGCCGGCGGCGGGACTGCCGGCCATGTCAACCCGCTCCTCGCGGTTGCAGACGGTCTCCGTGCGCGCGCGGCCGACGACACCGTTTTGGTGCTCGGCACACGGGAGGGCCTCGAAGCCCGTCTCGTTCCCGAGCGTGGGTACGAGCTCGTGTTCGTCGACAAGGTTCCGTTTCCGCGCCGACCCAACAAGGCGGCAGCCGCATTTCCTTCGCGCTTTCTTCGCGCGGTCGGGCAGGTGCGGGCGATCATCCGCGAGCGCGGCATCGACGCGGTTGTCGGATTCGGTGGCTACGCATCGGCGCCCGCCTACGTTGCGGCCCGCCGCGAGCGCATCCCGTTCGTGGTGCACGAGGCAAACGCCAAGCCCGGGCTCGCAAATGTGCTCGGCGCGCGCGCGGCCGCAGGTGTGGGTGTCGCGTTCGAGGGCACCCCGCTTCGCGGTTCGGTTGTCGTGGGGATGCCGCTGCGACGCGAGGTGGTGTCGCTTGATCGTGCGGCCACCCGCGACGAGGCGGCGGCGTTTTTTGGCTTGGATGCCTCGCGCCCCACGCTGCTCGTCTTCGGTGGCTCACTCGGTGCGCTGCGGCTGAACCAGGCGTTCGGCGGCGCGTACGCCGACGTGCTGGCCGCCGGATGGCAGCTTGTGCACGTCACGGGGGAGCGCTCCGACCTCGCTGATCCGGGCGTGCCCGGCTACGTGCTGCGGCGCTATGTCGATCGGATGGACCTCGCATTCGCGATCGCCGACATGATCGTGTCGCGCGCGGGCGCAGCGACCGTGAGCGAGATCAGTGCGCTCGGGATCCCTGCGGTGTACGTGCCCTACGCCGTCGGCAACGGTGAGCAACGGCACAACGCGGCGAGCGCGGTCGCTGCCGGCGCGGCGATCATTATCGACGACGCCGACTTCACCGCCGCGCGCGTGCGCGAAACGCTGGTGCCGCTGCTGGCCGATCGGACCCGAATCGATGCCATGGCTGGGGCTGCGGCATCCATCGGCACCCGCACCGGGACCGAGAACGTGATCGCGATGATCGATCGGGCGCTCGGACGATAGCCCGCGGGGTCGCGGGTAGGCCCGCTCACACCGCCGCGAACGTCGTGCGCCTGTGCCCGGATCGTGCGCCGGGAGCCTTCATGAGCGCGGCGCCTGCGGCAATGAACGGCACGGTAAACGCGACGGCCGAGAGTAAGAAGATCGTGGGCGGCGCGAGTGTGAGCCCGACCGCGATGCCGATGATCCAACGCTGCGCGGGTGTGCCGCGGCGGGCACACACGAGAAGTGCTGCGACACCGACCGCAATCGCGACGGTTGCGGCGAGGCTCGTCGGATGCGACATGGGTGCCCCGGCGGTGCCGAGCACGGTGCCGGCGCTGGCGCATGCGAACCCCACCGCGATGAGCGCAACCGGAATGCTGCGGCGCAAGGACTCGCGCCCGCGTCCGCTGGCACCCACCGCGATGCCCGCGAGGAGGATGGCGCCGGCGGCGAGCATGGCGGCGATCCCAGCGCGCATTGCCTGCGTGCCGTCGGGGCCGCCTGCGATCCATGCGCTGCCGGTGGCCGCGTAGGCGGTTCCCGCGAGCGAGAGCACACACGCGAACCACGCGAGCGTTCGCGTGATGCGGCGGCGGGCGGGTGACGGCCCTGGGATGGCGGCGGGTAGCCGGCGGCCCGCGCGTGCCCCGGGTGGCGTGCCCGTGCCTGTGCCTGCACTCGTGCCCGTGCTCGTGCCCGTGCCCGTTCGGAGCGTGAGGGCGAGCACCGCGATCGCGAGCAAGGGTTGCAACAACGGCGGAAGCAACGCGAGCGTGATCATTGGCACCGAGATCAGTCCGCCCACGATGGCCGCGCTGATCCTCGCCGCCGCAGGAAGACGCGTCGTGGAGAGCAGGCCGCCTGCGAGGAGCGCGGTGGCCGCAGCGCCGGTGACCCACGCTGCGGTGACCCAGAGGAGGAGCGCGTCCGAGAACCAGGTGCCCGCGACGCCGTCGTCTGCCGCATCGAAGGCGATCGACCACGAGAGCGCGGCGGTGAATCCGAGCGCAAATGCGAGTGTTGTCAACGCGGCAATGGCCACCGTGAGTGGGCCGGGAAGCGCGCTCGTCGACCGAAGCAGCGCGATGGCGGCGAGCACGGAGAGCCACGGGACCAGCGCGAGGGGAACCTGCGAGATGCCCTGCAGCCCCATCACAAACGCGACAAGACCGATCACGGCGAGCGCGGTTGCCGAGGCCGCGCTCACGAGTGCGAACCGCTCATTGAAGCGCGCGCCAAGCCCGTGCATGGCCGCCGAGCGGCGTTCTGCCGCGGTGGGGCGGTCGCGTCCCTCGGCGGTGGCGGCATCCATCATCGTGCCAACCAACACGGGGCCGTGCTCCGCGCGCCACTGCCTCGGGTACCAGCGCAGGAGGCGTGAGAATTCGGCCTCGCGGTTCACAGAGCGCCTGCGCTGACGTGGTGTGCGGGTGCGGGTGCGAGTGCGAGTCCGCTGCGGCTGAGCGCGGCGCGCATGGTTGCTGGTGCGATCCGCAGCCCCGCGAGGCGGGTGCGTGCGGCGCGTGCACGCGCCTCCAGCACGGCAACCTCCTCGACGAGTGCTGCTCCGCCTCGTTCAGTCAGGCGGTACGAGCGGCGCGCGCGCCCGTCGACCACCTCTTCGCCGATCGCTTCGACGAGGAGCGCGCGTTCGAGCCGTTCGAGCGAGGCATACAGGGTCGTTGCCTTGAGGTTCACGGCGCCGCCGGATGCCTCGCGGGCGTCGCGCATGATCGCGTAGCCGTGCAGCGGCGCTGGGGCGAGGGCGGTCAAGATCCAGAATGCGGACTCGCTCAGATTTGTGCTCATGCCGTAACAATATGCCGGAGGTGGGCATATTGCAATTGTGGGACGCTCGCGCAGGCGTTAGGCCTTGGTCGGGGTGGGCGTGCTCCCCGGTGCATTCGGGGCTGGGGCCGAGAGCGCCGCCTGGATCATCGCGATCGCCTCGTCAGCGCCCACGCGCAGCGCCCGCATCTGTTCGGCAAACGCGGCGGCGGCCCGCTGGGCGGCCTGGTGTGTGGCATCCCCCTGCGGCGCCACGAAACTGCCGTTACGGCCACGGGTTTCGATGATTCCGGATGCCTCGAGCTCGCGGTAGGTTCGTGCGACCGTGTTGGGTGCGATGCCGAGGTCATCGGCCAGGCGCCGCACGGTAGGGAGCCGCGCCCCCGGCGCGAGCTCGCCCGACTGTACCTGCGCGAGGAGTTGCACGCGAAGCTGTTCAAACGGCGGGACGGGGGAGCGAGGATCGATGACGATCATGCGGTGACCTCCTGCGATGCGAAGGTGACGGGTACGGGAAGCGGGGCGCCTGGGTGAAGGGTGCCCGGGAGCTTGCCGGACCCGAATGTATAGATCACCTGTAGCAGTGGGATGCCCCACCAGGGGAAGCTCCAGGCGAGCGAGCCCGCTGGCGAGGTGCCGGCGAACCCGACTGCCTGCGAAAGCATGACGGCCGCAATGCCGAACGGAATCCACGCGGCAAGGGCCGCGAACAGCCTGAGTCCGCCGAGCGCGTCGGCGCGGAAGAGGTCGTCCCACGCGAGCTGAAGTGGGTTTGATGCCGGTTGCGGGCGCCGAAGGATCGCCCGCTCCGCGATGCGGGACCCGGCGACAGCGGAGTACGCGATGAGCAATGCGGCGAGCAACGCGACGATGTTTGCGAGGGTCGTCGAAGAATCGTGCGCGGGGCCGATGCTTGCCCAGGTCAGCGCGATCGCGGTGCCGACCGTGGCGAGCGTGAGCACCACGCTCGGGAGGTGTCTGCGCAGCGGATCGATGTAGTCGCCCACGCGCATCTCACGCCCTCGTGCGACGCGGAGGGCTGTGGGGGCGGGGGAAAACAGGCGCTCGCGCAGGCTGGTGTACGCGGAAGTCGCTGCCGCCACGAGCAGGATAGCGCCCGTGAACATCCACAGGGTGAACGGCGAGTCGCTCCCCGGAATGAAGGCGAGCACCCCGAAAGCCACGACGCACGTTGCGAGTAACCCCCACATGTCGGTGCGGAGGAGGCGGCGCATATGTCTGCGCGCGGTGAGGGCGACCTCGTCTGAACCAAACGGAAGCCTCGCGCGCACGGAGGCGCGATGTGCGCGGGCGATGCCCCACTCGGGGCTGTTCGTGGCGATGAGCACCCCGGCGGCCAAAAGGGTTGCGCCGGCGATGATGATCGTGTTGAACCACGGGATGCCAGATTCCATGACTCTTTTGTACCACCTATGTATCAATGTGGCAATACATTCGATGTGCGGCGCCTGAGTGGCGAGCGCGGGCTGGGCGACGCGGCGGCACTCGCCGCGCGGGCGCGCCGGGACCCCGGTGTCGGCGGGGCAACTTAGACTTGTCGAGCCATGATTAAGCCCGATCTCACCCTGCCAATTCCCGCCACCATCACGTCGGTGCACTTCGTCGGCATCGGCGGTTCTGGCATGAGCGGCCTCGCGCGCATGTTCCTTGCGGCGGGGCACCGCGTCTCGGGGTCTGACCGCGCCGATTCGCCCGGATTGCGTGAGCTCGAACAGCTCGGTGCGACGGTCTACGTCGGTCACGACGCGGCCAACCTGGGCGACGCCGACACCGTGGTGCACACCGGTGCAATCTGGCCAGAGAACCCCGAATACGTCACCGCCAAGGAGCGCGGCCTCGCGGTCATTCACCGCTCGCAGGCGCTCTACTGGCTGATCGGCGGACGCCGCCTCGTCTCGGTTGCGGGGGCGCATGGCAAGACCACGTCGACCGGCATGCTTGTCACCGCGCTCCAAGAGCTTGGCGAAGACCCGAGCTTTGTGAACGGTGGAGTGATCGCACAGCTCGGCGTCTCGAGCGGCACCGGTGCCGACCCGCTCTTTGTCGTTGAGGCCGACGAGTCTGACGGCACGTTCTTGCTCTACGACACCTCGGTCGCCCTCATCGCGAACGTCGACCCAGATCACCTCGACCACTACGGCACCGACGAAGCCTTTATTGACGCGTTCGTGCGCTTCGGCGACCAGGCGCGCGAGGCGGTCGTCATCTCGTCCGACGACCCCGGTGCGCTGCAGGTGCTCGCCGGACTCTCGCATTCGAAGGTGCTCACGTTTGGGCGTGCGGAGGATGCCACGCTGCGGCTCATCGACGTTGCGACCGACGGGCCGGTCTCGTTTGTGGCTGAATACGCGGGCGAGCGCGCTTCGGCATCCATGCTTGTGCCGGGCGAACACAACGCGGTGAACGCCCTCGGCGTCGTCGCCGTGCTCGTCGCACTCGGCCACGGCTTCGCCGAGTCGATGCGCGCAGTCGAAGGCTTCGTTGGCACCGCGCGGCGCTTCGAGTTGCACGGCGTCGTGGGCGGGGTGAGCGTCTACGACGACTACGCCCACCACCCGACCGAGGTTGCCGCCGCGCTCAGCGCAGCGCGCACCGTGGTCGGCAACGGCCGGATCATTGCGCTTCATCAGCCCCACACCTACAGCCGCACCGGCCTGATGTTTCGTGAGTTCGCCGAAGAACTCGAGGGGCACGCCGACCACACGATCGTGCTCGATGTCTACGGTGCGCGCGAAGACCCGGTCGAGGGCGTGACGGGAGCGCTCGTTTCGAACAGCTTCCACGACAGCACTCACGTGCACTACGAGCCCGACTGGCAGGCCGCGGCCGACTATGCGGCGAGCTTCGCACGCGAGGGCGACTACATCATCACGCTCGGTTGCGGCAATGTGAACCTGATCGTCCCGCAGCTGCTTGAAGCGCTCGGACGAGCGGACCGATAGTCGTGCGTCGGCCCACGCCGCTGCCCGCGGAGACCAATCGGCCGGCAACGCCCGCGGAGTCGATCGCCGCGCCCGCGCCCGCTCTCACGCCCCCGCTCCGCCGGGCTTCGCGGCCCGCAGGCGAACCGGCCCGCGAGCCGGGTCAAACGCCGAGCACCGCGGACGCCGAAGCGCGAGGCGAGGCCGCCGCTGCGAACGACAGCGGCGATGCGAATGGCACCGACACTGCGAACGGCACCGGCGCTTCGAATGAAACCAACACTTCGGCATTCATCGCCGCGAAAAAGCCCCCGGTGACTGCGCCGGGCGAGGTCGACCCGAGCGAGCGCGGGGCCAGGAGCGAGGGCGAGGCGCCCACCGGGCTCCGCGAGGTGTGGCGCGCGGCGCGGGCACGCCGCAGGGTCTTGCGCTCCGAAGTGCGGCGCTTCACCGTGCGTTCGCGGCGCCGACGGATCGGGTGGCTGGTGGCCGCGGCATCCATGATCGCCCTTGTTGTTGCGACCCTGGTGATCGCGTACAGCCCGCTCTTCGCGGTCGAGAAGATTGTTATCGAGGGCGCCGTGCGATTGGATGCCGCGACCCTTGAGTCTGCCGTCGGGGATCAGCTTGGACGGCCGCTGCCGCGGGTCGACGAGAGCGAGATCAAGGCGGCGCTGGTGAAGTTTCCGATGGTAGAGAGTTACCAGATCGAAGCTCGACCGCCGCACGAGCTGCTCGTGCGCGTCGTTGAGCGGACGCCGATTGGTGTGTTGCAGGGGCCGGCCGGCTTCTCGCTGGTCGACGGCGCGGGCGTCGTGCTTGAGACCACACCGGAGCGGCCGGCTGGCGCGCCGCTCCTGCAAATCAGCGGTGGCACCTCCTCGGCGGCGTTCGAATCGGCAGGGCTGGTGATGCGGGCGCTGCCCGATTCGATCCGCGCACGGGTCACCGGTGTCACGGCGACCACACGCGACGATGTCACGCTGTTGCTCGGCGACGCCAACGCCAGCATCGTGTGGGGGAGTGTTGAGGACTCCGCGCTGAAGGCACTCGTGCTCGAGACCGCAATGCAGCAGATGCCCCCGGAGGGTGTCGTGTCTTACGACGTGTCGTCGCCCGGCGCGATCGTTATTCGCTAAAACCACGCGGGTTGTGCCGCTCGGTGCCGCGATTCTCGGAGCGAATGTTGCGACACGCCCGCGCCCTCACCGCCTGAGGGCGCGCCGCCGCATACCTTCAAATCAGGAATTGCATACCGAGCAATTCTTTACACCTCTAGTAGAGGTTGAAGGTTTTAGTCCACGGAGGGCCGGCATGACCGCAAACCAGAATTACCTCGCCGTTATCAAGGTCGTCGGCGTGGGCGGCGGTGGCGTGAACGCCGTCAACCGGATGATCGATCTTGGTCTGCGCGGCGTTGAGTTCATCGCCATCAACACCGACGCGCAGGCGTTGTTGATGAGTGACGCAGACGTCAAGCTCGACGTCGGTCGCGAGCTCACGCGCGGGCTCGGCGCCGGTGCCGACCCCGAGGTGGGTCGCCGCGCAGCCGAAGACCACGCTGAAGAGATCGAAGAGGCGCTCGCGGGCGCCGACATGGTGTTCGTGACCGCCGGTGAGGGCGGTGGTACCGGTACCGGTGGCGCCCCTGTGGTGGCACGCATCGCAAAGTCGATCGGCGCGCTGACAATCGGTGTCGTCACCAAGCCGTTCTCGTTCGAGGGTCGTCGCCGTCAGAGCCAGGCCGAGCTGGGCGTTGCAAAGCTGAAGGAAGAGGTCGACACCCTCATCGTGGTGCCGAACGACCGCCTTCTCGAGATTAGCGATCGCGGCATCTCGATGATCGAAGCGTTTGCCACGGCCGACCAGGTGCTCCTCGCCGGTGTGCAGGGCATCACCGACCTGATCACGACCCCGGGTCTCATCAACCTCGACTTCGCCGACGTGAAGTCGGTCATGCAGGGCGCTGGCTCGGCGCTCATGGGTATCGGTTCTGCCCGAGGTGCAGACCGTGCAATCAAGGCTGCCGAGCTCGCCGTCGAATCGCCGCTACTCGAGGCCTCGATCGAGGGTGCGCACGGCGTGCTGCTGTCGATCCAGGGTGGCTCAAACCTTGGCATCTTCGAGATCAACGATGCGGCCCAGCTGGTCAAGGAAGCCGCGCACCCCGAAGCGAACATCATCTTCGGAACGGTCATCGACGACACGCTCGGCGACGAGGTGCGCGTCACGGTGATCGCCGCGGGGTTCGACGGTGGTGAGCCTTCGGCTCGCATCGACGTGCCGGCGCTCGCGCAGGCGGCACCGGCCGTGGCGACACCGCAGGTCGACGCTACGACCGAGAGCGGCGAGGCGCCCCCAGTCAAGATCGAGCGCGAACCCGTCTCGGTGGGTGCCGGCGCACACGGCACAGCACACACCGCGCCGATCAACGATGCAACGGGTTTCGACGCAGGCTTCGACGACGGTGACCTCGACGTCCCCGACTTCTTGAAGTAGGCGTGAACACCCTGTCGTCAGGTGGCGGGCCCTCCCTTGCGGAGCGGCTCGCCGCCATCGACGAGCGCGTGGCCGATGCGGCACGGCGTGCCGGGCGTGAGTCCGAGCACATCACCCGTATCGTGGTCACGAAATTTCATCCGGCGTCGCTCGTTCACGATCTCGCGGCGCTCGGCGTGCGCGATGTCGCCGAGAACCGCCAGCAAGAACTCACCGCGAAGCGCGCCGAGCTCGCCGACGACGCAACGCTCGCGGGCGTGCGCTGGCACTTCGTGGGCCAGGCGCAGACAAACAAGGGGCGCCAAATTCGCGCGGCCGCCGATGCCGTGCACAGTGTTGATCGTGCACGTCTTGTGACGGCGCTGGATGCCGCGGCCCCCGGTTCCGACCCCGTGCTCGACGTCCTGCTCCAGGTCAACCTCACCGACGACCCGGGCCGGGGTGGCGTGGTGCCCGACGAGCTCGAAGCACTCGCAGAGCAGGTTGCTGCGGCATCCACTCTGCGCCTGCGCGGAATCATGGCGGTGGCACCGCTCGAAGAAGAGCCGCGACGTGCATTCGCGCGGGTCGGTGCGCTCTCGGCGCGACTTCGTACAGTCGTGCCGGATGCCGGGTGGATCTCGGCCGGCATGACTGCCGACTTCGAAGATGCCATCGCAGAAGGCGCGACACACCTAAGAATCGGATCGGCAATCACGGGCAATCGCCCCCTGCACGGTTAATCTCGAACTAAGCGAACGGAGAACGCGATGTCGAACCCCCTGAAGAAGACCATGGTCTACCTGGGCCTTGCCGATGAAGAGCAGGTCTATCAGGAAGAGGCGCCTGCCGCGCCCGTGCAGCGCAGCACAAGCACGAGCACGCGCGCAGAGGTCGTCGAGACGAAGGCTCCCGTGACGCCGTTGCGTCGCCCCGCCGTCGTGCGCCAGCCCGCTGCCAGCGCGCTGAGCGAGATCCTCACGGTGCACCCAAAGCAGTACCGCGACGCGCAGATGATCGCCGAGTCGTTCCGCGAGGGCGTGCCGGTCATCATCAATCTTTCGCAGATGAGTGATGGTGATGCGCGTCGTCTCATCGACTTCGCTAGCGGCCTGTCGCTCGGCCTGCACGGCCGCATCGAGCGTGTGACGAGCAAGGTGTTCCTGCTTTCGCCCGAGCACGTTGCGATTTCTGGGGACGGCGCGATCGCGCAAGCCGACTCAGATTCGGCACCGTTCTCGCAGTCATAGGCTCCGCGTGGAAGCCGTCCGCCTGATCGCGGCGGTGCTGAACGCACTGCTGTTTCTCTACGTGCTGGTGCTGCTTGCTCGCTTGGTGTTGGAATACATCCCGATGTTCAATCGCGAATGGCGCCCGAAAGGTGCGACCCTCATCGCGGCCGAAGTGGTGTTTACCGTCACCGATCCGCCAATTAAGCTGATCCGGCGCTTTATTCCTGCCCTGCGCATCGGTGGGATTGCCATCGATTTCGCGTTCGCGCTGACCATGATGCTCGTGTTTGTGCTCATGGCAGTGACGCGCGCCCTCGCGGGCTGATTCCGCACGGGGTTATGCTGGGTTGATCCAATTTTGGCTCGTCGCGCGTTTGGCGTGACGCATCCACTCATCTCACCGATCGATTGATACAGAGGACGAGAGCAATGGCACTGACCCCCGAAGACGTCGTCACCAAGCAGTTTCAGCACGTACGGTTCAAGGAAGGTTTTGACCCGGACGAGGTCGACGACTTCCTTGACGAGATTGTTGTCGAGTGGCGCAAGGTCATCGCCGAGAACGAAGAACTGAAGGCAAAGCTTGCGGCCTACGAGTCCGGCGAAGCCGCACCCGCAGCGCACGCCGACGCTGAGTCCGCATCTGCCGGTGAAGAAGCTGCAGTTGTCGAGGCCGTCCCGGCCGTTGCAGAGCCCATCGTCGAGGTGCCGCAGGCAGCCCCCGCGGTTGCGTCCTCGGTCAGCACCTCCGCCTCGATCATCGATCTCGCGCAGCGCCTGCACGACGAGCACGTCGCCGAGGGCCAGGCCAAGCGCGATGAGCTCATCGCCGAGGGCCAGGCAACCGCGACGCGCCTCGTTGCCGACGCCGAAGAGACCACCCGCGAGATCACCGAGCGCTTCGACAAGGAGCGCACCGTGCTCGAGTCGCGGATCAGCGAGCTTCGTCAGTTCGAGCGCGACTACCGCGCCCAGCTGCGTTCGTACATCGAAGGCAAGCTGCGCGACCTCGAGACCACCGCCGCCACGTCGGGTTCGACCCCGGTGTCGGCAATCGGCCTCTAGAACCTTGGCAGAGCGTTCACCGGCTTCGGCATCGGAGTCGGCAACGCCGAACCTGCACGCCAGGTGGGCGGCCGCCGCGATCATCGTCGCTCTCGCGATGATCGGGCTGGCCGCCGATCAGGTGGCAAAGCACTTCGCCATCGAGCTGCTGCCTCCGGGTGAGCCGGTGAAGATTCTCGGCGACGTGTTGATTTTCCAGCTGGTGTTCAACCCGGGTGCGGCGTTCTCGTTCGGTTCCGGAGTGACCTGGCTGTTCACCATCGCCCTCGCGGCGGTGGCGATCGCGATCCTGATCGTGGCCTGGCGCATCCGCTCGCGCGGGTGGGCGATCACCCTCGGGCTCCTGCTCGCCGGAGTGCTCGGCAACCTGAGCGACCGTCTCTTCCGCGAACCCGGTTTTCCCGTCGGCCACGTGGTCGACTACATCTCGACGCCGTGGCTGATGCCCGCGATCTACAACATCGCCGACATGTTCATCGTCAGCAGCATGATCGTCGTCGCGATCCTCGTCCTTCGCGGTTTCAACCTTGATGGCACACGACAGGTGAGCCCGCCGAAGAGCGGCTCAACCGTCGGAACCGCCGCCTCGGTCGCTGACGACGGCGAAGCGGCCCCAGACGGCGCCGCCGAAACGCAGCGATAGCGCAATGGAATCGCGTTCAATGCCCGTGCCCGACGGCCTTGAGGGCCAGCGGGTGGATGCCGGTCTCGCCAAGCTCCTCGGCTTCTCGCGCACCTTTGCTGCCGAGGTCGCCGAGGCTGGCGGTGTGGTGCTCGACGGCCACACGCTCGGCAAATCCGACCGCCTCAGCGCGGGCGGCTGGCTCGATGTGTCGTGGCAGCCACGGCGCGAGGCAACGATCGTGCCGATCGCGGTTCCCGATCTCGGCATCGTGTACGACGACGACGACATCGTCGTCGTCAACAAGCCCAGCGGCGTGGCCGCGCACCCGAGCGTCGGTTGGGAAGGCCCAACCGTGCCGGGCGCACTGGCTGCGGCAGGCTTTCGCATTGCAACCTCCGGCGCCGCAGAACGTGCGGGCATCGTGCACCGCCTCGACGTCGGCACGAGCGGCCTCATGGTTGTCGCCAAGACCGAGCAGGCATACAGCTGGCTGAAGGCCGCGTTCAAAGACCGCGAGGTCAAGAAGATTTATCACGCCGTTGTGCAGGGGCATCCCGACCCGCTGCGCGGCACCATCGATGCGCCCATCGGCCGGCACCCCACACACGCGTGGAAGTTTGCCGTCACGCCCACGGGCAAAGACTCGGTGACCCATTACGAAACGATCGAGGCATTTCGCGGGGCGTCCCTGCTCGAAATCAATCTCGAGACCGGGCGCACGCACCAGATTCGCGTCCACATGGCCGCGCACCGGCATCCGTGCGTCGGCGACCCGCTGTATGGCAGCGACCCAACCGTCGCGGCGCACCTCGGGCTGACACGCCAATGGCTGCACGCGCGGCAGCTCGCATTCACTCACCCCGCGACCCGCGAATGGGTGAGCTTCGAGGCGCCGTACTCGCAGGACCTGCAGCACGCGCTCGACGTGCTTCGCGCCGAATAGGGTACGCGCGCAGATTCGCGTGAACCGTTTCTGGCCAGACAGGCAATACCTGGTGTGAGTACAGACAGCGAGATTCTCGAGACGTCACGCGAGACCCCCGGCGCGTTTGCCGAGCTCTTCGAACGCCACGCCCGAGTCATCGGTGCGTTCGCGGCGCGAAGGGTGGGGGTCGACGCAGCCGAAGACATCCTGAGCGAGACCTTCCTTGTCGCGTTTCGGCGTCGCGCCGATTTCGATTCGACCTGGGCCTCGGCCAAGCCATGGCTGCTGGGCATCGCCTCGCGCATCATCAAGAAGCACCACGCGCAGGAGGCTGCGCAGTGGCGGTCGGTTGCGGCATCCATCTCTCGCGGCGAGCACACGAGCGACGGTGCCATCGACGCAGCGGGTGGGCGGGCGGATGCCTCGGCGGCGGTGCGTGCGCTTGCGCCGCGAATCGCGGCGTTGGCCGCGCGCGACCGTGAAACGCTCCTGCTCTACGCCTGGGGCGACCTGACGTATGAAGAGATTGCTGTCGCCTTGGGGGTCCCGGTTGGCACGGTACGTTCGCGCCTGAATCGGGTTCGCCGAAAGCTCGCGCCGCCGGGATCGCACTCTGCCGCCCGGTTGACCTGGATTGGAAAGGAGGAGGCCGATGGACCTCTTGGATCGCGTGCGTGACCTGGCGGCGGATGCCCCAGCCCTCACCGAAACGCAGTTGAACGATGCACGACATGCACTTCTGCGGGAGATCGCGCGGGACGAACCACGAGCGGTGCGCAGGAATCGCCGGTGGATCGGCGTGGCCGGGCTGGTGGCGGCGAGCGCGGCCGCGGCGGTTGTCATCGGGATGGTCGCCGGACCTGGTGGCGCGTTGCCGGCGGCTGCTGAGGTGTTCGAGCGGGCCGCCGATACGACCCTCACAACCGTCGCGATGACACCGAAACCCGGGCAGTACATCCGGATCGAGGAGACCTCGACGTATCGCCTGGGGTGGGCGCCGGATGCGTCGCAAGCGGGGGGTGGATGGTGGGACAGTCGCCCTGCAGAGACAGAGGCAACCGTCGTGCAGAGCCGTTCGCTGTACGTCCCCGCCGATCGTTCCGGCGACTGGGTGCGTGACTACGACGAATCGTTCGAAGTGCTGAGTGTCTCTGGCCCGAACGCTGAGGCGGCCCGACCCGCACTTGTGAGCGAGCGCATTGGGTCGGGCCTCGACATCGAGGTCTTCCCCGGTGGCCGGTATACCGAACCAGACGCGCCACTCGTCGATGGCGAGGCGCGCACGTTCGCGGTAGATGGGCTCGCTTGCTACGTCGACGAGATGCCGCGCGATCCCCGGGCTCTTGCCCAGTGGGTGCACGACTACGAGCCTGTCGCGCTGGCGCCATGCCCGCCGCCGAAGTTCACCGAACCGGAGACGTTCAACCTCGCGCCGGCAGATCTGCGGGCAGCAATGTTCCGTGCGCTGGCGCTCATGGAGGGCACGAAGGTCGTCGGCGTCGACGGCAACATCACGACAGTCGCGTACCCCGAGGGTGGCGAAAGCGACTGGATGGAGACGATCGATATTGACACCACCACGGGCCTGTTGGTGGGGCGCGGAAACCTTGACAGCGATCGCTGGTCAAGCCGCGTGGCGGTCTCGATCATCGACGCGCTTCCCGACACTGCGGTCGTACCCGCGCGTTAGCGCGGAACGGCAGAACAACCCGCGCAGGCGGGCACACTGGGAGCGCCCCTCGGGGTCGCTCCCAGTGTGCGGAGGTAGGCTGATCTGGTGGCATCAGACTCCTTCGTTCACCTGCACGTACACAGCGAATACTCGATGCTTGACGGCGCCGCACGTATCAAACCGCTGATGGAGGCCGTGGCCCAGGAGGGTCAGCCGGCCATCGCGATGACCGACCACGGCAACACGTTCGGGGCATTCGAATTCGCATCTGCGGCCCAGGCCCAGGGCGTGAAGCCGATTATCGGCATGGAGGCGTACGTCACGCCCGGCACACACCGCACCGACCGCACCCGCGTGCGCTGGGGGAGCCCAGACCAGAACGACGACGACGTCTCGGGATCGGGTGCGTACACGCACATGACCCTGCTCGCCGAAGACACCGCGGGCATGCACAACCTCTTCCGGCTCTCGTCGCTCGCCTCGATTGAGGGCTACTACTTCAAGCCGCGCATCGACCGCGAGCTGCTCCAGCGCTACTCAAAAGGGGTGATCGCCACCACCGGTTGTGTGGGCGGCGAGGTGCAAACCCGCCTCCGGCTCGGCCAGTACGAGGCCGCGCGCGATGCCGCAGCCGAGTTTCGCGACATTTTCGGCAAAGACAACTTTTTCGCCGAGGTCATGGACCACGGCATCCATGTCGAGCGCAAGATTCAGAGCGAGATGTACCGGCTCGCAAAAGATCTCGACCTGCCGCTGCTGGCCACGAACGATCTGCACTACACCCACGCGCACGACGCCAAGGCGCACTCGGCGCTCCTGTGCGTGCAGTCAGGCTCGACCCTCGACGACCCCAAGCGGTTCAAGTTCGATGGCGAGGAGTTCTACCTCAAGTCTGCGGCGCAAATGCGACAGATTTTCCGTGACTACCCAGACGCCTGCGACAACACTCTCCTCGTCGCCGAGCGCAGTAACGTCAAGTTCGACACCGAGACCAGCTACATGCCGAAGTTTCCGGTGCCGGAGGGCGAGTCCGAGCAGAGCTGGTTCGTCAAGGAGGTCGAGCTCGGGCTTTACGTCCGCTATCCAAAGGGGATTCCAGACGACGTGCGCGCCCAGGCGGAGTACGAGACGGGTGTCATCGTGCAGATGGGATTCCCGGGGTACTTCCTTGTCGTCGCCGACTTCATCCGTTGGGCAAAAGAGAACGGCATTCGCGTGGGTCCGGGTCGTGGTTCGGGTGCCGGATCGATGGCCGCCTACGCGATGGGGATCACCGACCTTGATCCGCTGCAGCACGGCCTGATCTTCGAGCGCTTCCTCAACCCTGATCGCGTGTCGATGCCCGACTTCGATATCGACTTTGACGACCGGCGCCGCGGCGAGGTCATCCAGTACGTCACTGAGAAGTACGGCACCGAGCGTGTCGCGCAGATCGTGACGTACGGCACAATCAAGGCGAAGCAGGCGCTGAAAGACGCGAGCCGCGTGCTCGGGTTCCCGTTCGGCATGGGCGACAAACTCACCAAGGCAATGCCGCCCATGGTCATGGGCAAAGACATGCCGCTCGAGGGCATGTTCGACAAGAATCACCCGCGCTTCAAAGAGGCGAGTGAGTTCCGGATGCTCATCGAGACCGATCCTGAGGCGAAGACTGTCTACGACACGGCCGTGGGGATCGAGAACCTGAAACGCCAGTGGGGCGTGCACGCTGCCGGCGTGATCATGTCGAGCGAGCCGCTCATCGACATCATCCCGATCATGAAGCGTGAGCAAGACGGCCAGATCGTCACGCAGTTCGACTACCCGGCGTGCGAATCGCTGGGGCTCATCAAGATGGACTTCTTGGGGCTGCGAAACCTCACGATCATCGACGATGCGCTCGACAACATTGCCGCGAACCGCGGCGAGAAGCTGGTGCTCGAAGACCTCACGCTCGACGACGAAGCCTCGTACGACCTGCTTTCGCGCGGCGACACGCTCGGCGTGTTTCAGCTCGATGGTGGGCCCATGCGAGGCCTGCTCCGCCTGATGAAGCCCGACAACTTCGAAGACATCTCCGCGGTGATCGCTCTGTATCGTCCGGGCCCGATGGGCGCCGACTCGCACACAAACTATGCGCTGCGAAAGAACGCGCTCCAGCCGATCACACCGATCCACCCCGAGCTCGAAGAACCGCTCGCCGAGATCCTGAGCACCAGCTACGGGCTCATCATCTACCAGGAGCAGGTGATGGCGATCGCCCAGAAGGTCGCGGGCTTCAGCCTCGGCCAGGCCGACATCCTGCGCCGCGCGATGGGCAAGAAGAAGAAGTCTGAGCTCGACAAGCAGTACGCCGGCTTCAGACAGGGCATGAATGACAACGGCTTTTCGGATGCCGCGGTCGAGACGCTCTGGGAGATTCTGTTGCCCTTCTCCGACTACGCCTTTAACAAGGCGCACTCGGCCGCGTACGGCCTCATTAGCTACTGGACCGCGTACCTCAAGGCGCACTATCCGGCCGAGTACATGGCTGCGCTGCTGACGAGCGTTGGCGACTCAAAAGACAAGATGGCGATCTACCTCAACGAGTGCCGCCGCATGGGCATCCAGGTCATGCCGCCCGACGTCTCGCAGTCGATCAAGTACTTCGCGGCCGTCGGTGACGACATCCGCTTCGGGCTCGGCGCTGTGCGAAACGTCGGCACCAACGTGGTCGACGGCATTGTTTCGGCGCGCGAGGGCGAGCCGTACACCTCGTTCCACGACTTTCTCGCCCGCGTGCCCGCGCACGTTGCGAACAAGCGCACGGTCGAGTCGCTCATCAAGGCGGGCGGCTTTGATTCGATGGGCGACAGCCGCCGCGCGCTCATGGAGATTCACGAAGACGCGACCGAGGCCGCCGTCGACGTCAAGCGCAAGGCCGCAACCGGTGCGATCGGATTCGACTTCGACAGCCTCTACGACGAAGCCGAAGAGCCGCAGCCAGCTAAGGTCCCCGAGCGGCCCGAGTGGACCAAGAAAGACAAGCTCGCGTTCGAGCGCGAAATGCTCGGGCTCTACGTCTCTGATCACCCCCTCGCGGGGCTCGAGGCGCCACTTGCGAAGCACGCCTCGATCTCGATCCAAGAGCTGTTGACTTCCGACGATGTGCAAGACGGCGACCAGGTGACGGTGGCTGGCCTCATCACGAGCGTGCAGCACCGCGTGGCGAAATCGAGCGGCAACCCTTACGGCATGATCACGGTCGAAGACTTCAGCGGCGAGGTCACGCTCATGTTTATGGGCAAGGTCTACCAGGAGTTCTCGTCCATCCTGATCGGCGACAGCCTGCTTGTCGCACGCGGCCGAGTCAGCCGGCGCGACGACGGGCTGAACCTGCACGCGCAGGCTGCGTTCGTTCCCGATGTCGGGTCGATGGATGCCGCGGGCCCACTCACGCTCTCGGTGCCAGATCACCGGGCCACCGAGCAGACCATGGGCGAGCTCGCCCAGGTGTTGCGTCGGCACACGGGCGACACCGAGGTGAGGCTGCGTCTCTATAAGGGACAAATGGCGAAGGTGTTCGAGGTGCCGATGCCGGTCCGCGTGACGGCAGATCTCTACGGTGATCTGAAGGGTCTGCTCGGCCCGCAGTGCCTGGCCTGACCGGCGCGGCGGGCCGCACCGGGTGGCCGTTGCACCCGCGCGGCCCGAGTACCCTTGAATCACCATGATTCAGACCATCGACCTGACCGGGCGCACCCACACAACGGCCGAATTGTTGGCGGCAGTGCCGCGCGCGACCGCGGCCACCGCTGAAGCCGGCGAAGCCGCCGCGCGCATTATTGCCGAGGTTCGGGCGGGCGGCGAGGCAGCCCTGCGCGCCCAGGCCGCGGCCTTCGATCGGGTGGAAGGCCATGCGCTGCGGGTCCCGCAGTCACACATCGACGAGGCGCTGGCCGCGCTCGAACCCGGCGTGCGTGCCGCACTTGAAGCCGTGATCGTGCGTGTGCGCGAGGCATCCGCAGCACAGGTGCCGGCGCCGGCAGTCACCGAGTTTGGGCCGGGCGCCCGGGTGATCCAGCGGTGGCAGCCCGTTCGTCGCGTCGGCATGTACGTACCCGGCGGCAAGGCGGTCTATCCCTCCAGCGTTGTCATGAGCGTCGTGCCGGCACAGGTCGCCGGCGTCGAGTCGATCGCGATCACATCCCCGCCCCAGGCGAACGAGGGCGGCCGCGTGCACCCCACGATTCTTGCCGCGGCCGGGCTCCTCGGGGTCACCGAGGTGTATGCGATGGGCGGCGCTGGCGCGATCGGCGCGTTCGCATACGGGGTAGCCGACCTTGGCCTCGAACCCGTCGACGTCGTCACGGGCCCGGGCAACAACTTTGTCGCAGCGGCGAAACGCCTCGTTTCTGGTGTCGTCGGCATCGACGCCGAGGCCGGGGCCACCGAAATCCTGGTCCTCGCCGACGAGGGCGCAGATGCGCGACTCGTCGCCGTCGACTTGATCAGCCAGGCCGAGCACGATGAGCAGGCCGGGGCCGTGCTGGTCACGCCGTCTCGGGCCCTCGCCGACGCCGTCGTTGCAGCGTTGCCCGCGCTTGTGGCATCCACCCGCCACTCGGCACGCGTCACCGAAGCACTCGCCGGCCCGCAGTCGGCGATCGTGCTCGTCGACGACCTCGATGCGGGCATCGCGTTTAGTAACGCGTATGCGCCCGAGCACCTCGAAGTCGTTACGGCGGATGCCGCAGCCGTCGCCGCGCGCACCACCAGCGCCGGTGCGATCTTTGTCGGGCCCTATGCGCCCGTGAGCCTGGGCGACTACCTCGCAGGCAGCAACCACGTGCTGCCGACCGGGGGACAGGCGCGCTACGGCTCCGGCCTCGGCGCCCACACCTTCCTCCGGCCGCAGCAGCTGATCGAGTACGATCGGACCGCGCTCCAGGCCGTCGCCGAAAAGATCGTCGCACTCGCCGATGCCGAGGCGCTGCCCGCGCACGGCGAGGCGGTGCAGGCGCGCTTCGCGGCGAACGCCACCGAATCCACGTCCAAGGGGTCCTGACACCATGCATTGCCCGTTTTGCCGCAATCCCGACTCGCGCGTGATCGACTCGCGCACGAGCGATGACGGCCTCTCGATTCGTCGCCGCCGACAGTGCCCAGAGTGCGGCGGCCGCTTCTCGACCGTCGAGACCGCGAGCCTGAACGTGATCAAGCGCAGTGGGGTGATCGAACCCTTCAGCCGTGAGAAGGTCATTTCTGGTGTGCGCAAGGCGTGCCAGGGTCGTCCCGTCACCGACTCCGACCTCGCCGTGCTCGCGCAGAAGGTCGAGGAGGCCGTGCGTCAGACCGGCTCGTCGCAGATCGACACGAACGAGATCGGTCTCGCCATCCTGGGTCCGCTTCGCGAGCTCGACGAGGTCGCCTTTTTGCGGTTCGCGAGCGTGTACCAGGCGTTCGAATCGCTCGAAGACTTCGAGACCGCGATCGAAGCGCTGCGCGCCCGCCACACGGACGTGCCCGCCTGATGTATCGCGTCCTCTTTAACACGATCCTCTCGCGCTTTGATCCCGAGACCGCGCACCACATGGCAATGGCCGTGATCCGCGTGCTCGGCGTTCCTCCGTTCGGCGCCGCGGCGAGGGCGTTCACGCGCCCGGCTCCGGAGCTTGCCGTCGAGGCGTTGGGCCTGCGCTTCCCGAGCCCGTTCGGCATCGCCGCAGGCTTCGACAAGAACGTTGTCGGTGCGCGCGGCCTCGGCAACCTCGGCTTCGGTCACATCGAAATCGGCACCGTCACCGCGATCGCGCAAGACGGCAACCCGCGTCCGCGCCTGTTCCGCCTCATCGCAGATCGCGCGGTCGTGAATCGCATGGGCTTCAATAACGAGGGGGCGGATGCCGCAGCCCGCCGCCTGCGCACCCTCCGGCGCAAGAAGCACCGCCCGGTGCTCGGCGTCAACATCGGCAAGAGCCGCGTGGTCGAAGTCGAAGACGCCACCGACGACTACCTGCGAAGCGCTGCCCTGCTCGCGCCGCTCGCCGACTACCTCGTGGTCAACGTCTCGTCACCCAACACCCCGGGACTCCGTGGGCTCCAAGAGCTCGAGCAGCTTGGCCCGTTGCTCGCCGCGGTGCGCGGTGTATCGGGATCGACCCCGCTGCTGGTCAAGATCGCCCCCGATCTCGACGATGAACAGGTGACCGGAGTCTCGCGTCTCGCCGTTGAGCTTGGGCTCGACGGCCTGATCGCCACGAACACGACGATTTCACGTGAGGGCCTCGCCACCGACGCGGCGGTCGTCGCCGCGGCCGGTGCCGGCGGACTCTCGGGCGCGCCCCTCGCGGCCCGTTCGCTCGAGGTGCTTCGTCTTGTACGCGAGGCCGTGCCGAGCGAGTTTTGTGTGATCTCCGTCGGTGGCGTCGAGACCGCCGACGACGTTGCCGAGCGGCTCGCCGCGGGCGCGACGCTCGTGCAGGGCTACACCGCGTTCCTGTACCGCGGACCGCTCTGGGGTCGCCAGATCAATCGCGGGCTCGCCGCGCGGCGTCGCTAAGCGAGCCACTGGCGACACAACGCGCCGAGACACAAAAGAGCGCCGCGCGATCACATCGCGCGGCGCTCTTTTGACGTCGTGGTTATTCGGGGCTCTGGCCGCGGCGAACCTGGGGCTTCGGCATCCGGAGCACACGCATTTGGAGCGAGCGCATCGCGGCATACCAGCCGAGGCCCTTCTCCATCCGGGATTCGCCGAACTTGGCGCGGACCGCACGCTTGGTGCGCCACGACGTGAACAGCATGTCGATGATCACGAAGATGATGAAGCCCCACAGGCCGATCATCGCGTAGACCTGGCGCACCGGGATGTTGATGAACGTGACGACGATCACCAGCACCATCAGGGGAATCACGAACTCGCCCAGGTGCCATTGCGAGTCGACGAAGTCGCGAACCCAGCGACGCTGCGGGCCACGGTCGCGCACCGGAAGGTACTTCTCATCGCCGGCGGCCATGCCGATGCGGGCTTTGTCGCGCTTGGCGGCGAGCTCGGCGCGGGCGGCAGCCTTCGCCTCCTTGGTGTTCGCTACGAGCGGGCGCCGGCGAGCGGCTTCTTGCTCGGCACGCGACGGGGTCGCGCGTCCTTTCCCAGCGGTGGGATCGCTTTCGCCTTCGAAAGCTTCAGGGGTGGGGGTGTGCTTGGCCACGGTAGACGTCCTCAGAATGGGCAGATTGCTCTTAAGATTACCCGCATGACCTTCGAACAGGCTCCAAACCTCTCAATGAACGATTCAGACGAAGCGTTGTCGGCCGACGAGCGGATTCGCGCGGCGGTGGCAGGCGGCATCCCGAGCGCGCTTGCAGACCTCGGCCAGCTCGTGCGGATTCCTTCGATCGCCTGGCCGTCGTTCGACCAGACCCAGGTGCGCCGGAGTGCCGAGGCTGTCGCCGCACTTGCCGAGCAAACCGGACTCTTTGACCAGGTGCGCATCACCGACGCACCCATCGGCGACACGGGGGAGCGCGGGCAGCCCGCCGTGCTCGCAACGCGGGCAGCGAAGAACGGGCGACCGACGATCCTGCTCTACGCGCACCACGACGTGCAACCGACCGGGCGCGAAGATGAGTGGCTCTCGCCGCCGTTTGAGCCCACCGTGCGCGATGGCCGTCTTTACGGTCGCGGCGCGGCCGACGACAAGGCCGGCATCATGGCGCACATCGGTGCGCTGCGCGCGTTGTCCGACGTGACCGCGGGCGACCCGCAGGTCGGGCTCGTGCTGTCTATTGAGGGCGAGGAAGAGTTCGGTTCGCGCTCATTCGCCGACTTCCTGCGCGAGAACAAGGAGACCCTGCGCGCCGACGTGATCGTCGTCGCCGACTCGGGCAACTGGGACACCGAAACGCCCGCGCTCACCGTCTCGCTTCGCGGCAACGCCACCATGCGCATCCGTATCGACACGCTCGGTCACGCATCGCACTCCGGAATGTTTGGCGGCGCAGTGCCCGACGCCATGCTCGCGATGATCAAGCTGCTCGGCACGCTGTGGAGCGACGACGGCTCGGTTGCAGTCGAAGGGCTGCATGTGCGGGATGCCGCGACCCCCGACTATTCCGAAGCGCAGCTCCGTGAAGACACAGGCCTGCTTGACGGGGTCCACGAGATCGGTACCGGTTCGATTATGGGGCGCATCTGGAACAAGCCCGCCATCACTGTCACGGGTGTCGACTTCACCGATGTTGCAAGCGCCTCGAACACGCTCTCGAAGAGCGTGACGGCGAAGATCAGCGCACGAGTCGCGCCAGGACAGGCGGCGGCCGATGCGTTCGCGGCGATCGAGGTGCACCTCCGGGCGAACGTGCCGTTCGGTGCACACCTGGTCATCGACGACGTCGACACGGGGGAGGCCTTCCTGGTTGACACCGCGGGCTGGGCCGTCGAGCTCGCCCGCACCGCGCTGCACGACGGCTACGGCGTCGCGCCGATTGACATGGGTGTGGGCGGCTCAATTCCGTTCATCGCCGATCTCGTGCGCGAGTTTCCGGCCGCGCAGATTCTGGTTACCGGGGTGGAGGATCCACAGTCCCGCGCGCACAGCCCGAACGAGTCGCTCCACCTTGCGACCTTCCATAACGCGACGCTGAGCGAGGCCATGCTGTTGCAGCGCCTGAATGGGATGCAGGCTACGAGCGGGTCGTGAGTCGCACTTGCTGCTGCGTGAGCACTGCGTGGCTTGCGCTGATCGCGGCATGAGCGCGGCGTGACCGGGCCGGGTGTGGGTGTGTCTCGTGCACGGGTGGACGGGGCATCCGTGCATTCAATGCGGGCGCACTCGCCCCGGCACGCCAAAGCGGCGATAGAATCAAGGGAATGTCGCGCCCATCACATGGCGCGCCCCAACGTCTAGGAGAGCCATGACTGACACGACGATTGCCGACGCCACGACTCGTGCGCACGGCGTGAGCCTCACCGACACCGCCGCCGCAAAGGTGAAGAGCCTGCTGAGCCAGGAGGGTCGCGACGACCTTCGCCTGCGCGTTGCCGTGCAGCCTGGCGGTTGCTCGGGCCTGATCTACCAGCTCTACTTTGACGAGCGCTACCTCGATGGCGACGTAACAGTCGACTTCGACGGCGTTGAAGTCATCATCGACGGCATGAGCGTGCCCTACCTTGACGGCGCGAACATCGACTTCAAAGACACGATCGCAGAACAGGGCTTTACGATCGACAACCCGCAGGCCGCCGGTAGCTGCGCGTGTGGTGACAGCTTCAACTAACAGCGCACGACGATTTGTCACAAACGGGGAGGGGCTTCGGCTCCTCCCCGTTTTGTGTGCGCGGAACAACCCAGATCGTGGGCGAAATTGCGCTGACACGTAGGCGCCAGACTGGGTGAGTGGTCCGACTTGCCTGTGAGAATGCCGCTAGACTGGCAAAGTCACACCCGCGACACCGAAAGGTTTACCGTGCGCTCTCATCGTCGTATTCGCTGGGCTGCCATCCCCCTTGGGGTCGCAGCTGCAGTGGTCTTGGCCGGTTGCACCACGCAGGAGCTGAATGGCTATCTGCCCGGCTTCATCGATGGTGAAGCCGCCACCACGAACCAGGCGGAGCGTGTCTCCGGTCTTTGGACTAACTCGTGGATTGTGTTGCTGATTGTTGGCTGCATCACCTGGGGCCTCATGCTTTGGGCCACCGTGGCGTACCGCCGCAGTCGTGGTCAGAGCGGCCTCCCCGTTCAGATGCGCTACAACATGCCCATCGAAATCTTCTACACGGTGATCCCGCTGATCCTCGTGCTCGGGTTCTTCAGCTTCACCGCCCGCGACCAGGCGGCAATCGAAACCCATTGGGACGATCCCGACGTGTCGATCGCTGCGATCGGCAAGCAGTGGGCTTGGGACTTCCAGTACAACGGCGACAAGGAAGATAATTCCGACGCTGTCTGGACCATGGGCGTGCAGGCACTGCCCGCGGCGAATGGCGATGTCGTTCAGGAAGAGCTGCCCACGCTGTACCTTCCCGTCGACAAGACGGTCACCCTTGACCTTCGTTCGCGCGACGTTATCCACTCGTTCTGGATCATCGACTTCCTGTACAAGAAAGACATGTACATCGGTCGCGACAACCAGTGGTCGTTCACCCCGACGCGTGAAGGCACCTTCGCCGGCAAGTGTGCCGAGCTGTGTGGCGAGTACCACTCGATGATGCTCTTCAACGTGAAGGTCGTCAGCCAGGCTGAATACGACGAGTACCTCGAAGGTCTGCGCAAGCAGGGCAACACGGGTGACATCGATAAGGCTTACGAACGTCTCCAGAACCTCCCCGGCACGGGTACCCAGGCCGGCTCCGAATCGGAAGGTAAGTAGTCACAATGGCAACGCAGACTCTGCCGCCTCGTGAAGCACCGCTCCCACCGCGTCAAGCGGCGTTGATGAGCTCTTCACGGGTTGAACAAAAGGGCAACATCTTCGTCAGGTGGATCACCTCCACTGACCACAAGGTCATTGGGTACATGTACCTGATCGCATCGGTCATGTTCTTCATGATCGGTGGCGTGATGGCGCTGATCATCCGCGCCGAACTCTTCCAGCCCGGCATGCAGGTTGTGCCGACGATGGAGCAGTACAACCAGCTGTTCACGATGCACGGCACGATCATGTTGCTGATGTTCGCGACGCCGCTGTTCGCAGGCTTCGCGAACGCGATCCTGCCGCTGCAGCTCGGTGCACCTGACGTGGCGTTCCCGCGTCTGAACGCGTTCGCCTTCTGGCTGTTCCTCTTCGGCTCGACCATCGCGGTCTCCGGCTTCCTTACCCCGCAGGGTGCTGCATCGTTCGGCTGGTTTGCTTACCAGCCGCTCGCAAGCGCAACATTCACGCCCGGTGCTGGCGGAAACCTCTGGATGCTCGGCCTCGGCATGAGTGGCTTCGGCACCATCCTCGGTGCGGTCAACTTCATCACCACGATCATCACGATGCGTGCACCAGGTATGACCATGTGGCGCATGTCGATCTTCTCGTGGAACACACTGATCACCTCGTTCCTGATCCTGATGGCCTTCCCGGTCCTCGCCGCCGCGATCCTTGCAGCTGCCGCCGACCGCGTGCTCGGTGCGCATATCTTTGATCCACAAAACGGTGGTGTGTTGCTCTGGCAACACCTGTTCTGGTTCTTCGGCCACCCCGAGGTCTACATCATCGCGCTCCCGTTCTTCGGTATCGTTTCTGAGATCTTCCCGGTCTTCAGTCGAAAGCCGATCTTCGGATACAAGACACTGGTCTACGCGACGATCGCCATTGCTGCGCTTTCCGTAGCAGTGTGGGCGCACCACATGTACGTCACCGGTGCGGTATTGCTCCCGTTCTTCTCCTTGATGACAATGCTCATCGCGGTACCAACGGGTGTGAAGATCTTCAACTGGATCGGTACCCTCTGGCGAGGCTCGGTAACCTTCGAGACTCCGATGGTGTTCGCACTCGGCTTCCTCGTGTCGTTCGTGTTCGGTGGTCTCACCGGCGTGATCATGGCTTCGCCACCACTTGACTTCCACATCTCCGACTCGTACTTCATCGTGGCGCACTTCCACTACGTGCTCTTCGGTACCGTCGTCTTCGCGATGTTCGCAGGCTTCTACTTCTGGTGGCCGAAGTGGACCGGCAAGATGCTCAACGAGCGTCTCGGCTACGTGCACTTCTGGATGCTGTTCATCGGCTTCCACATGACCTTCCTCATCCAGCACTGGCTGGGTGTCGACGGCATGGTTCGTCGCTACGCGGACTACTCCGAGGCGGACGGCTGGACAGCTGGCAACCAGGTCTCGACTATTGGCGCAATGCTGCTTGGTGCGTCGATGATTCCGTTCCTGCTCAACGTGTGGATTACCGCGCGCAAGGCACCTCGTGTCACGGTCAACGACCCGTGGGGCTACGGTGGATCGCTTGAGTGGGCGACCTCCTGCCCGCCGCCGCGTCACAACTTCACGTCTATCCCGCGTATTCGCAGCGAGCGTCCTGCGTTCGACCTCAACCACCCGGAGGCATCGCCTACGTACGGTACGAGTTCGGGCAATGACGCGGCTGGTTCGCCCCTCGTTGACGGAAAGGTCAAGTAACCGTGAAGAGCAATATTGCCCTCATGGCGATCCTGACGGTCTTCTTCGTGATCGTCGCGGCGGTCTACACCGTCTGGAGCATTCTCGCCCACCCCGGTCGGCCGCTCGTCAACCAGATTGAGTGGGTCGGAACCATCGCCCTCTTGCTCTGTGGAATCATGGCTGCGCTGATTGGGTTCTACCTGGTGTTGCAGATTCGTCGTCAGGGCGGCGAGCTTCCTGAAGACAGCCTCGTTGCAGACATCGATGACGGTGACCCTGAGGTCGGCGAATTCTCGCCGTGGTCATGGTGGCCGCTGGTGCTCGCAAGCTCGGCTGCGATCTTCCTGATCGGCCTGGCGATCGGCACGTGGCTCTCCTGGATCGGTAGCGCAATCTTCGTGGTCGCGCTCGTCGGTTGGACCTACGAGTACTACCGCGGATACTTCGCACGCTAGACACCGCTTTACCGCTTTACCCGAAACGCCACCGTCTCCGGACGGTGGCGTTTCGCGTTGGTTGCGCGGGCCCGGCCCGGCCCGGCCCGCCGTAGGCCCGGGCCGGGCCGGGCGTCGTCGGCGCGGCCGTGCCGGTTCGGGGTGCGGCGATACGCCCTCTGGGTCCTGCCGCGCAGGGTCTCGCCCTGGGCTTCGGGACACGCGCTGCGTCTCGCGCGGGACGCGCACGGGCTCGGCGCCCGCCGCCCGCAGCCCAACCTTCACGCGCGGGAACGAGCTGGCGGTGTGCTGGTCCGTTTCGGGGTACCGGCGCGCGGCGCGGGAGACGGGCGGGGCGCGACGTACGGGTGCGACAGGCCTGCTCGGCAAGGCCGTGGTGGGCGTCGCGGAGCGCCACACAGGCCGGCACCACGCGCAACTGTGTGCCGGCGTCACGCGCGGCACGTGTCGCCTTGCGGGCCGCACCCATGCGGTGCAGAGGGATTGGGGTTGCACGGGCCGTCACGGCGCTACGAGGGCAGCAACGGCCCCACCTGGGTCAGTGCGTTGGCAGGAGGCCTCCTCGCCGCCATACGACGTCGGCTGGTCGTGCTTGAGCTACACGGCCGCGCGAGGGGCTGTGCCGGGGGAGAGCGGCGTGGACTACGCCCGTTTGCGCACAACCATCGTGAGCGGGTCGAAGACGCGCTCGAGGGGGCCGCTGTCGTCTTCGGTGGGCTGCCCGCTTCGCACCCAGTACTCGTAGCCGCCAATCATCTCGCGCACGGTGAAGCCGAGGGTGCTGAGTGCGAGCGCACCCTTGTGCCCCGCATTGCAACCCGGACTCCAGCAATAGACAACGACCGGTACCGCGGGATCCAGCTCGGCGAGTGCTCGTTCGGGCATCTCGGCGTATGGCATGTGGAGCGCGCCGGGAATGCGGCCTTGGCGCCAGGCCTCGTCACTGCGCACGTCGATGAGTGTGACCGCATCGCCCTGCTTCTGCGCCGTGTAGACATCGGAGGGATCTGTCTCGAAGCGGAGGCGCGCGGCAAAGTGTGCGGCGGCATCTCTGGGCTGATCGGGATCGCTTGGGAACGACGAAACTGTGCTCATATCTCGATGCTACGACTGTGGCATTGTTCGAGGGCCGGGGGAGTGGAGTGGGAACGAGAAAGCGGGGCCGTCCCGAAGGACGGCCCCGCTTTTGTCACACGCGGTGTGACGACTACTTGTGCTTCTTTTCTTCCTGCGAAGCGATCTCGGCAGCCTTGCCCTCGGCAATGTGCTCCTGCTCCTCGACCTCGTCGTGGTGGCCGGAAGCCAGCATCGCGTTGGTCACGGGAGTGAGACGGTCTTCGAAGAACCAGCGCGAGATGCTCGCACGGAGGTTCTCGTGCCAGGCAATTCGTCCACGCGAGTTCGGGCGAACCACAAGCGGTTCGTAGTTCTCGTGGGCGATCAGCTTCCAGCGCTCGTACTCATCGACGGGCTGGTGGACCTCGATGTACTCGCCACCGGGGAGGCGGACAATGCGGCCCGACTCGTAACCGTGCAACACGATCTCGCGGTCCTTACGCTGCAGCGCGATACAGATGCGCTTGGTAACGAAGTACGCCAGGATCGGGCCGAGGATGAGCAGCGCCTGCAGGGCGTGAATGACACCCTCCATCGTCAGCCAGAAGTGCGTTGCCATGAGGTCCGAGCTCGCGGCTGCCCACATGACAGCGTAGAACGTGACACCGGCTGCACCGATTGCCGTGCGGGTCGCCGCGTTGCGGGGACGCTCAGCAATGTGGTGCTCGCGCTTGTCGCCCGTGATCCACGCTTCGATGAAGGGGTAGATCAGGACGAGGATGATGAAGATACCGATCACAGCGAGCGGGATCAGGATGTTCCACGACCAGGTGTGGCCCCAGAACACTGACTCGAGGTGCGGTGGCACCAGACGCAGCGCGCCGTCAGCGAATCCGATGTACCAGTCAGGCTGCGTACCCGCCGACACCGGTGACGGGTCGTACGGGCCATAGTTCCAGACCGCGTTGATCGAGAAGAAGCTCGCGATGGCGACGATTGCACCGAAGACGAGGAAGAAGAATCCGCCCATCTTCGACATGTAAACGGGCATCATCGGGTAGCCCACGACGTTGTCGTTCGTGCGGCCGGGGCCAGCGAACTGCGTGTGCTTGTTGATGATCATCAACATGAGGTGGACACCAAGGAGTGCGACCAGGATCGCCGGCAGCAACAGGATGTGCAGCGTGTAAAGGCGGCCGACAATCTCGGTGCCCGGGAACTCGCCACCGAACAACAGGAACGAAGTCCAGGTTCCGATGAGCGGGATGCCCTTGACCATGCCGTCGATAATGCGCAGACCGTTACCCGAGAGCAGGTCGTCGGGGAGCGAGTAACCGGTAAAGCCCTCAGCCATGGCCAGGATGAACAGCACGAAGCCGATGACCCAGTTGAGCTCGCGGGGCTTGCGGAACGCACCCGTGAAGAACACGCGGAGCATGTGGATGCCGACACCAGCCACGAACAGCAATGCTGCCCAGTGGTGGATCTGACGCACAAGGAGGCCACCGCGCACATCAAATGAGATGCGCAGGGTCGACTCGAGTGCCGCAGACATCGGGATGCCACGCATCAGCGGGTACTGACCGGTGTAGTGGGTCTCGACCATGGATGCCTGGAAGAAGAACGTCAGGAATGTGCCGGAAAGCAGCACCACGACGAAGCTCCACAGGGCTATCTCGCCGAGCATGAATGACCAGTGGTCAGGGAAGACCTTGCGGCCTAGCTCCTTGATAAAGCCAGAGAGGCTTGTGCGCTCGTCGATGTAGTTCGACGTTGCGCCGATGAAGCGACCACCCAGGGGGGCGTCTTTCTTCTTCTCTTCAACAGTTGAGGTACTCAATGACGCTCCCAGAAGCTCGGGCCGACGGGTTCATGGAAGTCGCTGCGTGCGACCAGGTAGCCATCAGCGTCCACCGTGATGGGGAGCTGGGGCAGCGGACGGGCCGCGGGGCCGAAGATCACGGCCGCGTGGTCGGTCACGTCGAACTGCGACTGGTGGCAGGGGCACAGCAGGTGGTGCGTGTGCTGCTCGTAAAGAGCAACGGGGCAACCAACGTGGGTGCAGACCTTCGAGTACGCAACGATGCCGTCGTACGACCAGTCAGCCTTCTCAGGCGACTCGATCAGTTCTTCGGGGCGCAAGCGCATCAGCAACACAATTGCCTTTGCCTTCTCCTCGAGGTAACCATCGCTGTGGCTGAGCTCGGTGAGCGACTCGGGGATCACGTGCACGGCGGAGCCGATGGTCACGTCTGCTGCGCGAATCGGGGTACCGGTCGGGTCTTTGACCAACCGAGTGCCCTTCTCCCACATGGTGTTCTCGAGCAGCTCCACCGGGTCGACACCGTGAGGTGCGAGACCGCGGAAGAGAACGATGCCCGGCAACGGGAAGGCGATCAGCGCCGCGAACAGCGAGTTGCGGATCATCGTGCGGCGACCGAAACCGGAGTCTTCGTTCGCCTCCTCGAAGACCTCGATCGCAACTTCGCGCGTCGCGTCTTTGCCACGGGTCGGGTGGCGGTGCTCGACGTGCTCGACGTCGCTCATCACAGCCTTCGACCAGTGGATGGCGCCGATGCCGAGTGCGAGCAGTGCCAGCGCTGAACCGATACCGATGAACATGTTGTTCTCGGTAATGCTGCTCCAGCGGCCATCCTCGATCGGGAAGATCATGTAGGCGGCAATAGCCCAGATGCTTCCCGCGACCGAGAGGTAGAACCACGTGTATACGGCGCGCACTGCGCTCCGCATT
This sequence comes from Actinomycetes bacterium, assembly GCA_029777095.1. Lineage (GTDB taxonomy): Bacteria > Actinomycetota > Actinomycetes > Actinomycetales > Microbacteriaceae > Microbacterium. The sequence continues at coordinate 14,526 of JAKOTS010000111.1, read as the reverse complement.
TTCGCGGGGTCTTTGTCCGTTACGCGCTCCCGGTGCGGGGGCAGTGCCGGCGCCGCGGGGGCGTCGTGGACGACAACCGCGAGCCCGGTCGAGGGGACGAAGCTCCGTCCGTCGTCGAGCGACCCGTCATCGTGTGCCATTGTGCTCCTCGTGCGTTTCCATTCGTATCGTGCGTGTCTAAGTTGTGGACTAGTTGGACTTCGCCGTGATCCACACGGTTACAGCGACCAAGCCGCCGATACCGAAGATCCAGATGAAGAGTCCTTCAGCAACTGGGCCGAATCCACCAAGGGTGTAGCCACCCGGCGTGCCGTTTTCGTGGCTCCACATGAGTGCGCTGATGATGTCGCGCTTGTCATCAGGCGTCAGGTTCATGTCGCTGAAGACAGGCATGTTCTGCGGGCCGGTCGCCATAGCGGCGTAGATGTGCTGCGGGAGCACACCGGCAAGTCCGGGCGCGTACTTGCCCTCAGTCAGTGCGCCACCGGCGCCACCAACGTTGTGGCACATTGCGCAGTTGATGCGGAACAGCTCGGCACCACGGCCGGCGTCGCCTTCACCGTCGAGGTAGCGTTCGTCGGCAATGCCAGGACCGGGCGAGACGGACTGTACCCAGTCGGCCATTGCGGTGACCTGGGCGTCCGTGAACTGCACGGGCTTGGACGGAGCCTGGGGCCCCTGAGCCTGCAGCGGCATGCGGCCAGTGCCGACCTGGAAGTCGACTGCCATCGCGCCCACGCCGATGAGGGTAGGGCCGTTCGAGGTGCCCTGCAGGTTCATGCCGTGGCACGAGGCGCAGTTTGCCTGGAACAGCTTCTTGCCGTCTTCGGTGGTGAGCGACGTCGCGACCGAGTCGTTCGAGCCGGAACCAGCGGAGGCCGCGGTTGCGCCGGCATAGACGCCGCCCGTGATGAGCAGGCCAATGCCGATGAGTGCGGCTGCGGCCCAAGGGCTGCGGCGACCCGTGCGGGGCGCTTTCGCGGGCTTTGCAGCGCGGCGATTGTTCTGAGTAGCCATGTTTATGTGCTGCTCCGCTCTATTTCAGGAAGTAGATGACGAGGAACAGTGCAACCCACACGACATCGACGAAGTGCCAGTAGTAGGAGATGACGATTGCGCTCGTCTCCTCCTTTTTACCGAAGTTCTTCACGGCGTAGGCACGCCCGATTACGAGGAGGAAGGCGATCAGTCCGCCGGTCACGTGGATGGCGTGGAAGCCAGTGGTGATGTAGAAGGCTGAGGCGTAGGCATCCGCATAGATGGGCATACCTTCGGCGACCAGCATGGAGTATTCCCAAACCTGGCCGGACACGAAGATGGCACCCAGGGCGAAGGTCAAGAAGAACCACTCAACCATTCCCCAGTTGCGGAGGCCCTTGCCAGTCGAATACGGACGGCGCTTCTCAGCCGCGAACACGCCCATCTGGGCGGTGAACGACGACAGCACGAGGATGATCGTGTTGACGGTCGCGTAAGGGACCGTCAGGAGTGTCGTGCGCTCAGCCCACAAATCGGGTGAGGTGCTGCGCAGGGTGAAGTAGATCGCGAAGAGGCCGGCGAAGAACATAACTTCACTGCCGAGCCACACGATCGTACCGACCGACACTGGGTCGGGTCGTCTGAGATTCGCCGCCGGGGCGTAGTTAGCTTGGGTCGTCGTCACAGAACCATTATGACCGATAACCAGAGCGAGATTTGCACGTCGGTCGGTGATTGGCTTTCGCGGACGCTCAGACAAATGTAATTGTGCTTGCTGGGGGATCGCCGGAAGCGATCTGTGAAGCCGCTGGATGTCCAGGTCACGATGGGGATCGTGGCCACCAAACGACTGCAACACGTCCGGTTCGGGCGTACTCCGCTCTATAGAATTGCAATCATGCAGACGACGACTTGGCCTCTTGTGATCGCTGCCGTGTTACGAAACGAAGACCTCAGCGTCTCGGAAGCCACCTGGGCGATGCGGCAAGTAATGAACGGTGACGCCACCCCGTCGCAGCTTGCAGGGTTCTTGGTTGCTCTTCGAGCCAAGGGCGAGACGGTCAGTGAGATCGTCGGTTTTCGTGACGCGATCCTTGAGGCGGCGCTCCCGCTGCACGTCGACCCGATGGCACTTGACATCGTGGGCACTGGTGGCGACCAGTTCGGCACCGTGAACGTGTCGACAATGGCCTCGATTGTTGCGGCGGCTGCCGGCATCCCTGTTATTAAGCACGGGAACCGGGCCGCAAGCTCGTCTTCTGGATCTTCGGATGTGCTCGCGGCGCTCGGCATTGACCTCACGTTGTCGCCGGAACGCGTTGCGGAGACCCTCCGCCGCACCGGCATTACCTTCGCGTTCGCGTCGGCGTTTCACCCCGGTTTTCGCCACGCGGCGGCGACTCGCGCCGAGTTGGGTGTGCCGACGGTCTTCAACTTCTTGGGTCCGCTGTGCAACCCGGCCCGCGCCGAAGCGAACGCTGTCGGTGTCGCGCAGCTCGATCGGGTGCCGCTGATCACCGGCGTATTCCGCACCCGGGGCGCCACGGCGCTCGTGTTCCGTGGCGACGATGGCCTCGACGAACTGACTACGACGGGCCACAGCCATATTTGGGAGGTCAGCCGCGGCGACATCCACGAGCACGATCTCGACCCTCGCGATCTTGGGATCCCGTTTGTGACGATCGATGCGCTCCGCGGCGGTGCCCCCTCGGAGAACGCAGAGGTCGTACGGCGAGTGCTCGATGGCGAGCGCGGTGCGGTGCGCGACATTGTGCTGCTCAACGCGGCGGCGGGCATGGTTACGTTCAAGCTCGCGGGCGACGCGACGCAGGTTGCGCGTCCGCTCCTTGAGCGCCTCGACGAACAGCTGACTCTTGCGGCCGCAGCGATCGACTCGGGTGCGGCGCGCGCGAAGCTCTCAGACTGGGTGGATGCCTCGGCACAGCTCGCTGCCGAGGGCGACGCCGTCGACGAGTCCACCGTCGCCTCGACCACGCCCTAACCATCGCGCCGCGGCGCGCGGCCGGGCACGAGAATTCGGCATGGTGCTGTGGGCGGGCGCGGCGATAGAGTCGCGCCATGACAACGGTTCAACGCGATGCGATCCTCGCGCGCAACGCCGCCGAGATGGACGCGCTGCTGGCATTCATCGACGCACTTCCGCCCGAGGCGTTCGATAAGAAGTTCGCGGGTGACAGTCATTACGAGACTGTGGCCGACGTGCTGGCCCATTTGCATGCGTGGCACCTCGCGCGCGAATCGTGGAGTGTGATCGCCGCGCAGGGCGGCATCCCCGAGGTGCCTGCCGAGGGCTACACCTGGCGTGACCTTGACGCGCTGAACGTGAAGCTGCGCGACGAGTGGCGTAGCACCCCGATCGACGAGCTCCGCGGCCGATTGGTCGATTCGCACGAACGCCTGCAAGACGCGGTCTCGGCCTACGACGACGACGCGCTGGCAGACCCCACACTCTTTCCATGGATGCACGGCCTGCCGTTCGGTAGGTATTGCCTGATGAGCGGTGGAGAACACTATCTGTGGGCTCGCGAGCTGATCGAAGCAGGACTGGCCGACTCGTAGGCTTGGATCATGGCTTCCGCGACTCGCTCTCAACGTTCGCGGCGGATTCCGTGGTTGGTGGTGGCGGGTGTGCTCGTCGCGGCGGTGAGCATGCGCGGGCCGATCGTGGCGCCGACCCCGGTGTTGGGTGACATTGCGAACGACCTGGTGCTGACGGCATCCGCTGCTGGGCTCATCACTACCGTGCCGGTGTTGATGTTTGCGATCCTGACGCCGTTGGCGGCGCTCGTGGTTCGGCGCGCGGGTGCCGAAACAGCGGTCTTGCTCACACTCTCGGGCGTCCTGCTCGGCACGCTTGTGCGCTCACTGCCCGGGTTTGGCGGGATGCTCGCCGGCATGCTGATCATTGGGGCGGCCATTACCGTGGGCAATGTCGTGATGCCCGTGATCATCAGGCTCGATGTGCCGGGCGAGCGCGTGGCCATCGTCACCGCGGCATACACGGCGATGCTGAACCTCGGTTCGCTGCTCACATCGCTCGGTACGGCACCCTTGGCTGCCATGATTGGCTGGCCGCTCGCCCTGCTCGCGTGGGGGGTGCTCGCGCTGGGTGGGCTCGCGCTCTGGGGCGTCCACATGCGCCGGGATCGCGGCGCGCGCTCGTGGGCGCAGCACGATTCAGGCGAGAGCGGCGCGCACCCGCCAGCCGTCACCGGGCCGCAGCAGACGGTTGACGAACTCACCGGACCAATGCCGGTCGTCCGCGCGGCTCACGCGGGTGAGCGCCCGGCATGGCGCATCCCCGTCGCATGGATGCTTGCTGGCGCGTTTGGCATGCAATCGTTCGCCTACTACGGCATCTCGACCTGGCTGCCGACGTTTCTTGCCGACACGCTTGGAACCGATCAGGCGGGCGCCGGTGCGCTGGCGTCGATGTTTCAGGGGTTCGGTATCGCGGGCGCGTTTCTCGTGCCGCTCCTTGCGCGGTTTGGCTCGCCGATTGTGCCCGCGCTGGTGATTTGCGGATGCTGGTTGACCATGGCGCTCGGACTGCTCCTGGCGCCCAGCCTGTTCTTGATCTGGGTGGTGTTTGGCGGGCTTGGGCAGGCCGGCGGTTTCGTGGTGATTTTCACGACGCTTGTGCGGATCGCCAGGGGGAGTGGTGAAGCGGCAGGAATGTCGGCGCTCGTGCAGGGCTGCGGCTATGTCATCGCGGCCACATCGGCGCCGCTGGTCGGCCTGCTGCACGAGGTTTCGGGCGGCTGGACCCTCCCGATGCTGATCATCGTGGTCGCAATCGCGATCTTTACGGTGTGTGTGCTGTCTGGGGTGTGGGCCGCACGCCGTGTCGACGCATCCACCGCAGCGTAACGGCGCACATCACGAGGCCGCCGACGCACAAGACAACCACCAGCAACGCCACCGTACCGAAGGTGCCGAACATCGTGCCGGCGAGGGCGGCGGCAAACAGCGGCGAGCCGAGCAGATTGCCGAGGTTGCCAAGCTGCGTGATGGTGCCGTTTGCGCGCGCGTTGATCGCGGGGTCGGTGCTGAGTGCCGGGATGAGTGAGAACGCGGCACCCTGGATCAGCCCGGAGAAGAACATCAACACGAGCGCGATCGCCACGATGTCGACGTCGCCGCTGATCGCGAGCCACACCGCGATCGTGAGCACCGCAACCATGGCGTAGCCGGCGCTTGCGACCAGCGCGGGTCGGGGCAAGACGCGGATGACGAAGCCTGCGCTGAGGGTTCCGAGAATGCTGAGCAGTGGCATCCAAATCAGGAGCATGCCGAGCGCTTCGGGACTGCCAAAAAGCGGAATGAACGTGACCAGCGACGTGTACATCAGGGTGTGCCACACGAAGACGGTGCCCGGCAGGAGTGAGCGCATGTTGCGGTACGACTCGAGGTGCTCGGTGCCGAAGCGCTGCCAGGTGAGTCGCTCGCCGCGAACGGGCGCTCCGAGGCTGCGGGGGAGTAGTACCAGCGTGAGCACGAGCAGTGCAGCCATCAGCAGGCCGTGCGCTGCGAACACGAGTCTGGGCCCGCCCTCCGCCTCGATGATCGGGGCGAGCCAACCAGTGAGCGCAAACGCCAGACCGAAGAAGCTGCCCCAGATTGCCATCACGAGCCCCCGCTGGCGTGGAGCGCTCAGGCTGATGATCAGCACCGGAGCGGCGATCACGACGCCCAGGTGCGCCACGCCCTCAAGCGTGCGGCCGACAAGAAACAGCCAGAGCGGCAGATCGAGACCCTGCAGGAGCGAGAGCACCGCACCGGCCGCCATGCACGCAAGCAACACGCGCCGCGCACCCAGCTCGCCCACAAGCACGCCCGCGGTGACACCCAGCACGCATGCGAGCAGCCCCGGGAGTGAGATGGCGAGCCCGATCACGACATCGGAGCTCGCGAAGTGCTCGCGCACCGGCACGAAGATTGCCGCGACCTTGGCGAACATCATCGCCGCGGCGACCCCGCAGGCGAGGAGCACGATGACTGGGATCCAGCGGGTGCGTTCGGTCACACGGCGATCTTCGCACGCGCGCGGGGGTGGGCGCATGCGATGTCGCGGACTAGCCTTTCAGGCATGTGTGCAAGCTATGGGCTCGATCCGCGCCTGAGCGATCCCGATGGGCTGTTCGCGGGCGACGCCGAGTTGCTGGGGATGCTCCGCGAATGGGCGGCCGCAAACGCCGGCGAAACCCTGCTGCCGACGGGCAAGAACCTGCGGAACCTGAACCCCGTGCTTCGCCGTGACGACGAGGGTCGGCGCCTCGACCTTGGATGGTGGGGATACCTCGTCGATGGCGCTCCCGCAAAGTTCGCGTCGATCAACACCCGCGCGGAGCGGCTCGCCTCCGGCAGGGGGCCGTTGCCTGCCCGGGCCATCGTTCCGGCGACCTCGTGGCGCGAGATGGCGAAGCCGTCGCGGGTGTGGCAACGCTTCGCGAGCGGCGACAACGCACTGGTCGGCATGGCCGCTGTCACACGCCCGGGCCGGACCTCCGACGGCGAGGAGTACACGTGCTTCAGCATCGTGATGCAGCCGGCAGCCCCGCACCTTGAACAGTTTCATGATCGGATGCCGCTGCTCATCGCCCCAGATTTTGCCGACGAGTGGCTCGGATCTTCGAATGCGCAGGGCTCGCTGATTGGCGCCGCGATGGATGCTGCGGTGCCAGTTGCGGAGGCGATCCGGGTAACCGCTGAGGTGAGGCCCGCTGTTGCGAGGCCTCCTGCGGCGAAGCCCGCTGCGGCGACCGGTGGGGACGAAGCTCGGCTGTTCTAGCGCGAGCGGTCAGGCCAGGCCGACGTCATCGAGTCGTTCGAGCAAGCCGGCGCCGTCTGGCGCCGCAATCCAAGGGATCGAGGGGATCGCGTGCTCGGTCTCGCTTGCCCGCCCGCCCGCCAGCATCGCTTCGCTGCTTGAGAGCTGGCGAATTGCGACACCGGCAACGTGCTGGGGCAACTCGGCGGCGAATCGCGCGTACGTGGTGGGGTCGTGCTGACCGTCATCACCGATGAGGAGCCATTTGATGTCGGGAAATTCTGTCGCGAGGCGTCGCAGGTTGTGCAGCTTATGCTCGACGCCGCTGCGGAACCACCGATCGTGGGTCGGCCCCCAGTCGGTGAGCAGCATCGACCCCTGCGGGAAGAGGCGGCGGCTGAGGAACCGCGAAAGTGTGGGGGCAATGTTCCACGCGCCGGTCGACAGATAGATCACGGGGGAACCGGGATGATCACGGGCAAGCCCCTCGAGGAGGACGGCCATGCCCGGGACGGGGAGTCGCGCGTGCTCGTCGACGACGAACGAGTTCCACGCGGCAACGAGCGGGCGGGGCAGCGCAGTGACCATGACGGTGTCGTCAACGTCAGAAACGACGCCGAACTTTACGTCCGGTGCAACGACGAAGACGCGCGACTCGACGGGCGCGCAGCCCTCCACCGACATTGTCAGGCTTTGCCAGCCGGGCTCGAGCGTTGCGTGCAGCAGCACGTCGACAACGCCACCGCGATCGGCGACGACATTGTGGTTCACGCCCTGCACGGTGATCGTCACGGTCGAGAAGCCGACGGGGATGCCGGCGAAGCTCCGCCAACCGCGCACCGTCGCCGCTTCACCCGCGCCCTTGCCGCGGCGCGGGGGCACGATCAGGACGCGGCCCAGCACACGGACCCAATCGGCGCCGCCGTAGCCAGGAAATGCCGTGACGGTAGGCCGATGCCCACGCCGACGTGCACGACGCTCACGCCATGCATGCACGCGACCTTCGACCCGCGCAAACCAGTGCGGCTTGGTGCGGTCGGCCCGACGGCGCCCGCCCTTGGCGCGGTCGGCCTCGGTGCCATGAGCTGATCCCGCCGCTGGGTCCTGTGGCGCCGGCTCGGCGGTGGGCTTCGTAGACATCGCAGTCATTCTCTCACGAGCCGGCCGAACTCCCCGGGGTTGCGTCAGCTTCAGTATTGTCAGCGGGCAGGGCTGCGGCATCCGGTGCTTCGATGTGGTCGCGTTCGTTTCGCATGATTATGCGCTTTGCGACATATGCCAGCACGATGAACACGACGATGATCGCCACGAAGATGTATCCGGCCCAGTGAATGCGGTCGGAAAGTTCGCGATAGGTGCCGGCCGCGAGTGCGCCGATGCTCACATACAACGCCGCCCAAATCGCGCACGCAGGGGCAGTCCACAGCAGGAATCGACGGTAGGCAAAGCGGCTCATGCCAACCGTGAGTGGCACGAGCGAGTGCAGCACGGGGAGGAACCGTGAGAGGAAGATTGCGGGCCCGCCACGGCGTGCAAGGTAGCGCTGCGAACGCTCCCAGTTTGCTGCGCCAACACGTCTTCCGACCCAGGATGCCTGTAGCCATGGGCCGAGGATGCGTCCGAGCCAGAAGCCGATGCTCTCGCCGATGAGCGCGCCGATCAGCACCACGAGGCCGAGCATCACGCCTTCGAGCGGCGAGCCGACGCCCGTCGCGGCGACGATCACGATGGTGTCGCCGGGCACAATGAGTCCGATGAGCACGCTGGTTTCGAGCATGATCGCGATGCCCGCGATGAGCGTCCTGAGGACCGGGTCGACGTTTTGGACGACGTCGAGCATCCAGGTGAGAAACTCGTTCACGAATTGAGCTTAGGTTGCCGGCCGGCGAAGCGCATCGAGGCTCCTGCGCCAGCGGTCGTGACGGCCCGGTTCGGCGGCCGGAATCGGCCCGTCGATCCAGCTGGTGACAATGCGTATGCCGTGTAAGGCATTTACTGCCCAGATTTCTTTGTGGTCGAGCTCTTCGGGGCGAGCCAGGTACTCGACGACCTCGGTGCCGAACGCGGTCGCGAGCGCGCGGATGCTGAGTTCGGTCACCGATGACACGCGCGGCATCCAATTCGGCACCGTCACCAGCGTGTCGCCGTTCCACCACAGCAGGGCGGTTGTTGCGCCCTCGACGACCTGGCCGTCGACAAGCAGCACTGCCTCATCGGCGCCGGCTGCCTCTGCCGCGCCTCGCAGGTCGAGCATTGCGCCGAGGTCGGGGCCCTTGATCTCTGGGCGGGTGCGTGGGTCCTCGCCCGTGTGCGTCATGAGCGCGATCGACGTGCGGGTGGGCGGGGCAGGGCGCATCCGGGCGCGAAGCTGTGGCGCGCCAGAACCGTCGGCCAGCGCCAGTTCGACCCGTGGAAACGCACGACCCTCGGCGGGAACCATGGCGGCGACGGCGTGCCAGAACGACTCGAGCTCCCGGGCTGGCGGGGTGCGCGTGCCCAGTTGTGCCTCGACCGCGGCGGTGAATCGCTGACGGTGCAGCTCGAGCCCACGCGTGCTGCCGTCGACAGTCAGCCACGAATCGGCCGCGAGAAGCCGGACCGCCTCACCCTCGTCGGTGATGGTGGGCACGAGTTCGCCCCCGCGCCATTGAAACATGCGTGCAGCAGGAGTCGACATAGTGCCCGTAGCCTAGTCGCGTGACCTTCAGACCCGCTCCCAGTTTGGTGGCGATTGCCCTTGCCGAATGGACCGATCCCGCTGTCGTATTTGCGGGCGGCCCGGCGAGGCATCCCGATGCTTTTTGGTTGGATGCCAGCGCCGGCGCCCGCGCTGGCCACAGCTACCTCGGCCTGGGGGAGCCGGCCGCGATCGACCCGGTGTTGGCAACGGTGTTGCGGCACGATGCGCCGCGGCCCGTATCTGACCCGGGTGAGGACGCGGCGCTGCCTTCCGGCGTCGGCGCGTTTCGCGGTGGCTACGTCGGCTGGTTCGGGTATGAATGGGGTGCCGCGCATGCGGGGCTCGGCCCGGAGGTGGCGACGACCCCCGGCCCGGAGGTGGTGACGACCCCTGGCCCGGTAGTCCCGCCCGCCGCATGGCTTCGCGTGGATGCGTTTGTCGCCTTTGACCACGCGACACAGCGGGTGTGGGCGGTCGCTCCGGCCGCGCAGGCGGCGGCGTGGGCCGAGCGCGTGCGCGCGTGGGTTCGGGCGGGGGAGGCTGCGGCATCCGCTGATCTTCAGGCGCCGCCCAAGCGGATCGCGACATCCGGGCACACTGCGGGCGAGCATGCCGACCTCGTCCGGGCATGCCACGACGTGATTCGCGCTGGCGATGCGTATCAACTCTGCTTGACGACGCAGTTCACGGTGCCCGCAGGCCCGGTGCCATTCGATGCGCCGTCGGTGTTCGCGGCGCTGCGGGCGTCGAGTCCGAGCCATCACGCGGGGTTCATTCGCGCTGCGGGCGCGACGCTGCTCAGTGCTTCGCCCGAACAGTTTCTCGGCGTGGCCGACGGGCGGGTGCAGACCAAGCCCATCAAGGGCACGCGTCCGCGCGGGAGCGACGCCCGGGCCGACGCGGCGCTCGCGGCCGAACTGCGTGCGAGCACCAAGGAACAGGCCGAGAACGTCATGATTGTCGACCTGATGCGCAATGACCTCACCCGGGTGTGTGAGCCCGGTAGCGTGCGCGTCGATGCGCTGTTGAACGTTGAAACATACGCGCAGGTGCATCAGTTGGTGAGCACGGTGTCGGGGCAACTGCGGCAGGGCGTCTCGGTGTCGGACCTGCTCGCCGCAACATTCCCCGCGGGTTCGATGACCGGTGCCCCGAAGCGCAGCGCGATGGCGCACCTGGGAGGCCTTGAACGCGCATCGCGCGGCATCTACGCGGGATGCTGGGGCTACATCGGCTTCGACGGAACTGTCGACCTTGCCATGGTGATCCGAACGATCATTCTGCACGGCGATGTCGCGACCGTGGGGAGCGGCGGCGGGATCACCTCGGGTTCGGTCGTGGTGGAGGAAGTCCAGGAGGTCGGGGTGAAAGTGCGCGCGCCACTGGCGGCACTCGGCGCGGCGGTGCCCGCAGGCTGGTAGCAGGCCCGCATCAGTGCCCCGCGCGTCCGGTATTCTGAACGGATGCCGTCTGCCCGCGGCAGCACATTTTCATGACGGGAACATCTGTGTCTGAGCCCCACAACGACCACCCACACCACGCCGACGACAAGGCCATCTACGACTTTGCCGCGCTCGAGCGCAAGTGGCAGGCGTTTTGGGACGAAACAGACCCGTTCGCCACGGGTGGCGATGAGGACCCGCGTCCGCGCAAGTACGTGCTCGGCATGTTCCCGTATCCCTCGGGCGACATGCACATGGGCCACGCCGAAAACTACGCCTACGTTGACGTGACCGCACGGTACTGGCGTCACCGTGGCCACAACGTGCTGAACCCGATGGGTTGGGACTCGTTCGGCCTGCCCGCCGAGAACGCGGCGATCCAGCGCGGCACCGACCCGCGCGAGTGGACCTACGCGAACATCGCGCAGCAGAAGGCGAGCCTGAAGGCATTCGGCACGTCGTATGACTGGAGCCGGGTGCTCCACACGAGCGACCCCGAGTACTACCACTGGAACCAGTGGCTGTTCTTGCAACTGCACGAGCGGGGCCTGGCGTACCGCAAAGAGAGCCCGGTCAACTGGTGCCCGAACGACCAGACCGTGCTCGCGAACGAGCAGGTCGTCGACGGCAAATGTGAGCGCTGTGGCGCGACCGTCATCAAGAAGAAGCTCACGCAGTGGTACCTGCGCATCACTGACTACGCCGACCGACTGCTCGACGACCTCGACCAGCTCGAGGGGGCCTGGCCGCACAAGGTCCTGCAGATGCAGCGCAACTGGATCGGCCGCTCGCAGGGCGCCGACATTGACTTCGTCATCGAGGGCCGCGCCGAGCGCGTGACCGTCTTCTCGACTCGGCCCGACACCCTCCACGGTGCGACCTTCTTTGTCGTGGCACCCGACGCTGCGCTCGCGGCAGAGCTGGTGGCGGATGCCGCGCCCGACGTCCGCGAAAGCTTCGAGACGTACCTCCAGACCGTGCAGCGCTCGAACGACATCGAACGCCAGTCGACCGATCGTCCCAAGACCGGTGTGTTCCTGGGTCGCTACGCGATCAACCCGGTCAACGGCGAGCGCCTGCCGATCTGGGCCGCCGATTACGTGCTGGCCGACTACGGCCACGGCGCGGTGATGGCCGTGCCCGCGCACGATCAGCGCGACCTCGACTTCGCCCGCGAGTTTGGCCTGCCGGTGCGCATCGTTGTTGACACCACCGTCTGCGCGGCACCGGATGCCGATGGCAATGTCGTCGAACTGGCTTCGATCGACCCGACCGAGACGGGCATCGCCCTCGTCGGCGAGGGAGCGCTCGTGAACTCGGGTTCGCTCACCGGTCTGAATAAGGTCGACGCAATCGCTCGCATCATCGAGGAGCTGGGTGCCTCCGGCCTCGGCCGCGCCACCAAGTCGTACCGTCTGCGCGACTGGCTGATCTCGCGCCAGCGCTACTGGGGCACGCCCATCCCGATGCTGCACAACAGCCGTGGCGACATCATCCCCGTTCCGGCCGGACAGCTCCCCGTCGTGCTGCCGCCGAGTGCGGGGCTCGACCTCAAGCCCAAGGGCACGTCGCCGCTCGGCGCTGCGACGTCCTGGGTCGAGACGACCGACCCCAACACGGGCGAGGTCGTGCTGCGCGATCCCGACACGATGGATACCTTCTTCGACAGCTCGTGGTACTTCCTGCGCTTCCTCACGCCGAACGATGCCACGCAGGCATTCGACCCGCGCGAGGCCGACAAGTGGGCCCCCGTTGACTCCTACATCGGTGGGGTCGAGCACGCGATCCTGCACCTGCTGTACGCGCGCTTCATCACGAAGGTGCTGTTCGACATCGGATTGGTCAACTTCTCCGAGCCCTTTACCCGGTTGGTTAACCAGGGCATGGTGCTGCTCGACGGCGCGAAGATGTCGAAGAGCAAGGGCAACCTCGTCGAGTTCGCAGACGAGCTGAACGCCCACGGTGCCGACGCCGTTCGCGTCGCGTTGCTGTTCTCCGGCCCGGTTGAAGACGACATCGATTGGAAGGATGTCTCGACCACGGGTGCCGCGAAGTTCTTGGCTCGCGCGTGGCGCATTGCCCAGGACGTCGCGGATGCCTCGGCAAGTGCTGGCTCGGCTGGCCCCGCCTCGGCCGGCGCTGCCTCGGCTGACCCGGCGACGGGCGACCAGGCGCTGCGCCGCGTGACGCACCGCCTGCTTGCCGACGCCCCTGGACTGATCGAAGCGACCAAGTTCAACGTCGTCGTGGCGCGCCTCATGGAGCTCGTGAACGCGACCCGCAAGGCGATCGACTCGGGCGCCGGTGCGGCCGACAGTGCCGTGCGTGAGGCTGCCGAGGTCATCGCGACCGTGCTCGACCTGTTCGCGCCGTACACGGCCGAAGACATGTGGGAACTGCTTGGCCACAAGGGGTCGGTTGGCCTCGTCGTGTGGCAGACGGCCGAGCCCGAGCTGCTCGTCGACGAGCTTGTGACCGCCGTTGTGCAGATCGGTGGCAAGGTGCGCGCCTCGCTTGAGGTGCCCGCCGACATCACCGCCGAAGCGCTCGAGGCCCTGGCGCTGGCAGATCCCCGCGTCACGCGTCAGCTTGAGGGCCAGCAGGTGATGAAGGTCATCGTGCGCGCGCCCAAGATCGTGAGCATCGCGGTCAAGCCGCTCGTCTAGTTGTACTGCCCAGGGACGTTGGTTGATGTGTGACCCTTGAATTGATGAAGACCTCCGGTGGAGGGTGGAGCTGTCTAGGTTCCTATTCCCCATCCGGAGGTCTTCGTGTCCCACGCTAACGCTGCTCTTACTCCAGTTCAAAGGCTTCGCATCGCGCGGCTCATCGTTGATGATGGTTGGGCGGTTGCGCACGCGGCCACGTTTTTTCATGTGTCTTGGCCGACCGCGAAGCGATGGGCTGACCGTTACGCGGCGATGGGTGCGAATGGAGTCCAGGATCGTTCCTCGAGGCCGCACCGGTCACCGAATCGGACTTCCCAGGCGTTGGTCCGGAAGATTGTGCATCTGCGATGGAAGAAACGTCTTGGCCCGGTCGCGATCGGCGCAAAAGTCGGGATGCCAGCATCAACGGTCCACGCTGTGTTGGTTCGTTGCCGGCTGAACCGGTTGCGGCACATTGATATCAGAACCGGGGAACCGATCCGGCGTTACGAACACGACAAGCCCGGCGCGATGATCCACGTAGACGTGAAGAAACTCGGCAATATCCCCGACGGTGGCGGGTGGCGTTTTGTTGGCCGTCAACAAGGCCTGAAGAACCGGGCCATGACACCGAACAAACCACGCAGCAAACACCGAGGCGTGAAGATTGGCATGGCATTCGTGCACACCGTCATCGATGACCACTCCCGTGTCGCTTACGCCGAGATCCATAACGACGAGACCGCAGTCACAGCGATCGGAGTGCTTCGTCGGGCCGTGAGCTGGTTCAACGCACGGGGCGTGCACGTCGAGCGAGTGCTCTCTGACAACGGTTCCGCCTACAAATCTCACGCCTGGCGAGACGCCTGCAACGAGCTCCACATCACAGCAAAGAAGACTCGCCCCTATCGGCCGCAAACCAACGGAAAGATCGAACGCTTCCACCGCACGCTCGCCGAGGGGTGGGCATTCTCCCGCCACTACAAC
>JAKOTS010000092.1 GCA_029777095.1 Actinomycetes bacterium | reverse complement strand
CGTGCCGCCCTGTCACGGCGGAGGTCGCGGGTTCAAGTCCCGTCAGGGTCGCTCTAGGCGACGAGCCCTCTCTCTAGTAGAGGGGGCTCTCTCACTTAGATCGGACAATCCTCGGATTTTTCGAGGCTCTGTAGCTCAGTTGGTAGAGCGCACGACTGAAAATCGTGAGGTCACGGGATCGACGCCCGTCGGAGCCACAAGGGTGATCATTACAGTCACCCCAGAAACCCTCGTCTAGCTTCTACATGGCGGGGGTTTTGCTTTGCCCTGGCGCTGGCTTCGGCCCGTCGCACGGCGTTCGTCTGCACTGTCGTCCGGGCTCTCTTGTCGCCCGCGCGGCGTTCGCCTGGCCCGTTCTGCGGGCGCGACACGCCCGGAGCCGCACACTGCGCCAGGTGAACTTTGACCCGCCACGCTCATCTGGCCGGGCGTGCGGCCTCGGCTCACGCGTGGTCACGAAGTCGGCCAGGTGAACGGCCCGCGAGGTTGAGGCATCCACTGCGCCCCGCGCAGGAGGCGCACGCTCAGCAGGCGCACCGCCGCTTAACGACAAAACGCGCCGGCGAGCGGCGCGCTTTCTTTCGTACGAATCGGATGCCCCGCCCAGTTCGCGCCACTCCCCAAAAGTGATGCGACCCGGGCGGGCCATCCTGCAAGTTTCAGTCCCCACTGTGACTTGCGAACGTTGTGGTCATTCCCTCCGCAGCCGCCATCCGGCAGGCCTACGAGGTTCCTGATCCCCAAGTCCCCAATGTGTCTTTGTCATTCACCCCAATGAATAACTCCGACAAGTAAGACTCTAAAACCCCGACCTCAAGCCAGGCTCAGGACTGGCTTAAGGTCGGCGTTACCCGCGTAACTGTCAGCGAACTTCCAGCTTCGCGCGAGCGCGCTCTCGGATCGACGACACGCGCCCATTAGGCTCATTTCGAACGGCCGGAGGTACGCGCGCGCCACCGCCGCCGCACCTCACAAACGAAGGCGAACCGCATGGAGCCCACCCGAGCCAGCCGGCGAGCCGCCGCGCAGACGCAACCAAAGCGTCGCCGGTGGGTGCGCACACTGGGGTGGAGCGTGCTTGGTCTCGTTCTCGTCGGCGCGGGCGCGCTGGTCACGGTCAACCTTGTGGGGGTGGATGCCGGGGCTCAAGCATCCACACCGCCCACGCAAACACCCACCCACACACGGCTGCCGCCGACTCCCCCGCGCAGCGACGCCGAGCGTCTGCTCGCCCGCTCGGCCGACCCGTCACTCTGCGCAGTGACGCTGACCGGTGATGAGATCAGCGACGGCCCGATCTTGCAGCGGCAGGGAGATCTGTACGGCGAGCTGCCGATCCCGGCGCGCGAAGGATTCGTGTTTGCGGGTTGGTACGCGACGCCCGAAGCCGCGGGGGCGCTCGCGATCGATGGGCGGGTGAACCGCGCCGACACGGTGCAGTGCACCGAACGCGAGGTGACGCTGCACGGCTCATGGTCCACTCCCGAGGCCAATGCCGCCGAAAATGCGCGCATCCCGATCTTGATGTACCACCAGTTCACGACCAAGCCGGAGGGCGAGAGCGGCTGGCTGCGCGGCAACTATGCCTACATTGGTGACTTCGACGCGCACATGGCGCACATCGCGACGACCGGCTTTTACCAGCCCAGCTGGCTTGAGTTGAGTGCATTTATTGATGGGCAGCTCTTCCTTCCCAACCACTCGGTGATTGTCACCGATGATGATGCCGACCAGACGTGGTTCGATCTGGCCGTGCCCGTCATCGATAAGTACCAGGTGCTTGCGACATCGTTCATGATCACCGCGCACCGGCAAGACCCGGCACCCTCGCCGTACGTGCTGCGCCGCTCGCACACGCACGACATGCACGAGGCGGGGGCCAACGGCAAAGGCCGGATGGTCAACTGGAGCGCCGCAGAGATTGCGGCAGATCTGCGCACCTCCGCGGGCATCCTTGGCGTCGCCGAAGTGGTCGCGTATCCGTACGGACACTTCAACGAGACGTCGAAGCAGGGCGTTGCCGAGGCAGGCTTCCTCATGGGGCGGACGATCGATGGCGGCCTGGTGTCAATCGGCACCGACAAGTTCGCGCTGCCAGTCGTGCGCATCAACTACGGCATGGGGCTGGACGCACTCGTGTCATTGATTGGTTGACATAGCCCTTCCATCTGCGGGTTCCATTCCGCTAGAGTGAGTTTGCATTCAGCGTTCAACGCGCGTTCACATCAGAAGTGAGCACTCCGAGGGGTCGGAGGTCGTTGATACAAGCAGGATGCACTTGGGGCCTTCGGGCAATTTGGGGAATGCCATGATTATTTGGGGATGCACTTTTGTGCCCGCTGGGGAGCGGATCAAGCGATGACCTCGCTCGATGAATCTGTCACGCGTACGCGCGTTCGCCGTGCGACGGCGCCGTCTCTCTTTCGAGGACGCGCCGACACACTCGTGATGCCGGAGTGGCCGCCGGTTCCACCTTCTGCCAACGCCGTCAGCACAGTCGCTGATGTTGCGCCGGTCGTTGGCATCACTCCGGCCGTTGTGCCGCCGACGCGCGAAGCGTCGGTGCGTGCGGTGGCGACACCGCGGGTGCAGCCCGCGCTCGAGAAGCGACAGCTTTGGGAGCGCCGCTACCGGCGCCGACTGCGTCTGAGCGACACTGCGATCGTGCTCGGCGTGACCGGTGCGACCGCGTTGGGCGAGGCGCTCCTCCTAGGGCCTTCCATTACTGTGCAGCAGCAGTTGCTGTTCGGTACGGTCTTCGCGCTCACCGCTGGCATCTGGCTGCTGTTGCTCGCGTTCTTCCAAACGCGCGATTCGCGCATCTTTGGTGCGGGAGCGACCGAGTACAAGCGCGTCGCGCACGCAACCGGCCTGGCGTTCGGCATCCTGGCGATCATGTTCGTCGTGGCACAGGCATCCGGCCTGCGCATGCAGCTCCTGATCGCGCTTCCGGTTGGCATCCTCGCGCTGCTCCTCGACCGGTGGGTCTCACGCCGCTGGCTGGTGCGCAAGCGCCGCCACGGGCTCTACGCATCACGCGCAGTCGTTATCGGCCGCCGCGCCGATATCGCGCACGTCCTCAACTCGCTCGAGAAAGACGGCACGAACGGCTACATCGTCGTCGGCACCACGATCACTGAGTTCGATGGCAAGGGCGACGTCGTGGTCGGCGACCACAGCTACCCGGCGCGGGGCAACGTCAATACCGTCGCGCAGCTCGCCGGCGAGCTCGGTGCAGACACGATCATTGTCGCGAGCAACGTCGACGACGATCCTGACTTCATCCGCCGCCTGAGCTGGCAGCTTGAGGGCACCGCAGCTGAGCTCGTGCTCTCGAGCCGTCTCACAGACGTGGCCGGGCCGCGCATCTCGCTCCACCAGGTCGAGGGTTTGCCGCTCATCCACGTCCAGATTCCGAGCTTCGAGGGTGGCAAGCACATCATCAAGCGCGCATTCGACATCGTGGTCTCGGCCCTTGCGCTCGTGGCGATCGGCATCGCGTTCCCGTTCATCGCGCTCGCGATCTACATCGACTCTCCGGGGCCGATCTTCTTCCGGCAGTTGCGCGTCGGCCGTGACGGCCAGACGTTCCGCATGGTGAAGTTCCGCTCGATGAAGACCTCCGCCGAGCAGGATCTCGCGGCGCTCATCGCCGAGAGCGACGGCAACGGCGTGATGTTCAAGATGAAGGACGACCCGCGTGTGACGCGCGTCGGGCGAATCCTGCGCAAGTTCTCGATCGACGAGCTCCCGCAGTTCTTCAACGTGCTGATCGGTGACATGAGCATCGTCGGACCGCGCCCGCCGCTTCCGTCCGAGGTCATGACGTACGACGGTGAAGTGTTCCGTCGCCTCTACGTCAACCCCGGCATCACCGGGCTCTGGCAGGTCAGCGGCCGAAGTGACCTGTCATGGGATGAAAGCGTTCGCCTCGACCTGCGCTACGTCGAGAACTGGTCGCTCATCAGCGACATGATGATCATGTGGCGCACCGTCCGGGTCATGGTCCGTCCAACTGGGGCATACTAAGCGAGCACAGCGAGAGCCGTGGCCGATGAGGCCGCGCGCTGTGTTCTGCTGGTGCGCATCGACCACGCGACGTGTGCGCAAACTGCGGCATTCGTGGAAAGAGAATTGCATAGATGAAGATTTCGGTAATCGGCTGCGGATACCTCGGCGCCGTGCATGCGGCAGCAATGGCAGATCTGGGCCACGAGGTGGTCGGCATTGATGTCGACGAAGACAAGATCACGCAGCTTCAGTCCGGCAAGGCGCCGTTCTTCGAACCTGGGCTCCCCGAGGTACTCGCGTCCGCGCTCGCATCTGGCCGCCTCAGGTTCACGACCGACATTGCGCAGGCCGCGGGGTCCGAGGTGCACTTCATCGCCGTCGGCACACCGCAATCCCGAGACAGCCAGGCCGCCGACCTCAGCTACGTCGATGCCGCAGTATTGGCACTGGCACCGCATCTGAGCGCGGGCGACCTCGTGGTGGGGAAGAGCACGGTGCCGGTGGGCACCGCGGCCCGCCTCGCCGAGGTCATTGCCGCGCATGCCCCCGAGGCGATGCTGGCCTGGAATCCAGAGTTTCTGCGAGAAGGCTTCGCGGTCCGCGACACGATCGACCCCGACCGGCTCGTCTACGGTGTGGCTGATGATCGCGCAACGAAGATGCTCGACCAGGTCTACGCCCAGACAGTCAGCAAGGGCACGCCACGAGTCGTCACCGACTTTGCAACTGCAGAGCTCGTCAAGGTCGCGGCCAACGCATTCCTGGCCACCAAAATCTCGTTCATCAACGCCATGGCCGAGATCGCCGAGGTCACTGGTGCGGACGTCACCCAGCTCGCCGACGCGATTGGCCACGACGCACGCATTGGGCGCCGCTTCCTCAACGCCGGCGTTGGATTCGGCGGCGGCTGCCTCCCGAAGGACATCCGGGCGTTCGTGGCACGCGCGGAAGAGCTTGGCCGTGGTGAATCGGTTGCCTTCCTCAAGGAGGTCGATGCGATCAACATGCGACGCCGCGACCGCGTCGCCGATCTCGCAATCGAAGCCCTCGGCGGTTCGCCCTTCGGCCACAAGGTGGCCGTGCTCGGTGTGACGTTCAAGCCCCACTCAGACGATGTGCGCGACTCCCCCGCACTCGACGTGGCGGTCAGGCTCAAGGGCCTGGGTGCCGACGTTGTGGTCACCGACCCGCAGGGTCTCGACAATGCACGGGGCCGGCATCCGCAATTGCTCTACACCGAAATGACCGAAGAAGCCCTGCGCTTTGCCGACCTCGCAGTGCTTGTCACGGAGTGGCCCGAGTACACCGCGCTTGATCCGCAGACCGTGGCCGCCCTCATGCGCACGCCGCGCATCATCGACGCGCGCAACGTGCTCGACCCCGCAGCCTGGCGCGACGCCGGTTTCACGTACTCCGGACTCGGTCGCGGCTGACCACGCCCCGTCTCCCTTGCGGCGCACGCTCCGCGTGGGAGACTGAACGGCGAAGGGCAACCGCCCGCGCAACCCTCCCCGAATGGTCTTACATGTCTGAGCGCAACGCACCGTTCTTGAGCCCAGCGATGCGCCGCGTGGGCTTGGTCGTTGCTGGCGTCGTGGTCCTCGGGCTCGCCGTCGCGCTGTGGTTCATCTTCACTTCGGGCCCCGGCGGCGGCGCTGCACCCTCAGATGGTTCCTCGGCCTCGGCAGCACCGTCGCGCGGCCCGGTTCCGGGCGCGACGCCGACCACCGGCAGCGAGGTCCTTCCCCCGACAAACGAGGTCGAACCGGATCGACTCCCCCCTCGCACGCCCTCCACACCGCGGGTCGCCCCGCCCCTCCCCGAGAGCGCGTCGAAGGTCGGCGGGCTCGTCGACGGCTACCCGCGCGAGATCGTCGGCCCCTCGCCCGACTCCAGCGTGCTCGACAGCTCGATCGCCACCGAGGGCGACCGAATGCAGGTCACACTCACGGCGCGCACCGACGCCACCCCTGAAGAAGTCGCACGACACTTCGAGGCATCCTGGACCGCACTTGGTCTTCACGGCACGTCGCAGGGTGCCGGCACGACGACCACGCTCGCCTACACCGGCGCATACGAATCCATGACGCTCGCATTCAGCGCGAGCACCGGGACCGGCACCGTTTACATGATCTACAGCGTGTTTCGGACGAAGTAGCCCGTGTACATCTCGTTTAACAACAAGCCGTCCCCCGACGAGGCCGCAGAACCGGGCGACAACGGCAGTGCCGATCTCGCTGCGGAGCCCGGCGTCAAGCGCCCCCGCGGCCTTCGCACGGTCTCGTCAACCGTCATCACCCTCGGCATCGTCTCGATGCTCACCGACATCTCTTCAGAGTCGGTCTCAGCGATCCTCCCCCTCTACATCACCGGTGTCCTCGGGCTCTCGACCATCGCGTTCGGCGTGATCGACGGGCTCTACCAGGGCGTCAGCGCGTTCGTTCGCATCGCTGCGGGCTACGCCTCCGACCGTTCCGATCAGCCCAAGTGGATTGCGTTTATCGGCTACGGGCTCTCGGCGATCGCTCGTGTCGGCCTCCTCTTTGCGACCGGGTTCGGCGCGCTCACTGCGGTGATCACAGCAGATCGCATTGGCAAAGGCATCCGCACCGCGCCCCGCGACTCGCTCATCACCGCCACCTCAAGCCCCGACTCATTGGGTGCGTCGTTCGGCGTGCACCGCACGCTTGACAACATCGGCGCCGCAATCGGTCCCCTGCTCGCCTTTTTCATCCTCCTGCTGATCCCCGACGGCTACGAGACGATCTTCGCCGCCTCCCTCGCATTCGCGATCATCGGCGTCGCAATCCTCGGCTTCTTCGTGCCCAATACAAGACGAGTGGATGCCGCAGCCGCCCCGAAGGCGCCACGGAAGAAGTTCGCCTGGGGCATCGTGCTGCGCGGGCCGATGCGGCGGGTACTGGCTGGCGCCGGCATCCTGGGTCTTCTTACCATTGGTGACGGCTTTGTGTATCTCGTGCTGCAATCGCGCAGCGACTTTGCGGCACAGTGGTTTCCGTTGCTCTACGTGGGCACGAACGTCGTGTTTCTCGCGTGCGCGATCCCGATGGGGCGCCTGGCCGACCGAGTGGGGCGCGCGCGCGTCTTCGTGTTTGGGCACGTCGGGTTGCTCGCGGCGTACGTCGTGGCCGCCCTTCCGCTCGCCGACATCGCCTCGACCTTGCTGTGCCTCGTGTTCTTGGGTGCGTTCTATGCCGCCACAGACGGTGTGCTCGCCGCGCTGGCCGCGCAGCTGACCACGCCCGAGACTCGGGGCACCGGCATCGCCGCGGCGCAGACCGTGGTTGCCGTGAGCCGACTCGTCGCCGCTTCGGGCTTCGGCTTGCTGTGGTTCACCCTCGGGCGCGAGCAATCGATGTACGTCGTCGCCGGGCTGCTGGTGGTCGCGGTCATCGCGGTCGCAATCCTCTTCCGGCCCTTCTTGTCGTCGACCCGGAGCCTCATCACATGACCGCCCGCCTCAAATGGACGCTCCTCATCGTCATCTCGGTCGTTGCGCTCGGCGCCACCGCGCTCATCGGATTCTTCGCCTGGCAGGCCGCCCAAGCCCGCAACACGAGCCCGAGCGCCGTCGACACGACCGCGGCACCCGTGACCGGCGACCGCATCGTGTTTCGCAACACGGCAACCGGTGAAGGCTACGGCCACATCGCGAGCGTGCCGCTCGACAACCCTGGTGCGCCCCGCTCGCTGATGGATGTCACCTGCGACCGTGTAGCGGCCACCAACGACGAGTTGGCGTGTCTGCGCACCGTGCGCGGCATCGCCCCCTCATTCGTCGCACTCGTGCTCGACCCCTCGGGCACCGAGAAAGCCAGCTGGCCGCTCGCCGGCATCCCGAGCCGCACTCGGATCTCTGCCGATGGCACCCTCGTGGCGACGACCTCGTTCGTCACGGGCCATTCCTACGCGACCATCGGCTTCTCCACCGAGACGGTCATCCGCGGCGCCGACGGCAGCGACCACGGCAACCTCGAAGACTTCACGTTGACGATCGACGGCGCCCCCTTCACCGCCGTCGACCGCAACTTCTGGGGCATCACGTTTGCCGACGACACCACCTTCTACGCGACCGCATCCTCCGGCGGCCGCATGTGGCTCGTGCGCGGCGACATCACGACGCGCACGCTCACTTCTGTCGCTGAGGGCGTCGAGTGCCCGTCGCTATCGCCCGAGGGCACGCGCATTGCGTTCAAGCACACCGTCTCGGGCTCCGGTCCCACGGTGCACTGGCAACCGGCGGTGCTCGACCTGACGACGGGCGACGTCACGCTCCTCCCCGAAACACGCAACGTCGATGACCAGATTGAATGGCTCGACGACAGCACGATTTTGTACGGGATGCCTCGCGACGGCGTTCCCGGCGACACCGACGTCTGGTCGCTCGCTGCCGACGGCTCAGCTGCCCCGCAGGTGTTCCTCGAACACGCGTGGTCGCCTTCGGTGGTGCGTGGCAGTTGAAGACGGTGGTCGAGACTCGGCCCCGAGACATTGGTACCTGATTCGTGGACCACTCGATACTGTGTCCATACATCCGCAATCATCATTATCGAGAAAGGGAACGAGATAAGAATGGTGGCACCGCAGGACGAAGAGCCGAGTAAGTTGTCGCCGGTTTCGGACGGATTCCGAGAAATCCCGACAATCGTCGTCGGAGGGACCCCGGTTCACCTGGTCGATGAAGCGGGCGCGTTACACATAGTGGACCAGACTTCTCGGTCTTCGCGGCCGATCGCCGTGGCTTCGATCAACCTTGACCACATCCACCATTTCCCACGCAACGACCTCCAAGCATCCGGATCAGCCATCGATTGGCTGAACCTCATCGATGGTGCCCCAATCGCCAAACAGGTGAAGCGGGTGACGGGTGATGCTTTTCCCAAACTGTCAGGTAGCGACCTCATCGGCCCCATTCTTGACATTCTCGCGCGACAGCAGAAACGGATTGCGATCGTCGGAGGCTCACCTGAACTGGCTGAAACACTCGAGGACCGATTCGCCGCCGATTGGCCGACCCTCACGTATTTGGGGCAGTGGGCTCCTGCTCGCGAAGTTCTCGAGTCCCCTGACGGGTCGAATGAGGTTGCGAGGGAACTGCGCGATCTTCAGGTCGATGTCGTTCTGGTGTGTCTAGGAAAACCCCGCCAAGAACAATGGATCAACCGATACGGTGAGCAAACCGGTGCAACCGTTTTGCTTGCGTTCGGTGCGGTAGTTGATTTTCTTGCGGGGAGTGTCTCGCGCGCACCAGCTTGGATTTCAAATTCGGGATTCGAGTGGGCATGGCGCCTTCTCCTCGAGCCACGCCGCCTTGCAAAGCGCTATCTCGTCCAAGGGCCTCCTGCCTACATCAGGGTCAGGCGATCGAGCGAACTCGGCACCAGTGCGTGACGTGGCCCTTCACTCGCCGAGAGGCCTCTTGTCGACGTCGACTTGGAGCGCACGTTTTCGCGCGACACCCAAGAACACGAGTGCGATCACACAGCCGATCACGCCGCCGATCGTGTTCGACAAGACGTCGCGGGGCGTGGCCAACCTCCCTGGTAGGAAGACTTGCAGAAGTTCCACGCTCGTCGAGAGAACGATTGACACCAGGACGCCTATCCACCAGCGCTGGAAGAGCAGAGTGATGAAAAACCCAAGGGGAACAAAGAGGATGATGTTCGCCGCAAATTCGACCATTCCTTGTCGCAGTACTGTCAGCCCGAGATCCTCATGGAGCCAACGAGTGAGCCCATCGATAATTCGCGACGGTGAGACCGGCGACACCAAGATCAGTACTGCAACGAGCAGGTACGCACCAAGGGCCCAGCGGGCAAGCCGGCTGTATCGATTGTTTTGCTTCACCCCATTACTGTCGCATGATCTTGCGTTGCCAATATTGGCCAGATCTGCCCGATCTGCGCTACCGCAGGGTGCACAGACCCAGGCAACAACCGGCACCCGCAAAACTTGGCTGACGGGCACACCGCTGACGTGGACGCTGGATGTGGCGACCGCGCGAGGCCGATTCAAAACCAATGAGCTGCCGTGCTCACACCGGGCTATCGACCGGAATCCGCCGCTTCGAGCCGAGTTAGGGATGGCGGCATGACAGGCGGGACGGGCATCGACGCAGGCGGCGCCGACTCGACCCCTAGAACGTTCCAAGGCTCGGGGCATGTCGAGGTCGCCGTCGTTGTGGTCACCTACAACAGTGGGGGAGAAATAGCCGACCTCATCTCATCGCTACGCGACCAGACGCGAGCAAATTCGCTGAGAGTGGTCGTCGTCGACAACGCTTCATGCGACGATACGCTCGCACAGCTTGCCGAGCATCCTGACGTCGTAGTCGTTAACGCAGGTGGCAATGTCGGCTACGCAGCAGGTATCAATGTCGGTCTGCAGCATGTCGGCGACGCCGCTACAGTCTTGGTCTTGAATCCCGATATTCGTGTCGAACTCGGTGCGATCGCGGCTCTCCTGCGCCGCCTGGCCGCGGATAAGGCAATCGGCATCGTGGTTCCGTTGGTCACCGATGAACTCGGCCAGCGATCGGAAACCATCTTCAATGAGCCCGGGTTGCTTCGCGCCACATTCGATGCGGTTCTCGGATCTGTGTGGCGGTCGCGCCCCGCCTTACTCTCTGAGTGGGTCCGCCAGCCAAGCGCTTACACTGTCGCACGCCCCATCGATTGGGCAACGGGGGCTGCCTTCTTGATCGACCGCGAGACGTCTGACGCCATTGGGGAATGGGACGAGAGGTTCTTTCTTTACTCCGAAGAAACAGATTTCTGCCGCCGCGCCAGAACACTCGGCAAAGCAATTTGGTTCGAGCCGGCCGCCGTCGTCCGACATGCTCAGGGAAAATCAGGGGCCTCTCCGAGGCTGGATGCACTCCTCGGCGTCAATCGGATCAAATACATGAGAAAACATTCACCCCGGACTGCGGGACTCTACCGATGCATTGCCTTGGGCGGTGCACTCCTGCGCGCTCGCCGGTCCGAATCTCAACGGCTTACAGCAAGATTCCTTTCGGACGAATCCCTATGGCCGACCTTGCCACACGGCGAGTGGACGGGTGCCGTCCAGAACGGCGCTCCAGTCGCATCGATCGTTATACCTGCTCACAATGAATCGGCTGTCATATCGCGCACGCTTGAATGTCTTGCCAGTCCTTCCAGTGCTGGTGTCATCGATGTGGTCGTCGCGTGCAACGGCTGCACCGATGACACCGCCGCGCGTGCTTCTGCATTTGGTGGAGTCAGGGTCATCGAACGACCGGAGCCATCCAAAGTAGAAGCCTTGAACGCGGGCGACGAGGCCGCACGCGTTTGGCCACGGATCTACCTTGACGCAGACATTGACTTCCCGGCGAGTGCAATTCCGGGGTTGCTGCGGGCTCTGGCCTCTCCAGGTATCTTGGCTGGTCGCCCACCTTTCGAGTACGAAACGACCGGAGCCACCGCCTGGGTCCGGGCCTATTTTCGCGCGCGCATGCGAGTGCCGAGCCTGTCGCAATCTCTTTGGGGTGCTGGAGTTTACGCACTTTCTGAAACAGGACATGCACGGGTCGGCAATTTTCCGGAGGTCATCGCTGACGACGTTTACGTCGACCTGAAGTTCACGAAGTCCGAAAAAGCGTTCCCCCTCACACCTCCGGTACGTGTGAGAACACCTCGGCGCGCTTCTGATTTGATCAGAATCCTCACACGAGCACGCCGCGGGCCAGCGGAGCAGGGTCTTGACACCGGAAGCTCGACGCTGCGGGCATTGATCGCAACAGTTCGTGGTCCGCAAAGCCTCTGGGATGCCACGGTATACGTGGCCTTCACCGTCGTCGCACGTCGCCGGGCAAGGCGACGATCTGCGACATGGGAGCGAGATCGATCAAGTCGGGCGATATGAGAACCTTCTCATCCGGCTGGCGGACAGCACATTTTGGCCGCATGCTGATAGCTGGCCAACTGTTGGACTCCGGCCATTCGAGCAGTACGTCACATGGTAGTGGAGCCCGCAATGAGACTCATCTTCAGCCGTTCTGGAATACGAACAGGCCACTGGTCACTCGCGGCTGCCTGCATCGCTCTCGCGGCTGCCCTCGCCCTCGTAACAGGCCTGATCGCGACTACCTCTCCCGCTGAGAGGTCAAGCGCGACAACGGCTATCAACACCAGCATCAATGTGGGCATTTTCAGCGCAGGCGATGCGCCGTCCGGAGCGGACGGGCATGTTGCGGCTCTTGCCTGGGAAACTTGGCGTTCAGCGGCTAAGTCCGGCGCGGCGCAAAGCAAGTCCACCGCACCGGAGACGGGCGATGGCGGCGCCTTCGACGGTTCGGTTGAACCAGCCGGACCTATCGACCCCGACCTCAACGCGGTTGAGCTTGGCATGCGGTTCTCACCGAAAGTCGATGGCTCCATCACAGCAATACGGTTCTACAAGTCCACGGCAAATACTGGCCCACATGCGGGAACCATTTGGGACAACAGCGGGAATGTGTTGGCGAAAGCTACCTTCCCAGCTGGGACAACTGATGGTTGGCAAACGGTTCAATTATCGCGGGAACTGAACGTCAGCGCTGGGGACGCCCTCGTCGTGTCGTATCACGCAGGCAACGGTCGTTATTCAGCCGACGAAGGTTACTTCGCTAAGAACCGAGACTCGAAGTTTCTGAGCATCCCTGCGGGCGCGGGGGTCTACGCGTATGGCTCGACATCGTTCCCGACCGAGAACTATCGGAACTCCAACTACTACGTTGATGTCGCTTTCACGCCTCTCGCGGCGAACCTTACACCAACTCCAGAACCAGAACCGACAGCAACCCCCAACCCGACGCCTTCGTCAGGAACTGATTCTGGCGAAGTGTTCGGTGGATCAACGAAACCAGGGAGCCTGATCGACCCAGATCGTTCGTCTGTTGAGCTCGGGCTGCGCCTGATTCCGAAGGTGGATGGGTCGATTTCGGCAATCCGCTTCTACAAGTCGAGCGCGAATATCGGGCCCCACACTGGCACTATCTGGGACTCAGCCGGACAAAAACTCGCGACAGCAGACTTCTCAGGCGAGTCGAAGAGCGGTTGGCAGACCGCAGCTCTGCGCTCGCCAATCGCGGTTCAGGCTGGAAAAACCTACGTCGCGTCTTACCGTGCACACAATGGCTTGTACTCGAGCGATGAGAACTATTTCAACAGCTCCGTCGAGACTGACTACCTAGTTGCCCCCGCCGGCGCGGGTGTCTACACATATGGCGCTGGGGAGTTCCCGACCGAAAACTACCGTGACTCCAACTACTACGTCGACGTGCAGTTCTCGCCAGCTGTCGACCCAAGCCCCACTCCCCCAGTGATCGTGCCGCCAACGCCCAGTTCGTCCCCGGTGCCGACGCCTAGCGAGACCGCCACGCCGACGCCCACGCCCACGCCCAGCGAGACCACCACTCCAACTCCCACGCCGACACCGATACCGACACCCACGCTTCCTTCGAGCGACACCAAACTAGACTTGCCGACTGAAGCGTGGTGGGGCGGCCCAGGCTATTACAGCAAGTTCGCCAAGGCGAACGCTGCAGGATGGGACGAACCCACTTTCTTCCCCATCTCTGTGTTCTTTGGCAAGCCGGGCCACGCCGCATCATTGGCCTCTATCGGTGTCAACACCTATATGGGTGCGGAACACGACGGGTCCCCCATGTCGATGATCACCAATCAAGGAATTTCTGTTCTTGCCCAGAGCGAATGGACACCCGCTGAGGTCGGGTCGAATACTCGCGTCGTTGGCTGGCACGTCAGCGATGAATGCGACAT
Source organism: Actinomycetes bacterium (assembly GCA_029777095.1). GTDB lineage: Bacteria > Actinomycetota > Actinomycetes > Actinomycetales > Microbacteriaceae > Microbacterium. The sequence continues at coordinate 61,375 of JAKOTS010000092.1, read as the reverse complement.
GGGTTACTCAGGGTGCACGCCCGACTGGTCTCGTGACAACGGAGAGTATGGTCGTCTTGATGTCCAACGCGGGTACGTTGAGAAGTTCCGTGCGCTGAACGATGGCCGATTCCTCCAGGCAAACTTCGGCAACGGTGTGCTCGGCACTTGGTGGGCGCCGAACACCATGGACGACCATGTCTCACTCGTCGACATGACAAGTGTCGACAAGTACGCGTACACGAGTCCCCATGTGCAAGATCTCTTCCGCGATTCGTCGTTCTGGCCTGCGGGGAAGAACCCCGCGTCCGCAGGTGCCTACGGTTGGCAGCAGGATCGTATGGAAACCTTTGCCTCTCCGGTAGCGGCCAAACCGAATTGGATCTTCGTAGAAACTGCAAAACCGTATCTGACAGAGGGCGGCGCGACGAGTATCACGGGCAACCAGATCGAGGGCGCGGTGTGGAACGGTATCATCCACGGGGCAGCGGGAATCGCCTACTTCCAACACAACAACGATGGCTGTGGCAACTACTCCCTGGTCGAATGCTCGAAAGAGCTACGCACCAAGGTGGCGAACATCAATGCCCAAGTGAAGTCCCTCGCTCCAGTGATCAACACTCCGTCGTACGTATGGCGTTTCGGTGCAGGACTTGAAACCAACCTGAAAACATTGGACGGAACTGCCTATATCTTCGCGATGACAGACGGTGGCACGGGGTCTCGAACCTTCACCCTTCCAGAAGGGATATCGGGCACCAAGATCCAAGTGATCGACGAAAACCGCACAATCAATGTCGTGAACGGCGTGTTCACCGATAACTTCGCGAGTGAAAACGACCACCACATCTATAAATTGGCCGTCCGCTAACTCCCTCGACAACGCACACTCAGCGACGCTCGCTGCCAGGATAGAGTTCACAGATGAGCGACCAGGCAAATCCACCGAGCTCCGGTGCCCCTTCCACCACGGAACAGGTGTCGTTGGTAACAGTAAGTTATCGTGGCGACTTGGAACTTGCGGGCGAGCTTTGTCGTAGCGTCGACCGTTTCCTCGACAAACGTGCGGAACATGTCTTGGTCGTTCCGAGGTCTGATGCGTCAATATTTTCACAGTTCAAGAACGATCAACGTCGAATTGTCGTCATGGAGGATGTCCTCCCTGCCGGCTATCGGAAACTACCGTCACCCCGGCAAATTCGCATCGGCTCTTTGTATCGAAAACGTCTTCGTGAAATGTGGCTCACCCCCACGGGCATAGTTCGAGGCTGGATCATCCAACAGATCGTCAAGCTCTCCGCTCCGTCCTACACGCGAAACGACATCATCGTCTTCGCCGATAGCGACATCGTTTTGACGGCACCGCTCACGGCCAAGGACCTCCAATGCGAAGGCCGAACCCGGCTATACCGGGTTCCCGATGCGACATCGGACAGTCCAATGCACATCGGTTGGCATGTGGTGAGCGCCCGGCTGTTGGGGATTCCTGAGTCTGGCTATATGGGCGCTGACTACATTGGAAATCTGATCACCTGGTCGCGACCCAACGTCGAACTCTTGCAAGAACGTTTATCGTCGCTGTCTGGCAAGCGGTGGGACAAAGTCATCGCCCGGCAGGCGGCATTTTCTGAATATATTCTTTACGGGATCTTCGTCGATCACATCCTTGACCCAGACGCGTCAGGCCAATTCGCTACCAAAGACGATCTGGTGCACGCGGGATGGTTCTTCGACCTGACGACTGCTGCAGGGCTTGAGGAGTTCACCCGGAGCGTCAAAGCATCACATGTCGCTGTGGCGATACAGTCAACCGAGCCTTTCAGCCTGGAGGAGCGTCGCGCGCTCGTACGCAAGATTGAAGAGCAGTCCATCCGTTGACAAGCACGTGAGACCACAACCTTCTCGCAGGCTCACACGTTAGCCTGGCGGATCGGACTCGTCTTGTGCTGAAAGGAGCGTGCAATGCGAAGAGCAGGCACGCTCGCCTCTGCGCGGGTAACGCCTTCGCAATCGGCTTCGGAACTTTCCGCCCCATCGCGTTTCACGCTGATCCCTGAAGCCGGTGTAAAGGGAACCACGCCTCTCCTACTTCGGGTGACCGCATTCTCGATTTTTTTCTTCCCGTCGAGCATGGTGATCGATGTCATCGGCGCCTCCGGCACCGTCCCGATTCTGTTGTGTTGCATTCTTCTCGCCTTTTGGCTCTGTTCTTGGGTGTGGAACCTCCACAAGCCGATCCAGTTGCGGCACCCTGGGCGCATCGCGATTTCGTTCCTGATCCTCGGGGTCGGTGCATCGTACGGCGCCCTTTACGGAGGATGGAGTGGCTCTGCTACTGCGACAGGGCTCGCCGCGGCGGACCGCTGGCTCATCTTGCTTGCTGCGAGCACAGCGTTAGTGCTCGTTGCGAGCGAGTGCATCAACAGCATGGGGGACATGCTTCAAGTGCTGCGATGGTTGCTTGCCGGCGCAACGTTTTGTTGCATCATCGGAGTGATCCAATTCACGCTGCACTACAACCCAATGGAGTGGTTTCAGTCGCTGATGCCCGGATTCACCTACAACGGGGGCGATACGCCGTTCCAAGCACGGGGAAACCTCGTCCGAGTTGCCGGCAGCACCTTCCATTCCATCGAGTTTGCTGTCGTGGCAGGCATGCTTCTGCCGTTCTCCATCTGGCGGGCTATTTTTGATCCCAAAGGCTGGCAATGGTTCCACTGGCTACAAACAACGCTTTTGGTATTTGCGCTAGCATCGTCAGTATCGCGGTCAGGAATGCTCTCGGCGACCGTTGCACTCGTCGTATTCATTCCGTTCTTGCCCAAACTCACTCGTAACCGTGTGCTGATGGTGCTGCCGTTCATCATCATCATCCTGTTTGTCACGATCCCCGGTTTCGTTTCCACGCTGACCGACACATTGTTCACGGATACGTCCGACCCGTCGATTGCCACGCGTGTCAACAACTACCCGCGGGTCCTGCGCATGATCGATGCGCATCCATTGTTCGGTCTCGGCCCAGGCAACTATGTTCCGGCAAACGCGCTACAGATTCTCGACAATCAGTACCTCAATGGTGCAGTGACGCTAGGACTCGTCGGCTTGGTCTGCCTTCTCATCTACTTCTTCATCCCCGGACTCGCAGGCATCCATGCAGCCCGGCACGCTCGATCTCCGGCACTCCGCTGCCTTGCTGGCGCAGGAGCCGCGGGATTGCTTGTCGCCGCGTTCCTCTCGCTCACTTTCGATTCACTCTCATTCCCAGTGTTTGCCCTGCTTTACCCTTTGCTCGTCGGACTCTCAGGTGCGACATGGAGAATGGTGGAGGCAGAGTCGCGCGTTGTCGACTCAATGGGCGACTCCCGACCCCGCTGACCTGGACGGACATAACGACACGATGGATCCAATGGCTGTATTACGCACGATCTGGCAGCAGAAATGGTTTGCCCTCCCCGCAATCCTCATCGCCATCGGCGCCGCGGTTTACGTCTACGCGGAAGGTCCACGAACCTACGAGTCCGCCCTGTCTTACGCCATAGCAAATCCGCAAGTTCCAACGGACGACGAGATCCGTGCAGATCCGGCACTCAAAGAACTCAATTCCGACAACCCTTACCTCCGGTCATCGGACCCGAACCTCGTAGCTAGCGTCGTGATGACCCGACTAAACGCTCCTGAGACCGCGGACCGTCTCGAAGCTGCGGGACTCAGTACTGAATACGAGGCCATGCCTGGTGTCGGCGGCGCCGGACTCGTCGTATCGATCAACGCGTCGGGGGACACTGCAGCCGCTTCACTCGCGACCGTCAACGAGCTTGGGGTGATGTTCGAGGAGTATCTCTACCAGGTCCAGAAAGTTAACGGTGCTGACGACCGTTATCTGTTCACACCCATCATCGTCTCAGCTCCCGACCGCGCCACCGAGAAACTCTCGAGCCGACTCAGGACAGTGATCATCGTTGGTGTCGCCGGAGTCGTCCTCGTGTTCGCAGCGATCTCGCTAGGCACGTGGGTCGACAACCGGCGAAGCAACCGAACTTTGAGGACCCCTCCCTCTGAGACCACCGCCGAGACAGGCCCAGAACCTGTTCCGGCCGAAAGCTCACGCGCTCACAGGCGAAAACTCAAATACATGCCGGTTCCGGCGACGCCACCAGAGGGCAATCACTAATCAAGTAGCGCCTTGTGCCAAGATTGACCAGGGAAGGGTAGATCATGGCGTCACTGATTGGGCTGTGGCGCAAGCTCGCCAAAAAGTCTCCCCGAGAGATCGCACAGCACGCGGCCTTGCGCATCTCAGAGCTGGCCGATACTTCATCATTGAGCTTTCCCCTCCTTCCGCAGGACGTGGCAGACTCGTTCGATCAACGTGAACTTCACGCAGCCGCTCACTGGCCACCCCCATCGACCCCGCGCCCGAAACTCGGTTGGCTCGTCGTTCCTCCCGGACCCGGATCTGGAGGGCACACCACCTTATTCCGGATGATGCAGGCGTGCCATGTTGCTGGCTATGACAACACGCTTCTCTTCTATGATCGCTACCATGGTGACTTTGCTCGCAATGTTGCCGTGGTCCGTTCCTCCTGGCCTTGGTTAGTCTGCGATATTCAGAATGTTGGCGCTAGCCTTAACGGGTTTGATGGGATAGTCGCATCGTCGTGGCCGACTGCACACGTTGCCGCTTCCCGCCGTGTTCCCGGCCAGCCCACCACCTATTTCATTCAAGATTTCGAGCCATACTTCTACCCGCGCGGCAGCGAGTATTCACTCGCTGAAGATAGCTATCGGCTCGGCTTGCGCAACATCTCTCTTGGGCATATGGTTCAAGACTCGCTCACTCGCGAACTCGGGCAGACAAGTGATTTTGTTCCCTTCGGCTGCGACACGAGCGTCTATCGGCCGCTCGAGCCCCCTCCGCCGCGCAGCGGCGTCCTTTTTTACGCGAAACGCGGTAATGATCGACGCGGGTACAGGCTCGCTGTTCTCGCGCTCGAAAAGTTCCATACAATGTACCCAGATGAGCCCATCCATGTATATGGAGACGTGCCCGCTGGGCTCTCGTTCCCAGTCACGGCGCATGGCAGCCTCTCTCCTGAGGAACTCAACGTTCTGTACAACTCCGTGGTGGCTGGGCTTGCCCTGTCATTCACCAACATTTCGCTCGTTGCGGAGGAAATGCTTGCCGCAGGAGCCATACCAGTGATCAACGATTCAGTGTTCGCCAAGGCCGATCTCACCAACGCCCACGCAATCTGGGTCGAAGCGACCCCGACCGCGCTGGCGGCCGGCCTCGGTAGCGCCGTCAGCCAATCCGATCGGGACGGATATGCCCGCGCCGTCGCGGCTAGCGTGACTACTCCTAGTTGGGAAGCAACCGGCACCACCTTCTCCCGGCTCGTCTCCGAGACGGTTCCTCTGACCGAGTCGACACCCCCCTCGCCCGCCTCAACTGACGTTCGCTAGGAGCCACTAAGCCATGACAGCTATCCCATTCCTCGACCTTGCCGCACAGCAAGCAGAGATCATGGACGAGATTGAACCGCTGGTACTCGAGACGCTCCGGACGGCTCACTTTGTTGGCGGGCCTCGTCTCGACACATTCGAAGCAGAATACGCAGCCTTCGTCGGAACGTCACACTGCATCGGAGCGGGAAACGGTACGGACGCAATCGAGCTCATCTTGCGAGCGTGCAACATCAGCGCTGGAGACGAGGTGATCCTTCCTGCAAACACTTTCATCGCGACCGCAGAGGCAGTCGTCCGCGCTGGAGCAACGGTCGTCCTGGCAGATGTTGATCCCGTCTCGCTGTTGCTCTCGCCAGACTCGGTAGCGGCAGCCGCGACTTCCCGTACCCGTGCCGTGATTCCCGTGCACCTGTACGGGCAGATGGCACCGGTAGAGAAAATCATCCCCATCGCTGATGCGCTGAAGGCGATCGTGATCGAGGATGCCGCACAGTCACAGGGCGCTCGACGCTACGGCGTAGGCTCAGGCGCCGCTGGTGCTGCCGCGGCGACGAGCTTCTACCCAGGCAAGAACCTGGGCGCAGCCGGCGATGCTGGGGCGATTACCACCAACGACGATGTGATCGCCGATCGAGTGCGCACGATCGGTGCGCACGGGAGCAAGGTCAAATACGTCCACGAGGTGATCGGTCTCAATTCTCGCCTCGATGCGCTGCAAGCGATTGTGTTGAGCGCAAAACTTCGCCGATTGAACATCTGGAATGAGCGTCGACGTGTCGCTGCCGCCCGTTACGAAGAGCTGCTTCGCGCCGACCACCGAGTGACTACCGTGCCCACTCTCGAGGGCAACGTGCACGCGTGGCATCTCTTCGTCGTCCAGGTCGATAACCGCGATGTGGTCTTGGAGCGTCTTGCCCGTGCGGGCGTCGGAGCCGCGATCCATTACCCGACGCCGATCCACCTCACGGAGGCGTTCGCACACTTGGGCCTCGCACCCGGCTCATTCCCGGTGGCCGAAGCGGCTGCCGGCCGTATCCTGTCACTGCCGATGTTCCCGCATATCACCGTGGGTCAGCAAGAAAAGGTTGTTGCGGCCCTTTCAAGCGCTCTCGACGGCTAATTTTCCAATGCCGCATATCGTTGAAGGACTAGCGACGAAAGTACGCCGTAAACCATGCCCGCCCACCGCCCTTGCCCACGTGAGCGTCGTGATTCCGTGTTTCAACTACGGTCGGTATGTCTCCGATGCGATTTCTAGCGTTCTGACGCAAGAGGGCGTGTCCGTCGAGGTCATTGTGGTCGACGACCGGTCTACCGATGACAGTCGCGAGGTGATTCGTGCCATCGCCGCACGCGATAGTCGCGTGCACCTTCTCGAGCACTCGGTGAACAGCGGGCCAGTCACGACCTTCAATGATGGGCTTGCCCTGGCCACCGGCGACTACATCGTGCGACTCGATGCCGACGATCTCCTTACCCCCGGGGCTCTCCAACGCGCCGCTGCCCTCGGCGAGGCGTTCCCGAGTGTGGGCCTCATCTACGGGCACCCTCTTCATTTCTCCGGACCAAATCTACCCGACGCCCGCAGCCGCCCCACGCGGTGGGTCGCTTGGCCCGGCTACCAGTGGCTTCGCGACCGAGTGCGGACCGGCTTGAACGTCATCACGTCGGCTGAGGTTGTCATGCGACGCTCAATCATCGACGTCGTAGGCGGACAAAGACCACTTCCCCATACGCACGATATGGAGATGTGGCTGCGAATAGCGACAGTCTCCGATGTGGCTTACATCGAAGGCGTCGATCAGGCCTGGCATCGTGAGCACGGGGCGAGCTTGTCCCAGCGGCTCGACCCCAAGCTAGGCGACATCTCTGACCGCCAGGATGCTTTCCGAACTTTGTTCGATTGGTCTGGCGAATTTCTCAAATCGACACCAGAGTTGCGCCTCCTTGCCGAGCGTGCCCTCGCCGACGAGGCCTTACAACGTGTTGTCCACATGCACAATCGGGGCCGTGTAGATCCTGATTTGCGCAAACAACTCTTGGAATTCGTCGAGCAGGCATCGACAGGGGACCAGCCGCTTCCGTCGCTGGCCGCTGCCCGCCGCGCCATGGCACGCGGCGATCAAGCTCGTCCGCGCCCGTGGCAGGTCGCGCGAGCTCTGCAGCGGCGCCTCGCGAACGATGCAAGCTTTCGCCGCTGGCATCGCCACGGGGTTTTCCACAAGGATGGTGAGTGAGCGTGCGCGTCCTCCGCGTCCTTGTATACCCATCTCAAATGGAGATTGGTGGGAGCCAATGGAATGCCATCGAGGTTGCAGAAGCCCTGAACGCGCGAGGACTCCATAAGGTCGATCTCTTCGCGCCAGAGGGGGAACTCGTCAAAGAAGCGCTCGACCGGGGGCTGCGTGTCGCAAGGGCCGGGCGCAGAGGGTTCGCTCCGTCCTGGAAGCGTATCCGGCGACTCCGACGACTTGTCCGCGACAACGACTACGACATCGTCCACAGCTACGAGTGGGACACCACGCTTGACGTCTATTTCGGCTCGTTCTTGCCTAATGGCGTACCGATGGTTTCGACGATCTTGGATATGCAGGTGCCTCATGTCGTCCCCCCTGACATCCCGCTCATCGTAGGGACACGGGAGCTCTTCGACGAGAAGAAGTCCGAAGGTCGAATTGTTAGTCTGATGGAGCCACCCGTCGACCTCGTCCGTAATTCTCCTTTTGATGATCCCCACCTCGCCGCTCATCGTGAGGAATGTGGTGCCGGCGATAAGGACATCCTGCTTGTCGTGGTCGGCCGAGTTGCAGACTTCAAAGTTCCTGGACTCTGCGAAGCGGTTGACGCCATCGCAGCGATCGGTGACCCGTCGATCAAGCTCGCCATCATCGGGGGCGGAAGTGGCATCGATGAAGTACGAGCGGTGATCGATGCCGCGCATGCACGTACTGGTTGGCAGTTTGCGCGACTTCTAGGCGAGCGGAGAGATCCCAGGCCCTACTACAACGCGGCAGATGCCTGTATTGGAATGGGCGGCTCAGCGCTCAAGTCGATGGCTTTTGCCAAACCACTTATCGTTCAAGGTGAGAACGGTTTTTGGGCCCTCGTCACGGATGAGACGGCACCACTCTTTCTGCAGCAGGGCTGGTACGGAGTCGGGACTGGCGACGGTGTCGTTGCTTGCCAAGCTGCTGTCCAATCCGTCGCTAATGCCCCGGCCGCCGACCACGCATCGTGGGGCGCACAAGGCCACGCCCTCGTCCACGAGCGCTACGGCTTGGACAATGCAGCCCGAATCGTGGCCGATGCATACAGTTTGGCGTTGTCGCGGCGGCTACCGTTGTCCCGGCGGATGACGGACGCCTGGATCGCCACGGTACGGGTCGCCCGTTTCCACGTCGCCCGGCGGCTGTCACGCAGACGGAGGAGCTGACCGGTCGGAATCCGCGACCGGATTGGTGACGTCCTCGCCGGTTCCTTCGCGCGTGTAGAGCGTCCGAATTTCGGAGATCAATCGACGGAACCATCGAAACAACGCTGATGCATAGACGAGCGCGCCAACCGTGCCACCTGCGAGGAGAGCCCAGCCGGGCACAGGGATATACAGGGCCACGGCCCATGCCGCAAGACCAGCGAGAACTGCGGCGATCGTAGGGTGCAGAAGTCCGCGCAGCACCACGCTCGGCCGCACTCCCGCCAATCGCCGCATGATGAGCAGTTCCAGCGGAATCACGATGAGAACAACGATGCCGACCTGCGCGAACGCGACCCCGATGAGACCGGCGGCGTTCACACCCACGACCATGGCAGCAGTCAGTGTCAAGAGCCACACGACCTGGACCCACATGAGTGCACGGGTAGATCCGACCGCGATCAAAACATCGTTAAACAGGAAAAGGATCACCCGCAGCGACCCGTATGCCGCGAGAACGCCAAGAACGGGTGCCGCGGCGACCCACTGCGTACCGTATACGAAGTAAATGAGTGGATATGCCAGCGAGATACACATTGCTGTTACAAACAGGAAGACACCGGATAGCGCCTTAATCGCATTCGCGAGATACCGCTCGAGTTCTTCCCGCGAAGCTGCGACACGGGAGAGCATTGGCAGTCCGACGTTCACGACGACAAAACTGGAAAGACTCATCGGCCAACTGGCGATGTTGTTCGCCAACGTGTATACACCTAGTTTGGTTGACCCAAGCGCGCGGCCCAGCACGATTGCATCCATGCTTCCGATGGTGAACCCCAGCAACTGGGCGCCCACAAGGGGCATGCCGAACCGGATCAAACCGCGAGCGGTACCGGGGTCGAACCCCGGCTTGTAGCGCGGTCCAACGATGAGCAGAACAACGACCGTCACCACCTGTACGGCGACACGCGAAAGTGCGAGGGCCATCGCTCCCCACCCCATCGCCGCGAGGACGATGAGCACAGTGTTGCCTACGATAAATGCAGCAATATCTGCCCGGAATCTGAGATCCTGCCGAAAGTACCTCGTGAGAAGCGCGCTGGGCACAGCGCTGAGCCCAGCGATGAAAACCACAGAAGACATTACTTGAATCGGCAAAGTGGCGCCTGGTGCCCCGAGCACGCTCGCCGCCAGCGGCGCTGCGAAAAACATTCCGATGCCCAGAAGGCTCGCCGTCACTATCGAAAGTGTCACCGCCGTGGGGGCCGACTTGTCGATATCTTCCTCGGTTTGGATGAGCGCCGAACCGACCCCGAGGTCGCTCACGTTTACGACAATCGAGTAGACGACAAGCGTAACTGCGAAAATCCCGAAGTCTTCGGGGACCATGAGCCGCGCTGCAATGATGCCGATGAACAACTGTCCGACGCGTGTGAGCGCGGAGCCCGCCCCCGCCCAGGCAATCGACCGCGCAACCTGTCCCCCGAACGACACGTCTAGAGTCCAATCTGCGCAGCGGTTGCTCCGGCACACACGAGTTCACCGGGATGCGTGGTGCTCGCGGACTGTTGCGCCATCGTGCCTCGAACCACATCGCTATTGACTCCGCTTGGATCGCGGAGCCAAATGTTCACTCGGCTTCTCCTAGTTCCCTGGCGGGTATTCCTGCCCACGTCTGAGCGGCTGGAATGTCACGAAGGACGACAGCCCCCATCCCGACAGTGGCATCTGACCCTACAACCACACCCTGACGGATTGCAGCGTTCATGCCAATGTATGCACCTTCTCCGGTTCGAACTGATCCTCCGAGGCTCACTGCAGCTGCGAGTGTCGTGAAGTCCGCGAGCACGTCATCATGTGTGATCGTACAATTCGGCATGATCACGACGTGCCGGCCGATAACCGCATCGGCCGTGACAACGACGCCGTCGAGAAGCACCGAGCCCGTGCCGACAACGCTGGTTGCCCCGACGCGGGCACCGGGTGCGACAAATGTGGCGAAACGGTCGTCCACGATTCCTAGCGACGCCAGAATCGCGGCGACTTTCCGCCGCGCAGCGCCCGGGCCAATCGAGAGCAGGAATTTCTCGGGACGGCCTGCAGCCGAAGCCACAGACCCCAAGATCGGTACGCCGGCAACCATCGAACCATGACGGTCGGTGTCATCGTCAAGAATGCCGACGACACCGGTCATACCCGCAGCCAGGATCTCCCTGGCCAGGCCACTCGCCCCAATCAGCAGAACATCGGTCACCTCACTGCCCGCCCGAGGCTCGCAACACAGCGATGACGCGGTCTTGATCAGCTTCGGTCAGCACGTGGTACACGGGCAGGATGAGCGTGTGGTCGGTAAGACGTTCCGTCACGGGCAGGCCGCCCTTGGGAGTGAGTTCGCGATATGGCGGCTGCCGGTGCGCAGCCATGATGCCCCGGCGGGCCGAAATGTCGGCATGTGCCAGCGCTTCGAGAAGCCCATCACGGTCGATCGGGTACTCCGGAAGCACCTCTACCCAGAACGACTGGAAGTTTCCGGCCCCGTGTGCCGGGTCCTGTACGGCGCGAAGCCCCGAAATTTCGGCGATGGCCGCCTGATATCGAGCGGCGATCTCGCGGCGGCGCGCCACGATCTCGGGGAGGCGGCCAAGCTGCACGATACCCACGGCTGCCTGCAGATCTGTCATGCGATAGTTGTACCCAACTTCGCTGTACTCTTCGGCAGGCGGAAGCACCGAGGCATGGCGTTCAGCCGCCGAGACGCTCATCGCGTGCTCACGGAGGTGGCGCGCGCGCGCCGCCCAGTCCTCGCGCGTCGTGGTGAGCATGCCGCCTTCACCCGTTGTGAGGAGCTTGCGCGGGTGAAATGACCATGCCGCGATGTCGGCCGTAGCCCCCACCGGTTTTCCCTGGTACGTCGATCCGGCACCACATGCCGCGTCCTCGACGACGACGATGCCGCGCGGATCGGTCACCGCGCGAATCTCGCCGAGGTCAACTGGCACTCCGCCCTGATCGACGGCGATCACCGCCTTCGTCGCCGGGGTCAATGCCGCGGCGATTGTCGCGGCATTGACGTTGCCAGTGGTGAGATCCACATCTGCGAAGACGGGGTTAGCGCCAACGTAACGCACGGCGTTGGTCGTGGCCACGAATGAGAACGATGGAATGACCACGTCGTCCCCCGGACCAATACCAACCACAATCAGCGCAAGGTGTAACGCCGAGGTGCAGCTCGTTGTCGCGACGGCATATGGCGCTTCGACCGAGGCCGCGAACTCGGTCTCGAACCTGGCGACCCGAGGGCCCTGTGCAACCCACCCAGACGCGATGGCGTCGGCGACCGCATCTGCTTCTTCCTGGCCCAGCCACGGCACCATCACGTTGATGCGACTCATGACGCCGAGCCCGTCCGCCCGGAGCGGATTTCTTCACGCTGCGGTTGCCACCACTCGACGAGTGCCCGAAGCCCATCTTCAAGGCCCACCTGAGCCTCGAAACCAAGATCGCTGCGCGCGGCTGTGGTGTCGGCAAGGCGGCGGACGACACCGTTGACAGCTCGTTCGGGCCCGTGCTCCACCGCGAGATCCGAGTCCATCGCCCGAAGAAGCGCCTGCGCGAGCTCGAGAAGGCTCGTCTCGTTCCCACTCGCAATGTTGTAGACGCCCTCTACAACGTCACTCTCGGCCGCAAGAATGTTCGCTCGAGCAATGTCGGGAACATAGACGAAATCCATGGTCTGTTGACCGTCCCCGAAGATGAGCGGCGACTGCCCGTCAGCGATGCGCTCCATCCAGCGCACCAACACCTCGGTATACACTCCGTGCACATCCATTCGCGGGCCGTAGACATTGAAGTACCGAAGCAGTACGTAATCGAGGCCTTGCATGGCCCGGAAGCTTCGTACCAGTCCCTCGTTGAACGACTTGGCAGCCCCGTACAGGGTGTCGTTGTTGTGGTGGTGATGGCGCTCGGTCGTCGGGAACTCCTCGGCCATTCCGTAAACCGATGCGGAGGATGCCGCGACGAGCTTGTTGACCTTGTGTCTTGCCGCCGCTTCGACCACGTTGAAAGTGCCGTCGACCAGCACCTCGAGCGCCAGGCGGGGTTCCTCCGCACACTGCGTAATTCGGATCGCCGCCTGATGGAAGACGACGTCCTTGCCCGCGACGAGTTCTTCAACGAGTTTGGCATCACGAATGTCGCCCTCGACAAGGCTGACCCGGCCGCTTTCCATCGCGGGCGCTAGGTTTGCGAGCCTGCCCCGAACAAGGTTGTCGAGCACGTCAACGTGGTCGACCCCTGCGTCCAAGAGCTGATCGACGAGCGTCGAACCGATTGTTCCCGCGCCGCCCGTTACGAGGACTCGGGTTCCTTCAAGCGTTGTCATGTTTGTCCTTAGCTCAGTACGTTTACGTCGATGGGGTAGGGCGCGCCGTTGGCTCTGAGGCTTCCTGCTGCGGCTTCCAGCACTGAAAGGACGCGCAGCCCCGACTCACCGCTCGTTCGAGCTTCGCGCCCTTCGCGGATTGCGGCGGCAAATTCTTTGGCGACTCCGGCAAGCGCCTCGTGTTCTTCGAGCGCGGGTGCCCAGGTGTCGCCAAGTCGGTACGAAATATTTGCCGCGCGCCGGTCGAGCGTAGTGACCTCCGACTGCGTCTCGATGTCAATACCGCGGTCGTAGACACTCACCCGCTGCTGGGGGTTGAGATCATCCCACACCAGTGTGCGCTTCGTCCCCCCGATGACCATTTGTCGGATCTTTGTGGGGCTGAGCCAGTTGACATGGATATGCGCGATCGCCCCGCCAGGGAGCGGCATGGACAGATAGCCAATGCACGCTTTGCCCGTGCGAAGTGGGTCTGCGCCTTGTGCTGTGACGGTCGCACCGTCAAGCCCGCTGGGGAGGATGAAATCAATGATTGACAGGTCATGCGGCGCGAGGTCCCAGAAGACGTCAACGTCAGGCTGAATCAGGCCGAGGTTGATGCGCACGCTATCGACGAAGAGGATGTCGCCCAGGAACCCATCCGCGATCAGCTCTCGAATCTTGAGCACGGCGGGCGTATAACAATAGGTGTGGTCGGCCATGAGAACGAGGCCCCGAGCCCGAGCCTCCGACACCATCTCCGCTCCCCGGACCTGGTCATCCGCAAGCGGCTTCTCGACGATCACGTGTTTGCCTGCGGCGAGCGCCGCCATCACGATCGGGTGGTGAGTTCGGGCCGGCGTCGCGATGGCAATGGCATCGATCAATGGGTTGGCGAGCACCTCGTCAAGGCTCGTGGTCACCGGGACGCCTCCAACCCCATCGGCGACGCGCTGGGCACGTTCGGCATCAAGGTCACAGATCGCAGCCAAATCCCAGTCAGCGCTCGCCCGGAAGTTCCGCGCCAAATTAGGACCCCAATAGCCCGCACCGACAACGGCCACACTCAATCGTTTGCTCACAGGCTCCTCATTCGCTCGTGATCAGGCTCGTTTTATTGCGATGCTACCCGCATCACGGCGGCACACAGCCACCGACTCTTGGCAAAACGGAAGTGTCTCACCCCTGTGGGACGAAGAGTACATCCACCCAATAGTTGTGCGACGACCAGATCACGGGAAACCCCCGTGAGTTGGCGTAAGAGCTGCCCCGTGCAGGGACCTCAAACACCCCAGTCGAAACCGGATCCGCGAGCCCATTGATGTCGACCGCGTAACGTCCCGTCGTGCTGTACACACCAACGTGATATTCGATTCCCGGTTGCAAGACAATCGGCTCCGCGAAGCGCGCGGTCTGCCACCCTTCCTCAGTCTCATCAACGAACTCCACCTCGGCGAGCTTCGTGCTGTAGTCGAGCCACAGGTATCCGGTGTGGGCACCATCGTTCGCGGCACCCTTATAGAAGCGGACGCCTGTGGCTTGCCCAGTGGTGTTCACGCTGAATCGCATCGCAACCTGGATACCATCCGGGTCGTCCCACGCCGGGTGGGCTGGCAAAGCATCGCCGAAGATTGACACCGCGTCGAGCACAACGGGTTCGGAAGCGGTGGTGAACCCCCAGCCCCCCGCCTCAACCGTGAGACCCGGCACGCTCACAGCGACGGTGTAACTAGTCGCCCAGGCGAGGGGCTCGCTCGGCGTGAACGTAACCGTGCGAGTAGTCGGGTCGTGGGACACCGCACCGAGCACTGCACCGTTTGGACCGTTGAGCTGCACCGTGGCGTCCGCCTTGTCGGCGTCCAGCGTTGCCGACACCGCAGTTGTCGGCGAGACGTCACTGGCCCCAGCCTCTGGAGTCGCTGCCGTCACGGCCACACTCGTGGGCGTGGGCGTGGGCGTCGGCGTGGGCGTCGGCGTCGGTGTGGGCGTCGGCGTGGGCGTCGGCGTCGGCGTCGGCGTCGGCGTCGGCGTCGGCGTGGGCGCGTCCGCGAAAACAACCTCAGCATCAACGAAGTACCCCGACGAGCCCCACGAACTTACCGGGAAGCCGCCGTCAGCTGCGTACTTGAACCGTCCGTTGTCACCTGCAGGTGCCGTAAGGCGGCCATTCACCTTTGGTGTCGCAAAGTACTGTTCGGCGATCGCAAACCGTCCAACCGGAGCCAGGTACGAAACGACGTAGGTCTGGCCTGGCATCACATCAACCGGTTCAGCAAGTTCCGCGCGCTGCCACCCCGATGCAGTCTCACCCGTAAAGGTCACGCGGGCCAGCACATCACCTGCAGACGACCAAAGTGTCCCCCGGTGAGTGCCGGTGTTCGACACGCCCTTGTAGAAACGGATCGCCGTCACGGTGCCTGGCTCGGCAACTTCGAACGCGGTCCCGACTTCGACTGGTTCGTTGTCTGTCGAAGAATCAACCGCCGGAACTTCAGTCCCGAAGATCGTTTCAGCGACCCCGGTCACGGGGGTACGAGCAGTACGGAACGACCAGGAATCCAGCGCTGCGCCATCAATAGTGACTGTCGCGGTGTACGTGGTCAGGTGCGCCAGGTTCGCGGCTGCCGTGAACTTGAGCGCACCGGTGGCCCCGTCGAACTGCACCGTGCCCGCCACATTCCCTTCCGGGCCGGTGAGTGCCAGTGAGATCACTGCGTCCGAAGGCACACGATCCACCGTCGCCGTGATCGGGCTGTCTACGCCAACCGCGCTCGCATTGCGGCTCGGTGAAACCGATGACACACTCGGTGGCGCTTCAGGGCTGTTCACATCGGTGAGGAACTCCACGTCAACGAAGTAGTTCGTCGAGTTCCACGCCGTCGTCGGCATGCTGCCGCCGTTGCCATAGCGGAAGCGACCATTCGTAGGTGCCTCCGTGGTCAACGGACCGCTCGTCTGGGGCGCTACGAGCGCGCCAGGGCTGTATGAGTAGTTTCCCCGCGGCGCAAGGTAGGAGACCGTGTAGACAAGACCGGGTTCGATCGCGACTGGCTGCGAGAGCAGCGCACGCTGCCACCCGCTCGCGGATTCACCAACGAACGTCACCTGGGCAAGTCGCTCACCGGTCGGAGACCAGATCGAGCCAACATGCGTTCCCGTGTTGCTCACTGCCTTGTAAAAACGGATCGCTCGAACCTCGCCGGCGACCGCGCTTCGGAACGCAAGTCCGAGCTCGACCGATGCCGAGTCATCAGTCTCGGCTTCCACCTGGGGCACCGTCGAGCCGAAGATCGTGGTGACGGCTTGCTCTGCCGCTGTTTGTACCGCGAAAGACCAAGCGACGTCGTCGCCAGCCACCCCATTGGTACCCACAATGCCGGTCACCGAGATAGCGATCACGGAGCCTGGCGCGTAGTCGCTGTCAGCGACAAAAGTCAGCTTCTTCGCATCGCTCGAAGCGGTCCAAGTACCCGCGATCGTGGTGTTCCCACTCCGCGCCGTGGCAACGAAACCCGGTGCGAGCGGTGCGCTGAACGTCACCGACACAGTCGCGTCAGCAGCGACCTCAGTTGCACCGGCACCGGGGCTCTTTGCCGTCACGATAGGGCCGACGTCAACCGGCGTAAACGCAATATCGACAAAGTAGTTCGTCGACGATGTGCGGTCGGGGAACCCGTTCGAGTAGGTGAAAGCCCCGCCATCGGCAGGCACAGTCAGCGGGCCGCGCGTGTAACCATTCGATCCGAACTGGCTCGGCGTCACTGCATAACGGCCCTGAGGCGCGTAATACGACGCGATGTAGGTTTCACCCGGCACGACGTCCACCGGTTGGTCGAGTGTGACCGACTGCCATCCATGGGATGACTCAGCGCCCACGGCGGCGCTCGCGAGCTGCGTACCGTCGGCCTTCCAGAGGCTGACGGTACGAGGCCCCTCGTTGCCAGCGCCCTTGAAGAACTTCAGTGCGTGAACCTCACCGGGACTCGCGACGGAGAAACGGACTCCGAGCGTGACAGCGTCGCGATCCGCGTCCGCATCAATTGCGGGACGAGCGCTCTCCGGGAACAGGCTGCACGGGCACTCGCCCACTGCCAGCTCTGCGGCCTGCGTTGTGAAGCTCCAAGCGGTGCTTGCGTCTAGGCCAACGCCATTGAGGTCGAGCGCGGAGGGAGTCACCGTATATTTCGTTGACGGCTCGTACGGGACTGCAGGCGTAAAGCGTGCGGTTTTCGTTGCTACGTCATACGCCACTGTCCCGCTTACCGGGCTACCAGATGCTCCAGCCACTGCAATGTCAACGGTTGCTGGGTCTGCATTGCGCGTGAAAGTGATCTCGATGGGTGCGTCAAGCGCGATACTCGATGCGTCCGGCTGAGGCGACCGTGCTGCTGCGCGCAGTGGAGAAGTGTCTGAAGAATCAAACACAACGTCAACAAAGTAATTGCTCTCGCGCCAGGCACGATCGGGCATGGCTCCAACCTCACCAAACACGCCCGCGGCAGCCGCACCAACAACGGTGGGCACTTCGAGCGGCGCAGTCGTGTTCGCCATGTAGGGCCAGTATTGGTCGGTCATCGAGTACCCACCGTTGGGCGCGGAGTACGACACCGTGTACTGCACTCCCGCAAACACTTCAACGGGGCTCGTGAACAGCGCTGTCTGCCACCCGTCCGACGATTCCTGCGAGAACACGACCGAGTTCAGCTTGGTGCCCGCTGCGTCCCAGAGAGAGCCCTCGTGCAGGCCAGTGTTCGCCGCGCCCTTGTAGAAACGGACACCCGTGACGAAGCCATCCGACTGTGGAGTGAACCGAAGTCCGAGCTCGACGGCTGCGGCATCGTTCGCCGACGAAACCTCGGGGACGGCCTCGCCGAAAACGGAGTATGGACCGTCAACATGCACGGTACGCGTCACGCCCGCCGGTGCAAAGTTTGCCGAATCGTCGATGGCGCGCGCGACGATCTCCGTGGCGCCTGCGCCCTGCTGGATGTAGCTGTACGACCAGTTCGTGGTTCCGACCGCGGGGTGCCACGATTGACCGCCATCAGTTGAAACCTCAACTCCTGCAACGCGGCCTGCAGCGTCCGAGGCCGTACCGGTGACGGTGACCTCCGAACCGTGCGCCACAACGGCTCCTTCGGTGGGAGCGTTGATCACAGTGTTGGGAGCCGTGCTGTCAGTGCTCGGGGTGGCTGGCACAAGGCCTGCCATCAGCGAGCCGGGCTGGGCGCCCATGTCTGCCAGGAGGTTGACTTGGGCCTGCTGCATCCGCAGATCTGCGGGAACCGGGTCGCCGTCGTGCTCGCTATCGAGCCCCCAGCCCCACTGCACACTGCCAGAAGAAAATACCAGCGCTCCGCTTGGG
Source organism: Actinomycetes bacterium (assembly GCA_029777095.1). GTDB lineage: Bacteria > Actinomycetota > Actinomycetes > Actinomycetales > Microbacteriaceae > Microbacterium. The sequence continues at coordinate 42,790 of JAKOTS010000092.1, read as the reverse complement.
GCACGGTAGAGCGTCACGTGGTGCTCGGTCGTGCCAGCGCCTACCTCGTTACCGTAGTCAAGAAGGTACTCCGGGGTCGGGCCGACGGTAGTTGAGAGACGAATGAGTCCTTCAGGACGAAACCCATTGTCAACGTCCTCGTTCGATTCGTACCCAACGGTCTGGTCTGCGAGCGCCACCGAGGTACCACTCGGCATCGAGGCCAGTCCGGTGTCACGCCAGAGCCGGTATTTACCCTCATCTGAATTAACCGTCACGGGCAGGTAAACATCGTTGACCATGTACATGGTTCCCGTGAGGGCGTTCTCGGGCAGGTGTCCGCCCTGCGTCGCGCCGGCGAAGCGGGGGTCACGCCACGTGCCCGTCCACTCCGTGTGGGGGTCGAGTTTTGTGTTGCTCCAAGTTTCTTTGTACGACACAAGCGTTCGGTAGTCGGTCTTCGCGGCATCCACCGACGGCTCGTAACGCGTACGCCAGTATCCTTCGTTGCCGGTGAGGAACTGCATATTGACGCCCGCGTCGCGTGCGGCTTCCATGTTTGCCCGCTGCGGTCCCGACCAATACTCGTCGTGCCCGACGGACAAGAACACATTGTGGTTCAGCAGCTCGCCACCGCGGCGATCGGTATCGACACCGGCGAGGTACGAAACGTCGTATCCGTTGCGCTCGAGGAATCGGACGGTGGCGTACTCAGACGCAAAATAGAAATCACGCGCTTCCACGCCTGCCCGCGTCGCGAAGGGACGGTTATAGCTGACTTTATAAGCGCGCCCATTTCCTGCACCCTGGTAAAAGTCGGATCCACCATACGCGTTGTAGGCGTGCCACGTCGGGTCGGACGTCTGGAAGAGCACGTCCGAGGTATTGCCGTCTTGGCGCACGATAAAGATGATGTGGCTTTGGCCGCCTGTATCGGGGCGCTTGAGACTCGCGATGTAGACACCCGAAACAGCGGTGGATGGCACATCCCAGCCGGCAGACACGGCCCATGTGCCACAGTCGTAGAGTTCGGTGGTGACGTCCGAAATACATTCCGGCTGCACCTGGGGGAGCACAGCGGACGGCGTCACGGAGTCAATGTGCCGCGCACCCAGGCCCTGGTACCAGCCGGTGCGGTAGATGTCGATCATGTAGTTTGATGCGTCGGTGTCGATCTTGAAGTCGATGCGCGAGCCGGCATTGACGCTGATGTCGGTTGCGAACCCCTGGATGCTCGGGTCGCCGGCGCCATCGATGTCCCAGATGTAGGGATCGGTTCCCGGCTTCTCGTTCTCGCAAACAATCGGGTTGATGTTCGGTCCGCACGGGCTCGCAGCTTGGGCCGACGCCATGGGCTCGAACGCGATCAGCGTCGAGACGACAACGGCGAAGGTGGCGAGCAGCGCTCCAATGCGCGTGCTTCGACGCCGAGCTCGCGTAATGCCAACCTCGGAAGACGCAAAATTCCCCATGTGGTTCCCCAGTGTCTGATGCGCGCGGCTAGGCCGTCAACGATCGTCATATTGAAGCGCCCCCACGGCGCTTCAAGAATTCGGAACCCGTACGCACATTACCCCCGCGCGAACTGTTCCGTCCCGCTTGCATTCTATACACAGGTACGCGAAATTCTCACCAGACGATCAGGAAATCGTCCGGTCGATGTCGGCCAGGAGGTACTCGGCAATCGCCATCGACGACGTCGCGGCGGGAGATGGTGCGTTGCGCAGGATCGTGATCGGGCCGATCGTGTCGATCGCAAAATCATCCAGCAGAGACCCGTCGCGCGCCCACGCCTGCGCGCGTACACCCGCGCCGGATTTGTGCGTCAGGTCGGCCATGGTCAGCTCGGGCATGAACCGTTGCGCCTGGCGCAAGTATGACGACTTCACCAGCGACCCCCACACCTCGTTCACGCCCATGCGCCAGTGTTTCCGAGCCAGCGGGAACGCCCCCGGCCACGTCAACGAGCCCCAGGTATCCCGAAATGAAATCGATCCCCAGCCGTATCCTTCCCGCGCGAGCGCGGGCACCGCATTTGGCCCCACATGCACGCCATCGTCGTACCCGCGCGTGAAGTGCACGCCAAGGAACGGAAAGCGCGGGTCTGGCACCGGGTAAATCATCCCTTGCACGAGGTCGGCACGTGCCGGGTCAAGCACCCAATACTCGCCGCGAAACGGCAAAATGCGTGGCGATGGGTCGGCCCCGACCATCTTCGCCACCACATCAGATTGCAAGCCCGCGCATGCGATCAGCCGGTCCACGAAGAGGTCTTCGTCACCAGCGATGACCCTGATGCCAGCGCCCTCCCGCTGAATGTGCGTCACCTCGGCGCCCAGCACGACTCGTCCGCCTGCGACGCGCACGTCATCGGCCATCGCTTCGGCGATCGCCGTGTAGTCCACTGCTGCGGTGTGCGGCGAGTGCAATGCAGCAACGCCCACGCCGTGCGGCTCGATTTCTGAAATCTCTTCGGCGCCAATCCGGCGCAGTCCCGGCACCTCGTTGGCCGTCGCGCGCGTCTCAAGCGCGTCGAGTGCGCCGATCTCACTTTCATCGAGGGCAACCACGAGCTTGCCCAGCTCTCGATACGTCAACGCCTTCTCTGCGCAGTATTCACGGATCGACTCGCGCCCCAAACGACAGAGCTCCGCCTTCAACGTGCCGGGCGCGTAATAAATACCGGCGTGCACGACACCCGAGTTGTGGCCCGTCTGGTGCGCGGCAACGCGGTCTTCCTTTTCGAAGACCACCACCTCTTCACCCCGCATCGCCAGCGCCCTCGCGACCGCAAGCCCGACAATCCCGCCACCCACAACTGCAATGCGCGCCATCGTTTCCCCAATCCGGCACCAATCCTAGTGAGGTGCCCCCACCGCGCTGCGTCACGCGCCTCTAGTGTGGATGCCACCGCCACATCGCCGAACGAAAGGCCCGCCGTGACCGATCCAGACCTGCCCACTGTCCAGGACTCCGCCGACGTCGCCGAGTCTGCGTCGCTCGGCCCCCGAACGCGGGTCTGGCACCTTGCCCAGGTCCGCGAAGGCGCGCGGCTCGGCGCCGACTGCAACATCGGTCGTGGCGCGTACGTTGGCCCGGATGTCGTGCTCGGCGACGGCTGCAAGCTGCAAAACTATGCGCTCGTCTACGAGCCAGCACGGCTCGCCGATGGCGTTTTCATTGGGCCGGCGGCCGTGCTCACCAACGACGTCTTCCCGCGCGCGGTGAACCCCGACGGCACCCCAAAGAGCGCTGACGATTGGGAAGCGGTCGGAGTGGAAGTAGGCCGTGGCGCATCCATCGGGGCGCGTGCAGTGTGCGTCGCCCCTGCCCGCATCGGGGCCTGGGCGCTCGTCGCTGCGGGCGCGGTCGTCACCAAAGACGTGCCCGATTACGCGCTTGTGGTCGGCGTCCCTGCCCGCCGCATCGGCTGGGTTGGCCGCGCCGGGCATCCCCTCGAACAAGCTGACGGCGCGTGGGTGTGCCCGGTCTCGGGAGAGCGGTACCAAGAAACAAATGGCGTGCTCGGCCCCGAAGCATAGGCCGAATGCGTCACCCGGCATATATCAAGGGCACGCACACGGGACGCCGGGCGCGCATTCACGGCCCCTGTGGCATCCACAACCAATAGGCTGGTGGCATGACTGCTGAGAACTCCACCGGAATCACTGTGTTTGGCGCCCAGTGGTGCAGCGATTGCCGCCGCACCCAGAAGCAGCTCGACGGCCTGGGCATCGAGTACAAGTACATCGACCTCGTCGCAGATCCTGCCGCGGCTGACGTTGCGCGCGAGATCTCGGGTCGCACCCAGATCCCCGTCGTGGTCTACCCCGACTCGTCGCACCAGGTTGAGCCGTCGAACGCCGACGTCGAGGCCAAGCTGCGCGAGCTCTCACTGCTCTAGGTTCTGTCAGTCGCGCCGACTGAGTGGTGTGGATGCCGCAGCCAGCGCATGATGGAACCACCACCCATCTGCGAAGGAGGCCGTCAGTGTCGACGAACCCGAAGTCTGGCGTGAATGAACCGGGCACGAACGACCTGGGCACGAACTCGCTCACCGCGGAGGCGCGCGCACCACTCGACGCGGCCATCGCCGACCTCGCCGTCGGTGAACGCACCTGGGGCGCCCTCACGGTCGGCCAGCGCGCGCGCCTGCTCGAGCGCCTGCACGCCACCGTCGGCTCCCACGCCGCAGAGTGGGCAGACGCTGCCGCCACCTCGAAGCAACTCCCTCCGGGCGATCCGCTTCGCGGCGAAGAATGGCTTTCGGGCCCCTACGGCACCCTCACCGCACTGACCGCCTACGCCAAGAGCCTCCGCGCACTCGACGCCGGCAAGAGCCCGGCCGGTGACCTCACCGTCACCCGCGCACCAGGCGGGCGCGTGCGCGCGGAGGTCTTCCCGACCGCCGCGATCGACGGCGTGCTGCTCAGCGGCTTTACGGGCGAGGTGTGGATGCGCCCCGGCGTCACCGAGACCGATGTGCGCGCGAATGCCGGCCTTGCCCAGCGCATGCCGGCGAAGACCGGGGGGATCGGCCTGGTGCTGGGCGCGGGGAATGTCACCAGCATCCCGCTGCTTGACACCCTCTATGAACTACTGGCGTTCAACCGCGTGGTCTTGCTCAAACTGAACCCCACACAGAACGTGCTGCTGCCCGTGTACACGCGGGCGTTCGCACCGCTGATCGATCTCGGGCTGCTGCGCATCGTCACGGGTGCCGGCGATGTGGGTACATACCTCACGGGGCATACAGACATTTCGCACGTGCACATCACGGGGTCGGCAGTGACCCACGACATGATCGTGTGGGGCACCGGCGCCGACGCCGAGCGCCGCAAGCGCGACCATGAGCCGCTGCTGACCACCCCCATCTCGAGCGAGCTTGGCGGGGTCTCGCCGATCATCGTCGTGCCGGGCCGCTGGTCGAAGGCCGATCTGCGCTATCAGGCCGAACACATCGCGACGATGCGCCTGCAAAATAGCGGGCACAACTGCATCGCAGGTCAGGTCGTGCTGCTCAGCGCCGGCTGGGCGCAAAAGGCGGAGTTTCTTGCGGCGTTGCGCGAGGCCTATGCCCGTGCCCCTGAGCGGCCCGTGTGGTACCCGAACGCCGAGCAGAAGATGGCGGCGGCCGCTGCCGCGTATCCAGCTGCGGAGTCGATGGCGGGCGGCACCCGGCTGTTCATCGACGTCGCGCCCGGCGACGACGCCTCGGTGCTCGAGCAGACTGAGTTCTTCTCCCCCGTGCTCGGCGTGGTCGAGCTCGCCGGTACCGGCCAGGTCTTCGTCGACGCGGCCGTCGACCACGCGAACACCAGGCTCACCGGCACCCTCGGCGCGAACGTGCTCATCGACCCGGTCACCCGGCGGCGACTGGGCGAAGGCTTCGAGGCCGCGATCGAGCGCCTGCACTACGGCGCGATCGCGATCAACGCGTGGACGGCGTTCGCGTTCCTCACCCCGGGCTGCACCTGGGGCGCCTTTCCGGGCGCGACCCTCGAGAATGTGACGAGCGGCATCGGTGTCGTCCACAATGCCTTCCTCCTTGAGGATGTCGAACGCACGGTGGTTCGCGGCCCGTTCCGGCCCTTCCCCCGCGCGGTCTCGCCGTCGTCGCTCATCGCGGGCGACTTCTCGGTGTTGCCCAAGCCGCCGTGGTTCGTCACGTCGCGCACGGGCACGCAGGTGAGCGAGGGGTTCACCGAGTTTCAGAGCACGCGCAATCCGCTCGGGCTGGTGGCGACCCTGGTCGCTGCGTTCCGCGCGTAGCCCGCGCGGCGCGGCCCGGCCGCCCCAACGCGAAGGTGCCGACCCGCACAGGATGAGCGACAATGGGGACAGGAGGCCATGCCGTGGAAGACCACACCGGAACGATCGACTTCAGTCACGACGCCGCGACGTGCCCAAAGTGCTTCGCCGCCGAGCAGGTTGATCATGCCTGGTGGGAGGCTCGGCCCGAATCATCGCGCCTCGTCGGCCTCGTGGTCGCGCGCGATGACATGCCGTCGGTGACCGACCAGCGCAACGAGCTCGCACGTTTCGGCGTGCCGATCGCCGGGTTCCGGCACCCTGCCGCCGAGACGCTCGAGAGCTGGACCGAGCGCATCCACCGCTTCTTCGACACGCTCGCGCCGGGCGATGTGCTGGTCGTGGCGACCGTGCACGCCCTCGGCCGCACCCTCGCAGAGGAGACCGCATCGGTGGCCGAGCTTGGCCGCCGCGGCATCGTCGTCAAGGTGCTCTCACACGGGTCGAGGCACCTGCACTCAGCCGGCAGGTAGCTGCGACATCCACTTGTCGTCTGCCTCACGCTCTCAGGCGCCGACGTACCGGCGCAGGTGTGTGGCGGTGAGTGTGTCGGCCGTGGCGACCAGCTCTGCCGGGGTGCCCTCGAAGACGATTGAGCCGCCGTCGTGGCCGGCACCGGGCCCGAGATCTATGATCCAATCGGCATGCGCCATGACGGCCTGATGGTGTTCGATGACGATCACCGTGTTGCCGGCTGCCACGAGGCGATCCAGCATGCCGAGCAGGTTGTCGACATCGGCCAGGTGCAGCCCGGTCGTGGGTTCGTCGAGCACATAGATCGCGCCCTTCTTGGCCATTGAGATCGCAAGCTTCAGTCGCTGGCGTTCACCGCCCGACAGCGTGTTCAGCGCCTGCCCCAGCGTGATGTAGCCGATGCCCACGTCAATCATGCGGGCAAGCGTCGTGTGCGCCGCACCCTTAGTGAAGAAGGTGGATGCCTCGACCACCGTCATCGCCAGCACCTGCGCGATGTTCATGCCGTCAAGGCGATATTCAAGCACCTCGTCGCTGAAGCCGGTGCCGCCGCACAGCTCGCAGAGGGTCTCGACCGTCGAGGCGAACCCAAGTTCGGTGATGATCATGCCGAGGCCGCGGCACGCCGGGCAGGCGCCCTCGGAGTTTGCGCTGAACAGGCCCGGCTTCACCCCGTTGGCCTTCGCGAACGCGGCACGGATGGCGTCGAGCAGGCCAGTGTAGGTGGCCGGGCTGCTGCGGCGTGACCCCTTGATCGCCGACTGATCAACGATCACCACGTCGTCAAACGCGGGCAGGCTGCCGTGGATGAGCGACGACTTGCCGGAGCCCGCGACGCCCGTCACCACCGTGAGCACGCCGAGCGGAATATCGACGTCGACGTTCCGGAGGTTGTGCAGCGAGGCGCCGCGGATCTGCAGCGCACCTGCACCGCTGCGCACCTGCTCCTTCAGCCGCGCGCGGTGGTCGAGGTGGCGGCCGGTGAGTGTCTGTGAGGTACGGAGGCCTGCGACGTCACCCTCGTACTGGAGCTCGCCGCCATCGCGACCCGCACCGGGTCCGAGATCAATCACGTGGTCGGCAATCTCGATGACCTCGGGCTTGTGCTCGACTACCAGCACCGTGTTGCCCTTGTCGCGCAGCTGCAGCAGCAGCGCGTTCATGCGCTGCACGTCATGGGGATGGAGCCCGGCGGTGGGCTCGTCAAACACATAGGTGACATCGGTGAGGCTCGAGCCGAGGTGGCGGATCATCTTCGTGCGCTGCGCCTCACCGCCCGAGAGCGTGCCGCTCGCGCGGTCAAGCGAAAGATAGCCGAGGCCGATGTCGACGAATGAACGGATCGTGTCGCGCAGGCCCGCGATGAGCGGGGCGACCTCCGGGTCGCTCACGCCCTGCAGCCAGTCGGCGAGATCGGAGATCTGCATGGCTGCGGCATCCGCGATGTTGAGACCTGCGATCTTCGAGGAACGCGCGCCCTCGTTCAGCCGACTGCCACCACAATCCGGGCAGGCGGTGAACTTGACGGCACGGTCGACGAACGCGCGAATGTGCGGTTGCAGTGCGTCGCGATCTTTCTTGAGGAAGCTGTTCGTGATCTTCGGGATGAGCCCCTCGTAGCTCATGTTGATTCCGCTGATCTTGACCTTCGTCGTCTCTTTGTAGAGGAAGTCGTGAAGCTCCTGCTCGCTATATTCCCGAATCGGCTTCTTCGGATCGAGGAAGCCCGACTCAGTGAACCCGCGCACCATCCAGCCGCCCTCGACGTACCCCGGAATCTTGAATGCACCGTCGGCGAGCGATTTGTCGCGGTCGAAAAGTTCGTCGAGATCGATGTCGTTCACCTCGCCGAGGCCCTCACACCTCGGGCACATTCCCCCGGTCACAGTAAATTCGCGACGCTCTTTCGTGCCATCGGACTTCTCGATCGCACCCGCACCGCTCACCGAGGGCACGTTGAACGAGAACGCCTGCGATGAACCGACATGGGGCACGCCGAGCCTGCTAAACAACATGCGCAGCATGGCATGTGTGTCGGTCGCGGTGCCAACCGTCGACCGCGCATTGGCACCGAGGCGCTCCTGATCGACCAAAATCGCGGGGCTGAGGTTCTCGAGCGCATCGACATCTGGGCGATCAGGCGCAGCCATGAACTGCTGTACGAACGTTGGGTATGTCTCGTTGATCAAGCGCTGCGACTCGGCAGCGATCGTGCCGAACACGAGCGACGATTTACCCGAACCGCTGACCCCAGTGAAGACGGTGAGCCGGCGCTTCGGGATCTCAACGGTGACATTCTTGAGATTGTTTTCGCGCGCACCGACAACACGAATCACCTCGTGTGAGTCGGCGACATGGGTGGTGCGAACAGTGGATGCCTCAGCCATCGGATTCCTCTCAACCGGGTCGAGACTACCCGCCCGGCCCGGCCTTGTCGCGCGCCTTATGCCGCCCGCGCCTCACGCAGCACGGTGCGCGGCGACAAGCGCGCGAACGGCCGGTGCGACCTCTTGCCCAAACCGGGCAAGCACCTGAGGATCATCGCCGACCGCGATGAACGTGCTGACACCGTCCTCAATCGCCAGCTGCGCAAGCTCCTCGTGCCACGGCTGCGCGCCTGAGGGCCCACGACCAATGTTGAGCAGGCGACGTACCTCCCGCGGATCCCGACCCACGCGAGTTGCCTCCTCATCAATCACGGCGTTGCCTGCGGCGAGGTCGCCCGGCTTCAAGTACGCCTGCGATGGCAACCAGCCGTCACCCTTGCGCGCGATCAGCCGCAGCATGCGTGGCCGGAGCGCACCGATCAGGATTGGGATGTCGTGGGCCGGCGTTGGGCCCCGCTTCGCACCGTGTACGCGGTGAAACTCCCCATCGGTGAACGCGCCGCCGCGCTCGCCCGTCGCCCACAGGGCCCGCATCACGTCAATCGCTTCTTCGAGCGCGACCACCGACTCGCCGGGGCTCAGGCGCGGCGAACCCATCGCCTCGATCGCGTCCCAAAAACTGCCCGCGCCGAGCCCGAGGTCGAGGCGACCACCCGAGAGCAGATCCAGGCTTACCGCCGCACGCGCGACGACCGCCGGTTGCCGAAGCGGCACGTTGAGCACGTTCGGTGCCAGGCGGATGCGCTCGGTCCGTGCGGCGACGAAACTCATCAGCGTCCAGGCATCGAGAAACGCCGGTTGGTACGGGTGATCCTGGAACGTCGCGAGATCCAAACCCGATGCTTCGGCCGTAACCGCAAGACCGACGGTTGCCATCGGGTCTGCCGCGGTCGGCGTGATGAAGGCTCCGAACTCGAGCCGTTGTCCGTAATCCACTGTGCGCCTCCACTCGGGCCAACCAGCAGACGCGCGTCGCTATTCCGGCGCCCCAACGCGCAGACGGCGAGTGGATGCCTCAGGCCGAGGCATCCCGAACAGTGTTGTGCGCCGCCTGCGCGGCACGGTCACGCGAGACGGCCTCGCCGAGGAGCTGCCCGCCGCTGGTGAGCATTGCGCGACGCCACGGCAGGGTGCCCTCGATCTCGATCTGGATCGACATGCTGAGCACGGTGCGAATGAGCACGATCATGCCCAGGATCGCGGCCTCTTCCAGCGAGGGTTTTGACGTGATGGTGCGCACGAGGTCGGCCGCGACGAGCACCTCGAGGCCGAGCAGAATCGATGAGCCGAGCGTGGTGCGCAGCACCGTGAAGGCCTGCTGGCCCGGCTCGCGCCGCGCGAGCACCCGCGCCGCGAGGATGAGCGCAATGACGAAACCGACGATCATCACGATCACGCCGACCGACTCGAACACGACCGCAATGGTTGAAAACAGGCTCTCGATTTGCACGGCCTCAGCTTAGGGTGCGGCGCCTCCCCACGCGATGGCTCGGGTCAGCGCTTGTGCGCGTGCTTCTCCAGGATCGGGGCCGTGCCCGAAGCCACCTGCTCGGCGTAGTAGGCGCGCGCCTCGTCTTGGCGAGCCTGCTCGGCACCGGAGGCGATGGGCGCGCGAAGGTGCTCGGGCTCGTACCCGAAGGCGTCGACCAGATCGAGCGCGTGGGGCCGAAGCCGCAGGCACAACCGGTCGATGTACGACGAGACGGCGGCAGCGCGCTGCGCGGAGAGCCGGCCGTTGATCAAGAACCAGGCCAGGTGCTTCTCGATCACGGTGAGACCAAAGAGGTCACGCAACCAGGTCAGCACCTGGCGGCTTCCCTCGTCTTCGATCGCGTTCACAGCGTCGGTGAACGCCTCCCACTGCAGCAGTTCGCCGTGCGCGCGCGCCGCTTCGATGAGCTCCGACTGGTTCTCGTTGAAGAGCGCCGCCGCGTCGGCGGATGAGAGCTTGGATGCCGGACGCAACCGGGTCGCAATATCAGAGACCATCTGCTCGACGCGCCCCGCGAGCAGCTCGTGCTGCTGGTCGGCGCGCAGGCCGCGCTCGACGGCGCGGGCGGTCGAGCCGAAGTCACCCACGGCCTGTCCGAGCTGGCGGAGACCAGCGCCATGGAACACCTTGCCGGCAGTCTGTCCGACTGCGAACTTGGCGAGGGTCGCGGCATCCGCCCCACGAAACTGCGTGGCGAAATCCGTCAGCAACCGCTTGCCAACGAGCTGCAGGAGCACGTTGTTGTCGCCCTCAAACGTGGCGTACACGTCGAGGTCGGCGCGAAGGCCAACGAGGCGGTTCTCGAACATGAAGCCCGAGCCACCGCACGCTTCGCGGGCTTCCTGCAGGGTATCGAGCGCGTGCCAGGTCGAGAGCGGCTTGAGCGCTGCGGCGAGGGTCTCGAGGTCTTCGCGGTCGCCGTCGGTATCGGCCTTGCCGCTGAACACCGCGTCGAACTTTACGAGGAATTCGTCGTGCGCAAAGATCGACGCGTAGGTCGTGGCGAGACGCGGAAGCAGGCGGCGCTGGTGGCGCGCGTAGTCGAGCAGCACGGTCTCTTCGGTGCCGGGTCCGGAGTTGAACTGGCGACGCTCGTTGCCGTACGTGATGGCGATTTTCAGGCCGAGGGCCGACGTCCAGGCCGCGGCCCCGTCGAGCGAGACGCGACCCTGCACGAGGGTGCCGAGCATGGTGAAGAAGCGGCGGCCGGCGCTCTTGATCGGCGACGAATAGGTGCCGTCGGCCGCAACATCGCCGTACTTGTTGAGGAGGTTGGTGCGCGGAATCCGCACGTGAGTGAAGTGCAGGCGGCCGTTGTCGATGCCGTTCAGGCCACCCTTGAGCCCGTCGTCTTCGCCGCCGACTCCCGGCAAGAACTCGCCGTTCGCATCGCGGATCGGCACGTAGAAGCAGTGCACGCCGTGGTTGACACCGTTCGTGATCAACTGCGCGAAGACCGTGGCCGCGATGCCGTCGACCGCGGCGTTGCCGAGGTATTCCTTCCACGCGGCGCGAAACGGCGTGTGAATCACGAACTCTTCGGTCTCGGGGTCGTAGGTCGCCGTCGTGCTTGCCGACGCGACATCCGATCCGTGTCCGGTCTCGGTCATCGCGAACGCGCCCGGAATCTCAAGGCTCATGATGCCGGGCAACCACTTGTCGTGGTGCTCCTTCGTGCCAAGTTGCTGCACCGCTGAGCCGAACAGCCCCCACTGCACGCCCGCCTTGATCTGCAGGCTCGGGTCGGCCGTGACGAGCTCGACGAACCCGGCAATGTTGGCGCCGTTATTTTCCTGACCGCCGTACTCCTTCGGAAAGGCCCGGTGCACGGCCCCATTCGCAACGAGCAGGTGCAACTGCTCGAGGACGCGCTCGCGGTGCGCGTCTTTCGCCAGCGAATCGTCGCGCCAGAACGCCGGATCCTTCACCATTTCGCGCGCTTCGAGCCGCACATCGGCCCAGGTGCCAAGCAGGCGGCGGTTCACGTCAGCAACGTCGAGACGAACAGCGGATGCCTCGGCCTCGCCAGCGATGTCGCGATTGGTGATGTCGGTCATGGTGTGCCTCCCAGCGCGCAGCGGCCCGCGCCATGGCGCGAACACAAATCACTGCAACGGTAGGACTCCAACAACCAAAAGCAAACCAGCCTGTGTGAATCGCACAGATTTTGCGCGGGGGCCATGTTGACGGGCTGTGCGGTGTCCACAGGGCGGGCGGAGCCGCGCACGCGCAGCGCGCGCGAAGGTCACGCGCAGCCGCACGCGCAGGGCGCGCGAAGCGGCGCACGAGCCTGGTGCCCGCGCGCCGCGTTCAGGCGCATATACCGGCGAGTGCGAACAGCCGCCTAGAGCGAAAGCCCGTGCCCGAAGTGGAACAGCGGATCGACCGTATCGAACGGCACGTCGGGCAGGTTCTGCTCGACGGCGGACATCGAGCGGGGCACGTCGAACGGGAGACGCCCCTTGGGCTTGGCGCCGCCGGTGAGTACGTCGAGCAGTGCGCGCGCGTTGACGCCCCAGTTCACAACCACCGCTGCCGCGGCATCTACGATCGGCTCGAGAATCGCCGGGCGATCGAGGAACACATCGACAATCGTCGGCACCTGTCCCGCGATTTCACGCACGTGCTCGAGCGTGTCGGGATCAAAATCGAGCGAGCCGGCGTGAAAAAAGTTCTCAAAGAACGTCGCACGCGTTTCAAAGGGCGCCTGCAACCGCAGCACGGCGATATCGGCTTCGCCGGGGCTGGATGCCACGACCCCAAACTCGGCGACAACCTCGGGGTCGATGCCCTCGGCGTAGATGCGCAAGCCACGAGCGAAAGGAAGCGCCGGGACGCCCTCCGAGTTGACGTCGTTCGTGAGGACGGTGATCGACGCGCGCTGCGCCGCTTCACCCGCGGCCACGAACTCGGCCGCACCGACGATGTCTTCGGCGGCTGAGGCATCCACCATCGCGTTTTCGAACAGACCGAGCACGAACTTCTCGCGGAGCAGTCGGCGCGCCGAAACGTCGAGGCGCTGTTCGGTGATCTTGCCATCGCGCACGAGTTCGATCAGCTGGTGGGGCGTGTTTTCGCCGCCGAACTGGTCGACGCCGGCGTCGAGCACCTTCACGATTCGCTCGAGCGGAGTGAGCGCTTCGACCCCCCACGCGCGCGCGGGGAACGGCTCGCCCATGAGGACGGAGTCATTGATGAGGCCCCAGTCGGTGCACACGATGCCCTCGAAACCGAAGCGCCCGCGCAGGAGGCCGGTGATGACCGACTTGTTGAAGCCGAAGCCCACCTCTTCGTGCTCGGTGCCAACCGGCATCCCGTAATACGGCATCACCTGGCTCGCGCCCGCCTCGAACGCGGCCTCGAATGGGCGCAGGTGCAGTTCGAACTCGCCGCCCGGGTACACCTGCTCGCGCCCGTAGGCAAAGTGCGGGTCTTCGCCGTCTTTCTGGGGCCCGCCGCCCGGGAAGTGCTTGATCATCGTGGCGACCGACTGCCCGCCAAGAGTGTTGCCCTGGAAACCACGAATGTAGGCGGCCCCGAGGCGCGCGGTGAGCTCGGCGTCTTCACCGAACGTCGACAACTGGCGCGCCCAGCGTGGCTCGGTTGCGAGGTCGATCTGCGGGTGCAGCGCCACGCGAATCCCGACTGAGACATATTCCTGTCGGGCAATATTGGCGAATTCTTCGACCAGCGCCTCATCGCGGATGGCGGCGAGCCCCATCGTTTCGGGCCACTGCGAAAACGCTCCGGCCAAAATTGCCGCGCCCGGGTTTTCACTAAACGAGTGCCGCGGATCGGTCGAGATCGTCACCGGGATTCCAAGACGAGTGGATGCCGCGAGCCCCTGTAGCGCGTTCTGCCACTCGGCCAGCCCCCGCCCACTCGGCGCCGCACCAAAGAGGTTGAAGTGCGTCATGTGCCGCTCGGTGACGTAATCGACGGTCGAGGGCAATCCGAACACGGGGTCGGCCTCTGCGAGTCCGCCATCCTCACCAATCGCGATCATCGACTGGAAGAACAGGCCAGCCTTCTCCTCGAGCGTCATCGCGGCCAGGAGCAACTCCACGCGCTCAGCGATCGGCAGATTCGAGTCGAGCCAGGGACGGTCGACGGCGTTTGATTCGGTCATGATGCACCCCTTCGTGTCAGTGGGCCCAGCTTAAACCGAATGGCGTTCGTTTTTCAGGCCCTGTGCCGAGATTCCCAGGGCGGAAGCGCGCCGCGGAGGCGCGGGGCGGTCGCGAGTCCGCCCCGGCCCACCAGCGGTCTCCTATGCGGGGAGCGCGGCCTCGATCGCTTCAACGATTTCGGGGGCGTCCGGAACGGTACGGGGGCGGAAGCGCTTGACCTCGCCGTTGGGTAGCACGAGGAACTTCTCGAAGTTCCACGCGACGCGGCCGGCGGCACCCGAGGCATCCTCAGTCTTCTTCAGTTCTTTAAAGATGGGGGCGGCCTTCTTGCCGTTAACCTTCACCTTGTCGAGCACCGGGAACGAGATGCCATAGGTCGTCGAGCAGAACTCGGAGATCTCTTCGTTCGTCGAGAGCTCCTGCAAGAACTGGTTGCTCGGAAAACCCAAGACCTGGAACCCGCGCGCGCCGTAGCGCTCCTGCAACTCTTCGAGTTGCGCGTACTGCGGGGTAAGGCCACAACGCGAAGCGACGTTGACGATCAAGACGACCTTGTCGGCGTAATCGGCAAGCGTTTGCGAGGTGCCATCCATAGCTTGAAACGGGATATCGGCGAGAGGCGTAGCTACATTGCTCATAGTGTGCTCAACACTGCCCCACGCACGCGCATTCCTGTCGATTGCGTCGGATTTTAGTTGCGGTTGAGTTCGGTTGTGGTTGCGGGTGGTTTTGGCGGCGGTTGATTTTGCTGTGGCTTGGCGCTTACTCGGCCGCGATCACTTCGAGGACCGCGGCGCCATAGGCCTCCCGTTTCTTTTCGCCGATTCCCGTGATGCCTTCGAGCGCGGCGATGCTCGCAGGGCGATGCTCGGCGAGCGCGCGCAGGGTGGCGTCACCAAACACGATGTAGGCGGGCACGCCCTGCGTGCGCGCAGTTTCGGCACGCCATGTGCGAAGCGCTTCGAAGAGGGGGCGGTCTGCGGCATCCAAACTCTCGGCGGCCGACGACTTGCGCGCTCGCGGCGCGCTCCCGCTCGACCCGCCGCGACCGAGCACGTCTCGACGCAGCGGCACGGGAGTGGTGCCCGCGAGCACGCCGTTGCTCGCGTCACTGAGCGCGAGGGTGCCGTATTCGCCCTTCGCGACGAGCAGCCCGCGTGCGAGGAGCTGGCGAATCACGCTGCGCCAGTCTTGCTCGCTGAGGTCGTTGCCGATGCCGAAGGTCGAGAGCGTGTCGTGCTTTTGCTGACCGATTCGGTCGGTGCGGTTGCCCCGCAGAATGTCGATCAGGTGCCCCGCGCCGAATGACTGGTTTCGCTCTCGCTGCAACCGCACGATGGTCGACAACAGCTTCTGCGCAGGCACCAGGCCGTCCCACGTTTCGGGCGGCTCGAGGCAAGTGTCGCAGTTGCCACACGGGCCCGAGGCCTGGCCGAAATAGCCGAGAAGATCGACCCTGCGGCATCCCGTCGTTTCGCACAGCGCGAGCATCGCGTCGAGGTGTTGGCCCTGACGAATGCGATGAGCGAGGTCGCCGTCGCCACGCTCAATGAGCCGGCGTTGCTGCACGACGTCACCCAAGCCGTAGGCGAGCCAGGCGTTCGCGGGTTCGCCGTCGCGGCCCGCACGGCCCGTCTCTTGGTAGTAGCCTTCGACGGATTTCGGTAGGTCGATGTGTGCCACGAATCGCACATCAGGCTTGTCGATGCCCATGCCAAAGGCGATCGTGGCGCACATCACGACACCGTCTTCGCGGAGGAAACGGGACTGGTTCGCGGCCCGCGTCTCTGCCGGAAGCCCCGCGTGGTAGGGCAGCGCGTCGATACCCTTGCCGCGCAAGAACTCGGCCGTTTGCTCGACACTCTTGCGGCTGAGCGCATACACAATGCCCGCCGAGCCCTCGGGCTGGGAGCGAATAAAGCTGAGTAGCTGCTGGCGCGCCTCGTTCTTCGGCACGATCCGGTACTGAATGTTTGGGCGGTCGAAGCTGGCGACGAAGTGCTTGGCGTTCGGCATACCGAGCCGCTCGCCGATCTCGGCGTGCGTGGCCTCGGTCGCGGTGGCGGTAAGCGCCACGCGTGGCACGCCGGGAAACTGGTCAGCCAGCGCCCCGAGCGTGAGGTAATCGGGGCGAAAATCGTGGCCCCATTGCGAGACACAGTGGGCCTCATCGATCGCGATGACGCCGATCTGGCCCCGTTGCAGGAGCGAAAGGGTGCCCTGGTTCGAGAGGCGCTCGGGGGCGACGTAGAGCAGATCGAGCTCGCCCGTGAGGTACGCCTGCTCGACGGACGCACGCTCGGCGGCACCCTGCGTGGAGTTGAGGTATGCGGCGCGCACGCCATTCGAGCGCAACGCATCGACCTGGTCATGCATCAGCGCAATCAGCGGGCTGACCACGAGCCCGGTGCCCTCGCGAACCAGCGCGGGCACCTGGTAAACGAGGCTTTTTCCACCACCGGTGGGCATCAGCACAATGGCGTCGCCGCCGCCAACAATCTGATCGATTGCCGCCGCTTGGTCGCCGCGGAATGCCTCGTAGCCAAAGACAGTGTGGAGCGCCTCCTGTGCGGTGGCGAATCGTGATGGCGCCGCGGTGACGGCTGCGCGCGTCGAACCGCGGTTGTGCGCGGTGGTGGTGTTGGCGTTGTAGCTGCTGCTCCCGGCAGATTCCCACTCTGGCGGGGGTGCGTCATCCCACTCGGGCGGCGCCTCCTCGTCGAGTGGAATCCAGGCGGGCTCATCCCACGCCACCGCACCGCCCCCGTAGGGCGCGTCAGGTGGCGAGGAGTCAGAACCAGCGAAAGATGTCACGTGCTCAACGCTACCCGCAGCCACCGACACTCGCTCGCGTGGTGTGGGCTGTGGCATCCGATTTTCGCGCAATTCCTCCTTCGAATCTTTCTTCTAAAAAGTTATCCACAGATGCATGTATATGTGGTGCGAATGTCCGAGGCCCCTGCGATGATCACAACATGAAACGCCCAAAGAGGTGCAGGTTCGAACCGGATGAACTGTCCGAACTCGATGCTGTCGTGTCAGAGCTGGTGCGTGTGCGGGCCCAGGTCAACGCGTTGCAAGCGCGCGAGACCCAGCTGATTCACGGTGCCGCTCAGATCGCCGGCGCCGTCGAGTCACGGGGCGAGGCATCGAGTCGGGCCGCCGAGCTGCCCCATCGCGAGGTCGCCGCCGAGGTTGGCGCGGCGTTGCGAATCAGTGATCGCACGGCGCAGCGCCTGATGGGCGAATCCAACACCTTGATCCAAAAGTTCCCCGCCACGTTCGCCGCATTTGCCGCGGGGGTCATCACGCGCACACACGCGAATGTGGTTGCTGACGCGGGTGCGCATCTTCCGGATGCCGCGGCCCGCGCCGCATACGAAGCAACGGTGCTCCCCGTGGCCGAGCGTGAGTCGGCGTCGCGCATCCGCTCGTTTGCGCGCATCGTCGCCGAACGCCTGCACCCACGCTCGTTCACGGAGCGGCATGAATCTGCCGCCGCCGGGCGATGCGTGCGGGTTGTCGACCTCCCCGACGGTATGGCCGAGCTCATCGCAACCTCGCCGGCCGTGGCCGCGCACGGTGTGCTCGATCGCCTCAACCGGATGGCGCGAAGCGTGCGCGACTCTCGCGCTCGAACGGGTGCCGCTGGCGAGGT
This sequence comes from Actinomycetes bacterium, assembly GCA_029777095.1. Classification (GTDB taxonomy): domain Bacteria; phylum Actinomycetota; class Actinomycetes; order Actinomycetales; family Microbacteriaceae; genus Microbacterium. The sequence goes on along the minus strand of JAKOTS010000092.1, from coordinate 24,859 downwards.
GGGGGTGGATGGGTGCATCGATGCCGATTCGATTGACCGTCGCTCTCTGGCTGAACTCCGCACCGATGTCTTCATGGATCTTCTCCTCACGGGCGACCCCGCAGCCCACGCGGGCCCAGCAGGACTTGCGGCAATCACGGCACACATGCAGGTCACGGTTCCCGTGCTGTCGTTGATCGGGCGCAACGATGCCCCAGCGAGCCTGGTGGGTGCGGGGCCGATCGATGCGGGCACCGCCCGTCTCCTCGCAGGCACAAGCTCTGGGTGGGATCGAATCCTGACGCACCCAGTGAGCGGCGAGGTGGTTTCAGTCGACCGCTACACGCCTGGCAAGAAGCTGAAGCGAACGCTTCAGGCTCGCGATCAGCATTGTCTGTTCCCAGGGTGCCGGGTCGCGGTGGCCAGATGCGACATCGACCACACGCTCGACTTCGCGCTTGGTGGGCGCACCTGCGAGCCGAATCTTGCCCACCTTTGCAAACGACACCACACGCTCAAACACGAGAGCGCGTGGCGCGTGGTGCAAAAACCGGGCGGGATCCTGGAATGGACCAGCCTGACGGGTCGGGTGTATCCCGATGTGCCCACCACCGCCGTGACGTTCAAACCGGACGATGACTGGGTGGAGTGGTTCGCGACCGCGACCGCAGCGGCAACGGCAACGGCAACGGCAACGGCAACGGCAACGGCAACGGCGCGATGTTAAAGCGAGAAGCCCTCGGCGTATCGAACCGTGCGCTCGCCTGCGCGAATCGGGAACGGCACGCGGTTCTGGAGAGGCGGGAGCGGGCAGTTCATCTGGTTCGAGAACCCGCAGGGCGGCACGACCGCGCGGTTGAAGTCGATCGTCACCGCGACCGAACCGTCCGCGGCGAGCGCGTCACTTTCGGGCCGTTCAAGGAACAGGAATCGACCCGTCGCATACGACTCAGCACCATTGGTCTGGTCGGCAAAAACGAGGTGCAAGGTCGAGACCCCGGCGTACACCGCATCGAATGCGGCAAGCCGCACCTCTTGACCCTGATGCGTGAAAATGAGATCGCCAGACACTGGCAAGGCACGTGTCGCGCCCCCGTCGAGCAGGTGCTCGAAGGCGATCGCGCGCTCCTCGTCAACGAGCTCGAACCGACCCTCGACCACCCATGCGGGGTCGTAGTCGTAGACCTCGAGCGCCTGGAACGCGTGGCGAGCCGGCGAATCACTCCGCCAGATCCGATAGCCATCTTCAACCTCGCCGCTATCAACGCGCGGGCGCTGCAACCTCGAGAACTGGGCATCGGCGGGGTGCCCCTCGCGCGCCAAAGCTTCGTCGACGGCCGGTTCACCCGGCGACGACCACGCTTGGACCACGAGAGCAAGCGCTCCCAGCGGTCCCGTGACGGTGTCGTGCCGGTCCTGCGCCCATGCCAAATGTGCCTCGCTCGCGTGTGTCATGCACAGATTGAAACAGCGCGAACCTGGACTGCCGCCCTGTGTGTCGCGCTGTGTCGGGGCATGACGCGGTGTTGCGCACAGCGGGGCGGTGTTGCGAGCGGCCGGGCGCGGGCGACCTCCCGACTACAGCCGCACGACGCCTGTCACGCGCAGTACTGCGGTGCCCTCTTCCTCAGATTCGGCCAAGTCGACCTCAGCACGGATGCGCCAATCGTGGTTGCCCTCGGGGTCATCAATCGTTTGCTCGACCTTCCAGACACCTTCGGCCGCATCAGACTCATCGATGGCGACCAGCGACGGCGACCGTGCCGGACCACCCGTGAGGATCTCATCGTGCTCGTCAAAGTAACCGTCAAGCGCATCCGACCAGTCGACGCCGGGGTCGAGTTCGGCAAGCTCCTCATCCCGCTGCAGCGCGGCGAGCCGCACCCGCCGAAACAGCTCGTTGCGTACCAACACCACAAACGCCCGCCGGTTCGTCAGCACCGACGGCGGTGCGGGCGGCACGATCGGGGTGCCATCGGCTGCGGCATCCACGGGGTTGATGAGCTCTTCCCACTCGTCGACGAGACTCGAATCAACCTGTCGGACGAGCTCGCCGAGCCACTCGATGATGTCGAGAAGTTCGTCGGTCTTCGCCTCGTTCGGCACCGTCTGGCGAATCGCGCGATACGCATCACTGAGGTAGCGCAGCACCAGACCCTCGCTGCGCGCGAGCTGATACTGCGAGATGAACTCGCCAAACGACAGCGCCCGCTCAAACATGTCGCGCACAACCGACTTCGGCGAGAGCTCGAAATCGCGCACCCATGGCTGACTCGACGCAAACACCTCAAACGACTGCGCAAGCAACTCTTCGAGGGGCTTCGGATAAGTGATCGCCTCGAGCAGCTCCATGCGCTCGTCATATTCGATGCCCGCACGCTTCATGGCCCCGACGGCCTCGCCGCGGGCCAAGAACTGTTGCTGCGACAGGACCGGACGGGGGTCATCGAGAGTGGCCTCGATGATGCTCACGACGTCGAGCGCGTAGTGACCGGTGCCGGCGGTCGAGGCGGCAGGGGCAGGGCTCGAGGCATCCGCAGGCGCCGTGGCGCCCGCCTCCGGGTCGGTGGCGTCGGAGGTGGCGTCCCCGGACAGCGCCGGATCGGAGGTGGCGTCATCCGACAAAACGTCGAGTGCGGGCGCGTGTGCGGGTGCTGGTGCTGCCACCTGGCGCGCCACCGATGCGTCCGCCTCCGGGTCGAGCAGCTCGATGGCCGCGAGCGCGAACGGCGACAGGGGCTGATTGAGCGCGAAGTTGGGCTGCAGATCGACGGTCAATCGGATGCCGGGCGCCACACCGGGCACCGCCGCCGGCACAACCTCGACCACTCCAGCGATCACGAGGGTGCGAAAAATACCCAGGGCCCGGCGCGCGAGCTCGTACTGCCGCGCCCGCGGCTCGTGATTGTCGAACACCAGCGAACGCACGTTGGCGAACGCGTCGCCGCCACGCGCGATGACGTTGATGAGCATCGCGGCGCTCAGCTGCAGGTGCGGGGTCAACGGCTCGGGCTCGGCGGCCACGAGCTTCTCGAAGCTCGCCTCCCCCCAGTTCACGAACCCGGTGGGCGCCTTCTTGCGCACCACCTTGCGCAACTTCTTCGGGTCATCGCCAGCCTTTGCGAGCGCCTGCGCATTCTCGATGTCGTGCTCGGGCGCCATGACAACCACGGTGCCGGCGGTGTCGTATCCCGCGCGTCCGGCTCGTCCGGCAATCTGGTGGAACTCGCGGGCGCTGAGCTGGCGCATCCGCTGGCCGTCGTATTTTGCGAGCGCCGTGATCAACACGGTGCGAATCGGCACGTTGATTCCGACGCCGAGGGTGTCGGTGCCGCAGATGACGCGCAGGAGGCCGCGCTGGGCGAGGGTCTCGACGAGGCGTCGATAGCGCGGCAGCATCCCGGCGTGGTGCACCCCGATACCCGAGCGCACATAGCGCGAGAGAATGCGGCCGAAGGCCGTCGTGAAGCGGAATCCGCCAATCGCCTCGGCGATCTCATCTCGCTGGGCGCGGCTCACGATTCGCAGGCTCGACAACGCCTGGGCGCGCTCCATCGCCGCCGCCTGCGAGAAGTGCACGATGTAGATGGGCGCCTGTTTGGTCTCAAGCAGCTCCTCAACCGTCTCGTGCACCGGCGTGCGGGCATACGAAAAGTGCAGCGGCACTGGGCGTTCAACGCCCGTGATGCGCGCGGTGGGGCGACCGGTGCGCCGCGTCAGGTCTTCGGCAATCTCGGTGACATCACCGAGCGTCGCCGACATGAGCACGAACTGCACCCTCGGCAACAGCAACAGGGGAACCTGCCACGCCCATCCCCGGTCGGGGTCGCCGTAATAGTGAAACTCGTCCATGACGACCTGGTCGACCGGGGTGTCTGCGCCGTGCCGGAGCGCCGAGTTCGCCAAGATCTCGGCGGTGCAGCAGATGATGGGCGCGTCGGCGTTCACCGACGAGTCGCCCGTGACCATGCCCACGTTTTCGGCGCCAAAGACGTCGATGAGTGCGAAGAACTTTTCGCTGACCAGCGCCTTGATCGGGGCGGTGTAGTAGGTGCGGCCGCCGCGTGCCACAGCTGCGGCGTGCGCGGCGATCGCCACGAGCGACTTGCCGGTGCCGGTGGGCGTCGAAAGGATCACGTTTGACCCTGAAACAATCTCGATCGCCGCCTCGTCCTGCGCGGGGTAGAGCGAGAAGCCGGTGTCGTTTGCCCACTCGACGAAGCCGGTGTAGATGCCATCTGGGTCTGCCTCAGGCCCCCGGGGCAGACGCGCGAGCAGGGGTGTGGGGGCCTCGGTGGGAGCGGGAGAGGACATATGCCGAGTCTGCCGCATCTGGCGGAAGGTCTGTGCGGCAACATAGGTTGAGAAGAGGTGACGCGGCAACGTGGCCGCGACCCCACCACGAAAGGCATCCACAATGACTGACCAGATCGTGATCGAACGCGACAACGAGCGCAATAGCTACGTGATTCAGACCGGCGGGGCCGAAGCTGGCTACGCCCACTTCATCCAGGGCGACGGCGAGATCACCTTCGACCACACCCACATCGACCCGGCCTTCGGCGGTCAGGGACTCGCAGCCAAGCTTGTCGAAGCCGCGATCACGGATGCCACGGCCCGAGGGTCCCGCATCATCCCGGTGTGCAGCTATGTGCAGGGTTGGGTGCGCGCACACGAGGTTCCCGGCGCCGTCATCGAATGGCCCGAAGGCATCGAGGCGGCACCCAAAGCATGAGCCGACTCGACTCGGGAAGTGAAAGCGCCGCATCGGCCCCAGAATGCTCGGGACCGATGTCGGTGCTGCTCGAGTCGCGCGAAGTTCCGCTCGGCGGCGTGCGCAACATGCATGTGCGGCGCACGCTGCCCCAGCGCGACCTGCCGATGGTCGGCGCGTGGTGTTTCCTCGACCGGTTCGGCCCACAACCGACCCGCATGCGCGTTGAACCCCACCCGCACATCGGACTCCAGACCGTCACCTGGCCGCTCCTGGGTGAGATCCACCACCGCGACACCATCGGCAGCGACGTCGTCGTGACCCGGGGCGCCCTCAACCTGATGACCAGCGGGCACGGCATCGCCCACTCGGAGTACTCGCTCGGCGAAGAAGAAGTCGCGCTCGCCGCGCTCCAGCTCTGGGTGGCGCTCCCCGAATCTGCCCGGCACATGCCACCAACCTTCGAACAGCACACTGCGCTCCCCCGGTTCAGCGCCCCGGGGCTCGAGGCGCTCGTCGTGATGGGGAGCTTCGCCGGCGTCACGTCCCCCGCGACGGTCCACACCCCGATCATCGGTGTCGAACTGCAAATCGCGGCGGGTGCGACCGTGCGGCTGCCGCTCAACCCGCACTGGGAGCACGGCATCCTGGGCGTTGAGGGCGACATCGAGGTGGAGGCATCCGCCCCCGAACGCGTGCCCGTCGACGCCGAAGCGATGCTCTACCTCGGAATCGAGCGTGACTACGTCGACGTGTACAGCGCCGAGGGCGCGCGCGCATTCTTGCTCGGCGGGGAGCCCTTTGCCGAAGAAATCATCATGTGGTGGAACTTCGTCGCCCGCACACACGAAGAAATTGTTGAGGCCCGTGAGGACTGGGAGAACGACACCGCCAGGTTTGGGCACGTGCCCGGCCATGGGGCAGAACGAATTCCCGCGCCGCCGATGCCGGGGGTTCGCCTCAAGACGCGCGGCCGCCGGTTGAAGTAAGCGCGCAGGCGCCGCTGGAAGCACGGCCCCCGGCATCCATTGCCCGACATTCTTCCGACCTGAGCGGACGCGCCCGGTACGCTGAGACCGTGGCCCGTAAATCATTGCTCTCGACACGCGTACTGCTCACCTGCGCCGCCATCGGCGTGGCCGCAGGGCTCGTCTCTGCGGGCTTGGCGTATGCCAGTTTCTTGATCTCGGCCACCATCCCGCTGCTGTACGGCGCGATGATCGGCGTCTACTTCCTGCCCGGTGTTATCGCACAGTCGCTGTTGCGCATGCCACTCGTCGCGTTGATCACCAACATGCTCTCCGCCCTCGTCGGCCTCGCGTTCGCGCCACACCTGGCCGCCGCGTTCCTCGGCACCGCGCTGCTCATCGGCATCCTGCAAGAACTGATCTTCGTGATCTTCCGCTACCGCCGCTGGGACACCTGGCTCTTCTACGTCCCGCCGGTCTTCGGCGGCCTCGCCTTCGGCCTGCTCGTCTGGACCACCTTCGATGCCGAACGCTTCACGTTCGCAACCCAGCTGATCTATCTGTCGCTGTTCTTCCTCTCGCCCGTGGGCTTCACCCTCATCGGGCGCGGGATCGCCGCCGCGCTCGGCCGCGCGGGAGTGTCGGGCGGAACGCGCCGACGCTAACGGCTTCACGCACACTGCACGAAGCCGTCGCTGCGCAGCAAGCCTTTGCAACACGAGGAATGCTCGGATAAGTTTAGGTAACCCTATCCTTTGCGAAAAGACACCCGTGACTCTTGAGTCCGCCCTCGGGCGCCCATCCAGCGACAGTGACGTCGCCGCGGCTCTGCGCGTGCAAAACGTCGGAATCACGCACGAAGGCGCGACCGCCGCGACCCCCGAGGGCATCACATTCGACGTCGCCCCGGGCGAGGTCGTGCTGGTGCTCGGCCCCAGCGGATCAGGAAAATCCACCCTCGCCCTCTCGCTCAATGGGCTCATCCCCCATGCCCTCCCCGCCGAGATCACCGGCACCGTGCTCGTGCACGGCATCGACACCGCCGAAAGCACGGTCGCAGAACTCAGCACCCACGTTTCGATGGTGTTCCAAGACCCGGACTCGCAAATCGTCACGGGAACCGTGCTCGACGAGGTGGCCTTCGGCCCCGAGAATCTGCGGATGTCTGTCGACGAGGTGCTCGCCCGCTCCGAGGCCGCACTGCGCCGCGTCGGACTCTGGGAGCGCCGCACCGAGAACCCCGACACCCTCTCGGGCGGCGGACGACAGCGCCTCGCGATCGCCTGCGCCCTCGCGATCGGTGCCCCGACCCTCGTGCTCGATGAACCCACAGCCAACCTCGATCCGCAGGGCATCGAAGACGTCTACGAGGCACTCACCGAACTTGTTGCCGCCGGCGACCACTCCATCGTGCTCATCGAGCACAACCTCGACGCCGCCATGTCGCTCGTCGACCGCGTCGTTGTGATCGATAAGGCCGGCCGCCTCGCATTCGACGGCCCCCTCGACGAGGTCCTGCGCGGCCATGCCGAAGAGCTCGTCGCCATGGGCGTCTGGCTGCCCACCGCCACACTCGCGGCCCTCCGTCTCCGTTCCGCGGGCTACACCTTCGACTCGCTCCCCCTCACCTCGCGCGAGTTGCACCTCGCAATCGAGGGCTCACCGGTGCCGGCACAGGTCGCCGAGTGGTCGACACGTTCGCGAGCGGATGCCGGGGCCGTGGCATCCTCCCCTCTCATCGAAGTGCGTGGCCTGAACGTGCAGCGCGGCCGCGTGCCTGTCTTGCACGATGTGAACCTGAGCGTGCACGCCGGCGAGTTTCTTGCGGTTGTCGGCGCAAACGGTGCGGGCAAGACGACGCTTGTGCAGGCGATCGCCGGCGTGATTCCCCCGCCCAAGGGCAAGGTGCGCGTTGGCACCCTCGACCCGGGTCGCTCGGATGTGCGTGCGCTTGCGGCCCAAATCGGCTTCGTGTTTCAGAACCCGGAACACCAGTTCATCAGCGGCACGGTCTTTGACGAGCTTGCCCACGGGCTGCGCATCAACCGCGTCGAGCCCAAAGAGATCGACCGCCGCGTCGGCGACATGCTCGAGCGCTTTGGCCTCCGCGACAAGGCCGACACACACCCGTTCTTGCTCTCGGGCGGCGAGAAGCGGCGCCTCTCGGTGGGCACCGCGCTGATCGCCGGCGCCCCCGTGCTCGCGCTCGATGAGCCGACTTTTGGTCAGGATCGCGCCCGCGCCGACGAGCTCCTCGGCCTCCTGCAGGTGCTCAACGACGCCGGCACCACCGTCATCGTTGTGACGCACGACATGCAGTTGGTCGCCGACTACGCGACCCACACCGCCCTCATGAGCGACGGCCGCCTGGTGGCACACGGTCGCACCGCCGACGTTTTTGCCGACGCCGAGCGGATCGTCGCGGCGGGACTCCGGGTGCCGCCGCTGTTGACCGCGCTGCACGAGGTGCCGGGGCATCCCGAACTGCGCGGTCTGATCCGCCTCACCGAACTCCCAGGAGTGATGGCATGAGTGGTGGCATGAGCGGGGATCTGCGCGCCGGCGTGAGCAACGGTGTCGCTAGCAGCGCTCTCGTCAGCAGCGGTGTCGTCAGCAGCACTGTCACGAACACCACCTCGCCCGCGGCGCCTCCGAAACCTGCTGCGCCGGCACCCCGTCGATTTGACCCCTACGCGGCTGACGCCAGGAGAACACAAAGCTTTCTCGGCCGCCTCAACCCCCTCGCGAAGATTGCGGGCCCTGCCGCCGCGATGCTGCTCGTGATTTTCGCGCGTGACCTTGCGACCCCGATCACCCTGATCGTGATCGCGTACGCGCTCCTGCTCATCGGCGGCCGGCTCAGCCGCGGGATGCTCGCGGTGCTACTGATCGGCGCACCGCTCGCGATCGCGGTGATTTCGCTGAGCTTCGCACTGTGGGCAGATACCGCGACCGTCGATCACACGGTGCCACTGCTGCACATCGGGGACTGGACCCTCTACAGCGGTGCGCTCATCGCCGGCCTTGCCACCGGGCTTCGGCTCGGCGCGGTGTTCTCGCTCGCGCTGATCGGCGGGCTCACCACCAACGGGCCCGATCTCGTGCGCGCGATGGTGCAGCAGCTTCGAGTGCCCTACCGAATCGGCTACACGGCCCTCGCGGCCTACCGTTTTGTTCCCCGCTTTGGCTACGAGCTCGAAGTGATTCGGGCCGCCCACCGTGTGCGCGGCCTGGGCGGTGGGCGCGGCCCCATCGCATGGCTCCGCCGCACGACGGGCACCATCGTGCCGCTGCTGGCCAGCGCCATCCGTCACGCCGAGCACGTCGCCCTCGCGATGGACTCGCGCGCGTTTGGCGCCTACCCCACGAGAACCGAACGCTACCTCGTGCCCTTCCGGGCGCGCGACTGGGTGTTCATGATCGGCTTCTGGGTGCTGACCGCGGCCGTATTCTGGTTCTGGTCGCCGTGGGGCGCCGGGTTCTAGGCGACACCCCAGCGGGTTTTAGGCGACACCCCTCCGGGCGCTACCGCCTGCCCGCCAGCTGACGGCCAACGATCTCGCGCATGATCTCGTTCGTGCCGCCATAGATGCGGTGTACGCGGGCGTCGAGGAACGCGCGGGCAATCGGATACTCGGTGATGTAGCCGTAGCCTCCGTGCAACTGCACGCAGGTGTCGAGTACCTCCCACTCGCGCTCCGTCGTCCAGAACTTCACCTTCGCGGCCTCTTCGGGTGTCAGCGCGCCCTCGCCGTACAGCGTGATCGCGCGGTCGATATAGGCCCAGATCACGTCGACGGTCACGGCGAGGTCGGCCAGGCGGAAGCGCGTGTTCTGGAAGTCGGCGATCCGCTCGCCAAATGCCTCGCGGCTCTTGACGTACTCCAAGGTCCAGGCGAACCCCGCTTGCGCGGCGGCGGCGGCCGCGACGCCGATCGTCAGGCGCTCGAGCGGCAGGTTCTTCATGATCTGCACAAAACCGTGCCCCTCTTCGGCACCGATGAGGTTCTCTGCGGGAACGAACACGTCACTGAACGACAGCTCCGCCGTGTCGTGCCCGTGAAAGCCCATCTTGTCGAGCGTCTTGCCATGCTCGAACCCCGCCATGCCGTTCTCGAGCAGCAGCAAGCTGAAGGCATCCGGTCGATTCCCCTCGCCCGTCTTCACGAACGTCACAATCACATCGGCGGTCTTACCGCTTGAGATAAACGTCTTCGCACCGTTGACGAGATAGCCGCCCTCAACCTTCTTGGCCGTCGTGGTCGCGCCGCGAAGGTCACTTCCGGCGCCCGGTTCGGTCATCGCGAGCGCGCCAATCACCTCGCCCGACGCGAGGCCCGGCAGCCACTTGGCCTGCTGTTCGGGGGTGCCGAAGTGCACGAGATAGGGCACCGCGAGGTCGTCCTGAATACCGAACGCGCTCGCGAGCGAGCCGGAGCCCGCGCCGATCACCTCTTCGTTCACAATCGTGCGATAGCGGAAGTCGTGCAGCATTCCGGCACCGCCAAACTCCTCCGGCACCGAAAGGCCGATGAGCCCGGATGCGCCCGCAGCCAGCATGGTTTCGCGGTCGATTTCACCCGCGGCATCCCATGCCTGTCGCTGCTCCGTTGTCACGTATCGCTTGACGAACGCCTTCACGACCTCGCGGAACGCTTCGTGATCTTCACCGTATAGAACGCGATCCATGGTGCTGCTCCCTACGCTGAGCATCGCTTGCTCGGCCCCATTGCCGTCGATGCACGCTCATTCTAGGCAGGCCATAGCGCCCCCTGGCAAGGTGCCCGCGCACACAGCGGCGCCCCCGCTCCGAAGAACGAGGGCGCCGAGGCGTGTCGTGCGAATGGCTGGCTATGCGCCCCGCGGGGTGGTCAGCTCTGCCACGGTAGCCACGCGGCCAGAGAGCTCTTCGAGCACCTCATCGCCGGGGCCAGCGTCGGTGAACGGCGCCGAAATCTCGGCACGCTCGAGCATCTCGACCATGCGACGACGACGCTGACGCGTGATCAACGTCACGACGCGACCCGCCGCGCCCGCACGGCCAGTGCGGCCCGAGCGGTGCAGGTAGGTCTTGTATTCGTCAGGCGCATCGGCCTGGATCACGAGATCAATATCGTCAACGTGGATGCCACGGGCTGCGACATCCGTCGCCACCAGCACGCGAACGCGGCCAGAAGTCAGACGCTCCAGGTTGCGCGTGCGGCGTGCCTGGTTGAGGTCACCGTGCAGCGAGACTGCGGGGATGCCGGCGTCGTCGAACTGCTCGGCGAGGCGCTCGGCGTAGGCGCGAGTGCGGGCGAAGACGAGCGTCTTGCCCTCGCGGTTCACGAGCTCCTCGAGCATCTGGTCCTTGGCACGGTGGTCGATCACGAGCACCTGGTGGTCGATCGTGCTCGAGGCCTGGTCTTCACCGGCGACCTCGTGCACCGACGGGTTCACGAGGAACTCGTCGACGAGCGCCGAAACCTCGCGGTCAAGCGTTGCCGAGAACAGCAACTTCTGCGAGCCGTTGGCGGTCTCGCGGAGGATGCGCTGCACGGGCTCGAGGAACCCGAGCTCGCACATGTGGTCGGCCTCGTCGAGCACGGCGACGCGCACGTCGCTGAGGTCGAGCTTGCCCTGGTTGATGAGGTCTTCGATACGCCCGGGGGTGCCGATGACGATGTCGACGCCCTTGCGCAGCGCGCCCACCTGGCGGCCCTGCGGCACGCCACCGTAGATCTGCGTGGTGAACAGGCCGACGCTGCGGGCAATCGGCTGCACCGTGCGGTCGATCTGCAACGCGAGCTCACGCGTCGGCGCGAGGATCAGCGCGCGCGGCTTGCGCGCGAACTCACGACGCTGACCGGCCTGTGAACGCAGCACGTTCTCGACGAGCGGGGCACCAAATGCGATGGTCTTGCCCGAACCGGTGCGGCCACGGCCGAGCACATCGCGACCCGCGAGAATCTCGGGAATCGTTGCCGTCTGGATGGCGAAGGGTGCCGCCGCGCCAAGCTCGGCAAGCGCGGTCACGATGTTCGCGCCGAGACCGAGATCACCGAACGTGACGCCCTCAACTTCAAGCGCCTGAATCGCCTGCGCCTGGAGGCGCTCGTGCACGACGTCGACGTGCTGTTCGCGGCTCGCCGAGCGCTCGGGCTTGGCGCTCCAGTCGTTGCGGGATGCCGCGGGGCGGCGATCGCGGTCGCTGTTGCGGGGACGCTCGGCGCTGTCGCGGCGGCCGCCGTTGAAGTCGGGACGCGCGCCGCGAGCGGGGCGGTCACCATACGAGGGGCGGTCGCTGTTGAAACGCGGACGCTCGGTGCGATCGCCATTGAAGTCCGGACGGCTGGCGCGAGCCGGGCGGTCGTTGTTGTATGCGGGGCGCTCGCTGTTGTAGCGCGGACGCTCGGTGCGCTCACCGTTGAAATCGGGACGGCCACCGCGAGCGGGGCGGTCACCGTACGAGGGACGCTCGCTGTTGTATGCGGGACGCTCGCCACGGGCCGGACGGTCGCCGTACGACGGGCGGTCGCCACGTGCCGGGCGGTCGTTGTTGTACGCGGGACGCTCGCCACGGGCGGGGCGGTCGCCGTACGACGGCCGGTCGTTGTTGTAACGGGGACGCTCGGTGCGCTCACCGTTGAAGTCGGGACGGCCGCCGCGAGCGGGGCGGTCACCGTACGAGGGACGCTCGCCGCGTGCCGGGCGGTCGTTGTAGGCGGGACGCTCGCCGCGTGCTGGGCGGTCGCTGTTGTACGCGGGACGCTCGCCACGGGCGGGACGGTCACCGTACGACGGGCGGTCGCCGTACGAACCGCGCTCGTCACGGCCGCCGCGGGCGCGCGAATCATCGCGGCCGGTGCGCTGCTCGTTCGACCAACGGGCCTTGGGCGCCGAGCCCTCGTCTACGTTCGGGCGGTAGCCACGGTGGCCGGCGCTGCGGCTGCCCGGCTTGGTGCCACGGGTGTCAGCGGCGGGTCCGCCGCGGCCGGTGCGCTCGTGAAAAGAGGTCTTCTTCTCGCCGTAGCGGGGTTCAAAGTTCTTGCCGCGGCGTGCGCCGGCAGGATTGTTGCTTTTGGGCATGGTGATGTCCTTCTGGGTTTCTCTTCAAACGAGAACAGCGCTCCAGTGTTGGCTGCACGCACGGTTTGGACCGCACGAACGGCAAATATCGGCCGTAAAGACGGCGCGGAGCAACCCGGACTTATCGTCGGCCGGGGGCCATTCAATCTGATGGTCGTCGGCGCAGAATTGCGCCCACCATCGGCCCCTTGGACTCACAAACCCATCCGCGCAATACGCGCAGTGTCCAGAGCCGACTCGGACAGTCTACCGGACTGCCCGAGTCGCACACTGAGAAATTGCCGCTATGCCTCCGACTGCTCCCGACGGGTACGCCGGCTGGTGGTCTTCGGGGCTCCGGAATAGGCGGCGATTGCGGTATCCGCTTCGTCTTCGTCTTCGACCTCACCGGCCGCCGCTCGCCGTTTGGCAATGCGGCGCTCGCGCGCGCCCTCGACGAGGTTGTAGAGCGTCGGCAGCACGATCAGGGTGAGCACGGTCGACGAGATGAGCCCGCCGATCACGACGATTGCGAGGGGCTGCGAGATAAAGCCGCCATGGCCCGTGATGCCGAGCGCCATGGGCATGAGCGCAAAGATCGTCGCGAGTGCGGTCATCAGGATGGGGCGCAGACGCCTCGCGGCACCCGCCTCGACGGCGGCGATCGTTCTGAGGCCGTGCTCGCGGTACTGGTTGACGAGGTCGACGAGCACGATCGCGTTGGTCACCACGATGCCGATCAGCATCAGCACACCGATCAACGAGGCAACGCCGAGCGGCACGCCCGTGATGATCTGCAGAAGGATCGCGCCGGTCGCCGAGAACGGCACCGAGATCAGCAGCAGCAGGGGCTGGCGGAGCGACTTGAACGTTGCCACCATCACGATGTAGACGATGAGGATTGCGGCGAGCAGCGCCAAGCCCAGCTGCTGGAATGCCTCATTCTGCTGCGAGACCACGCCGCCGACGGCAGCCTTCGCACCGGCCGGGAGCGCGATGTCTTCGAGCGCCGTTGTCACCGCGGTCGACGCCGACGAGAGGTCGTCGGTCGACGGGGTGACGGTAACCGTGGAGGTGCGCACCCCCCGCTCGGTGGTCACGGAGGTGGGCCCGACGGTCTCGGTCACCGTGGCCACCTGGTCGAGCGGGATCGGCCCGAGCGCGCTCGGGATGGTGAGCTGGCGCAGCTCGTCCAGCGAGGTCGGGGTCTGGCTGGCCGCGAGATAGATCGTGAGCGTCGCCGAGTCGATCTCGACGGTGCCCACTCGCTGCGGCTGCATCGCGCCCGAGACGAGGGCGCCGACGGCAACCTCGCTCAGCCCGAGGCGTGCCGCGGCATCGCGGTCAACAATGACCGCGACGTAGGGCAGCGCGTTGCTGAGGTTGCTGGTGACCTGGCCGATGCCCTTGCCGCCGCTGAGGGCGTCAACGACGTCTTGCGTTGCCGTCTCGAGCGTTGCACGGTCGGGGGCCGTGACTTCGATCGCGATGTCGGTCGAGCCGAAGCCGCCGCCACCTCCGCCGATCGTGATCTCGCCGGCGCCCTCGAGCTTCGCCATCTCTGCCGTGACCTTGTCGCGCAGTGCGAGCTGGTCGGCGTCGGCCGCCGTGGTGATCGAGTAGGTGATGCCGCCGCCGCCACCGCTAAACGCGTCGCGCAGCGCCGAACCCGATGACCCGATCGACACCTGCACGGTGTCGATCCCGTCGATGCCGAGCAGCACCTCTTCGACCTGGGCGGCAGCCGCGTCTTCGCTTTCGAGGCTGGCCGCCGGGCCAAGGCTCTGCGACATCGTGAACGTGTTCTGCCCCGAATCGCCGAGGAAGTTCGTCTTCATCAGGGGCGCGAGCGCGAGCGTGCCGCCGAGGACGACCACCGCAATGATGAGCGTGACGCCCGAGTGCTTGAGGGTCCACCGGAGCATGGGCAGGTACGCCTTCTGCAGGCGCGTGGGCGGTGCGGCCGGGTGCTGCGGGTCAATCGGCCGACCCTCGGCATCCAGAACCTCTTTGCCCGGCTTCAAGAACCAGTACGCGAGCACCGGAACGATCGTGAGCGAGACGAACAGCGACGCCACCATGGCGATCGTCACGGTCATCGCGAACGGGCGGAAGAGCTCTCCTGTCACGTCACTGACGAACGCCAGCGGGAGGAACACGGCCACCGTCGTGATGGTCGAAGCCGTGATCGCGGCCGCCACCTCACGCACCGAGAGCAGGATTGCGCGCATCTTGTCGGCGTTGCCGACGTAGTGCCGCTTGATGTTCTCGATCACGACGATCGAGTCGTCCACGACGCGGCCGATCGCGATCGTCAGCGCGCCAAGCGTCAGGATGTTGAGCGTGTAACCGAACGCCTGGATGCCGATGAACGTGATCAGCACGCTGGTCGGGATCGAGATGGCGGTGACGAGGGTGGAGCGCACCGACATCAGGAAGATCAGGATGATGATGACCGCGAACAGCAGGCCGAGCAGGCCCTCCTGCGCGAGCGCATCGATCGACTGCTGAATGAACGGCGCCTGATCGAACACGACGGTGAAACCCGCGCCGGGGATCGCGTCGGCGAGACCCGGCAGCACCGCCAAGACGCCCTTCGAGACGTCAACCGTGTTCGCGGCCGGAAGCTTCGTGATCGCAATGGTGACGGCGGGCTTGCCGTCGACGCGCGAGATGCTCGTCACCGGGGCAAGGGTCTGCTCGACGGTCGCGACATCGGCGATGGTGACGGGGCCGGCCTCGAACTGCGCCGCATCAGACGGCACGAGCGGGAGCGCCCTGACCGCGTCGAGCGACTCGATCTTCGCGCCGGTCTGCACGGTCAACGAGTTGTTGCCCTCGGTGATCTGGCCGCCGGGAAAGAGCACGCCGTTCTTATCGAGCGCATCGCGGATCGCCGCGGTGCTGAAGCCGGTCGCCGCGAGTTTGGCGGCATCCGGCGTAATCGTCACGCGCTGCGTCACACCACCGACGATCGACGCGGCATTCACGCCCTTCACATCTTCGAGCTCCGGAATCACGGATGCCTCGAGCTGCGCCTGGATCGCCTCCTGGTCGTCGAACCCGGTCACCGCCAGCTGGATCACGGGGAAGTCATCGATCGAGAGCGCGAGCACCTGCGGGTCTGTGCCCTCGGGAAGCTGCGTCTTGATGCGGTTGATCGCCTGCATGAGCTTCTGCTCGGCGGTCGCGAGGTTTGTGCCGTACGTGAACGATGCCGAAATCACCGAAGCGTTTGTGGTGCTGGTGGCCGTCGTCGATTCGAGGCCGGGCACCCCCTGGATCGCCGTTTCGATCGGGGTGGACACGTCATTGTTGACCACATCGGGCGAGGCACCGGGGTAGCTCGTGATGATTGTGAGCTGCGGGAACTCGATCGACGGAATGAGCTCCTGCTTGAGGTTCGTGAGCGCGAGCCCGCCGAACACCGCGGCAACAATGGTGATGAGAGCGATCAACGCGCGGTTGCGCAGGCTCAGTACGGCAAGATTCGACACAAGCAGCTTTCAGTCGGCATTGGTCGAGCGGCACACACGCGGCATCGACGAAACGATGCTGTACTCGACGGCTTCAGTATCGCACGCGCTACCCGATCAGCACGCTCCCGAGCATGAGACCGAGGGCGGCCGCAGCGGCGCAGGCGAGCAGCGAACCGAGCGCGTTTGCCCATGCGAGCCGCGGTGCACCCGACTCGCTAAGCAGCCAGGTCTCGACGGCGACGGTCGAGAAGGTCGTGTAGCCGCCGAGGAACCCGGCGCCGAGCACCCACGCGAGTTCCACACCGGTGACGGCCCCGGTGGCCAGCCCGAGCGCGAACGATCCGGTCACGTTCACCACGAGAATCCCCCACGGAAACGCGCCATTGAGCACGCGTCGAACCCCAACGTCGACGAGATAGCGAAGCCCCGCGCCAAGCCCGGCCGCAACGCCCACCGCGAGCAACAGGAACGGGTTCACTCGGCCTGCTCCGGGGCATCCGTGCTGCCGCGTCGATGCCCCAGTGCGCGCCCGATGCGCAGGCCTGCGCCCGCGGCGATCACGCCCAAGACCAGCGTGCAGAGCGCGAGCAGCACCGCGAGCCACGGCGTCGACGTCACCACCTGCACGGCGAACGCAGAAAACGTTGTGAAGCCGCCGAGCACGCCGGTGCCGAGAAATGCGCGAGCTTGCGGATGCCGCGACCCCATCACCCCGACAACCACACCGAGCCCGAGCGAGCCCACGACGTTGATCGCGACGGTCAGGGTCGTGGCGAGCGACGCGGCAGTCGAGCCGGCCGCGAGCAGCGGATCGAGCGTTGCCGGCCCGAGCAGCGCGGCACGCGCCATCGCCCCGAGCGCGCCGCCAAGCACCACGAGTCCGAGGATTCGCCAGGAGAAACCGGCGGCCGGGGAGGGGGCGGAAGTCACGGCTCCACGTTAGCGCGGGCGGGGGCTCGGCATCCAATCGAAATTTCACCCATTGCACTCGCGATATATCGTGTTATCGTTAATTCCATACGCGATACATCGCGATACGAAGCAAGGATGCTAGGAGCACCTCATGACCCTCGAAAAGTGGCTCATCCACCCCGGAGAGACGCGCGTGATCGATATCGAGACCGTGCGCTCGTTGAAAGTCAGCATGCTCGGCGGGCAGATCGATGTGATTGCCCACGACGAGCCCGGCGCGCGCATCGAGATTCACTCGGTCACGTCGAAAGACCTGCGCATCGAGGTCACCGGCGATGCCCTCGAAATTGATCACCCGCAGCTGCGCTGGGACAACTTCCTCACCGCCTTCCGCGGCCTCGGCTCGAGCGGCGCGAAAGCCGACATCAGCCTCGTCGTGCCGCGAAACATCGCCATCACCCTCGGCGTTGTGTCGGCAAGCGCGCTGATCGCCGGCTTCACAACCGATGCCAAGCTCAACACCGTCTCAGGCGACATCCTGGTCGACGGGCTCACGGGCGACCTCGACGTGAACTCGGTGAACGGCGACGTGCAGGTGCGCGGGCTGCACGGCGCGTTCAACGCCAACAGCGTCTCTGGCGACATTGCGGCGACCGGCACCCTGCGCCGCGCCGACGCCGACACCGTCTCGGGCAACGTGCTCTTCGACAGCGACGGCCCGATCAGTCAGGTGAACATCAACACCGTCAACGGCAACGCGACACTGAGACTCCCGGAGGGGTACCCGTCGAATTCTGTCGTGCGCAGCGTAAGCGGCAAGATCGTGCTCGACGGCGTCGTGCACTCAGGCAGCGGGACGACCAGCTATACCGGCTCGAGTGGCGAACTCAGCGGCCAGTTCGTCGACGTGCGAGTCAACACCGTCTCTGGCGACCTGACGGTACTGCGGCGCCCGACCGAGCACACGGGGTCCCCCGCTACCGACGGCGAGATGCAGTCATGACCCCCGTCTTCTCCCACGGCGACCTTCGGCTCTACCTGCTGAACCTCCTCGACGACGGGCCGCGACACGGCTACGACATCATGCAGGCGCTCTCCGACCGCACGGGCGGCACGTACACCCCGAGCGCCGGCACGATCTACCCGCGCCTCGCCAAGCTCGAAGAGGAAGGGCTTGTCACCAAGGCGATCGAGGGCCGAAAGACCGTCTACGCGATTACCGAGGCGGGCCGGGCCGAGGTGCTCGCGCGCGCTGGCGACATGGCCGGCATCGAGGCCGGGATCACCGACTCGGTGCGACTCATCGCCGACGAGGTGCGGGCGGGCGTCAAAGACGCAATGCGTAGCCTCCACGCCGACCTCGCCGCGGCGGCGCGGGAGGCGGGCGAAACCACGGCCACATCCGCACGCCCAAGTGACGAGCCGCGTGCCGCAGCGCGTGCACAGCTCCACCGTGCCGACACCGCGCTGAACGAATTTCGGGCCCGCGTTCGCGTCGAACTGCGCACACACGTCGCCCGCGGGGGCGCGCTCGACGCCGTGACCGTCGACACGTTTATCGCGCACTTGGATGCCGCAGCCGCATCGCTGCACGCAAAGATCGGCGACTGATCGGCTCGACGTCCGCCGGGCCGATCAGTCGCCACGGGCTCGCTAGCGTTCGGCCGCCGCGCGCGCCTTCTCGTCTTCAGTCGCGTAATCGCGCGGGACCACCAAGACAGGGCGGCGCTGGCGGTGCGCGAGGCGTGCCGCCACCGATCCAGTGAAGAACTCGCGAATCGACTCGCCGATGCCGCGATCACGCGTGCCGACAACGATCAGCGACGCGTCGATCTTCTCGGCCAGTTCTTTGATCGCGAGCGCCGGGTCGCCCGCGAGCTGCAGGAACGACCACGAGACGCCCGAGCCCTCGAGCTGCTTGGCGGCGAGGGCCTGCACAAACTCGCTCTCGCGTGCGCGTGCCGCGATGTCGACATCGACCGGCGCTGTATTGGCGTATCCGTCTGGATCGTCGAACGTCACGAACCGCGTCACGTCAACGTGCACGACCGCGATCGGCACTCCGCGCAGGCGAGCGTTCAGCGCCGCCTCGTCCATCACCCGAGCCGGAGAGTCCGGCACCAGGCCCACAATGACTGCACCTTTGACCTCAGGGAGCGCGACAAACTCGTCGCGCTCGTTCGCTGTATCTGACATGGCGTGCCTCCCATTGTTGTGTCCCGCCGCGAGGGGCGCCTGAGCGCCCAGTGCCTGCGGGTGCATGCTATTCTGAATGTTACTCTTACCGGCATTTGGCCGGGTTGGTGATGCGCCGGGCCTGCCAATGCCCGTAGCTCTGATCGTGAGGGGGTCTCGCATGGGGCGTGGCCGTCAGAAGGCTAAACACACGAAGATCGCTCGGGAACTCAAGTCCTATAGCCCTTCGGTGAATCTATCTGCGCTTGAACGCGAACTCGGGCAACCCGAGGACGATGGTGACCTCTACGTCGACAAGTGGGCGGAATACGCCGACGAAGACGAGAACGAGCCGGCCAAGGGCGTATAAAGCGCCATCGCGTATCGCCGCTCGGGCTTGCCCGGGTGGCGATTTTGCGTGCCATCAGCGCGGCCCAGAGCTCTGCCACGAGCACGACCCCACGAGCGGTGCCCCGTAGCTTCGCCTACGACGTGTGCGTTCCCTCGACCCAGCGGAGGTACTCCTCGGTGACGGTGCCGGTGACGTAGCGGCCGTCGAAGCAGCTCATGTCGAGGTCTTCGATCTCAGAACCCTCGATGATCGCAGCCTTGAGGTCTTCGACCTCCTGAAACACCAGGTGGTCGGCGCCGAGCACGGCCGCAATCTCAGGGATCGTGCGGTCGTGCGCGATGAGCTCATGCCGTGAGGGCATGTTGATGCCGTACACGTGCGGGTACCGCACGGGCGGCGCGGCCGAGGCGAAGGTCACGGTCTTGGCTCCGGCATCCCGAGCCATTTGGATGATCTCTTTGCTCGTGGTGCCGCGCACGATCGAGTCGTCGATGAGCAGCACGTGCTTGCCCTTGAACTCGCTCGACATCGCGTTGAGCTTCTGGCGCACGCTCTTTTTGCGCACTGCCTGGCCGGGCATGATGAAGGTGCGGCCCACGTAGTGGTTCTTGTGGAAGCCCTCGCGGTACTCAATGCCGAGCTTGCGGGCCACCTGCATGGCCGACGGGCGTGAAGAATCGGGGATCGGCATGACGACGTCGATGTCGGCGATGTCGGTGTGCTTTGCGATCGTGTCGGCCAGGCGCTCGCCCATGCGCAGGCGGGCCTCATAGACCGAAATGCCGTTCATCTCGCTGTCGGGACGAGCGAGGTAGACGTACTCGAACGCGCACGGAATGAGCTTCGCGTCGGGCGAGCACTGCTGCGTGTGCAGGTTGCCCTCGAGGTCGACAAACACTGCCTCACCGGGCATGACATCGCGAACGACGTCGAAGCCGGCGTTCTCAAGCACGAGAGATTCGGATGCCACGACCCACTCGTAGCCGCCCGTCGGGCACTGGCGCGTGCCCAGGATGAGCGGGCGAATGCCAAACGGGTCACGGAAGGCGACGAGGCCGTGGCCAGAGATCAGCGCGATCGCCGCGTAGGAACCCTCGACGCGCTCGTGCACGCGAGTGACGGCCTGGAAGACCTGAGCGGGGTCGAGATCGACGCCGTTAATCGACGCCTGCAACTCGTTCGCCAGCACGTTCACGAGCAGCTCGGTGTCGGAGGTCGTGTTGAGGTGGCGTCGGTCGGTGTGGAAGAGCTCGTTTGTGAGCTCGCGCGTGTTCGTCAGGTTGCCGTTGTGCACCAGCACGATGCCGTACGGCGCGTTGACGTAGAACGGCTGCGCCTCTTCTTCACTCCCGGCGGCGAGGCCGGAGGTGGCGTAGCGCACGTGCCCCAGGCCGTAGTTGCCCATCAGTGAACGCATGTCGCGGGTGCGGAACGCTTCGCGCACCTGGCCGCGCGCCTTCGCAATGTGGAAGACACCACCTTCGCCCGCCGTCGCGATTCCGGTGGAGTCCTGGCCGCGATGCTGGAGCAGCAACAACGAGTCGTAGATGTCTTGATTTACCGGACCCTGTCCGACCATTCCGACGATGCCGCACATGTGGTGTTACTTTGCTCCGTCTGCGGCCGCGCGGTCGCTGATCTGGGTCGTGCCGCCCTGGGCGGCACTGTTCTTGTAGGCACCAACGAGACGCACTGCGCCACCATCAACACCCTTTGCGCCCTGCTCGAATGCCCCGCCATCGGTCGGCAGCGCGGTGTCGTGCACCGTGCCAACCTGCCAGGTCGCGATGCCCTCGGCCTCGAGTGCCGCGGTCGCTGCGGTCGCCGTCTCTGCAGAGACGATGGCGAGGAAGCCGATGCCCAGGTTCCAGGTGCCCTCGGTCGCCGTGATGTCGAGCTTGCCGATCTCGGCAAGCACCTGAAACACGGGCGGCGGGGCCCAGGTCGAACGGTCAACGTCGACCCAAGTGCCGAGCGGCAGCACACGGGCGAGGTTCGCCGCGATGCCACCTCCGGTCACGTG
Organism: Actinomycetes bacterium; assembly: GCA_029777095.1. GTDB lineage: Bacteria > Actinomycetota > Actinomycetes > Actinomycetales > Microbacteriaceae > Microbacterium. The sequence goes on along the minus strand of JAKOTS010000092.1, from coordinate 3,210 downwards.
GCTGAGCGCGTGCAGGCCGCCGTCGATGCCGTCGATCAGACGCAGGAGCGGCGAGGTGTAGAGGCGGGTCGGCTCGAGCAACGATTCGCCCCAGCTTGCCCCGTTGGTGCCGAGGTCGACCGCCCGGTCGCCGTAGGCGATACCCGCGCCGGCGATGATGTGGCGCACCAGCGAGTAGCCATTGGAGTGCAGCCCACTGCTCGCGAGTGCGAGCACGACGTCGCCCGCGCGAACGCGGTCGGCGCCAAGAATATTGGATGCCTCAACCACACCCGTCGCGGCACCCGCGACGTCGTAGTCATTCGGACCGAGGAGGCCCGGGTGCTCGGCAGTCTCGCCGCCCACGAGCGCCGTGCCCGTCTCGCTGCAGCCCCGCGCAATGCCCGCGACGATGTCAGCGATGCGCTGCGGAACCACCTTGCCGCACGCGATGTAGTCGGTCATGAAGAGGGGCTTCGCGCCCACCACGACGATGTCGTCGATCACCATGCCGACGAGATCGATGCCGATCGTGTCGTGCTTGTCGATCGCCTGCGCGATCGCAACCTTGGTGCCGACACCATCGGTGCTGGTGGCAAGGAGCGGATGCTGGTAGCCCAGCAAAGCACTCGCGTCGAAAAGACCAGCGAAGCCGCCAACGCCACCGATAACCTCAGGCCCATGGGTTCGGCGAACTGCCGACTTCATGAGTTCGACAGCAAGATCACCCGCTGCGGTATCGACGCCGGCTTCAGAATAGGGATTCTGGGAGACAGTAGCCACGCGAGCAGTCTACCGGCGCTTTCTGGGCGTCGAAGACACGTGAGCCTACGCCTGCGCCGGTCCGGCCGAATCGGTGCGCGAGGCGCCATCCGATCCGGCCGCCGGTGCGTCGGTCGTTACTTCCTCGTCTTCGGGCTCGTCGTAGGCAACGTGCTCGTGCTCGGCCGTGTAGGGGCGCACGCGACGGCCCACAATGCGGTCGAGCAGGAGGGCGAGCAGGCCCGCAAGCAGCGCCCCGATCGAGCCGAACAGCAGCGCCCCGAAGCCAAACACGGCACCAAACGAGTAGGTGAGTGTCGGCCCGGCGACCTCCTCGGCGGTGGGCTGCGTGAAGGTTGCCGCGAACAACGCGACAATCACTCCAACGATTGCACCGACGAGAAGGAAGCGTCCGTATCGCGGTGAGCGACGAACCGAAACGTCGACGGATGCTTGTCGCTCAATGTGCTCAACCGGGGGGCGCTGCTCGGAGGTCATACCTCTATTGTCGCATCGTCCTTGGCACGTCGCCGCGCGACGATGATCCACGCGGCGCCTGCAATCAGCAGGAGCGCGATGCCGCCAGCAACCCACGGCCAGACGGGCGCGCCCTCTTCGGCGGCTGCGGTCACATCAGGCGTGGTCACAAGTGCGACCGGCTCGGGCTCTTCAGCCGGAGTGAGGCAATCGGCATCCGCCGTGATCGTCGCAGAGAGCGGGTCGAGCGCCGTGCCCGCAGGGTAGCTGCCGAACGCGGCGGCACCCTCGGTCGTGAGAGTGGTGGGCACGTCGGCGAGCGTCAGCACGCCCGTCTTCGCGTCCCACGCGCCACTCGGCACATCGAACTGCGCAAACCGCACGGCCGCGGCGTCGACCACGTCGCCCGACTGCGTGGTTCCGCTCACGTCGACCACGAGGTATCCGCTCGCCCCTGCGAGTTCGATGCGAGCGTTCGCGAGCTTCGTGTCGAGCGCGCCCTCGTGACCGGTGAAGCGGATCGAGCCGCCGAAGTCGACGAGGCCCTCGCTCTCGGCAGGGTTGACCGAGCCTTTGCCCTGCGCCCAGACGAAGTTCGGGTACTGGTATTCGACACCGTCGAGCTCCCAGCCGCCTCCACCCACGCCCTCGATGTAGTTGCGGAACGACGTCATGAAGCCCCAGCTCAGGTTCGCGCTGGTGACCGCGCAGAAGCCGATCTCGACGGCGGCGCTGCGAACGAGTTCGAACTCGGCACCGAGGTCGGTCGACCCCTGGAAGGTGAACGTGTGCGCGCCGTCGGCAACACCCGACGGCAGCGTGCCCGTCCAGCGCACGACACCGTCGGCATCCGCCGTGAGTTCACGATCGAGCACGGTCGGGGTCGAGTAGACGACCGCGAAAATGTCGCGCTCTCCCGCACCGAAGCCCGGCGCCACGATGGTGACTTCGAGGCCGCTCTCGAGCGCTTCGCGGGTGGCGTCGTCGAGCGCGATGCCCGTCGTCGCCGGGGCGGTCGCCGGGATTGCCCGGAGCGCGGCCGGCGCGGGCGCCGACGCAACGGTGCCGGTGGCGCCGGCCGGGGCCGCCGCGGGTGCACCGATCGTGACGGTCAGCGGTTCGAGCGCACTGCCCGCCGGGTAGTTGCCCTGGAAGATGCTGACACCGCTCGCGGCGAGCGTGGTCGGGGCACCAGTGATCGTGACGGTGTTGCCCGAACGGGTGGTGTTTCCCGCCGAAAGCGCCACGTTCGCGATGTGGATGCGTGCGCCGCCGTGCATGACGGTCAGCGTTGCCGATCCGGGCGTCGTGATGCGCAGTTCGGGGCTTGCAAGCGAGACATCCAGGAGCCCACCGTGGCCGACGTAGCGCACGGCGCCCGTGAACCCGACCGAGCCCACGCCCGCGTCGGCGTTGTAGGTCGAGCCTCCGGCCTGACCGAACTGGAAGAGGCCACCGGCGCGAGTTGCGCCCTGCGAGACGCTCACCGAACCGCGGGCGATCGAGCCCGTGATGTAGCTGGCGAACGGTGCCGAGATGCCCCAGCGGAGCGAGCCCGACGCGAGGGTCTCTGCCGGCGGGGTGGTCGGCGGCGTCGGCTCGGGGGTCGGTTCCGGGGTCACCGCACCGGCGAACGTGATCGGCGTGAAAGTCTCAAACGGCGCATACTTCGCGCCGCCACCGGGGTAGGTGTAGACGCCCCAACGACCGCCCGCGAGTGCCTCAGCGTCGTTCTTGCTGACGCTGAGGGTCGTGGTGAATGTGCCGTCGGGTGCGATCTCGATCGCGCCAGCCTTGTCGCCACCGATGGTCGCCATGTCGGCGGCAAGCACGCCCCACTTCGTGTCAAACGCCTTGCGCGCAGACACCGGCGCACCCACGGTGGGCTGCCAGGTCTCAAGGAACGAACCAAACACCACGTAGCTACCGGTGAACGTGCCGGCAAGCGGCGGGCGCGTGCCCGACGTCGCCGGCGCGTTCGGCACGAAGCCG
>JAKOTS010000078.1 GCA_029777095.1 Actinomycetes bacterium | reverse complement strand
GACTGCCGCAGCTCAGACGTTGCCGATTCCGAGCTCTTCATCGTCGAGGGCGACTCGGCGCTCGGCACCGCGAAGCTCGCCCGCGACAGCAACCACCAGGCGCTGCTGCCGATTCGCGGCAAGATCCTCAACGTGCAGAAGGCGTCGGTCTCAGACATGCTCTCGAACGCCGAGTGCGCCTCGATCATCCAAGTGATCGGCGCGGGGTCGGGTCGCAGTTTTGACCTCAGTGCGGCGCGCTACGGCAAGATCATCCTGATGAGCGACGCCGACGTCGATGGCGCGCACATCCGGACGCTCCTGCTCACGTTGTTTTTCCGCTACATGCGGCCGCTGATCGAGGACGGCCGGGTCTACGCGGCGGTGCCCCCGCTGCACCGCGTGATCGTGGCGAACCCCGGCAGCAAGCCGAACGACATGACCTACACCTACAGCGAAGACGAGCTCCACGCGCTGCTCGCCAAGCTCAAGAAATCGGGTCGCAAGCACCAGGAGCCGATCCAGCGATACAAGGGTCTGGGCGAGATGGATGCCGAACAGTTGGCAAGTACCACCATGGATCGTGCCGGACGCACGCTGCGTCGCGTGCGTGTGCAAGACGGCGAGGCCGCGGCCCGTGTCTTCGAACTCCTGATGGGTAATGAGGTGGCGCCGCGTCGTGAGTTCATCGTCGACTCTTCGGATCGGCTGACTCGCGAGAGCATCGACTCTTAGGCTGCTGCGGCGCGCGTGAGCGCCCCGCTGAGGGCTGCCGTGGCGCGCGTGAGCGCCCCGCGGAGGGCTGCGGCGGCGCGCCTGTGCGCCCCCGCTAGAGCGTGCGGCCGATCGAGCCGATCACTGCGTCGAGGGGCGTGCCCGAGGCGTCCCGCTTCGCACCCGCCTCGGGGAGCGTGCGAGCCGCGCCGTCAGGGCCAACGGCCAACGCGGGCGCCGGGCCAACCCACGCGAGCGTGAGTTCGTCTTCGCCCTTGAGGAAGGCGTGTGCGCGCACGCCACCGGTCGCGCGACCCTTGGCGGGGAACTCGCGCAGCGGAGTCGCCTTGGCGCGCCCTGCGTCGGTGCCGGGCAATGCGTTGGTGGGTGCCGAGAGGGTCACGACGATCGCCTCGGCGATGCCCGCACTGCCGGGCTCGGTGCCGGCAGCGGCAGTGCCGTCACCCGCAGTGCCATCGTCAGCAGCGTCGTCACCAGCGCCGTCGAGGCCTTCGGCGCTCACGCTGCCGAAGAAGAGCACGGATGCCCCGGCGCTGAGCTTGATACCCGCCATGCCGCCGGCAGCGACACCCTGAGGGCGCACCGCCGTCGCGGAGAAGCGGAGCAGCCGGGCATCGCTTGTGACGAACACGAGTTCTTCGTCGTCGCTGCCCTGGCTGATGCCGACGACCTGGTCGCCGGGCTTGAGCGAGATGATCTCGAATTCTTCGCGCAGCGGGTAGCCGCCCGGCGCGATGCGCTTGACGATGCCGTCGCGGGTGCCGAGCGCGATGGGATCGTCGCCCTCCAGATGCACGAGGCCGAGCACGCGTTCCTTGCGGTCGGTCAGGCCGAGGTAGTCGTTGACCTTCTGCCCCGCGCCGAGCTGGACCGACGCCGGGGGGAGCGACGGCAAATCGACGGGGGAGAAGCGCAGGAGCCGGCCGAGCGAGGTCACAGCGCCGATCTCGCCGCGCACGCTCGTCCGCACGCTCGACAGGATGGCGTCGTGCTTGCTCCGGCGCGCCGCGGGGGTCGGAGTATCGGCGGCCTCCGGGAGGTCGATGCGCACGATCTTGCCGGTCGTTGACAGCACGACAATCGTCGGGGAGTCCGCGATCTGCAGGTTCGGTGCGCCCGCGGCGCGGGACTGCTTGACCGGCGCCGGGCGGGCGTTCGTCAGCAGCGTGCGGCGCGGGGTGCCGAGGAGCTCGGCGGTGTGTTCGAGTTCGCGCGCAACCTGGGCCCGGATCAGGAGCGGGTCACCGAGGAGCTCGCGGAGCGCTGCGATCTCGGCCGCGAGCGCGTCGCGCTCTGCCTCGAGTTCGACGCGCGAGAATTTGGTGAGGCGACGCAGGCGCAGCTCAAGGATGTACTCGGCCTGCAACTGCGAGAGCTCGAACACCTCCATGAGGCGCGTGCGAGCCTGCTCCGAGTCGTCGGAGCTGCGGATGACCTGGATGACCTCGTCGATGTCGAGGATCGCGATGAGCAGGCCCTGCACGAGGTGCATGCGCTCAAGGCGGCGGGCGAGGCGGTACTCGGAGCGCCGGGTCACAACGCTGATGCGGTGGTCGAGATAGACCTTCAGCAACGGCAAGAGGCCGAGCGTCTGGGGCTGCCCATCGACGAGTGCGACGTTGTTGATGCTGAACGAATCCTCGAGCGGTGTGTAGCGGTACAGCTGCTCGAGCACGGCCTGCGGGTCGAAGCCGGTCTTGATGGCGATGACCAGGCGAAGGCCATTGTGGCGGTCGGTCAGGTCAGTGACATCCGAAATGCCCGTGAGCTTTTTGGCGTTGACGCCGTCTTTGATCTTCTCGATCACGCGCTCGGGGCCCACCTGGTACGGCAGCTCGGTGACGATAATGCCCGTGCGACGGGGGCCAACCGATTCGATGCTCACGCGGGCCCGGGTCTTGAATGCGCCGCGGCCCGTCTCGTACGCGTCACGCACGCCGTCGAGCCCGACGATGACGCCGCCGGAGGGCAGGTCGGGGCCGGGCACGAACTCCATGATCTCTTCGAGGGTCGCCTTCGGGTGCGACAGCAGGTGAACGGCGGCGGAGACAACCTCGATCAGGTTGTGGGGCGCCATGTTCGTTGCCATGCCGACGGCGATGCCAGCGGCACCGTTGACGAGCAGGTTGGGGTACGCCGCGGGCAGCACAGACGGCTGCATGAACTGGTTGTCGTAGTTGGGGACGAAATCGACGACGTCTTCGTCGAGGTCGGCGGTCATCGCGAGCGCGGCGGGGGCGAGGCGCGCCTCGGTGTAACGCGAAGCGGCAGGGCCATCGTCGAGCGAGCCAAAGTTGCCGTGCCCATCGACCAGCGGCACGCGCTGGTTGAAGGCCTGCGCGAGGCGTACGAGGGCGTCGTAGATGGGTGAATCGCCGTGCGGGTGCAGCTTGCCCATCACCTCGCCCACGACACGGGCGCTCTTGACGTGACCGCGATCGGGACGAAGTCCCATCTCTGCCATTTGATACAGGATGCGTCGCTGCACCGGCTTCAGTCCGTCGCGCGCGTCGGGCAGGGCGCGAGAGTAAATCACCGAGTAGGCGTACTCAAGGAACGAGTCCTGCATCTCGGTGGAGAGGTCGACGTCTTCGATTCGCTCAACGACAGCGGAGCGCTCGGTGGAGTTCGCGCGCTTGGGGGAGTCCTTAGACGACATCACGGCTTTCGGTGCTGAAATGGGTGGGGCGCGGCGCGGGAGCGGGATGCGGCCCCGGCGCGCGGGATCGGGCTTGTGCGAGACTTGCCCCGATGATCTCCATGTTACCGACCCCCAGCGCGGGCGCTCGGATTTTCGACCTCGTGCCGCAGATGATTGGTGCCCTCGGCGCCGAGTCCGGCGCCCTCGGCCTCGCGCCGGCAGAAAGCGCGATCATCGTCCTGCTCGACGGCCTCGGCGCGCGAAACCTTCAGGCCCACAGTGGGCACGCGCGGTTTCTCGCCGCGAGCATGGGCAAGCGCGATACCGCGCAGACCGTGTTTCCGTCGACGACGGCCGCGGCCCTCAGTAGCCTCCTCACCGGAGTGCAGCCTGGCGTGCACGGCATCGTCGGTTACCGCGCCCGGGTGCCCGAGCGCGACATCGTCGCGAACCAGCTGACGGGCTGGGAAGACGTTGGGCTCGACCCCCTCACCTGGCAGCGCAGCGTGCCGCTGTTCGAGCGCGAGGCTCTCGCCGGTCGCCGCACCTTCGTCGTGAGCGACCAGAAGTACGCGGGCTCGGGATTTACCGCCGCCACGATGCGCGGCGCCGAGTTCTCCGGTGCTCCGACCCTCGACGAACGGCTTGCGCAGGCCACCACGCTCGCGACGGCTCATCCGGGCTCGCTCACGTACGTCTACAGCTCCCAGCTCGACGCGGTCGGTCACAAGTTCGGCATCGCGTCGGCGCGTTGGATCGAAAACCTTGAAGCCGTGGATGCCGCACTCACCCGTTTCGCAGCTGCCCTGCCCGCGCGGGTCGGCGCCATCGTGACGGCCGACCACGGCATGATCGACGTCTCAGCCCAAAAGCACGTGCTGCTGCGAGCGGGTGACGAGCGGTTGGAGGGCGTTCGGCACGTCGGGGGAGAGCCCCGCATGCTGCACCTCTACGCAGAACCGGGCGCGGAGGAAGCACTCCTTGCCACCTGGCAGCGCCGCGAGGGGCACCGCTCATGGGTGCTGAGCCGTGACGAAGCGATCGTTGCCGACCTGTTTGGCGACGTCGCGCCCGAGGTCGCGCCGCGCATCGGCGATGTGCTCGTCGCGGCGCGGGCCCACATCGCGTACTACGACGATCGGCTGCAAGACAAGCGAGCACAGCTGATGGTCGGGCAACACGGGTCGCTGACAGACGAAGAGCGCACGGTGCCGCTTGTGCGCTTGGGCGCGTTTGCTCGACGCTGACTTCCTCCGCGGGGCGCGGGCGCTTGCCGCGCCGGCGCTTGAATGCGTTGTGGTTCAGTGCTCGTCGGTGCGTGCACCGAAGACGATCTCGTCCCACGAGGGAAGCGATGCCCGGCCCTTCCGGCGCACTCCCGACTCGGGTGCGGGCGGCGTCTCGGACTGCGGAGCTGGCCGTTGTTCCTCTGCCGCTGCGTCTTCTGCATAGCCGGGTTCGAGGGCATCAAAGAGTGCGATCGGCGCCGTTTCGCGGCGATCAGGCGCCGCGGGCGCGCCCGTGCGGGCGGACTGTGCCCACGGCGATGGGGATCCGGCATCCTGTTCGTCAGTGCCGTCTGGGCGCGGCTCGCGCTGCCCGCGCCGGCGACGCAACGCCTCGAGCAAGTCGGCGGTCTCTGACGACGCGGCCGTGTCGTTGGGTGCGCGTTTGATCGCGGCGTCGGCTACGGCAGCGGGCGTCGCGTCGCCGCCAGTGCGGGTGCCGAGGGTCTCGGGTTCGGGTGCTGCCCGGCGCGGACCGAACGCTGCGCTGTCGAAGCGGGTCTCGTCTTTGACGGGCGCATCCGAATCGAGCGCGCGCAGGCGCGGGATCAGGCCCTCAGGCAGGGATCCTTGGCGCGAAAGCTGTGTGGCATCGGTGCCGAGCGGCGAAAGGTGGCTGCGGCGCGGGTCAAAACTCCAGCGCGCATCGTGGTCGATGCCAGACGCGGTGAACTCAAGCTTGACGACCCAGCCGGTCGCTTCCTTCCAGCTTGACCAGCGCTCGCCCTCGGCGGCGAGTTCGGCGAGTTTGGCTCGGATAGCCGAACCGAAGGTGGCGCCAGCATCGCCATCGAGATCGGTACCCATGAGCACGGGCATTGCGAGCGCCTGCGCGACGATGAACGCGCGCTCCGCCAGCACGGGGCCCTCATAGCGGGCGACGTCTTCTGGCAACGCGCCCGTCAACGCCGCGACCTCTTCGGCAGACAGTCCGGCACGAATGTGCCCTTGGATCTCGCGTGGGCTCAGCCGCACCGCTCTGGGGTCGCGTTCTTCGACGCGTGCACCGTTGCCGGTGCGGCGAATCTCCGCCCGCAGTGCGTCGTTGATGGGGAGCGCAAAACGTTCTCCCGTCTCGGTTGCTACGACGAGCACGTCGTCTTCAGTCCCGATGACTTTGAGCTGTTGCATCTCAGAACGCCTCTCGCATCGCTATCCGTCGTGCAATCGTGTCATGCGCCCAGCAAACACTCGGGAATTGAATAGGCGTGCCGCAGGTTTGCTCTTCTCAGAGTTCACAATCGTGGCCCATTTGCGAAAAGTGACAAGGTGAGGCAAACTGTGCCCGCCGAATCTCGGAAAAAGCAAGGATGTGACTGGCACGCATGGCAACGGATTACGACGCCCCCCGCAAGACAGAAGAAGACAACGAGTCGATTGAAGCGCTCAAGGAGCGGGTGCCCGACAAGATGTCAGGTGCCGTCGATGTCGATGACGCAGACAACCCCTCAGCGTTCGAGCTACCGGGAGCCGATCTTTCGGATCTCGAGCTCGATGTTGTGGTGTTGCCCCCGCAGGAAGACGAGTTCACCTGCATCGAGTGCTTCCTCGTGAAGCACCGCACCCAGTTCGACCACGAAACCAAACTCGGTTCCGTGTGCAAGGAATGTGCGGCTTAAGCCTCACCGCTGGCATCGCCAGCGAGATGTGCACGGGGTGCCTCTGCGGAGGCATCCCGTCGCGCATTCTCAATCGCCGCGGCCAAACGGTCTGGCGTGCGCGTTGAGATGACCCAGTACGGTGCCGGATCGTCCGGATCGGTGATCGGCACCCGAACGGCGCCATCGATGCCGCTTCGCACCAGGTGCCACGCGCGATGGTCGAGGTTCACGCCGCGCGCGGCGCGAGCTTCCTCGCCGGTAAGTTGTTCGGGTTGACCTAGCCACTTCGCGTCGATTTGCGCGCGTCCGGCACGAAACACTGTTCCGTTGACCGTGATCTTCGCCGACAGCGTCGCCATTGCGACGATGACCGCGAGCGCCAGCAGACTGCCGACGATGAGGCCGAGCGTGCTGTCGATGGGCGTCAAAACAAGCGCGCCCATTGGCGCCAACACTGTGGCACCTCCGAACACCCAAAGTGATGGTGTGAGCCGTTCCTGATAGTTCTGCATTAGCCTCGTGTGCGTGACGGAATCCGTTGACGTTCTCATTATCGCCTCCCAACCTCCACGCTATGCCCATCCGGGTGACGCCGGAGCCGACCTCGTGGCGGCCGAGTCGTTGCGCCTCGAGCCGGGCCAGCGCGCACTCGTCGGTACCGGCGTGCGTATCGCCCTGCCCGACGGCTTCGCGGCCTTCATCGTGCCGCGCAGTGGCCTCGCCACCAAACACGGCATCACGATCGTGAATTCGCCCGGCACTGTCGATGCCGGCTACCGGGGCGAGATCAAGGTCACGTTGCTTAACACCGACACCGAGCACGCTTTTGACATCGCCGTGGGCGATCGCATTGCGCAGATGATCGTGATGCCGGTTACCCGCGCGCAATTCTTGCCGGTCGAAGAACTTCCCGACAGCGTGCGGGGCGAGGGCGGATTCGGCTCCACCGGCTATCAGACGACGACAGGAACGGGCATATGACCGACAACACTTCGCACGACGACGACGCCCAGGCTGGCATCGAGCAGGCAGCGCGCGACATGAAGTCCGCCCCGGCCGACCGCGCGACCGCCGGGCCGTTCGATGAGAGCGAGGCGAACCCTGTGCGCCCCTACATCGACCTCGGCGGCATCAAGATCCTGCCCCGCGAAGGGCTCAACCTTCGCCTCGAAGTCGAAGAGCAGACCAAGCGCATCGTCGCGGTCGGCCTCGACTATGCCGACTCCTCGTTGCAGCTGCAGGCATTTGCGGCGCCCCGCACGACGGGTCTGTGGAGTGACACTCGCGACCAGATTCGCGACCAGGTTCGTCAGCAGGGCGGCCGTGTCGAAGAGCGCGAGGGGCCGTTTGGGCCTGAACTGCTCGCCGAAGTGCCCGTCGTTGCGGGTGCCGAAGGCGATTCTGCGAAGCGCCTCGCCCGATTCGTTGGCGTCGACGGCCCGCGCTGGTTCTTGCGCGGTGTGATCGGCGGTGCCGCCACGGGCGATATGGATGCCGCAGCCCAGGTTGAAGACCTCTTCCGCTCGATCGTGGTCGTGCGTGGTGGCTCGCCCATGCCGCCGCGCGACCTCATTCCGCTGCGCATGCCGGCCTCGCCCGGCGCCGGCGCGTAATGACCGAGCAGCCACCGCTCTCGGGTGGGTCGACGGGGCCGCAGGGCTCCAGCGACGAGCCTGTTGCACACGACGCATCCGCGGTTGATCCAGCCAACCCCCACGAGACGCCCGCAGGCGCGGGAGTAACCCCCGACGAGTTGCCCGCGACAGCGGCCTCCGCCTCCGAGGTGTTCGGCGAGGCATTGGCGCAGGCCGCGCGGCGCGCTGGCATCGACCCCAAGGGTGAGCAGGATGCCGGTCGCATGGTCTGGGCGTCGATCGGGGGAGTGCGCGGCATCCTTGAGGCCGTGGTGCCGAGCCTCGTCTTCGTCGTGGCCTACACCTTGAGCTACTCGCCGAGCACCGGCGAGGCCAACTTGCCGCTCTCGCTCGCATTGTCGGTAGGGCTCGCGGCGATCTTCACGCTCGCACGCCTGATCGCGCGTTCGGCGCCGTCCTCGGCCATCGCCGGGCTCGTCGGCACACTCGTGGCCGCGGCGCTTGCGCTGTTCACTGGCCGCGGCGAAGACAATTTCGTGCTTGGGTTCTTCACCAACGGTGCATATGGCTCGGCATTTTTGATTTCGGTGATGGTCGGTTGGCCGCTCATCGGGCTCATTGCCGGGTTCCTGACGAACGTCGGCACGACCTGGCGCCAAGACCGTCGCCAGCGCCGGATTTCGGCCTGGCTGTCGTTGATGTGGGCCGGATTGTTCTTTCTCCGGCTCGCGGTGCAACTTCCGCTGTACTTCGCAAGCAACGCCGATGCGAGCAACGTCATCGCGCTTGGGTACGCAAAGCTGGCGATGGGTATTCCGCTCTTTGCGCCAGCGCTTGTCGTGACCTATCTCGTCGCACGATCTGTGTTCCGTGTCGGTGAGCGTGGGGCATCCGCCTAACTGATATTATTTATCTCGACATCAAGATAAATTACGACGAAGTTCTTGGCACGCTGCCCGCCCTTCGGCGGTTAGGTATGCCTTGCTAGCCCCTGGGTCCACTTCGGAGAAAGATGGGGGATGACGGGGTCGATCGCCACCCGGCGAATCGTCACCTTCGTGTCCGCCTTAGAAGGAGACAGATCAATGTCCACGGTCAATAGCTTTGGTGCCAAAAGCACCCTGAAGGTCGGCAGCACCGACTATGAGATTTTTCGAATCGACACGGTCGCTGGCTATGAGAAGCTCCCCTTCAGCCTGAAGGTGCTCCTCGAGAACCTCCTGCGCACCGAAGACGGCGCGAACGTCACCAAGGCGCAGATTGAGGCGCTTGGTGCATGGGATGCCACGGCAGAGCCCAACACCGAGATCCAGTTCTCGCCGGCCCGCGTCATCATGCAGGACTTCACCGGTGTGCCCTGCATCGTTGACCTCGCAACCATGCGCGAGGCCGTCAGCGAACTCGGTGGCGACCCGAACAAGATCAACCCGCTCGCGCCCGCTGAGCTCGTGATCGACCACTCGGTCATCGCCGACCTCTTCGGCACCGAGAACGCACTCGAGCGCAACGTCGAGATCGAGTACGAGCGCAACGGCGAGCGCTACCAGTTCCTGCGCTGGGGCCAGACCGCGTTTGAAGACTTCAAGGTTGTGCCCCCGGGCACCGGCATCGTGCACCAGGTGAACATTGAGCACCTTGCACAGGTCACCTTCACCCGCACCGTCGGTGGCGCGCTGCGCGCATACCCCGACACCTGCGTCGGCACCGACTCGCACACGACGATGGTCAACGGCCTCGGCGTGCTCGGCTGGGGTGTCGGCGGTATCGAGGCAGAGGCAGCCATGCTCGGCCAGCCCGTCTCGATGCTCATCCCCAAGGTTGTCGGCTTCAAGCTCTCGGGTGTCATCCCGACCGCGGTCACCGCAACCGACGTTGTCCTCACGATCACCGAAATGCTGCGTCAGCACGGCGTCGTCGGCAAGTTCGTTGAGTTCTACGGCTCCGGCGTCGCCTCGGTGCCGCTGGCAAACCGCGCCACGATCGGCAACATGAGCCCCGAGTTCGGCTCGACCGCAGCGATGTTCCCCATCGACGACGTGACCCTCGACTACCTGCGCCTCACGGGCCGCAGCGACGAGCAGGTTGCACTTGTCGAGGCGTACTCGAAGGCGCAGAAGCTCTGGCACAACGCCGATCAGGAGCCCACGTACAGCGAGTACCTCGAGCTCGATCTCAGCACCGTGGTGCCCTCGATTGCAGGCCCGAAGCGCCCCCAGGACCGCATCATCCTCACGGAGGCCAAGGAGCAGTTCGGCCGCGACCTGGTCAACTACGCAGACGTCTCGCACGATCTCGTTGACCTCGAGATCGCTGAGTCGTTCCCGGCTTCGGACCCGCCCGCCAACACGCCCGAGAGCGAGCACAGCCACCA
>JAKOTS010000119.1 GCA_029777095.1 Actinomycetes bacterium | reverse complement strand
TCGGCGTTCCCCGATCAAGCCACCGCCTACCGGGCCGTGTTCCGGTGGACGAACCGATACAACACGCGCCGACGCCACTCCGCGATCGGCCAGATCACCCCGAACAGCTACGAGAACACCTACGCGGCCGCGAGATCAGCTACCCTCACGGAAGCGGCATAACCGAAATGACACCGTGTCCACGATCCGGGGTCAAGGCCCGATGAGTCGTCCAGGTGATCCTCACCGATCGTGCAACGGCACGGGAATGATTCCTGATCGACCACCTTGCCGTCGACAATTTCGTTCACGAATCGATCATGTGCAGCTCCGGTCGGCATGACCGAACGATACCAAGTCACCGAAACAGCCGGGCTACTACCGTCGAACCATGCACGCTGCCCCCACGACGCTCGTTGAAGTCCTTCCACGCAAAAAGCGAACCTACTGGTACACGTTCGAACCGTCCGGCCATTTCGTTAAGCCGTGGTGGGGACGTGAATCCTCACCTAGCGACCTGGCACACTGGCTCTCCGTTCAGCAGGACGGCGCAGAGGTCGCCCGATGCAAGCTCGTTCTCTACCCCGGCCCCGAGCTCAACTCTTTTCTGGGTGACATGCCCGAAGGGCAGCTCGATATCCTCGCCCTCGAAGTGGCGGTGCCAGCACGAGGCCGAGGCATCGGCCGAGAGACACTTCGGCTGATTCGGGCTCAGTACCCGCTACCCCGACTGACTGCGTTGAACGATGACGAGCACTCGCGGGGCTTCTGGGACCGTGTGGGATGGATACGACACGAGTCCCCACACCCTCTCATGCGCTCAGAGCGCGTCACATACACAGAAACCTGATCGGGGCGACCCGAATACGTTCAGAATTGGTTTCGGGAAGGTCCAGGTTTCGGCACAGGGTTTCGGCACGGCGTGTCGGCGTCTTCGCGATGCTCCCTGTCGCCGTGCCGTAATCGATCGTTTGCGGGACGCTGCGGCGGCCCCGTACGATCGAAGGGTGCATTTGTACTTCCTCTGACGGCTGAGTGAGGCCCACCGCGCTCGTTGAGTAATCCGAGCCTGCGGCGGCCGCTCGTTCTTGACCCTCCGCGGGTCGCCGTCATCCGCGCACCCTGGCCGCCCTTCGTGGGCTGTCTGGTGCGTCGTCTCGAAGGATTCGAATGCTCACCCCGACCAACCATCTACCGGCGCGCCAGCGCGCCCAACTCATCGCCTCCGACGTCTCCGTGACGCGCGGAGCGACCCGTGTCCTGAACCATGTCGACCTCACCGTGACGCCCGCCTCTCGGCTCGCGATCGTCGGGGAGAACGGGCGCGGGAAGTCCACGCTGCTCCATGTGCTCGACGGCACTCTGACTCCGGATGCCGGCACGGTGCAGCGCACCGGAACGCTCGCAATCGCGGAACAGGAAATGTCCGCGGACGATGACCGCACCGTGGGCCAGGCCATCGCGGAAGCGATAGCCGAACCGCTCGCGGCCCTGGCATCCCTCGATGAGGCCGCCCGTGCGCTCTCGGCCGGCAGGGTCGGCGCTGATGAGCGTTACGCGACCGCGTTGGAGCATGCCGAAGTGCTCGATGCCTGGGACGCCGAGCGGCGGGTGCGAATAGCGCTCGACGCCCTCGACGCGGAATCCGATCCGGCCCGGCTGCTCGCTGACCTCTCGGTGGGGCAGCGGTATCGGGTGCGCCTGGCGTGCCTGCTCGGTGCGGATCATGATTTCCTGCTACTCGACGAGCCGACGAACCACCTCGACCGATCCGGCCTCGAGTTTTTGAGCTCGCAGCTCCGCGCCCGTGCCGGCGGCGTCGTCATCGTCACGCACGATCGCGCGCTGCTCTCAGACGTCGCAGAAACCATCGTCGACCTCGACCCCACTCCCGACGACCGAGTGCGCGTGTACGGCAACGGGTACGCCGGGTATCGCGAGGGCCGGCAGGCCGAGCGGGAACGGTGGGAACAGGAATACGACCGGCAACAAGCCGAGCACGCCCGACTGCAGGACAGTCTCAGCTCCGCACAGAACCGCCTCGTCTCCGGTTGGCGGCCCGAGAAGGGCACCAACAAGCACGGCCGCGCGACCCGTGCCGGCGGGCTCGTGCAGAGCGTCCACCGCAGGCAGGAACAGCTCGAAGCGCACGCCGTCACCGTGCCGGAGCCGCCCCTGCATTTCCGGTTCCCCGATCTGCCGACCAGGACGGGCGCAGTACTGCTGAGCGCGGAGCACGTCAGCGTCGCCGGCCGCCTGGGGCATCCGGCGTCGTTCTCGCTCTCGCACCGCGGCCGCCTCGTCGTGACCGGCCCGAACGGGGCTGGAAAATCGACCCTGCTCGCCGTGATCGCAGGCGAGCTGCGTCCCGATACCGGTTCGGTGCGGATGCCACAGAGCATCCGTCTCGGGTTCCTGCGACAGGAGACGGACCTGCCGCTGCAACGGCGGGCGAGCGAGGTCTACGCCGCCCACGTCGACGCGCTCATGGCGGCGGGCACTCTCGCCGCCGCCGAAGCGGTCGGGCTCTCGCAGCTCGGCCTCCTCCGCGCGCGGGAGTCGAGCAAACGCATCGGTGAGCTGTCGATGGGACAGCAACGCCGCCTCGACCTGGCGTTGGTGCTCGCGACGAAACCACACGTCCTGCTGCTGGATGAGCCCACCAACCATCTGTCGATCGCGCTCGTCGACGAACTCACCGACGCCCTCGGAACGACGCAAGCGGCCGTGGTGCTCTCCACCCATGACCGGCAGCTCCTCCGCGACGTCGACGACTGGCCCCCGCTGCGCCTCGACGCGATGACCGAGAGTGAGGCACGGGCATGAGCCGGAAGAACCCTGGCGCCCTCCGCGCGCTGCGACCCCTCGCGACCCGCGACTACCGACTGTTGTTCGCAGCCGTCGGGATCGAGGTATTCGGCA
The DNA here is from genome assembly GCA_029777095.1 of Actinomycetes bacterium. GTDB lineage: Bacteria > Actinomycetota > Actinomycetes > Actinomycetales > Microbacteriaceae > Microbacterium. Next base: position 32,515 of record JAKOTS010000119.1, on the reverse strand, counting down.
CCGGCATGTGGACGATCGTCATGGTGTTCCAGGTGCTCGCCCTCAACGACAGCCCGCTGGCGTTGTCCGCCGTCGCCACGGGGATGAGCCTCGGCCTGTTCGCGTTCTCGATCCTCGGCGGGGTCGTCGCTGACCGGTTCTCGAAACGGCGCGTCATCATCACCGTGCAGGGATGCACCGCCGTGGTCATGGCCGCCGTCGCGGCCCTGTCCCTCACCGGAACGATCGAGCTGTGGCACGTCGGCGTCGCCTCCTTCGCGATGGGGGCCGGTAGCGCGTTCTTCTACCCCGCCTACAGCGCCTATCTCCCCCAGGTGCTCCCGCCCGAACAGCTCCTCGCCGCAAACGGGCTCGAAGGCGCGCTGCGCCCCTCGATGGGGCAAGGGCTCGGGCCGGCGCTCGGCGGGATCATCGTCGGTGCGTTCTTCCCCGCGATCGGCGCGGTGATCGTGGCCGCGTCCTACGCGGTCGCCTTCGTCATCGTGCTCTTCCTGAGCCGGCGCGACGAGATAGCCGGCCCAGCGACGCCTGCCGAGAAAACGAACGTGTGGGGCGACCTGCGCGCGGGCGTCCGGTACGTCGCCGGCACCCGGTGGCTGCTCTGGACGCTCATCTTCGGATCATCGCTCGCGCTCATCATTCAAGGGCCGATCGAAGTTCTCTTGCCGTTCCTCACCCGCGACCGGTTCGAGGACGCGGAAGCGACGTTCGGGATTCTCCTGGCCGCGTTCGGGATCGGCGGCGCGGTCGGCTCGCTCGTCGTCTCCTCGCTGAGACTGCCGCGCCGCTACCTGACGTTCATGATCCTCTGCTGGGGCGGCGGCACTCTCCCCCTCGTCGTGCTGGGCGTGGCCGACAACCTGGGGATCATGCTGGCGGCGCTGTTCGTCGTCGGCGCAGCGACCGGTGCCGGAGTCGTGATCTGGGGCACGCTGCTGCAACGCCTCGTGCCCCTCGACATGATCGGCCGAGTCGCGAGCCTGGACTTCTTCGTCTCGATCGCATTCATGCCCGTCTCAATCGCGATCGCCGGGCCGCTGTCGTTGATCTTCACTATGGAAACGATCTTCATCGTCGCGGGTGTCCTGCCGCCAGCGTTGGCCGTCATAGCTCTGACCGCGGGCCGGATGCGCAGCACCGAGCTACAACGCCCGCTCGACGCCTAGGACTGGGGCGGATGGCTCTCTGAACAGCGGGGCCATCCGCTCCGCAGCCTGGTCGCTCCTCCGCTGCCGATCACCATCACTCGAACACATGTTCGAATAGCGGTAGTCTCATCCTGGCCGGAGAGGAGTCGGCCATCGGGAGCAATAAGCGCTATGCCGAGCACTACGACCGTCTGATGGGTGAGCGCATCTTGGAGCAGGCGGTGGTGAGTGCTGGGCCGTTGCAGTCGCTCACGCGCGAGGAGCTGCGGCTGGATTCCGAGCCGGTGACGATCGACCCGCGGCCTAAGCCGGTGCGGGCGTGGGTGCGCTTTGGGCTGAAACCTGCGCTCGTCGACGCGGTGGCGGTGCGCTGGACGGCGGATGCCGTCGGGGTGGTGTTCTCGATCCGCGGCACGGAGTACCGCGCCTGGGTGTGGGCGTCCGCGGTGACTCCCGTGCAGCGGCCGCCGTAGCCCTACCTGGTGGGTCGGACTTCGCAATCGGACTCGTCGGTGCCGATAAACACGTCCTCGATCGACACATCCCAGCTCTTGTAGCGGCCGGAGTCGCGCAGCTCGTCCTCTAGGTTCTCGAGAAACGTCGTCGTAGCGGAACCGACGTGCGGCAGGAACGGGCCGTAGTGGCGCGTCAGCTCGACGCCTTCGGTGTCGACGGTTGACGCCGTGACGATCACGGCTGTTGCAGTGCGAGAAACCATGTCACTCCCCCATCGGTCGGCCGACGGTCAGCACGCCCGGGCCGACAGGCTCGAACGGCTCCCCGCCGTTGTACTGGGCTTCCAGGCGCTCGACCTTCTCCATGATCGCCTCGTTGGCGAACTTCGACAGGTTCGTCATGCCGACGTTGCGCATGTAGGCGACGATCGCGCCCCGCATCCGGGCGGAGTCGTCGGGGTGCTGGTAGATCGTGATCTTGGGGGGCTTGCCGGGCTTCTCCCCCTTCTCAGCGGCGCTCTGCGGCTCTGTGGCGGCCTTGGCCGCCGGGGCGGGCGCAGTGGAGGCGGGAGCCGCTGCGGGAGCCTCCTGGGCCGCTTCCGGGGCCGTGGGGTGATCGAACGGGCTTGCGCTCGACAGGCTCGACTTACGGGGGGCGGGACGGTTCATGACGGATCTCCTTCGATAGCTGCCAGGTGCTCGGCGTAGATCGCTCCGAGCGCGGTTGCCTCGGCACTCCCCCACTCGTCGAGGCCGCGTGCGGCCTCGGTGGCGTCTGCGATCACGACGCGCTTAGGGATGGGTCGACCGATCAAGCGCAGCCCGCGGCCCTCGGCGGCCGCGCGGAGCTCGTCGAGCCAGGCGGCCCCGCCGACAGTGCGCTCCTCGTGCTGGTTGACGATGATTCCGGCCACGCTCAGTCCGGGGTTGTAGTACCGCTGGACGTTGCCGATCGTGTCGAGGAGCTGCCCGAGCCCGTCAAGGCTCCACTTCTTCGTGTGGGTGACGATCACGGCTCCGTCGGCCGCGGTGAGGGCGTTGATCGTGAGCTGGTCGAGGGACGGCGCGGAGTCGATCAGGATCAGGTCGTAGTCCTCGATCACCTGGGCCAGCGCTTCGCGCAGCCGAACCTCTCGGCCGGCGCCGGCGATGACCAGTTCATCCCGGACATTCCCGAGCGTGGCCCCGGACGTCGGCACGACGTCGAGGCCGGGCCAGAGTCCGGGCACGATGACGTCGCGCATGGTGTCGTCGGCGCGGGTGCTCAGGACGTCGGCTAGGCCCGCCTGCTCGGCGTCGACCTCCTCGGCCGTGATGTTGCTCGTGAGGTTGCCCTGCGGGTCGTTGTCGACGGCCAGCACGCGGCGACCGGCGAGCACCGCGGCGCGGGCGAGCTGGAACGTCGTCGTGCTCTTGCCGACGCCGCCCTTCTGGTTGCAGAGGGCGAGGATTCGAGCGGTCATAAGAAAATACCTCCGTTGACGGGAACAACTCTAATACAGCTATTGCCGGTGGTTATGGGTATGTCGAGGTCAGCTCGGTGAGCGAATCGACGATGTGGGGTAGCCGCCCCGCGACTACGACGATGAGGCATCCGGCGACGGGGATCGCAGCGAGCATGCCGAACAACTTCCAGGGCACCGGGGCAAGTGGCAGCTCGTACGCCTGCTCCCATTGCTGGGTGTGCAGCTCGATCAGTGCCCGGCTCGCCTTGCGGCTGAGCCCTGACAGGCGGCCGCCGCGCAGACGCACCCGCCGCGCCTCCGCGCGAAACTCGATGTAGCTGAGCTGGCGCAGGTCGCTGCTGGCGCGATTCCAACGGTCCTCGAACCTCTTCGACATGGGGAACCTTCCTCTACGGCCGTGGTCAGGATTGACGGGTGGGGGCGACCCATCGGCCGCCCCCTGCCCTGCTCAGAACGGGGTGTCGTCGCCCTGGTCGGCGGTGGGCTTGCCGACGACGCGGACGCTCTGCCCGCGCAGGCTCACCGCGATTTCGTCGGCTCGGACTTCGTGCTGCAAGCGGGTGCCCTGCTCCCCCTTGTACTCGGTGACGCGGTAGCGGCCCGAGAACGTCACGCGGACGTTGCCCGACTGCTCCGCGACCTCGACGAGGTTCACGGCCTGGTTGCCGCTCACGGCGACGTCGTAGGCGACGGTGGGGCCGTCGGTGTAGCTGTTGTCCTCCTGGCGGATGCGGTCGCTGACGAGGACGCGGGCGTAGGTGTACGGGCCGTTATCCCCCTCGCGGAGGGTGGGCGTCGCGGCCAGGTTGCCGGTGCGGGTGATGTAGCTCATGGGTTCTTCTCCTTCGGTCGGTATTACAGGTGTTGCCGCTAATAGTGTTATTCTGCCGGATCAAATGTCTCGCGCTCAACCTCCAATCTGCGGCCGTCCATCTGCGACGGATACAGCACCAGCTCGATCGGGCTCGTAGGGTTCGGGTTCTGCAAGCGGACGCCCTGCACGGGGGAACCGGCGGTGATCGTCCCCAGCTCGGAGACCACGCGGCGAGGCGGGTTGTAGGGGCGGCCGCCCCAGCTCTTGATCCGGTCACCGAATCGCAGATCGGCAAGCCGGGTCACGGTGATGGTCTGAGTGGTCATGCTGTCCTCCTTGGTAATAACTCTATTGTAGTAAATGACTCTATTAGCGTCAAGCCTTCTCGGCTTCTCCGCGCAGCAGCTCGGCCACCTTCTGGGCCAGCAGCCAACGGCGATCGGCTGCCGCGCGATCCTCGGCGGTGTAGTCGCCATAGCTCGCCTGGTGCTCGAAGTCCTCGCGGCCACGACGGGCCATGTCCAGCAGCTCGTCGATCCCTGCGCACAGCTCGGCGTCGACCGGGACGACGCGCCCGCCGCCGTCGACGACCAGGCTCAGCGGCTCGGCCATGCCTGCGACGTGCATCGCGTACCCGTCGCCCTCGCGCTCGACGTAGGCCGTCAGCACGGTTGCCGATTCGTCGTTGTCGAAGTCGACCCGGCCGTAGCTGTCGGGGTCATCCCCGAGCGGCCAGAGCTGCGGCTCTAGACGGGTGCCTCGGTCATACGGAGTCAGGTTGCGATCGTTCATGGTTCCTCCTTGGTCGGTATTACCAGTATAGCCGGTAATAGAGTTATTTACTACTGAGGTCAGGATGCGAAGTGAGCGGCGACGCGGTCGATGTGATCGGGGCGGAGGTCGCACCAGTGATCGTCATCGTCGACGACGACGACAGGGGCCACGGTGTAGCCCAGCTCCTCGGTGACGTACTCGCGCGCTTCGGGGTTCTCGGTGATGTTGACCTCGACGTAGGGGACGCCCTTGCTGTCGAGCATCATCTTCGTCATGCGGCACTTCCCACACTGCGGGCCGGTCGTGTAGACGGTTAGCGCTTCCATTTGGTAATCCTCCCACCCCTCGTTTTTTTGCCGTGAAGGCGAATTCATTCGCCGCTAGGGAGGACGGCCGGAGTGCTAGTGACCGTGGAATACCGGACTGAGCGCAGCGAGGGAGGATATGCCGCGAAAGCACTAGCGCGCAGGTTGGCCGACCGTACGCTGCCGAAGGCTTCACGGCAAAAGAACGGGCCGACAGGCCCCTGCAGTCGGCCGGCTCCGTCCGGCCGTCCATTAGCCGGCGGCGGCTCCGTCCGCCGCCGGCCGCGCCCTGGACGTGAGGGGCGAAGCTCGGCGGGGCCGGTATTGGAGTTATTGCCGGTGTTCGGTGTAGAGCGTGGTGATTCGGGCGGCGACGTTCCACACGTCGTCGGGGGATACCTCGTCGAGGAGGATCGTTCGGGTTCCGCCATCGAGGTCGATCCACCACACCGGGCGCACGGTGTCGGCGTCGATCCCGGCGCGGTGTGCGGCGAGGTCTGACGACGGGTCGACGGGGCCGAAGTAGAGCTGAGGAGCCCAGCTATCCGCGCCCATGTCGGTGTAGAGCGACGTCGGGAAGGGGAGGAGCTGCGCCAGCTCGTCGAGGAGCTGCGCGACGTCGGTTTCTGTGAGCGTGTGCATGCGGGGTTCTCCTGTCTGGTGGGGTGGTCAGTCGGCGGCGAGGTCGTAGCCGCCGAAGGGGGATCGGGCTTCGACGTGTCGGCCGCCGTGCGGGCCTCGGATGGTGCGGACGGGGGAGCCGGGGCGCTGCCACTCGGCGGGGTAGTTGGCCGCGCACCATTTGGCGGCGGCGGCTCGCGCCTTCTTCTCGTCGGTGGCCGCTGCGGCGGGGCGGGGCATGATCGGCAGTGATCGCCAGCCGGGCAGGGCGTGGTCGTGCCACGCCTCTACGGCGTCGTTCTCGCGCTCGGTGATGACGTGCCAGGCGCAGCCGGGGCACACTGCCTGATAGCGGCCGCCGCCGGGGAGCGGGTCGGCGCTGTGGTCGTGGTCGGCTTCCTTGCACCAGGCGTCGGCGTAGAACATGTGCAGCTCGTGACCGTCGTCGGTCGCTGCGCGCTCGCCTTGGTTGTAGCTGTTGCGGTGCCACATGTGGGAGCGGGGGATGCATCCGAAGCCGCCGAACTCGGCGCGGTAGCGGTCGAATGCTGCATCCAGCTCGGCGGGGCTGTAGTAGCTCGTCGTGTAGGCCAGGGGCGCGCCGTCCCATGCGGTCGCGGCGACGGCCTCGCGCTCAAACTCGGCCAGGTCGAACAGGGTTTCCGCGGTCATCGTTCCTTCTCCTCTGACGGTCTTGACGGCAATAGAGTTATTGCCGCTCAGGCGGCGACGGCCTCGGGCTGCTCGGTGAGCGCGTCGGCCAGGGCGTGAGCTGCGCGCAGCACGTTTGCCGCGGTGGCCTTGATCGTCTCGGCGTCGCAATTGCTCCACCCGGCGACGTAGCCGACGCTGTAGGCGCTGGTGTCGAGTCCGAGAATCCCGGCGACGACGTAGGCGACGCTCTCGGCCTCGGTCTCCTTGGTGCCGCGGTGCTCGACGTACTCGGCGTGATCTTCCTCGGCGTGCAGAATGACGTGCGCGGCCTCGTGAAGTCCGGTCTTTGCGGCCTGAGCGGGGGAGAGGTCGACGTCGAGCACGACGCGACGGCCCTCCGGGTCGGTGTAACCGTGCGCGCCGCCGGGGATGCTCTCGCGCTCGACCGTCCAGCCCTTGCCGGTGAGGTAGTCGGCCACGGCGTCAAAGATGCCCGCGGGGTCGTCACCGGTCAGCGGCCGCGCGATATCGGTCGGGTCGCCCGCCTCGGGGTCGATGAGGTCGGTCTGTCCCATGTCGAACACGGACACCGGGAAGAACAGCGTTCGGCGCTGCTCCTCGTCCTCGCCGGTCTTGGGGTTCTCGACCGTCTCGCGCACGTCGCGGCCGCCGAAGATGCGGATTCCGCGCTCACCCTTGCGCACCTGGCGGTTGAGCTTCTGCCACGTCCGGTAACCGGCAACGTGGGACGCCTCGGGGCACTGGCCGAAGATCAACAACAGGTTGTTGATGCTGTATCGGTGGAATGCCTTCGTGAAGTCCAGGAACCGCGCCCACGCCTCCGACTCGCGCAGCGCCTCGACCTGCTCCGCGATCGTGGCCTGCAGCTCCTCGGCCTCGGCGCGACGCTGCTCAGGGGTCTTGGTGGTCTTGACGTTGCGTGCCATGTTCGGAACCTTTCGTGCCGTTAATAGGGTTATTTCCCTGCTCATCCCCTCCACGTTTTTTTGCCGTGAAGGCGGTTTACCGCCGCTAGGGAGGATGCCCGGAGCACAACCCGTAGGGCGGTGGGGGAGAGAGTTTCGGCGCGAAATAAGGGAGCGCAGCGACCGCGTGCCGAAAGTCTCGGAGGAGCCGGCGGCGCAGCCGCTTGGGTGGAGGGTTGACGACCGTATGCTGCCGAAGGCTTCACGGCAAAAGAACGGGCCGTAGGCCCTGACAGTGCCGGCACCGCCGGCTCGGCCAGCGAGCCCCTGGGCTCGCCTCCGCGCAGCGGATCGTCTCTACGCGACTCGGCGCTGCGGGGTGTCGAGCTGCTTCACGGCCGGCCCATCGCAGTAGCGACACCGGATGCCGACGGTCATCCCGTGGGCGCAATAGCCGGGGTCGATCCACTCGCCCTCGGTGGTGTCGATCGCGGCGCTCTCGTCGACGAGGGTTCTCGAGCGGAGATCTCCGTCGGCGTCGCGCTCGTAGGGGCGCACGGCCGGTCCCTCGCGCTCGTCGATGATGATCCGTCGAGCTGCGGCGTAGTCCAGGCGGCCGTCAGGCCGGCGGGGATGCGGGCCGTAGGCGTGGGTGCCGTCCTCGGGGACGAGGGAGAGTTGACCGCGGCTCGGTCGACGCTTGGCGTCGGGTCGCCGTGGTGCGTGCATCCACGACTCCTCGGCCTTCCACCAGGCCCATGCTTCGCGCTCGACGCGGTAGCGCTCTGCGCGGGCGTCGAGTCGGCCGGCGACTCCGGCGCGCTCGGCGGCGGCGTCGAGGGTGCGCGCGTCGACGCGGTGCCAGCCGTTGCGGCTGCGCTCGACGATGCCGGCATGAGTGAGGCGGTCCAGGAGTCGACGGGTACGGAGAGGATCGGCGCCGATGGTGGGGGAGAGGTCGTGGAGGGTGCGAGCTGTGGAGTCGATCCGTGCGTAGAGGTTCCCGGCCAGGTGTCCGAGCGCAGGGCGGGTAGCGGTGAACAGGTCGTGCGCGGCATCCGTTGTGCGAGTACGGAGCGTGTTCAGGAGTGCGGTTCTCTCAGCGGCCCCAGCCCCGGGGGGGCGTGGGTCCGCTTGTGACCGGGCGTGATCCATGTTGCTGTGGAGAACGTTCTGAGGGTCGATCGTCCAGTGAGCGGCACGGGTGCCGTCGGCGGCGGCGGTCTGGGCAATCCATCCGTCCTCCGCGAGGCGCAGGAGCGCCGTTCTGGCTGTCTCGCGGCCGACCCCGGCCGACAGGGCCAGGCGGCGGGTGTCGGCCTCCACGGAGCCGCTGAGGGCGTGCAGGGCGAGGAAGCTCAGCACGTCGAGGATGCGGCGATCGGCGGGGCCGCCTCCGCGGGTCCAGCGGCCGGCGGCCGCGTCGGCGCGCTGCTGCACGTCGCGCACGTGTGCGGCGATCGCGTCGGCGCGACGGTCGAACGTGGGATCGTCCCCGATCTGGCGGTCACTCGCGGCGACGTAGCGCACGGCCTTGTCCCACTGTCGGCCGAGCACGGCGGCCTGCTCGCCTCGCGGGCGAGCTGCGCGGCCGCGGGTCGTGACGCGCGTACGGACGTGCTCTAGGCCGGGCTCGCTGTCGACGAGGGCGGCGACGTCGGCGTGCCGCCACCTGGCGGCCGCTGCGCCGATCAGGACGCGCCAGAGCGTCGCTGAGGCGTCGAGGGGCGTCTCTCGCAGCGCTGCGGCGCTGTTGGCGGGGAGCTGCCGGCGAGGGCCGGCCAGGTGCAGGCGGCCGTGGGTGTCGAGCGGGAGCGGGGAGCGGGGGTCGATGGGGCGTGCGGGCTCGGTGTCGTCGACGAGGCCGGCCACGAGGCTCACGAGCGCGCGCACCTGAGCTGCGGTGGCCGTGGGGGCGCTCAGCGCGTCCAGGTCGCCGCTGAGGACTGTGGAGTGCCCGCCGGCACGGTGGGGTGCTCCTGGGGGCCGCACACAGCCGGTTACGGCGTTGCTGAGCGGCGACAGGTCGAGGGTGGGGCACAGGTGCTTGGTGAGGCGGGCGAGGGTGGCGACGGTTTCGGCGTCGACGGACTCGGCCAGAGCAACCCACAGGTGCCGGCCGCCGGTCGGCCCGGACTCGCAGAGAACATAGGGCAGGCCGACGTCGCGGAGGAGGCCGTCGAGCACGTCGGCGTCACGAGCTGCGGCCGCGGGGTCGCCGTGCGCGTCAAGGTCGAACGCCAGGAGCCGGAACCGGCGATCAGCGCCGGCCAAGTAGACGGCCCACGGGCGCTCAGGCGCAGCCGCGCCGATCGCGCGATCGCGGTAGTCGTTCAGGACGGTGCCGTAGGCGTCGACGACGGCCACCCGGACGCGCGGCCGCGGGCTCACCGCGGCGGTAAGAGCCCAAGACTCGCCGTCGGCAAAGCGATATCGCTTTTCAGGAGCGCGCGCTATGATGGCACCAACTTCCTAGAACTAGGACATAACAAGGCCCCGGCCTTGTCGGCCGGTTCTGGGGGTTTTGCCTCGATCTACCCGTGTCGCCAAACTCAGAAGATCAGGCACTTAGCTTCGACCCCCCGTCTCGTAGAGGCGGGGGGTTCGCTCGTTCTATGCGGCTTTCGTGGCTGCCCCCTTGGACGTGTTCAGCTCAGGGATCGGCAGCTCTGCTGCGCGATCGCGGGGGAGCGGCGGCGCGTACTGGGGCATCCCCAGCGCGTCGGCCGCGAGCATCACCAGGTACTCGCCGTAGGAAAGTCCTTCGGCGTCGGCGTTCTGCTTCAAGATCGCGCCGAACTCGACGGGAGGCTTCGCCAGAATGGCGTCGCGACGTCCCTTGCTCGGCCTTCCGTGCTGTGCTCCCATGCGGCTCATCCTGCCGCTTTTCCTTAACGCAAAAGGGAAGACACGCCGACGGCCAGGGGGGTAGCTCACTGCGCCCGCTCGATGGTGCACTCGACGTCGCCGAGAAGGATCGTCGATCCGTCGGGGATCGTGGTCGGTTCTCCGGGCGTCAGCCACCGCGGCGGGGTCGACTGCAGTTCGATGCCGTTCGCGGAATCGAGGTCGGTCACGACAATGTGACCGGCGTCGTCAACGGCGATCGTCGCGTGTGTGCGCGAGAGCATCCGACCTGGTGTCGCGATGCTGAGCGGTTCGTGGCCAGCGACCGGATCGGGGTTGCGGCCGATGACCACGCGGGGGCCGGCGGCGACGCTGCGCTGCGTGTTGAACGCCAGGCGCAGCGCCGGGCGTACCGGTGTCGCGCGGCGTGTGACGCGGGTCTGCTCGACGTCGTGCAGCTCGTCGAGCTCGCGGAGCTCAACGGGATTCGGGCGCGTGATTGCGGCGGCCGCGGGCGGCGTGATGGTGTTCGGCTCAGCCAGGGGAGCGACCTCGACGCGCAGCGGCTCGTCGACGGCACACTGGACGCACCTCGTCGACGTCACCGGCTGTAGACGGCGGCAGATACGGCATCGGCCCTCGTCGATGCTGAGGCCGTCGGCGGCGGGGATCGTGCCGTCAGCGTCGACGAGCTGCACGTAGCCCTCGGGCCGCACAGCGAGTGCGTGTGTGCGGCCCTCCTCAGTGACGTCGAGCCGGATCGGCCGGCGTAGCTGCGTGGCGATCGCCACGGCGCGCGCGATCATGCCCGTGCGCAGCGCGGCGACGGATTCGGCCGCGCACGCGCGCCGTTGGCCGTTGACCGTGAGCGTCCCTGTGCCGTCGGCTGTGACCTCGGCGGCAAGCCGGGGCCACTCCGGGACACGATGGAGCCCTGGGACGGGCTGTGTGGCGTTCACAGCCCGCGTGCGACCGCCGCGCCGGCTGCGAGCCATGCCCGCTGGGTGTCGGGGCGCAGGGAGCCGAAGCGCAGCACGCCGTCGACCATTGCCGGGTCGTGAGGCACGGTGACGGCTTCACGAGCGATGGAGCGGTAGCCGTCGGCTACGCGCGCCAGCTCGGCCGGGGTCGACTTGGGGTCGGCCTGGTTGACGATCACGACGGCATCGCGGGCCAGCTCGGCCGATCCGGCGTCGCGCTCTGCGAGGGCTTCGAGGAGGAGCGCGCCGGCTTCGGCGTGATCGTCGCGGGTCGTGGTGGCAACCACGAGCTGGTCGGTGTGGTCGATCATGCGCAGCCACATCGGGTCGGACTCGTCGTTGCCGGAGTCGATGAAGATCAGGCGGTAATACTTCGCGGCCACGGCATGGATCGCGTCGACGTCGCTCGGCTCCACGCGCTGCTCGTGTGCGAGGGCCATCGGCTTGCTGCGCAGCACGTCGAACCGGTCGCGGGTCTGGTGGTGCACGAAGTGGGCGAGGTCCGCGGACTGTGCCCCGGTGCTCAGGAGTCGGTCGACCTGGGGGAGGAGGTCGAGCAAGGTCGCCTCGTGCGGCCCCTGCTCGGTGCGCCAGCCGAGCGTGCCGCGGGTCTGGTTGTTGTCCCACGTGAGCACGCCCGCGCCTCCGTGGCGGGCGAACACGGCTGCCAGGAGGACGGTCGTCGGGGTCTTGCCTGCGCCGCCCTTGCCGTTCACGACGGCGATGGTGCGCGGGCCGGGCCAGTGCTGCGAGACGGCGAGGACGTCGGAGCGCTCGGCGCGCTCGGACTCGCTGGGGCTCATGCGGATGCCGAAGCGGGTCAGGGTGCCGCGCCATCCCTGGGTCGCCGGCTCCTCGATCTGTTCCTGCGTGAGGAACGACTGCCGCGCCTCACGACGGCTCGGGAACTCCTGCGCGGGTGCCGGAGCCTGCCGCACCCATGCGTTGCCGTCCGGGGCTGTCGGCGCGGGAGTGGCCGGCGGGGCCGCGTGAGCGGGCACGCTGTCGATCGGCGTGGGTGCCGGTTCCGGCTCAGGGTCGGGCTCCTCGACGGGCGCGGGGTTCGCGGGCAGGCTGTTGTCAGCCTCTACGCTGCCGTCAGGGTGGACGATCAGCGGCCACTCCCCATCCGGGCCGGTCGTGGTGACGCGGACGGGGCGCTGCATCTTCCCGGCCGTCTCAGCGACGCGGGCGAGGATTGCCGCGCGAGCATCCTCGAGAGTGGCCGTCTCGATCGGGTACGACGTCCCGTTGATCGTGACCTCTCCCGATCCGTTGGCGTGCGTGCGCGCCTCGATCTTGGGGAACGTGGGTACTTCGATGCTGCTCATGGTCGTCTCCTTACTGTCCGAGCTGGATTCCGACCTCAGCCATGAAGGGAGCCGGGTCGATGTTTTCGCCGTCCACGCGCACCTCAAAGTGCAGGTGGCATCCGTCTGATTCACCACTGCTGCCGACGCGCGCGATCTGCTGTCCGGCGGTCACTTTGTCGCCGGTTTGCACGAGCATCCCGGAGTCATACATGTGCAGGTAGCGGGTCGTTACGCCGCCTCCGTGGTCGATAGAAATCGTGCCGTTGCCCGCTCCGTCGAAGCCACGGAACGTCACGGTGCCGGCCTGCGCAGCCCAGATCGGCTCATCACACGCGGCGGCGATATCAGTACCGGCGTGGAGGCGCTGGGTGCCGTAGATCGGGTGGATGCGCATGCCGTACGGGCTGCTGATAGGGCCGGCGGCTGGGAGAGCCCAACCCTGAGCGTTGACGCCGCCGGGCACGAGGCCTTCGCACGATCCGCCACTGGCGCTGCCATCGCCAGGGTCCAGCCCGGTGGTCGTGCCGGAGAGCCCTTCAACGATCTGCACCGCACCTTTCCAGAACTGGGTGTAGTGGTACGGATCGGCGTTGACCTGCGTGCGGTGGGCGACGATGGTCGGTTCCAGCGACTCACGGTCGGGAACCTTCGCCGTCATCGCCTGGAAGAACTTCGTCGACGAAATGTAGGGGTCTAGCCGCTCCTCACGGGTGCCCCATCCGTCCTGCTGCTGGAACAGGCCGATCGAGGTCGTGCGTGTGCCGTCGGGGTTGGTGACGCCGCCGGTTTCCCAGTCGCCGTAGTCGATGTTTCGGAGACTGGATTCCCCCATCGCGGTCATGACGCCGATGGTCTGATCCCGCGCGTTCAGGCCGAGGTCTGCGCCGGCCTTCATGACGTTCGCGGCGTTCACAAGCTGTTCGTGGCCGTAGCCGGCGATTTCGGTCTGCGGCACCGAGTCGGGGTTGACCGAGATGCTCGACCCGCCGCCTCCGGCGGGTGCGCAGTTGTCGTCTCCGACGAGGAGGAAGCCGAACAACGAGCCGACGATGAGGAGCGGGACAGCGGCGATCGCATAGACGCCGCTGCCCTTGGGCGCGGCCATCAGTTCACGCCCTCCGGGAGGATGAACCGTGAGGCGAGCCACGGCGACGCCGCGTCGGCCCGGCTGAGCACGACGCCGTAGGTGCCAGCGTTGGTGGGGACGTCGACGAACGCGACGTAGGCGCTGGTTTCATCGGTGATGATGGTGGGGCCAGTGATGCTCGTCGCGACAATGCGAGCGGGCTCCATGTAGGCGTAGTCCTGGGTGGCTTTGCCGTCCAGGAGCGGCTGCAAGCCGGCCCACCACTGCTCGAACGGAAGATCGGGGCGCGCGTAAGCGGTCATCACTGCGACCGCGGCCGCGGTGGCGCTCTCGCGTGATTCGTCATCCCACGTCGGGACAGGACGCGGGCCGTGCGTCTCGCCGCTGTCCTCGTCAATGGCGCCTTCGGGTGCGGGGGTGAACTGGTCGAGGTTGGGGTAGATCGGGCCGGAGCTGCTGGCGCTGGGGGTGGGCGCTGGCGCATCGTTCGGTGCCGTGCAGGCGGTCAGGGTCGCCGCCGTGACGACGATGAGTAGTGCCGGCCCGATCTTCCGCATGTCAGTCTCCTTGTTTGGGTTCCGTTCGGATCACCAGCACGGGGCCGGTATCCCGCTTAGTGTTCGCACCCTTGCGCAGGGTGTCTTTCAGCTCGTCACGGATGACGAACCAGGTCGTGCCGATCTTGTAGCCGGGGATCAGCCCGTCTTTGAGCCACGTGTAGACGCTCTTCGCGGATACTCCGAGTCGTTCCGCGACTTCTGTCGCGCCTAACGTCGGGGGGCTCTGATCGAATAGGCGGTCGACCGCATCGCGGTTGATCGCCTCGCTGTCGTCGTCTTCGGTGCTCATCGGGATTCCTCCTGGTGGGGCCACGCAACCAGCATACTCATTCGGGAGCATATGTACAGATTCGGGATCATTCGGGTTGATCCTTCCATATTTAGGGGGTGGGGGGTTAGGGTTTCCCTGTAAGGGTAAATCTCACTGTACCTAGGGGGGCAAGATGAGCGAACCGCTCAACCCGTGGCTTTCTCGGCCGACGACACCGCCACCTACTCAGGCCGCGCCCGTGGCCTCCGTGCCTGATGCGTTCGGTCCTGTGGCTCCGCAGCGGGGCATACCTGCCCCGGATCGCGTCGACCAGCTCCCCATCTACGACCGCAGCGTCCCCGCGGCGCTCTGGTGGGTCGGGGCGCACGGCGGGTCGGGAGAGTCGACGCTGGCAGCTCTCATGCCAGGGTCACAAGCGGCCGGCCACGCCTGGCCGCGCACTCCGTCACAGAGGCCCGCGCGGACGGTTCTCGTCGCACGCGGCGACGCTCGGGGGCTGCGCGCTGCGCAGGACGCAATGCGTCAGTGGGCGGCGGGCCTCGTGCCCTCGGTTGAAGTTTTGGGCCTGGTCGTCATGGCTGACGCACCCAGTCGTGTACCTCGTTCACTGCGCGACCTCTTGCAGGTCGTCAGCGGAGGCGTCCCGCGCACCTGGTCGGTGCCGTGGGTCGAAGCATGGCGTGTGGGGGAGCCGCCGGCTCTCTCATCTTCCCCGCGGGAAGTTCAGCGACTCGTCGACGAACTGACCGCAATCCTCGGTGCCGCCGGCACCACTAACTGAAAGGCAGACGCATGTCCGTTATCGACGTGTTCCACGCGGCGGCAGACACCGCCGTGCACATCGCCGGCGTCATCCCCGACCCCGACCCCGTACAGCCTCCCGGCACCGAAGGCGTGACCACGATCCTCTCCTGGTTGAAGTGGATCGGCTACGTCGTCGTCGGTGGCGCAATCATCGTCGGCGGCATCCTGATTGCCGTCAGCTTCCGTCGTGGTGAAGGCCACGACGCCCTGCCGAAGATTCTCTGGCCGATGGCCGGAGCGATTGTGATCGGCGGTGGTGCCGCACTCGTCGGCATCCTCGCCAACGCCTGAGAGGAGCCGTCATGGCTGAGGACGACACCCAGCAGAACCCCTTCACCCGCCCCGGCTTCATCGTCGGGGCGGTGGTGGTGGCCGCGCTCATCGTGACGGCCATCGTCTTGACGGTTCTCAACCTGAACCGCGGGAACGAGGCCGGCCCACCCGCGCCCGATCCGTCGTCCAGCGCCACAACCAGCGCCGCCCCGTCCCCGGAACCTACCGGCGACGCGGCGGCGAGTGTCTGTGGCTTGGAGGGCGAGAAGCTGTCGGGCACGGTCACGACCGCGCCCGCTGCGGAGTGGAAATTCCAGGACGTCTACGCCTTCCCGACGTCGACGACGTTCGGGCCGGGTAAGACGGCCACGGAGGGCTACCCGTACTGCTTCCAGCGCTCACCGGAGGGTGCACTGTTCGCAGCGGCGAATGTGACGATCATCGGGTTTGGGTCTGCCGACCAGCGGCAGGCATTTCTTGAGTACGCGCTCACGGACGGCCCCTACCGCGACACCCTCCTGAGCGCTGATGGAGCGGCTGCGCCGTCGGACGTTCGCGCATCCGTCGCCGGCTTCCGCGTGCTGGCCTACGACGGCGACAGTGCCCGTGTGGATATCGCGTTCCGCGGTAGCAGCAACGGGCAGAGCGTCACCGGTTCCGCGGTCTACGAACTCGTGTGGGCCGATGGCGACTGGAAGCTCGACGCCTCGATGCCAGAACCGGCGCGCGTCGCCCAGCTGCCCGATCTGTCGGGCTACGTGAGCTGGACGGAGGGATAGATCATGGCCGCGAGTGAATGCGCGCCGCTTGACCTCGGCTGCAAGGCCGGAGAGTGGGCGAACAGCGTCGTTGGTGACGCGATCCAGAACATGGCCGATGCGGTCATGGAAGCGTTCGGCAAGGCCGTGGCCTCGCTCGGCACCCTGTGGGTGAACGTCGGGACTCCGAACCTGACGGGGACCGGCGGCGGCTCGTCGATCGCGGCGGGTGCCAGCGCGCCAAACTCGGACGGCATCATCACGGTGCTGGGCTGGGTGACCTGGATCGCGATCGCACTCGCGGCAATCTCGATCATCCTGCTTGGGGCACTCATCGCTTCCCGGATGCGTAACGGTGAGGGCTTCCAGGCGGCGGGCCGACTTGGAATCGTGCTCGGTGCGATCTTCCTTATCAGCGGTGCGACGGCCCTTGTGTCGGGCCTCCTGCCGAACGGGCCGCAGGGCGCGGGCGGCACGGTGCTGTTTCTGCAGTCGTCGCTCTGGTGGTACATGGGCGCGGCCGCGGTGGTGTCCGTCATCATCGGAGGTGTTCGGATGACGTGGGAGCAGCGCGCCGAGCCTGGCAAGGACACGATCAAGAGTCTGTTGACCTTGATCGTCGTCGCCGGGGCCGGCGTGACCATCGTCGGCCTGCTGGTGTCAGCCTTCGACTCGTTCTCCGTCTGGATTCTGAACGGCGCGTTGAACTGCGACGTCGGCACGGACACGGCGTGCTTCGGGAACAACATTGCGACGCTGCTCGCTCTGACGACGAACCCCGCGGCCGGTGGCCTCGGTGCGCTGCTCATCATCATCTTGGGAGTGATCGCGATCCTCGCGACCGCGTTCCAAATCGTGCTGATGATCGCGCGTGGCGGCATGCTCGTCATCCTGACGGGCATCCTTCCGCTGTCGGCCGCGGCCACCAACACCGAAATGGGTAAAAGCTGGTTCAAGAAGAACGTGGGGTGGCTCGTCGCGTTCATCCTCTACAAGCCAGCGGCCGCGATCGTCTACGCCGCGGCGTTCCAGCTCGCGGGGACGAACGTGTTCCAGGACGACGGATCGGGCTTTATCGCCGTGTTGACGGGCCTCATTCTGATGGTGCTCGCGCTGTTCGCGATGCCCGCTCTGATGCGGTTCGTGACCCCGCTCGTCGGGGCCATGTCTGCCGGAGCCGGCGGCGCGCTCGGCGTCGCAGCTCTCGCGTCGCTCCCGACGGGGGCCGCCTCGATGGGTCGCCTCGCGACCGGTTCCGGGGGCGGCTCGTCGGGCGGCTCGGGATCGACCGGCTCGTCTGGCTCCACGGGCTCTACCGGCCCGTCTGGGGCGAACGGTGGCGGCCAGTCGGCACCACAGGCCGCGCAGGCATCTAGCGGAGCTGGCGGCGGTGGGGCCACGTCAGGGGCCGCGGCGTCCTCGGGTGCTGCCGGTGGCGGCACCGGCGCTGCTGCGGCGTCTGCGGGCGGTGGAGCTGCCGCGGGTGGCGCTGCGGCCGGTGGAGCTGCTGCCGGTGGGGGAGCGGCTGCGGGTGCAGCGGCCGGCGCCGCTGGTGGGCCTATCGGCATGGCCGCGGGCGTCGCGATCGGCGCTGCAAAGCAAGCAGGACAGGCGGCCGCTGGGGCCGCCCGAGACGTTGGTAACCAAGCAACAGGTGAAGGGAGCGGGAGCTGATGGCAACCGTAGAGACAAGCCGTAGGGGCGTCCGTACCTACGGGAACTGGCGTCAACCGACGTCGCCGGGCCTCCTCGGCCTCGGCACGGTCGGCACCGGCCTGATGTTCGTTGCGCTGCTGATCGTGATCGTCGTCCTGATGACGACGAACATCCTCAACGCCTTCATCACGGCCGCCGTGTTCGGCGGGCTGATCCTGCTGCTGACGATCCGCGACGGCGACGGGCGCAGCGTCCTGTCCCGCACGGCGAACCGCGTCGCGTGGACGTCGACGAAGCGCCGGAAGGCGAACATCTACCGCTCCGGCCCGCTCGGCCGCGCCGACTGGGGAACGAACCAGCTCCCCGGCCTCGGCGCACAGACTCAGCTCTCCGAGCATGAGGACTCCTACGCGCGGCCGTTCGCGATGATCTACTCCCCGCACGCCAAGACGTATTCGATCGTGATCGGGACCGAGCCTGACGGCGCGGCGCTCGTCGACCAGGAGCAAGTCGACCTGTGGGTGGCCGACTGGGGTCACTGGCTACGCAACCTCGGGGATGAGCCGAACATGGAAGCGGCCGCGGTGACGATCGAGACGGCTCCCGACACGGGTCGTCGCCTGCGCCGTGAGGTCGAGACGAACACCGATCCCGACGGCCCCGATTTCGCCAAGGCGATGCTGGGCGAGGTCGTGCTGAGCTACCCCGCCGGCTCGTCGACGGTGAAGGCGTACGTCTCGCTGACGTTCGCCGCTGCTCCTCGGAAGGGCGCGAAGGCCCGCAAGCCCGACGAAATGGCGCGCGAGCTCGCGGCTCGACTGCCCGGCCTCACGGCCGGATTGCAGGCGACCGGAGCGGGTGCCGCTCACCCGCTGTCGGCCCAAGAGCTGTGCGAGACGATCCGGGTCGCCTACGACCCGGCGGCCGCAACGCTGATCGACGACGCGCACGCGGACGGCGATGTGCCCGACCTCCGGTGGGGCGACGTCGGCCCGACCGCCGCTCAGGCCGGATGGGACGGCTACCGTCACGACTCGGCCAAGTCGGTCACCTGGGCGATGACGCAAGCGCCCCGTGGGCTCGTGCAGTCGGGCGTGCTCGCTCGCCTGCTGGCTCCGCACCGCGATATCGCTCGTAAGCGGGTGACGCTGCTCTACAAGCCGATCGACCCCGCTCGTGCGGCATCGCTCGTCCAGTCCGACGTGCGAGCTGCGGAGTTCAAGGCGACCTCGACCCGCAAGCCGGCGGCGCGCGACTCGCTCGCCCTGCGCTCGGCTCAGGCGACGGAATCTGAGGAGGCATCGGGCGCTGGCCTGGTGAACTTCGGAATCCTCGTCACCGCGACGGTGATCGACCCGGCCAAGGAAGCCGACGCGCGCGCAGCGGTCGACAACCTCGGGGCGACCGCCCGTCTCCGGCTCCGGCCGGTCTATGGATCACAGGACAGCGCATTCGCCGCCGCGCTGCCCCTGGGCCTCGTGCTGAGCAAGCACGTAGCCGTCCCCGCGGCACTGAGGGAGCGTGTCTGATGAGTCCCGATCTGATTGCCCTTGCCGTCCTCGGCGGCCTGGTCGTTCTCGTGATCGTCGGTGCGCTGCTGTTCGTCCGCAGCGGCCGGAAGAACACCGACGCCGGTTCGTCGACGTCGGCCGGGTCGCTGTCCTCTCGCGGGTACAGCGGCCCCGGCGGCGGCATGTCGAACTTCATCCAGCCTCCGGCTGAGTGGCGCGGCACGACCGTTCAGGTGTGCGGCCTGTGGCCGTACTCGATCGGAGCCGGCACGCCGATGGTGGGCGTCCCGCTGGGCCGCCACATTCACACGGGGGCGACGCTCTGCTGCGACCCGATTTCGTGGTTCCAACGCGCGAAGCTCATCAGCAACCCGTCGCTGTTCGTGCTCGGAAAGCCCGGCCTCGGCAAGTCGACGGCCGTCGCTCGGATGGCGATCGGCCTCGCCGGCTACGGGGTGCAGCCGCTCGTGCTGGGCGATCTTCGGCCCGACTACGTGGAGGTCATTCGCGCGCTCGGCGGCCAGGTCATCACCCTCGGCCGTGGCCGCGGGCACCTGAACGTGCTCGACCCCGGCGAGGCGAAGGACGCCGCGCAGCGGCTCGTTGACGCCGGTTTCCCGAAGGAGGCCGGCGAGGTCTTGGAGGACGCGCACGGCCGCCGCCTGGCTATGGTGTCGTCCCTGCTGACCATCCTCCGTAAGTCGCCGCCGAGCGACGTCGAGGAATCCATCGTCGACCAGGCGCTGCGCTACCTCGATCGGAACTTCGACGGCGTTCCGGTGCTGGGCGATCTGCTGAACGTCGTGCAGCAAGGGCCGGAGGAGCTGCGCCTGGTGGCCGTCGACCGCGGCGACTTTGCCGAGTATCAGCGGATCACCCGTGGGCTGGAAGCGTCGCTTATCAGCCTGTCCCGCGGTGGCCGCCTGGGCGAAATGTTCTCCCGGCCGACCGACAACCCGATGCGGCTCGACCGCCCGGTGGTCTACGATATTTCGGCCATCGGTGAAGCTGAGGGCGATCTGCGCGCGGCGACCCTGCTCGCCTGCTGGTCGAACGGATTCGCGACGGTGAACATCGCGAACGTCCTCGCGGATGCCGGCCTGGAACCCCGCCGGCACTACTTCGTCATCATGGATGAGCTGTGGCGTGCGCTGCGCGCCGGTAACGGCATCGTCGATCGCGTCGACTTCCTCACCCGCCTGAACCGTCAGGTCGGTGTCGGTACGGCCATGATTTCGCACACGATGGCCGACCTGAGCGCCCTCCCGGAAGAGGACCGCTTGAAGGCGAAGGGCTTCGTAGAGCGCGCCGGCATGGTGATGTGCGCGGGCCTGCCGTACACGGAAATGCCGGAGCTGACGTCGGTCATCCCGTTCTCGGAGGCCGAGCAAGAGCTACTGACCGGCTGGCAGGACCCGCCCGCGTGGGATGCCGCGTCGGGCCGCGAGGTCGACCCTCCCGGCCGTGGGAAGTTCCTCGTCAAGGTCGGCACTCGACCCGGTATCCCGGTCGAGGTTCGCTTGACGGAGGCGGAGCGCTCGATCCGCGACACGAATCAGCGCTGGTACGAACAGTCCCGCACCGGACGGCGCGCGCTGCACGTCGTCGAGGAGCTGGTCGAGGAGCACGAGGAGAGGGTGTCGTCATGAGCACTCCCAACAACCGCCGCCGCGATCCCGGCGGCTTCGGCGCGGAGACGATGATGCTGCTCGTCGGCATCGGTGGAGTCGTCGCGGCGATCGTCGTCCTCAACGTCGCGGTGCGCCTCGGCCACCAGCTCGACGGGACCGGTGTCGAGCTGCCAAGCGACCCGTTCGCGTTCACGCTCGGCGTCGTCATGGGGCGGGTGCCGTGGCCGGCATCCGCGACCTGGATCGTCATCGTTCTGTTGGCGATCGTCCTCGCGCTCGTCGTGCTCGCGATCGTCGGCGTCGTCCGCTACCGGAAGGGGCGGACTCGCGTCGACCGGGCCAGCTCGTACATGGGTCGAGGGAAGGACGTCGAGGGTCTGAGCAAGCGCAACGCACAGGCTCAGGCAACCCGACTCGGCGTGACCGGCTCCCTCGGCGTGCCGATCGGTAAGACGCTCGGCCAGATGCCGCTCTACGGCACCTGGGAGGACATGCATATCGACATCTGGGGGCCGCGCACCGGTAAGACGACCTCTCGGGCGGTGCCGGCCATCCTGGACGCTCCTGGGGGCGTTCTCGTGACCTCGAACAAGCGCGATGTGGTCGACGCGACGCGCGACGTGCGCGCGGTGACCGGCCCTGTCTGGGTGTTCGATCCCCAGGGGATCGCGCTCGAGAACCCTACGTGGTGGTGGAACCCGCTCAGCTACGTCACCGACGAGGTGCGCGCGGCCAAGCTGGCCGATCACTTCGCCTCCGGCTCCCGCGATCCCGGAGCCAAGACCGATGCCTACTTCGACCCCGCGGGGCAGGATCTCCTTGCGGGGCTCCTGCTCGCGGCCGCGCTCGACGGGCGACCGATCACCGACGTCTACGGCTGGCTGACGCGCCCCACGGAGGAGGAGCCGATCGGCATCCTTCGCCGTGGTGGCTACGACCTCACCGCCGACCAGGTGCGCGGCGTCATCACCGCCCCGGAGAAGCAGCGCGGCGGCATCTACGGCACGGCGCAGCAAATGGCGTCATGCCTGACCAACCGCCAGGTGGCCGCGTGGGTGAACCCGCAGGGTGAGCCCGATCTGCGTCCGCAGTTCGACCCGACCTCGTTCGTCCGTGACGGCGGCACCCTGTACTCGCTCTCCAAGGAGGGCCGCGGGACCGCCGGCCCGCTCGTGACCGCGCTGACGGTCGCCGTGGTCGAGGCCGCGGAGGAGCTGGCCGCCGGGTCTGCCGGCGGCCGCCTGTCGGTGCCTCTCCTGGGCGTTCTCGACGAGGCCGCGAACGTCTGCCGATGGCGTGAGCTGCCAAACCTCTACAGCCACTACGGCTCCCGCGGAATCGTGCTGATGACCATCCTGCAGTCGTGGTCGCAGGGCGTCGACGTGTGGGGCGATTCGGGGATGCGCAAGCTGTGGAGCGCCTCGAACGTGAAGGTCTACGGCGGCGGCGTCTCCGAAGATGCGTTCCTGGAAAGCCTCTCCAAGCTCATCGGTGACTTTGACCGCCAGGCATCGTCGGTGTCCTCCGGCCGTGGCGGGCGCAGCGTGAATCAGCAGCTCCACCGTGAGCGCATCCTCGACGTGGCCGACCTGGCCGCGATGCCGAAGGGTCGCGCCGTGGTGCTCTCCTCCGGGAACCGCCCGACGCTGATCCGCACACAGCCGTGGATGACCGGCCCGCACGCGGAGAAGGTCAAGGCGTCGATCGCAGCTCACGACCCGCAGGCGTCGCGGACGATCGTCGAGGCGCAGGAGTCCGTGCGCGAGGTCGCGGCCGCCGTCGACGGGAACGGTGCGGCCTGATGAGCGACAACTGGGGCGACGCTCCCGCTGACGAGGGGATCGAGGCGCAGCCGTTCGAGCTGGACGAGGGCGACGAGCCCGACCCGCGCGACGTCCCCGACGACGCCGAGCTGCCGGAGCGTGAGCCCGGCCGGCTGTTCGGGATCGACATTGCCGACGTCGCGACCAACCTCGCGGCCCCGGCGATTCGCGCCGTGGTGCAGAAGGCCATCACGGGCGCGGTGAAGGATGCCGTCAAGGCAGAGGTAGACGAGGCGCTGGACCCGACGGTGGTCGAGGAGCTGCAAGCGCAGGCGGCCACGGCCGCCCGTCGTGCTGTCACCGCGGCGCTGGAAGCCCTTGACGAGGAGGAGCCGGCGGAAGAGGAGCCGGCGCTGTACTACGGCTCGGTCGACGAGTTCGTGCGCGAGTACCTGGTGAAGAACTACCGTCGCCGCGTCGACGGGGAGCGCAGCGTGTGGGCGGCCGACTGGTGGAACTACCCGGAGGCCGTGATCCGTCTCGATGCTCTGTGGCGGGCGTGGGAGCATCTGCGACTGGACCCGACAACGGGCATGAGCGTCTGGTTCCGTGACCACGCCGAGCACCACATGAGCGTCCTGCTCGACCCTCACGGCCCGTTCGCGGCCGCCGGCATGGGAGAGAACCGGATCAACACGAACGACAGCGACAAGGGCACTGAGCTGCCGTACACGGCACCGCCGGAGGGTTTGTACCCGGACCTGCGCGAGGAGCCGCCTGCGGGCGTCTGAGCGCACAATGAGAGAGGGACCGGCCCAGTGGGTCGGTCCCTCTCTCGTGCGCTCAGGCTGTCGCTCAGCGGCCTATCTCGGTGCGCTGCACCTTCGACGAGCGCGACCGGTTCGGCCGCGCCTTGGCGCTCTGGAGCTGCTGCGCCTTGACCGCCTCGGTAGCCGGCTTGCCCTGGCTGACGTCCGCGGCCATCTTCGCGCTGACGGCCTCTTTCCCGACGCCTCGCTGTTCGAGCTTGTCGGCGTCGCGCTCGCGCCGCTCGGACGAGTCATACAGCGGCTCGGCCTTCTCGCGGGTCGACTCGGCGCGACTCTGCTCGCGCTCGGCCTGCGCCTGGGCCTGCTCGCGCTCTCCTTCGTCGGGGGCGGTGTCGGCGCTGTCGCGCGATGCCTCGGCCGCGCGGTCGGCTTCGTCGGCCTGGCGCGAGAGTGCGACCGCCTCGGCCTGCTCGGTGGCGCTGCGCTGACGTTCGGTGTCGGACTGCCGGCGCAGCTGCTCGGCCTCGACGGCCGCCTGCACAGCTGTGGGGTCGGCGCCGGTGCTGTCGACGTTGACGCCGTATCGGGTGCGGAGCTCGTCGCGGATGCGACCCTCCGCGCGTACCGCCTCGGGGTCTTCTGCGCCCCACGCGCGCGCCGTGGTGAGTGCGCCGCCGATCTGCTGCGGCGTCGCCTTGTCCCACCAGTCGGAGCGGTGAACGCTGCCCAGCTCGACGCGAGCTGCGCGCTTCTCTGCCTCGAACCGTGACGACAGTTCGCGGGCTGCCTGTTCGCTTTGTGCCTGCGCACGTCGCGCCGCCTCCTCGCGGGCGCGGGCGAGTGCTTCGCCTACTCGGCCCGCCGCGGTGACGGCGATGCGGAGCTGTCCATCGAATGCTTCCTCGATGCCGTCGCTTTCATCGGCCATGATCTGTCTCCCTTCTCATCGCTCCGGGCCGCGATCTGCGCCCGGCTTCGTCGTGGTGCGCGGCCGCGTGGGCTCCACCTGGGGCGGAACCGGCGAGCCGGTGGTCTTGACGTGCTGCTCCTCGGCGCGCTGCATCTTGTCGAGGGCTTCCTGCACGGATGCGTCGACGATCGCGGAGCGGTCGACCTTCGGTGCGGTCGCTGTGGCCGTCGACGTCAGGGCCGTCGTCGTCGACGTGACCGCGGTCGCCGGCATCGCTTCGAGCTGCCGCCGAACGTTCATCACGCGCTCGCGCACGGCGGCCTCGACGTTCGCTGCCTGCCGGGCCTCCCCTGCGGCCTTGGCGGCGTCGTAGACGGCCTGGGAGAGGTTCATGAGCTGGCGCAGCATGGCGAGCTGTGCGGCGGTCCCCTGGCCGCCGCGGGCGACGCTGGCGAGAAGCATCGTCGCGCCCGACATTGCCACCCGGCCGGCTCGCTGGGGCTTCACCGGTCGGCGGTAGGTCTGTGCCGACTTGGCGAGTGCGTCGGATGCCTCGGCCAGGTCACCGGGTGTCTCCTCGACGGCGTTCGACCAGGCTGCGAACGCGGCCGCGGTCTGCCGCGCGACCGTCGACCAGGTGTCGCGGTCGTCGAGCGGGATCGCCCGAAGCTGCTCGCGGAGCTGCCCGACTTCCTCGGTGTGGCGCTGCCACAGCTCCGGGTCCGGTTCGCGCATTTCGCGACCAGGTGCAGCGGGTCGCCGGCCCCGCTTCGCGGCCTGCCACTCGGCGGCTGCATCGGTCGCTCCGGCGGCCGTGTCGGGCCACCCTTCGCGGAGCCTCGGCAGGGTCAGGTCGCGGCCCATCTGACCGCCCCCGTACCAAATGGGACGCTCGCCGTTCGCCGGCTTGGCCGCGACCGAGTAGCCGGTGATGACGTCCGTCGTACCCTCGGCAAACCGGGGGCGCACGAGCACGCCGGAGCGGCGCAGTCGGCGCACGAACTCGGCTTCGTTCTCGCTCGCGCCGGCCGCTCCTCGCACGGTGCGTGCGAGGTCGTTCCGGGGTGCGTTCAGCCGTACCTCAGCGGTGATGCGTGCCTGTCGCTCCTTGGGGTCGAGGCGGTGCCATTCGGGCTGCTCTCCCCCGATGCGGGCGGCGTGCTGCTCGTACTTCCGCTGCGCCATGAGCGCCGATCGCTCCTCGACACGGGACTGCTCCGCGGGGCTGTATCCCCGCGTCGCACGCTCCCCCTTCGTCGACTCCAACTGCTCCAAGCCGTACTTGACTTCGAGGGCGCGCGCAGCGTTCTGTGCACGCTGGTAGTCCAGGTGCGTCGACGCCTTCGTGCCGTCCTCGCGAACGAGGTTCACGG
The DNA here is from genome assembly GCA_029777095.1 of Actinomycetes bacterium. Classification (GTDB taxonomy): domain Bacteria; phylum Actinomycetota; class Actinomycetes; order Actinomycetales; family Microbacteriaceae; genus Microbacterium. Next base: position 6,845 of record JAKOTS010000119.1, on the reverse strand, counting down.
CAATGTGCACGTGGTCGTTGCCGGCCTGTGAGAGGCCGTGACGGATCGCGACCCAACGGCACGGGGCCTTGGTCCCGTCGTTGTCGTCGAACCCCATCGCGGACACAAAGTCTTGCGCGATCGCCGCCCACTCTTGGTCGGTGCGAATGCCCTCCTCGGCGCGCAGCGACAGTGAGGCGTGCCACACGTGGCCGCCCTTCACGTCGACCCCCATCGCCGTGCGCGGTCGGTCAAGGTGACGCGCGATCGCCTTCGCGTTGTCGCCGCTCAGCTCGGCGTCGTCGTACCACGCCATGAGCGCGTGATCGCCGGCCACCAGGTGCGGCTCCGTGTGCTCGTTGTGGCGGCCGCCGCCGACGAGGTAGGACACGAGGCCGGGCATCCGATCGCCGCGCGTGACGTTCGGCATCATGACAGGCTCAGCTCATCCACGGCGGCGTCGATGCGCTCCGCGACTCGGCGCACGGCCGCGAGCGTGGCGTCTGTCTCTGCCTGACGCTGACCGGTGGCGTTGGTGGCCTTCGCGATCTGGTTGACGTTGTTCGACACCGCGGCCAACAGCCGGTGCAGCTCGAACAGCTTCCCGATCGCGTTGCGCCGCTCGGTGACCGTCTCCCCCGTCTCGGATGCGAGGGTCGTCTCGACCAGCAGCCGCGGGATCGTCACCCGCTGAGCGAGCGCGAGGCGCAGCAGCCGCCCCTCCTCCTCGGGAGTCACCTTCACTTCGTGCTTGTGCTTCCGACCGCCGGGCGCATTCGCGCGCCGACGCCGCTCGGTCTGGGGCGCGGCTGCCGTCTCACCTGACATGCGATCCCCTTCCTTCGGCCCAGCGCAGCGACCCCGCCCCGTGCGGGGACCACACGTCCAGTGTGCCGCACCCGTCGACGACTGTCGAGGGGTTAAGCCGACTTAGCCTTGCTAAGTGTTTAGCTTGCTCCGTCTGGGACTCCGTTCGGATTCGCTCACGTCGACAGACGGGAGTGGTCGAGGCTTCGCCTCGGCGTGCTTTTGATGTGTCGACCGGCGTCGACTTCGAACGACGCGATCCGTACGATTGATGCATGGCTACGCAACTGACACCAGAGGAAGCAATCGAACGCGCGCGACGTCTACAGGATGACCGCCTGACAGCGGTTCGTACCATCGCGGAGGCGCGGCAGTCGCTCAGTGATGTGCGCGACGAGACAGCACGCGAGCTGGCCGACCTACAGGCGCGGATCGCTGAGCGGATCGCGACCGCGGAGCGAGAGGACGTGCGCGCCTACTCGGCTGCGCTGAGCGCCGGATGGTCTGCGGACGAGCTGCGCAAGATCGGGTTCGCTGAGCCCGACAAGAAGGCGCGCACCCGGCGTCGATCGACGCGCAAGCCTGCGTCCAGCTCGGCCCCTGCGGCGGCTGACGATGCGCAGTCGGAGCCTTCTACGGAGGGTTGATCGCTGGCAGGGTTCCGGCCCCACGTTCCGCTCTGCGGCGTGGGGCTTTCGTGTGTCCCCGCGCTGCGGGGTTGCACTCCGCTCCCGATCCCGTCAAGGGCGCTTCGCGTCCCTTCGGGAGAGCCCTGCGGGCTCCCCTTGACCGGCTCTCCGCTGCGTGCAAGGCGGCAAGTGTTCCGAGAAAGCCGGCACCTCGGCGTACCGCCGAACTGCCTACTTTCATCGGACACAGAACAAGGGAATGGGATCGAACGATGAGTGGACCCGTGAGTTTCGCAACGCTGACAACGACGCTGCCGACGTCGGACGAGGAGCGCGGCCGGCTCCTACGAAACGTGAGTGAGCGTGACCAACAGCTCTACGATTACGGCCGCTCCGGTTATCGGCTGGCGGCGTCCGCGACGGTGCCGGGGAGCAAGGCCGTGACGGTGATTGACACGCTCACTCGTGAGAGTGAGTCGGGGGGCGATGGCCGATGACGCGATCCATTGCCGTGCAGGTCGCGCAGCGCATCCGGCGCGTGCTCGACACTCGGGGGCTGACCGTCGAGTGGCTGGCTGACGCGACCGGGATCAAGCTCCGCACGCTCACCCGGCGGCTGCACCTGACCAGGCCGTGCGGCCTCACGGTCGACGAGCTGAATGCGATAGCTGGCGCGCTCGATGTGGCTCCGGGCGTCCTGCTGCACGACGACCGGGACGGCGCTACCGCTGGGCCTGGGTGAGTTCCTGATCGGCCTTGCTGAGCGCACGGGCAACGGTCGACTTCCCGACGCTGAGCACTCCGGCGATGTGGTCGAGGCTGGCACGCTCGGCGCGCATCCGCTGCGCCTCTGCGATCTTCTCCGGCGTCATCTTCGACGGCCGGCCACCGACCCGACCCTGCGCCTTCGCGTGCGCGAGGCCGCGCATCGTGTTCTCCCGGATCGTGTCGACGCGGAGCTGCGCGAACACGGCCACCATGCCGAACAGGGCGCGGCCCATCGGGGTTGTCGTGTCGATCATCGGTTCCGTCAGGCTCTTGATGTTCACGCCCCGGCGGTCGAGGTCGTGCAGCGTCTCGATGATGATCCGCTCCGATCCTCCGAGCCGGTCGAGGCGGCGCACCAGGAGGGTGTCGCCCTCGTTGAGGTAGTCGAGGCAGGCGAGCCACTGAGGGCGGTCTGCGATGCGGCTCGATTCGCCGTGGTCGACGAACACCCGGACGGCTCCCGCTGCGCGCAGCTCGGCCTCCTGAGCGGCGGGGTTCTGCTCACGCTTGGACACTCGCGCGTAACCGACGACGTTCGTCATGACTCGGCCTCCTGCTGCTCTTGTGCTCGGCGCTCTCGGTCGGCGGCGAGCTGGTCATAGATCGGGGTCGCCTCGCGCCGGGCGCGCGATCGCCGTTCGGCGGCGCTGCGGTCGACGGGCTCGGGATCGGTCACGGTCACTCCCGGCCGGTGCCGCGATCGGAGCGATAGCCGGCGCTCCCCCGCCGTGCCTGGGTGCCCTGCTGCGGCTGCTGCCGCGTCGCCTCGGACGCGGGGCGGGGATACGATGCGCTGAGCGCTGAGCGGACCTGAGCGGCCCGGTCAGGGCCGGCCTGGGGTGCCGTGCGTTCGACGGTCACCGCGGCGAACACCGGGACGAGGGATGCCGGTTCGGGAGCGTAGGCGAACATGTCAGGTCGGCTCATGGCCGATCCCCCGTTCCACTGCTCCGGGCTCACGCGGGCGAAGTCGAACCGGTACGGCGACTGCTCGGCCACGTGGGCCATGAACACCTTCGACGTGCGGCCGTTGCCCTCGCGGAACGGGTGCGCCTGGTTAACGTAGGCGAACACGGTCGAGGCCGTGGCGACGAAGTCGTTACGGCTGATCTTGGCCCAGTCGGTCGACGTCACGAGCTGGCGCGCGTCGGACAGATACCGGTCGACCTCGCCTGACCTGACCTCACCGAATCCGCGGCCCGGACCCTTCGACATTTCGACAGTGCGGTATTCCCCCGCCCACTCGTAGACGTCCTGGAACAGGTGCCCGTGGATCGCGCGTAGGTGCGCCCCGTCGAACGTGCGAGGTATCTCGACCTCGCCGTTACCGAGCTCCACGGCACGCACGGTGGTGTCGGTGTACTCCATCCGAGACAGCACCCGCGCGTCGCGCTCCTCGTAGAGGTTGCGCAGCGTTCCGATCCCGGTCAGAGGGTCGATCGTGTCGGGGTAGAAGTACGACTCCCAGCTATCGAACTGGGATGCCACGTCAGCGGCCGGCGCCGACGACGCCGGCAGCGCGGCGAGCGGCAGCGTGGCCGCGTCGACGGTACTCCGCGAGGTCGATCGCCCCACGGGTGTAGTCGGTCACGTTCTCGACGTCCTCACGGGTCGGGGTGAACCCTTCGTGCCATCCGGCGGCAAGGGCCTGGCGCACGCTGTCGCGCTGCGCCGCGTCGAGCTGCGCGAACAGCTCCGGCCACTCCTGCTCGACCGTGAATTCCTCGGCCACGATGGGCTCCCTTCGTCGTCCTACCAGTCTACCGAGTTTCCCGAAAACGATCTACAAGAAGTTTCGGCACGCCTTGTCCGCGGGCGAGGCGTCTCGTCGTACTGGCCGGGGGCGCCCTAGAGTTTCCATCATGCCTACCCCTGCAAACGTCGTCCCTATCGGAACAGCTCGACCGAAGGTGATTGAGTTCTTTGCCGGTGTTGGCCTTGCCCGTATCGGGCTCGAATCCGCCGGGTTCAGGGTCGGTTGGGCGAATGACTACGAGCCCGACAAGCACGCAATGTACGAGGCCCATTTCCGCGACGCAGAGCGGGACAACGATCACATCTTCGAGCTGGGAGATGTGTTCAAGATCGATCGATCGAAGCTGCCCCGAGATGCAGCGCTCGCGTGGGGTTCATCCCCGTGCACAGATCTGTCGATCGCCGGCTCTCGCGGCGGCATTCGAGCTGGGGAATCCAATGCCTTCTGGGGATTCATCGAAGCTCTGCGGAGCCTCGATGGTGCACGGCCTCCGGTCGTGGTTCTCGAGAACGTGGTGGGTCTGGCCACGAGCCACGGCGGCGATGACCTTGCAGCAGCTATCCGGGCGTTCAATGAACTCGGGTACTCCATCGATGTGCTCGCGATCGATGCTCGGAGATTCATCCCGCAGTCGCGGCCTCGCCTGTTTCTCGTCGGCGCACAAAATCCGCCCGCGTCAAGCACGGAGCCAAATCCCGAGCTTCGCCCCGACTACCTTTCATGGGTGTTCTCGGACCCGACGCTGCGCACCCATCGTGCGGAGCTCCCGACGCCGCCGCCGTCACTGACGAGCGGCTTGGATGAGCACATCGAAGCAATGCCCGTGTCCGACGATCGCTGGTGGGACGAGACCCGAACCGGGCTATTCGTCTCATCGCTCTCTCCCATACAGCGGGAGCGAGTCGCAGCACTCCGTCGCGCGTCGGGCGTCACTTACAGGACCGCATACCGCCGCACTCGTAAGGGCGTCGCGACATGGGAAGTGCGGCCCGATGACATTTCTGGCTGCCTGCGGACAGCTCGCGGCGGCTCCTCGAAACAAGCCGTCGTAAAGGTTGGGAACAAGCGTCTTCAGGTGAGGTGGATGACCCCTCTTGAGTATGCGCGTTTGATGGGTGCCGGCGATTACAACCTCACGGGCGCACGCACAAATCAGGCGCTCTTCGCCTTTGGCGATGCCGTCGCCGTGCCCGCCGTCGAGTGGTTGGGAACCAACTACCTCCTTCCGCTGACTAAGGGCCTACTTGCCCCCATGACGGACCGAGTTGCTGTTGTCCAGTAAGGGCACGGCCAGCCAAGGACCGACTATCCGCAAGCCGTCGAGAAAATCGCTGCCCGCGGACGATGTTCGACGTTTCCGGGATTCGCTGGATTCGTTCCAGCGAGAGGCCGACGATCAGGGTCGCAAGTGGGTCGACGCCAAGTGGGACGTCTACGCCTTCTACGACTACGACGGCGAACCAATCTACGTCGGACAGACCAACGAACAACTGCGCACACGTATCCGACGCCACCTCACCAACCAACGGACAGACGCCGTCGCAATGCGGATTCTGGACGTGTTCGAGGTGGCCGAGGTCGAGGTATGGCCTCTCTGGGAGCTGCAAGACACACCACCAAAACGGACCGACAAAGACCGGTTCGCAGCGGCTATGAAAGACCTCGACGCCACGGAGTACAGCGCCTACCTCCAAGCGATCGAGCAGTCGCGATTTAAGGCGATCTTGAACGAGAAGATCCCTCCCCTCTCAGAGAGAATCGATCTTCCCGCCTCACACCGATACGAACTCGTCGACGCGGAAACACGAGCCGATCGCGGCCATCCCGACATCCGCATCGCGCGACGCGCGGAAACTATCGCTCGGCTTGCCGCCGTGGCACGGGAGCGCGGCGAGGTCACCGACGGACTACGCCGCGTGCTTGTCGTTCAGGCGGTTCGCCTGGCTTTTCTGTCCGCCGACCGTCTTGCCTACGCGGAGGGTCGACCGACACCCGCCGCGGATGCCATCAACATGGAGCAACTAGTCGGAACAGTCCTCTACGAAGCATCCGACCCGCACGGGGAGACAGACGCCGACGACATGGAATCGGACGATGGCTGAACTCAGCCCCGACGACTCACGTCACGGCACTACTAACGGGTACGGAAATCATGGCTGCCGTTGCGCTCCGTGCACGGACGCAAACCGCACCTCGCACGCCCTCTACCTCGAAAAAGTTCGAAGCGAAGGTAGCCTCACCGGCGGCAATGTCACACACGGAACGTCCTACCGTTACGACGTGGGGTGCCGCTGTGACGCATGCCGCGAAGCTCATAACGCCAAGTCCCGAGCCACCAAACAACGAATCCGACTGCGCAGGCCCTAGGCGCGGAAGGCTGTCACCCTCGCGGGGGCTTCTTCGCCCGTCGCGTCTCAACCCCTTTGTACTTACCCTTCGACTTCTTCGAGCGCAGATAATTCCCGCTGCCGTCGAACAGATCGAAGAACTTGGTAAGCAGGTTCTCCTGCTGGTAGCGGTTTTTCTGCTGGCCAACACGGTGGCCCCGCTTCGTGTTTTTCGCCATTGTTTCCTATCGATCTTTGGTGGGACGAAAATCGTAATCCTCATCCATCCCGCTAGACAGCCAAATCTCCTCATCACCGGCAAAACCCGTGTCATCATCATCATCATCATCGGCGCTCTCTTCAGCACCCCACGAGGATGGGGCTTGACCCCTGATCTTGGACACGCTGATTCCAGCACGATGCTGGGGAAGCGAGAATCTGAGGGATGGCAAGGAAGAACTACACGGACGAGTTCCGGCAGCGTGCGGTGGATTTGTACGAGTCCACGCCGGGCGCGACGCTGAAAGCGATCGCGGCCGATTTGGGGATCTCCCGTGGTGCGTTGAAGGAATGGGTCGA
>JAKOTS010000005.1 GCA_029777095.1 Actinomycetes bacterium | reverse complement strand
CAACGCAAAAGAGCCGGTCCCTGTGGGGGGACCGGCTCTTTTTGTGTTGGTGCTTAGTCGACCGTCATGGTCTCGGCGAGCACCCGGAGGTGGTCGTCGGTAGCGCCGAACGTGCGGGTCGTAGCGACGACGCGCGAGAGGTAGTGGCTGATCGGGTATTCGAACGTGATACCGATACCACCGTGCATCTGCACGTACTGCTCAGCAGCCTGCGTGCCCGCGCGGCCAAGCTGGAGCTTGACCTGCGAGGCGAGCTTGGTGTCGAACTCGCCCTTGGCGAGGCTCTCGACACCGGCGACGACGATGTTTGCCGTCAGCTCGTTGAGGACGTGCAGGTCAGACGCGCGGTGCTGGAGCGTCTGGTGCACCGACAGCGGCTTACCGAACTGCTCGCGCTGCTTGATGTACGCGACGGTGATCTTCAGGCCTTCGCGGAGCGAGCCCACGGTTTCGGCGGACTGAAGGATCTGTGCGTACACGTACATGTCGGCCAGTGCCTGGTCAACGTCGGCTCCGGTGCCGAGCAGTTCAGCGGCTGCACCGTTGAACGTGATCTCGGCGCCACGGCGCTCGTCGTTGGTCGGGTACGCGACGCTCGACACGCCGTCAGCCTTGGCGTCAACCAGGTACAGGCCAAGCGACCCGTTCTCCTGCTGTGCCGAGACGACGAGGATGTCGGCCGACGGGCCGGCAGCGACGGGGAACTTCACACCGGTGAGCTTTCCGCCCTCGACCTTCGACGCGACACGAATGCCGGGCCAGCGGGAACCGTACTCCTCGTGGGCGACGGCGAGCTTCAGCTCACCGGTGCTCACAGCGTTGAGGATCCGTTCCTTCTGCTCGTCGGTGCCGAGGCGCTCGACGAGGAAGCCGGGGATGAAGACTGCGTCAAGCAGCGGCTCGGGAGCCAACACGCGGCCAACCTCTGCGAGGACGGCTGCGAGGTCTTCGACGGTGGCCTCGAGGCCGCCGTACTGCTCGGGGAACACGAGGCCCTGAACGTTCATCTCACCAAGCGCGTTCCAGACATCTTCGCTGAAACCCAGCTCGCTGTC
>JAKOTS010000101.1 GCA_029777095.1 Actinomycetes bacterium | reverse complement strand
ACGCTCCGCTCCGGGGATGGAGGGCTCGCGCCCTCCCCCCGAACTGCGGCCTACGGCCTGCGTTCGGGTCCCCCCACCCGACGTGCCGATTCCGTCTGCACCGCTTGCGCTCGCAGCCGTCATCGACACGGACGCCGAGCGCGCTCCACTGCCGTTTCGCACGCTGCGGCTCGCACAGCACGCGCCCGCCAAGCCGAGGCGACGCACTGTGTTACGCGGCCACGAGGACCACGTAAAAGAGTCGGGCACCGCAGCAGCCAGATAGCTTGCCACGGTGCCCGACTCGGAGACCAGAACGCTACGCGCCATAGTCTCCACTCGACTCGTCGCGATCCCACGAGTCGCGAGCCTCGACCGGCGTTACATCCCCGGTCTCGACCTGCGTTACATCGCTCTCAGCACGATGCTTCTCGACGCGCGCACGAGTCTTCTCGCGGTCGGCCGCGATCACCTTGTCGCGGAGCTCGGCGAACGCGCGGAAGTCCGCGTAGCGGTGCTTGCGCATCCACTTCGCGAGGTGCTTCTCGTCGCGGTCGTCGCGCTGCTCGATCCGCTTCTGCTCGGCGCGGTGCTCGCGCAGCTCCTTCGCGTGACGAGCCCTGATCTGGGCTTCGGTCTCGATGGTCATGGTCTTCCTCTCTGTTGCTTGTCAGCAGTCCGTCTCGCAGCGTGCGCTACTGCCCCAACCAGGGCAGCAAAATCGCGGTGCCGCCGCCAAGATCCTCGATGGTCGCCTTGCCGCCACTCATACCACCGACCAACGAGCCGATGAGCAACGGAGTCACGACAGCGAGGACGACCAGCACCAAAAGCACCACGAGAACGACGACGCCCACGATGGAGCGCTTCTTCGTGCTGGGGGCACCAGCGCTCCCATTCACCGGAGAAGATGCCATCCCCTCCCAGTACCAGGTCGGGTCACCGCCCATGCGGTACTCCTGCATGGCCGCCTCGTACGCCCGCCGATCCTTGAAGTAGTAGTCGGCAGCGACGAGCAGCAGAGGCCAGAAGAACAGACCCGCAACGAACCACGGGAAGTAGCGATCCCGCGTCTCCGGCCGGAGAGGGGGCATCGCGTAAATCAGGTCATCATCGTTCACCCCCTGTGCGTGCTGACGCACAGGCAGGCCGTTTCCCGACCAAGCCGGGCGGCCCTCATCATTGTTGGTCATCTGGAGTCCTTTCGTCGTATCTGGTATATGTACTAGCCGCCTTACAGGGCGGCTCGGGTCTGAATCTTGTTCACGCTGTGGTGCGCGTGCCTGGAGCGGAGCGGCGGGCGCGCGGCCGAGGCTTACCCAGACCGCGCACCCGCTGTCGCTACGGCGTTCGGAATGCCGCGAGCCCGTGCACGGTCCCACCACGGGACTTCACGCCGGGATACCCCAGACGCTCAAGGGCTTGCCCGAACTTCGCCCTGCCGAGGACGTGGGCCGGGTGGATGTTCTCGCCCTGCGCCCACTCGGCGTAGGCGTCGTGCAGCCCCGTCGTGGTGTACGAAGTCGCCACCGGTGCGGGGGCGCAGCACTCGTCGATGAAGCGACGCACGTCGTCCTGACTCTCCGCGTATGCCTGCGTAGCGACCTGCACCGCGCCCGGGGCCACCAGACCGTTCGCCCGGTAGTCGACCCACCCCCGCATCACCCACGCCAGCACGGCGTCGGCATGAGCCTTGAGCTTCTCAGGCAGGAGGACATCCTGCTGATGGTCCGGGATGACCACGTCGAACGGCACCACGCGAACGCGGGCCCAGACCGCGGGATCGTTGGCAGGGAGCTTCGGCAGGAAGTTCGTCACCATGAACGCGGTGAACGCGGGCTCGAACTCGAACGGCTTGGCCCAGAGGTCGCGGGCGGACAGCGGATCGCCGCCCGTGAGGCGCTTGGTGAACGCCGCGTCGAGCCGGGCCTTCTCGTCGAGCTCCGACGAGACCAGGAAGCGAGCCCCGCGCAGCTTCGCCACCGCCGGCGACGCGCTGTTCGCGTTGCGGCCGTGCGTGGCCTCGAAGAGGCCGTCGTCCGCCACCATCGCATAATCGCCCAGCGCGTGCTTGACGGCGTTGTAGAAGACGCCCTTGCCGTTGCGGCCAGACCCGGTGAGGATCAGCAGGATGTGCAGCAGCACCGCACCCCACAGCGAGAGCCCCACGGCCTGCTGGAGGTAGCGCAGCACCTCGGGGTCAGGCAGCACGGTCGAGAGGAACTTGTCCCACAGGTCGGACTGCGCCGGGGCCTGTGGATCATAGTCGCCTCTGGTGACCTTCGTGAGCATGTCGTGCGGATCGTGCGCACGCACCACGTCGGTGTCCAGGTCGAGGGTCCCGCTCGGCATGTTGAGCAGGTGCGGCTTGGCGTCGAAGTCGCTCACCTGTGCGGCGATGCCCGAAAGCCTCCCCGCGATCTTCAGGATCGAGTCGAGACCGCTGCTCGTCTGCGCGTTCACGGCCATAGCGGTCTTCTTTTCGGCAGACTTCCTCGCCTCCGACTTAGCCAGCGCAGCCTCGGCCTCAGCCACGCCCTCCGCCTTGAGTGCCCGGAGCGTGCCCAGGAGCAGGAGGGTGACCATGGCTTCGTTCTCGTCAGCCTTGTACCGCGTGCCGTCGAAGACGAACCACTTGAGACCGGCCGTGTACTTCACCCGGTGCCCATGATCGGCCGCGAAATGGTACGCGAGCTTGGCCTGGTTGTCGGAAGCACTCGCCAGCGCGAGATTGAGCTCGCGCTGGATGACATCCGCGTGCGACAGCTGCACAGCAGCGTCGAGACTGGTAGACTTGTGCGTAGCGTCAGCAGCTACTTCGACGGCCTCGGTGTTACCAGCACCGGGGCTGTTCTCGTTGTGGTGCATGTTCTCACGCACCCCCGTTCGAGGCCGCGGCCTGCTCTTCGAGCCAGGCATCGAGGTCCTTCACGAGGTAATACACGCGAGAGTTCAGACGACCGGCGCGGAAGAACCGCGGGCCCTTGCCCTGGGCGCGCAGGTTCGAGAGCGTCTTGGCCGAGCGCCCGACATAGGCGGCTGCGCCCTGCGACGACAGCGCGCCGGGCGTGATCTCGATCACGGGCGGGGCCTCAACGACGAGGCTCGCCGACTTCGAGAGGCGACCGGTGCGGGGGTTTACGGGGGACTTCGTGGTGTTGCTGGTGGCGGCCATAGGGCACACTCCTCCTCAGATAAGGAGTGATCGGGGGCCCGTCGCCCCCTAGTACCTCTACCTCCAAAGAGGTGGCCCAGGCTCATCCTGGTGCCGGTCCGTCATCTGTCGTGCAACCACACTCATGTTATTTAGTTTCCAGCTCGGGAGTTCCTTTCGGATCGCCTAAGCTGCTGCGATCCTATCAAGGGTCGCAAGTAGCCCGCAACTCTACTTCTGCGTGAGGCGCTGAATCGCCGCCTCAGCGACGGAAAGCGGCATCGCGGTGTCGGTGTAGTGCGACCGGTTCACGTCAGCCGTGTGGCCAAACTGGGCTTCGAGCATCGCGTCCGGCACCGTGCCCTTGAGCAGCGTGTTCAGTGTCGCGCGCCAAATATGCGAGCGCTCCTTCTCGAACGCAGCGATCTTCAGGTCCTCCGCGAGCTCCAGGTAGAGCGACCGGTTCACCGACGTGAGGTTCGACAGGTCCCAGACGGCGCTCTCCGCGTACGGAGAGCCCACCAGCGGGTCAGAGCCTACCCCGGGCTGCGAAAGGCGCTCACGCACGCGCACAGCGATGTCCTCGTTCAGCACGTACGCGACGCGCGGGGTGCCACCCTTGGTGATCTCCTTCACGACGTTGACCCGCAGGCCGTCGGCGTCATCGAGCATCAGGTCCCGCCACACCTGCCGCGCCTCATTGACGCGCAACCCGGTGGCGGCCTGCAGCAGGGTCAGGTCAATAGCGTTGCGACGCTGAGCGATCCGATCAGCCAGAGTCCAGCGGCCGCGCTTCGGCTTCTCAACACCCTCGGCAGGGTTGATCGCCAGCAGATGCTCCACCACGCGACGATAGTCGGCCTCTGAGAGAGCCACACCACCAGTGCGCCCATCGTGCGGGCGAGCGTTGGTCTTCAGGTCGAGCTTCTCGCCCCGGATCGGGTTCCCCTGGATCAGGTTCCGGCGCTTCAGGCTCTTGAGCACGTAACCGCTCAGCACCGTGCGCGACTGGCGGGCGATCTCCGCGCCGTGCAGCTCGGCGATCTCCAGCAGGCAGTCTTCGAGCACGTCGTACTTCACCGCAGCAGCGATCGTGCGACGACCGAGGGCATGCGCATGCGCGTGCCTGTCGCAGTCGCCGATCAGCAGCCGCAGCGCGCCGCGGTATTGGTCTTTGGTGCGAGCGGCCACGCCAGCCTTGTCGATGTCGGCCGCCACCACTTCCCGAGCAAACTCCCCGAGGGAGGAGCTCGACTTCCAATCGGCCTTCTTTCCTCCGGTGCGCAGCAGCTCTTCTGCCTTGGCTTTCGCCTTGGCCTTCAGCTCGGCGTTCGACCTGGTCTTCGCGACTTGGGTCGTGACCTTCTTCGGCTTCGCCTCCCCGGGGATGCGGATGCGCCAGTCGAGGAGCTTCGCGTTACCCAGCACCCGCACGTTCGCGCGGTCGATGCTGTGCTCGCCCTCGGCGAGACGACTCTTCGCCGCGGGGGCCTTCTTCGCGGCTTTCGGGGCCGCCTTCACTACTACAGTCGCTGCGTTCATAGCCTCCATCGTAGCCGAAACCTGTGCTAAAAACTGTGCTTAAGATTTCGGGCAACTCCGGGTGCGCTGCGGGCTACTGCGGGCCACTATATAAAGAAAAGACCAGATCAGCATTAGATTATTCAATACTCGTCGCAACACCTCCGATATGAACATTTACTACCCCGGAGGTCGTAGGTTCAAATCCTGCCCCCGCAACAGATAGAAAGGCTCCTGATCAGGATTCATCCAGATCAGGAGCCTTTCGCTTTGCCCCGGGACATTGCGCCAACGCGCGTCTACTGGAGGTTCGTCGCGATCCAGGCCTGCATCGCCGCCCGAATCCGCTCAGCGTTGCGTTGACCGCCGTACGTCGCGGCGAATCGCTCATCCGCGACATAGAGCTCAGCAAGCCCGGCGTACGCGTCGCGCTCGGGAACCCGGCCTCCCCACTGCTCTGTCACCCAGCGGTGATGTTCGGCGACGAGCGCCTGGAAGCGCGCACTCGTGGGGTCCTCCCCCGAGATCGCAGCGTCGCGGAGCGCCGCGTTGATATCGCGGCTGCGTTGATCGTCGTCGCGGCGCTCGCCCTCGGTCATGCGGCCGCGGCGCTTCGCGCTGCGTTCCCACGCCGGGTCGCCCCATCGCTCGCGCACTTCAGCTTCGTGCTGCGAGTTGTCATTGCCGCTGAACATCTCGTCGATTGTCATGGTCTGGCCTTTCGTTACTGCCGCGAGCGCATGCCGCACCGCGTCAATCTGTTGATTCGTGCGGTCTCGCCGCTGCTCCAAAAGTGCGAGATGCGAAGCGATGACCTCGGCGAATGTTGCCTCGTCGTCGAGCGCCGTGCGAATGCTCGCAAGCGGGAGCTCAAGGGAGCGCAACGACAGGATCCGGTACAGCCGCGAGAGCTCTTGGTCGTTGTAGAACCGATACCCGTTCCCTGCGACGCGCGAGGGGCGAAGCAGGCCGATCTGCTCGTAGTGCCGCAGAGTTCTGCTCGTGACACCCGTCGCTCTCGACACGTCCTTGATCGCCCATTCAGTCATACGCACTACTCTGCCGGTTGACGTAACGGCAGAGTCAAGCCCTTGTGTGAATGGGTTGTCCGGCGCGGTCCCGGCCGCCCTCTGTTGCCATGCCGCGCGCTGTTGGCATGTCGCCCCTCTATTGCCGATTCGCAACGCGTGGCAACATGACCGCATGGGCATCGCGACCTCAGCAGACGGAACGGCAGTCTCGTTTTCGACCACCGGCGACGGGCGCACCGTGGTGATCGTAAACGGTGCCCTCTCTCTGGCTACCGATGCGGCGCCGCTCGCGGACGCGCTTGTGACGACGGGATTCCGCGCCGTGACGTGGGACCGCCGGGCACGCGGCGCAAGCGGCGACCGCACCGGCTCCACCCCCGACGACGAGGTCGCCGACCTTGCCGCGGTGATCGCTGCGGTCGGGGGCACAGACGCCGTGCTGGGCCACTCGTCGGGTGCGGTGCTTGCCCTGTATGCGGCATCCCACAGCGTGCCGACCGGTGCGCTTTTCCTTTCGGAGCCGCCGGTCGACTTCGAGGGCACAGGCTTCGGGCAAGATCTTGCCGACCGCTTGCAGACACTCGTCGATGCCGATCGGCCGGCCGAGGCAGTCGCCATCTTCCAGATCGACGCAATCGGTATCCCCGCCGAGATGGTCGAACAAGAACGCGCACGCGGCCAGCTGGCAGCGCTCGCGCCGCTCGCACAATCGACCGTCTACGACACGCTCCTCACGCTCCGCGTGCGGCAACCGGATGCGGAACTGCTCGATGTCGCTGGCCCCGTCACAGTGCTCCGCGGCGCGCAGACGTTCCCCTTCCTTATCGGGTCGTCCGACCGCCTCGCGGCCGAGATCCCCGGCGCAGAGCTCGTCATCGTGCCCGAGTCGGTCATGCACCGGCCCGATCCGGCCGCGACCGCCCGGGTCATCGCCGACAGGCTCTGACCAACCTTGCGCACACTCAGGGTCGGTATCGTGAGAGATGGATGCTTCGTGGGCCGCGGCATCCAATGCCCTTGTCTTGCGTCCCATTGCCGAGGAGCACAGCATGTCGACAGTTCCTGAACTCATCGCCGAGCTTGCCGCGCTCGAGAACCCGAAGGCCCGCGCCATCAATGAGCGCCATGGCGACGATCACGGCGTCGGGCTCAGCGCCATTCGTGCGATTGCAAAGCGCCTGAAGACACAGCACGAACTCGCGATCGAGCTGTGGGCCACCGACGACACCGCGGCTCAGCTGCTGGCGCTGCTGGTGTGCAAGCCGAAGGAGTTCAGCGCCGACCAGCTCGACAGCATGTTGCGTGAGGCCCGGGCGCCGAAGGTGATCGACTGGCTGGTGAATTACGTGGTGAAGAAGAGCCCGCACAGCGAAGCGTTGCGACTGCGGTGGACTGCCGACACCAACCCCACCGTCGCGGCCGCTGGTTGGGCGCTCACGACGGAGCGGGTGGCGAAGCGGGCCGATGGACTCGACCTCGCCGGCCTGCTCGACACGATCGAGGCCGAGATGCAGCCGGCGCCGGATCGCCTGCAGTGGGAGATGAACCATACGCTCGCCCAGATCGGGATCAGCCACGTCGATCAGCGCGATCGCGCAATCAGCATCGGCGAAGCCCTCGGGGTGTTGAAGGACTACCCGACTCCCCCGAACTGCACGTCGCCCTATGCGCCGACGTGGATCGCGGAGATCGTCCGACGCCAGACCGCGGGTTAGGCGCCGCTGCGCCCCGCCGCTGCGCGCTGCCCCGCCCTATCCCGCTCACCCGTCGCAATGTGTCACTAAAACCCCCGAAAGCGACAAAACGCGACGGGGGAACGAGAGGGCACGCCGCGCCCGAACGAAAGGACGCGCCGCGCGCGAACGAGAGAACGTGCCGCGCGCCCGAACGAGACAACGCGCGGAAACGCGCAAGGGCGCGGAGCAACATATGTGCTCCGCGCCCTTGCGCGTTGTGTCGGTCGACTACTCGCCGTTGAGGGCCAGCAGCTTCTCGACAGCGGCTGTCAGCCGCGCATCTGCCGCACCGAAGGCTGCGAAGTCGCCCGCCTTCAGCGCCGCATCGCGGTCTGCCATTGCGACGCGGGCCTCTTCGAGCGCCTGCGACATCGCGTCACCCGAAATCGGCGGGCCAGGTGTGGGCTCGGGCGTCGGTGTCGGTGTGACGCCGGGCTCCGCGGGATCGACCGGGACCACACCACCATCACCAGCGCTCGCACCGGAGTCACCACCGAAGAGCGCATCGAGCGCCTCATCGAGCGTGTCCTCGAACGCGATCTTCTCGCCGAACGCGACCAGCACCTTACGAAGCGCCGGGAACGACGTTTCACCGGACGACTGCACGAACACCGGCTGCACATAAAGCAATCCGCCACCAACAGGGAGCGTCAGCAGGTTGCCGTTGAGCACCTGCGTCTGGCCCTGCTTCAACAGGTTGATCTGCGAGGAGACGTTCTGGTCAGAGTTGAACGTGTTCTGCACCTGCCCCGGCCCCGGCACGGTCGGGTCGGCGTCCAGCGCAAGCATGCGCAGCTTGCCATAGTCCTTGCTCTTCACGCCGGCGGTACTGCCCGCGTTCGAGTCGACCGCGAGATAACCGGTCAAGACGTTTCGTGACTCCGTGCCACTGGCTGCCGGGATGAAGGAGCTGAACATCGAGAACGTCGGAACGTCCTGGCCAGGCATCTGCATCGTGAGGTAGTACGGCGGCTGCAGTTCGGTCTTCGTCTGCGGGTCCGGCGGCGTCACCCAGCGGTTGTCGCTCTGGTAGAACGACTGCGCGTCGGTCACGTGGTACTCACCGAGGATCGAGCGCTGCACCTTGAACAGGTCGGTCGGGTAGCGCACGTGGCTCATGAGATCTGCCGACATCTTCGTGATGGGCTCGATCGTGGTCGGGTAGACCTTCTGCCACGCCTTCAGCACCGGGTCTGCCTCGTCCCACGCGTACAGCGTCACCGAACCGTCGTATGCGTCCACAGTCGCCTTGACCGAGTTGCGGATGTAGTTGATGTTGTCAACAGCGATCCGCGGGGTGACGTTTGTCGAATCGGCGATCGCGCGCTGCAGGCTGACCGTGTTCGAGTACGGGTACGACGCCGAGGTGGTGTATCCATCAACAACCCATACAATGCGGCCGTCGACGACACTCGGGTACGGGTCGTTGTCGAGCGTGAGGTACGGCGCCGCCTTCTGCACGCGCAACTTGGGGTCGCGGTCATAGAGAATCTGCGAATCGTCGTTGACGTACTCAGAGAGCAGGATGTCGGTCGACTGGAACTTCAGCGAGTAGAGCAGGCGCGGGAACATGTTGCCGATGCTCGGTCCGCCGTCGCCGTCGAACGTGGTCTTCGTTTCGGTCGAGCCCTCTTCACCGCGCGGGTAGTCCATCTCGAGCGGCTTTGAACCCTCGGGGGCGCCAACGATCGAGTAGAGCGGCGAGTTCTCACCGAAGTAGACGCGCGGCTCGAACTTGCCGCGATCGCTCAGCGTGCCACTCGTGGGAATGTTGCCCTCGACGTACAGCGGGTACCCATCGCTCGAGCGCTGGTTGCCGTATGCCGCGACCAGGCCGTAGCCGTGGGTGTAGACGACCGCGGTGTTCTGCCATGTCGCCGCACTCAGGCCGCGCTGGTTGAGCTCACGCACCGACACCAGGGTGTCTTGCACCTGGCCGTTGAGCTCGTAGCGGTCAACGTCGAGGTTCTCGGCGAACGCGTAGTACGGGCGCACCTGCTGCTGCTGGCGAACCGTGGGAGGGATGATCGCCGGGTCCATGATGCGGATGTTCGCAGTGGTCTCGGCGTCGTTGCGCAGCGTGCCCGCGGTCGTGTCAACGACCGGGGTGAACGGTTCTTTCTTCATCTCAGACACGCCGTATGCCTCGCGCGTCGCGTCGATGTTGCGCTGGATGTATTCCTGCTCATACGCGAACTCGTTCGGGCGCACCTGGAAGGTCTGCACGATGTACGGGTAACCGATGCCCACGACGATGGCCGAGATGATCAGCAACGCGGTGCCGATCAGCGGGAAGCGCCAGCGGCCGATGATCGCGGTGATGAAGAACAGGATCGCGACGATCGCGGCGATCGCGGCAAGAATGGCCTGGCCGGGGATCACGGCGTTCGCGCCGGTGTAGTTGGCGCCCGTCATGCCTTCGCCGGTCTGCACCAGCGTCAGGTAGCGGTCGAGCCAGAGGCTGACGGCCTGCACGGCGAGGTAGAGGCCAGCGATGATTGCCAGCTGGATGCGCGCAGACTTCGAGATGCGCAGCTCACGCTGGCCGGCGCGCACGGCGCCGTACAAGTAGGAGACGAGCGCTGTGACGAGCAGGCAGACGATCAGGACGGCCGAAATAAAGCCGAGCGCCGCGCTGTAGAACGGCAGCGCAAACATGTAGAAGCCGGTGTCGACGCCAAACTGCGGGTCGACGACGTCGGTGGTGACTCCGTTGAACCACAGCCACGTGGTCTCCCAGGTCGACGAGGCCGCGAAGCCGGCGAAGAATCCGAAGAAGACGGGGATGCCCCACATCGCGAGACGACGGAGCGGCTCGATTGCTTCCTGGTAGCGGCCGAGCTGCGAACTCAGCCGGGCGTAGACCGGTCGCATCCGGTAGGCAAGCTGAATCGCTCCCCAAACCGGCAACGCCATGGCGAGGAATCCGATCACAAACATCACAACGCGGGCGACCCACTGTGTGATGAGCACTGATTCGAATCCGAGCTGGTCAAACCAGAGGAAATCAGTAAGGAGGTTTGCAGCGAAGAAAAACGCTATGAGAAGGGCCGCGATAATCCCGAGCGAAACGGCGAGAACCCTTCGTGTGCGGGATTGAGGCTGCGGCCTGGGCGGCGTCGTCGTCGTGGTCACCTGGCCATCTTAGACGGGGTGTATCTGTGGATCCGCTTAGCGTGCCAAGACGGCGTCGCAGCTGGGAAGCGTATCGAGGTCACCTTCGCCACGAAGGCCGGCCATCACCGCGAGTGAGTCGTCGAGGTCTTCAACCGCGAACACCCGCAACCCCTCGGGCACATGCCCGACGACTTCGGCGCAGTTGACGACCGGTGCGAGAAAATACTCGGCGCCGGCACCGCGCGCACCAAAGAGCTTTTGACGGATGCCGCCAATCGGCCCAATCGTCCCGTCAGCGGCGATCGTCCCGGTGCCGGCAACGTTCTTGCCCCCGTTGAGTTCGCCCGGGGTGAGCGTGTCAATGATGCCGAGCGCAAACATCTGTCCCGCGCTCGGGCCACCGACGTTGTCGAGCTGGATCGTGACGTCGATCGGGAAGTCATAGTCGTGGGTCATCCCGACACCAATGCGCCAGGCACCGTCGGGCGACGACGTGTCAACGACCCAGGTCGGCGTCAACTCGACCTCGCGCTGCGTGCCGGCTCGGTCGATGACGAGTTGCAGGGGCGCACCCGCGCCGTCCTGGATGATCTCGCGCAGGCGATCGTTCGTTTCGACGTGCTCGCCGTTCACGGTACGCACGATGTCGCCGATTTCGAGCACACCCACCGAGGGTGAGCCGTCTGCGATGCTCACGACACGAACCTGGGTAGTGACGTCATAGTCGAGCGCGAGCAGCGCGGCTGCGATGCCGTCCTGCTGCGAGTTGACCATGTCTTGCGCGCTCATTTCTTCGCGCTGCTCGGTGGTCTGCTGCGGCGGGAACACCGAATCGAGCGGCATGATTGCGCGTGATGGATCGAACCAGGCAAGCACCACCTCAAACCACGAGGGCTGCTGTTCGCGATTGCCGCGCACCTGAACGGTGGTCAGATCCAGCGTGCCGCCGGTCGGGTACGACTCGGCGCCCGCGACGCTAATCAGCGGGATCTCCTTGCCGTCACTGGTGGGCGCGGTGCCGAGTGTGTCGAACACGGGCCCGGGTTGTTGAATCACCGAACCGGTCGGCAAGAACGACATGCCCGCAAGCGCAAGCAGCGCGACGGCGATGGCCGTCGTCCCGACGCGCATTCCCCGACCGGGGCGGCGGCGTCGCGTCGGGCGCACCTGTGGCTGCTCTGGGAAGAGTGGTTCGTTCCCGCCGTTGTCAAAGAGCGTCACGGCGCCGCCTTCCGGTCAAAATCAATGAGTTCGCTGCTCGCGTTCGCGATTGGCTTAAGGCCTGCGACTCTCTGCCAGCAATCCTGCAGGCCAGTGCCATTAGCGTAGAGGGCACGAGGGCCAAGACCCTGGGAGGCGGCTGACGTGAGCGACGACGACAAGAGTCCAGAGGAACAGTTTCAAGAGATGCTGCGGCAACTCTTGGGCGGAGACACGAGGGGGCTGAACGGCCTAGGCGGCATGCCCAATTTCGACCCCGAGCAGCTCGCAAAGTTGACGGGAATGAACATCGATCCCGCCACCCTGGCGCAGCTCATGCAGCAGATGCGTGGCGCATTCGCCTCGGGCGGCGACGGCATTTCGTGGGATCTCGCCAAGACGCAGGCCCTCGGCATTGCCTCTGCGGGCGGCCTCAGCGTGAGCGACGCCCAACGCGCCGAACTCGACGCTGCACTGCACGTTGCGGGGCTCTGGTTGAGCGAGGCGACCACAATTTCCGAACTCGCGAGCGAGCCGACCTTGATCACGCGTGCGGAGTGGGTCGAAGCCTCGTTGCCCGTGTGGTCGGAGGTGGCCGAACCCGTCGCAACGAGTATTGCTGACGCGCTCACCGCCACGCTGCAAGAGCAGTTGCCCGAAGAAATGCAGGGCATGGTGCAGGGCGCGGGCCGCATGATGCGAAGCATCGGTGGGTCGCTGTTTGCCACGCAGCTCGGTCAGGTTGTGGGCCAGCTGTCGCTGGAGGTTGTCAGCGGGGGCGATGTCGGCATCCCGCTCCTCCCCACCGGTACTGCGGCGGTCCTTCCCCAAAACCTCGAAGCCTTCGGCGCGGGGCTTGAGATTCCGCTCGACCAGATCGCGCTCTTTGTCGCTGCGCGAGAGCTTGCGCACGCTCGCCTGTTTCGCCACGCGAAGTGGCTACGGCTGCACATGATCTCGTCGATCACCGAGTTTGCCCGAGGCATCCACGTCGATACCGACGCGCTCGAAGACCTCGCGGGCCGCTTCGATCCCTCGCGCCCCGAAGAATTGCGGGAAGCCCTCGAAAGCGGTGCGCTGTTGCCTGGCCGCACCGAGGCACAAGAAGCAACGCTTGCCCGGCTCGAGAACATGCTCGCAACCGTTGAGGGCTGGGTCGATGTCGTCACCGCAGATGCAACGGCCCGACTGCCGAAATCGACCGTGATCGCCGAGGTCGTGCGCCGCCGCCGTGCCGCCGGCGGGCCCGCCGAGCAGGCGTTCTCGTCGCTCGTTGGGCTGCAGCTGCGTCCGCGGCGACTGCGCGAGGCAGCCGCGATGTGGCGTGCGATCACCGACGCCGTCGGCATCGAGGCCCGCGACAGCCTCTGGGACTACCCAGACCTCATGCCCACCGCAGCCGACATCGACGACCCGACCCGCATCATTGAGAGCCTGCAGGCACGACTCCGCGGTGATGCGCCCGTCGCTGACGAAATGGATGACGCGATCGCACGTCTCTTGGCCGGAGAAGACCCACGTCCTAGCGAGGGCGGCGCAGACACCGCCGGTGGCGACCAGCCAGGTACTGACTCTGGCGGTGGCGCACCCGACGACCGGCCCGACCCCGCTCCCTCGGCATAGGTCGACTCTTCCTCCACACCCACAGCATCGGGCCGCACCTTGGCCTGATGCTGTGGACACCGCCCACCCATCGCACGGAGCCCGCAGACTCGCTGCATGACGATCATCTTGCGGCTCGACCCGGTACTCCCCGCACTGTGGCGTTCACCCGACGTCCTGCAGTTTGGGACGCAGGCGGTCGTCACTCTTTCGCCGGTCGAAGCCTGGCAACTTCGCCTGCTGCATGAGCTTGCCGCCGGGTTTCCCGAGTCGGCGCTGATGGTGTGGGCGGACATCCTTCGCGTCGATCCCGCGCGGGTACGCGGGTTTCTCAGCGGCCTCGCGCCTGCGCTGCTGCGCGTCGATCCCGATGTCCCGGTGCGGGTTCCACGCGTCGTGCTGCACTCGCCACGGGCCGCACACGATGCGCGAATGTTGGCCGCTGTGCGCAGCGTGTGCACAGATGCAGGAATCGATGTCGTCGAGGCGTCGCATGCCGGCGGCGTTCGGGGTGCGGGCGATACTCGTTGGGCCCGCCGAGTGGCCGGCCCTCACGCGGCTCACGACACCGCGTCCGGCGCGTCCGCCGCGGGCACGCTCGTCCCCGGTGCCGAGACCGCCGATCTGGCAATCGTGCTTGCGCATCACGTTGTCGACCCGCGCACGAGCGCGGCGCTCCTCGCGGCCGAGGTCACGCATCTCCCGGTGGTGATGACGTCGAGCGGCGTGCGCGTGGGCCCGGTGGCGGTGCCCGGGCAGACCGCATGCCTGCACTGTGCAGAACTGCACAACATCGACCGTGATCCATCGTGGCCGACCATCGCCACGCAACTGCTCGAACTCGTCGCGCCCACTCCAACCGCCCTTGTCGCAATAGAAGCGGCAGCGCTCACCGCACGTTTTGTCGCAGCGGCGACCGCGAACCGCACGAACGACCCGGTGGTGTGGGGCGCGTCCGTCAGCGTCCGCGCGGAGGGCGCCCACCGCGAATGGCGACGGCATCGTCCGCATCGATCGTGCGGATGCCTGTCTCTTGCACAAAACGCGACACATCCCGTGGCCCTCGTCCGCCAAAACGTGAGAACGACAGCGACAGCGATGCGCGTGCCCGCGTGACGCCGACGTATGCGAGGCGGCGTTCCTCATCGATCTGCTCGGGGCCCGAGGCATACGAAATGGGCAGTTGTCCCTCGGTCATCCCGACCATGTGCACGTGCACCCACTCGAGCCCCTTGGCGGCGTGCAGGGTCGAAAGCGTGACCGTGCGGCGGGTGGGTTCGTGGTGGTCACGCTGACGGGCCTGCAACTCATCGGTGAACGTCCGCAGGGTGGTGCCGCTGGCCGCGTCTTCGGCAAGGCGCAAGATCGCCGCGCGGGCTTCCCACGAGTCGCGAAGCGCTCCCCCGGCCGTGGGTGGTTCGTCGGTCATGCCGAGCGAGCGCAACACATCGCGCACGTCACGCACGAGGTCTCCCTGCGAGGGCGCCACCGAGGCACCGCGCAATGCCATCACGGCTTGGCGCACCTCGGGTATATCGAAGAACCGTTTGCCACCCAACACCGTGGTCGGCACGCCTTCGGCCGCGAGCGCACTGTCGAAATCGAGCGACTGGGCATGCGCCCGGTAGAGCACCGCGATGTCTTGCGGTTGCGCACCGGCGCGAAGCTGGGCGCGGATGCTACGGGCCACTCCCGCGGCTTCGGCCGCGTCGTTCGGATACGCCGTGACGGTCGCAGTGGCGGGCGCGGAGGCGCCGCTGCCAGCGACGGCGCCAGGGTCGGTCGGCTCGATTGCTCTCACGACTGCAGGCGACGCCTTGAGCTCGAGAGCCCCGGCGCGGCCCCGCATCAGCGCGTTGGCGGTCGCCACGACCGGCTCGCTCGAGCGGTAGTTGCGCTCCAACCGCACCACCCGGGCCTGCGGGTGCGTGTGCTGAAAATCGAGAAGGTACCGCGAATCGGCACCGGCAAAGCTGTAGACCGTCTGGCTCGCGTCGCCAACGACACACAGATCAGTGCGGTCCCCCAGCCACAGCTCGAGAAGTCGGTTCTGGAGGGGCGAGACATCCTGATACTCATCGACCGTGAAATGCCGGTACTGCTCGCGCACGGCGGCCGCGACGCGCTTCTCAGCCTCGAGCATCCCCGCGCAGGCAAGCAGCACATCTTCGAAATCGAGCGCCCTGCGTTCGTCCTTGAGCTTCTCGTATGCACGCTGCAGGTCAACGAGCGCGTCGATCGGCAGCCGGGCCGCCGGCGGGCGCCCAGCGTGCGCGTACTGCTCGATGCTCCGCATCGTGGTCTTGCGCCATTCGATCTCGGCGGCAACATCGCGCAAGGCTGCAGTGTCAAGCCGCAATCCGACCGTGTCAGACGCATGCGCCAGCAGACGCACCTTGTTGTCGACGAGCGTCGGGGCAGAATCCCCAGCAACGGTCGGCCAGAAATAGTTCAACTGCGAGAGGGCAGCGGCGTGAAATGTCCGGGCCGCGACACCGTCAATGCCGAGTGCGCGAAGTCGTCCGCGAAGTTCGCCGGCCGCCTTTGTGGTGAAGGTCACCGCCATCACGCGCTGCGGCGAATACGTGCCGGTATCCACGCCATAAGCGATGCGGTGCGTGATCACGCGCGTCTTCCCAGTGCCCGCGCCCGCCAGCACGCAGACGGGCCCCCGCAGGGAGAGTGCGGCTTCCCGCTGTTGCTCGTCCAGCCCGGCGAGCGCACGCTCGCGCAGATTGGTCACAGGGGCGCGTTACCCGAGTGCCACTGGTCGATGAGGCTACGGGCAACCGAAGCGGATGCCGGAATCCTGATGTCGCCGTGTCCGGCAATGGCATCGTCGAGGTCTGCACGGCTAAACCAACGCACGCTCAGGATCTCGACGCCATCGGCGCGTGCGGCCTCCGCATTCGCCGCGCGTGCAAAGAAACCAACCATGATCGACTGCGGGTACGGCCACGCCTGCGAGGCGCTGTACTTGATGTCGACGACCGAGACGCCTGCCTCTTCGAACGTCTCACGCACGACGGCACCTTCGAGCGACTCGCCCGCCTCAACAAAACCGGCGAAGAGCGAGTAGACGCCCTTCGGCCAGAGGGCGTTGTGACCGAGCAGGAGGCGGTCTTCGTCATCGGTGATAGCAACGATCACAGCCGGATCTGTGCGCGGAAAGTGCTGGCGGGCGCAGCCGGTGCAGTGGCGTGACCAACCGGCCTGGCGCAGCTCCGTCGGTGACCCGCATGCCGGGCAGAACGGCGCAACGCGGTGCCAGCGCGCAAGCGCAACAGCCGTCACACCCAGATCTGCGTCTTCGGCAGAAAGCTCGCCGCCGACGAGGCGCATTTCGCCCCATGCGTGCGGCCCGGTCAGCTCGGACTGGTCGCCGACCGCCGCGAGAAGAATGTGCGTGCCTGCGGCATCCCGACCCAAATAGCCGGTGAAGGCAGACGGCGCAAACCCGGTCTCTGCAACAGACGCAAGAGAGAGCGTCGGGGTCGGCGCGTCGGTGAGCGGGACGCTTGCCCCGTTGACGACGAGCACCCGTGTTGCGGGATCGGCGAGGAGCTTCGTCATGAGCTCAGGATCTTCGCGCAACTCGGCGGCGCGGTCACCCACAACCCGCGACAAAGGCGCATGGGTCGTGGTCTGGTCGGGGCGCTGCTCAACGGTCATCGACAACCTCTTTCACGGGCGTGGCGACGTTGGACAGCTGTGCCGCCGACCTACCCTAGGGGTATGACTCGCTCACCGTTCACTCTAGCCGCGTCGGTGACGCAGGCGCTGCCCGGTGCGATGGTTATTGCTGCCGGGAGCCTCACCCAAAACTCGGCAGGTCGCTACGATTCGGCCGTCGCGCTGCTCGCCGACGGCACCAAAGTCGCCGTTCGCGCACCCGCCGACGCCGACGCCGGGCGTGAACTCGCCGCTGAAACACTGGCTCTTCGCGCCCTCACGGTCGGAGCGCGCTCGCGACTTGGGTTCGGCGCGCCGACGGTGCTGGGCGAGGCGGGGCTTGGTAACGCCCGCGCCCTCGTCGTCGATTTTTTGCCCGGATACCAGGTCGATGCCGCGTACATCCCGGCTGGTGACGGCATCGCGCCGTCGATGGGCCGCGCGATCGCCGCAATCCACTCGTTGCCCACCTCACTCGTGCGCGATGCGGGTCTCTCGTCACGTACGCCCGAAGAGTCTCGCACCGCGGTGACCACGCTGCTTGAGCACGCGATGGCGACCCGGCGATTGCCCGCTGCCCTCGCGGCCCGCTGGCGCGCGGCCGCCGAAGACGATGCGCTCTGGGCGTTCGAGCACGTGGTCGTGCTCGGCAGCGCGGGCGCGACATCGTTCCTCATCGAAGACCACGAAAGCGGTCCCGGGGTCTCGGGCATCCTCGGCTGGCACGGCCTCGCGGTCGACGACCCGGCGCTCGATTTACACTGGGTCGCGTCTGCGCCCGAGGCGTCTGCCGATATTTATGCGGGCTACGCCGCCGGGGCGTATCGCACGCCTGACTCTTATCTGCATGCCCGCGCGCGGATGTACGCCGAGCTCGAGTTTGCGAAATGGCTCGTCCACGGCCACGAGTTGCACCGCGATGACATCGTCGAAGACGCTGTTTCATTGCTCGACGGGCTCGTCGCATCGGTGCTGAACCACCAGCAGCCGCCACTGACCGCTGCCCCCGCCGACCTCGATGTGGCCGCCGTCGAAGACCTCCTCAACCGGGTGCCGCTTCCGACCACCAGCGCAGCCGAAACCTCGTTTCAGACCGATGCCTACAACCCCGACATGCTGTCGCTGTTCGAGGCGAGCGAACTCGAGCGCGCAAACGAGGCGCTCCGGTCACAGGGTGGCGGCAGCACCGCAGCCGATGCCGCGGCCCCCGCTCCTGCCGAGCATGCCATGCACGACCCCGACGGTGAGACCGGAGTTATCGAACTCGATGCAGACCTCGCTCCGGGCCCCGGGGTCGACACCGCGGTTGGCGCCCACGCAAGTGCCGAACTTGGCGACCCCACCGCCAGCAGCGAGTTCGACAATACGTCGACGGCACCAGTAACCGTCATCGCGTCAGACACGCCGGTCGGCAGTACCGGCGCCCACACAGCGGGCGACACAGACACCGAGGACGACGACGAGTTTGCCGGCGAGGCCGACCGTGCGTCCCAGGCCGCATTTCGCCGCTGGGGCGCAAAACCCTAGGAACGCGAGAACTCGCTCGCTGCCGCTAGTGCTTGCCGCCACTGCGCCACGAGCGACGCCTCGGTGACAACCTCGGTGCTCCGCAGCACCAGGTCGTCGGCCACGTAGTACAGCACGACGTCGATGTCTTCCAGTGGAATGCCCCGAGCCTTGTGATAGGCGAGCCGGTAGAGGGCGAGCTGCAGCATCCTGTCGGCGATGTCGCGCGCGGATTTTGGCGCAACTCCCGTCTTCCAATCGACGATTTCTATGCGCCCACCGTGATCTTCGCGCCGATACGCCGCGTCAATCTTGCAGATCACGATGTGCCCGGTCGAGTCACCAATGTCGGCACCCAGCACAAAGTTGATCTCGGTTTCAACCTCGAGCGGTTGCAGCCCCGCCCACTCGGAGGCCTCGAAAATCTCGCGGAGTCGCCCGAGGTCTTCGAGGTCGTTGGCCCCCACGCCGGAGTCTTCCTCGTGATCGTCGTCGCTCTCCCACAGGGTTGCGTCGAGTGACGCGGCCGCGCCAACGAGGCCTGAACGGCGCTCGACCCAGGAGTGGAACAGCGTGCCGAGCCGGGTCTGCCGGAACGGGCGCTCGGGCATGGGCCGCGCGATCTCGGCCATCACCGCGCTCGGGTCCGTGACAAAATCTTTGAAGCGGGATGCCGGTACCCGCGCTGGCGGCACGACCGCAGCGCCCTCATGCGCGTTGCGTTCTACGAGCAAGAGCGCGATGTCCTGGCGCAGTGGCCGCTTCGCCTGCTCCGCCCCCGGCACCGTCGACGCGCGCATGCGCTCGGCTACGGCACGCGCCGCGCCACGAACCGCACTCCCCCGTCCGGCAAGCGGATCGTGTGGCCATGCGGCCGTGCGCTTCGCCGCACCCTCCGGCGGTTCAAGCTCGGTGCTCGCATCGGGCAACACCATGTCGGGGAGCGTCTTCTCGAGCGCGACCAGGTAACGGCTCGGCGTGCGCGGTTTCTTCTGGCCTCCCCAGCTTGAGCCGGTCAGCAAGAGCGCCGCCTTCGGCCGCGTCACAGCAACGTAGGCGAGCCGGCTCTCTTCTGCGTAACCGCGCTCCTTGTTTGCGCCATCAAACACCGGGAGCTCGCGGCGAATATCTTGCTGGGTGTTGGCAGTGCGCCACGGAAACACCGGAAGCACCCGCGCGTCGCCGCGCAGTTCGTATGGCAGTTCACCGAACGACAACCAGCCGCTTCCCGACGGTTTGGTCGGAAACTCGTCTTCGACGAGCCGCACCACCGCCACGGCGTCCCATTCCAGCCCCTTGGCGGCGTGCACGGTCAGGAGCTGCACCGTGCCTTCGTCGGGCTCGTCAGAGCGTTGCGATTGCAGCTCGTCGCTGGCGGCCACATGATCGAGCCAGCCCAGCAGGCTCGCCAACGTGCCCATTTCGTCCGCAGCGAGAAACGCTGTCACCTCGTCAACAAATGCGCGCAGTTGCGCGGTCGCTGCACCCGCGCGAACCCCGCTTGCTTCATTCGCGCCGAGCTCGATGTCGAGCAGAAGCTCGCGTTCGATCTGGCCGATCAGGTCGGCTATGGGCAGGGCCGACCCGCGTCGGAGCCGTGCAAAGGTGTCGCCTGCATCAGCCAGCCGCACCCGCGCTTCTGGGCTCAGCCCGACGAGCCAGCCGTGATCAGACGCTTTGCTCGAGACGAAGTCGAGCGCGTCGATCAGACTGAACCCTTCGTCATTGCCAGCAGACGCGCGCAGCTTCGCTTGCAATGCCGCATCGGGCATCTGCAAGGTCGGGCCTGTCGCCGCGAGCCGCTTGGCGATGTCGCGGAGCGCGCGCATATCGCGCAGCCCGATGCGCCAGCGCGGGCCCACGAGGAGCCGAATGAGCGCCGAACCGGCATCGGGGTCGTGAATCACACGGAGTGCGCACACAACATCAACGATTTCGGGCATTGTCAGCAACCCGCCGAGACCAAGCACACGGTGCGGCACGCCTGCGTCCGAGAGTGCGTCGGCAAATTCGGCCATCGTGCGCTTGGTTCGAAACAGGATCGCCGCGGTCTTCGCGTTGGCCGCAGAAGAATCACCATCTCCCGTAAGCCCAAGCTGATCGCGCATCCACCCGGCGACGTGCGCCGCCTCCCGCGCGGTGTCTTCGGCAAAGGCCACCTCGACCTTGCCTCGGCCTGCGCCCGGCCGCGGGCGCAACTCGGGCAGCGGCACGGCCGTCGCCGCGTTCAGCGGTGCCAGCAGCGTGTTGGCAACCTCGAGGATCTGCTCATCGTTGCGCCAACTCGTTGAGAGCGTCAACGTCAGCCGATCACCGCGTCGCGGACTCGTCTCACCGCTTCGCGGGGTCGCAATGCCACTTCGGATGCCCCCGAAATCGGTGTGAAATCCTTCAAGGTTCGAGGCGCTTGCGCCTCGCCACCCGTAGATCGCCTGGTGCGGGTCGCCAACCGCCATCACACCCATCCCACCGAAGAGCGCGCTGAGCAGCCGTGTCTGCACGACCGACGTATCTTGGTACTCGTCGAGCAGCACGGCCCTGTACCGCGCCCGGATCGCATCGCGCACGCGTGGAAAGCCTTCGACGACCCGCACGGCATCAGCAACCTGATCGGCAAAATCGATGACCCCGCGACGGCGCTTCTCTTCGTCGTAGCGGTGGGCGAGGTCAGCCAACAGCCCGAGCGGCGCCACGGCGGCGGCCGTCTTGACGACCTCTGCGAAGCTCGTCTGTTTGACCTCGCTTGGCAGCTCGGTGATGCGCTGAAACTCTTCGGCGATTCGGGCGACATCGCTGAGATCGGCGAGATTATCTGCCGCCGCTCGAGCGATGCCGAGCACGGCCGAAACAATTGATGAGAGCGCGCGCTCCAGCCCCACCAAACGTTCGTCGTTTGAGGCAAGCACGACGCGGCGCGCCAGTTGCCATGCCGCGGCCTCTGAGAGCACGGCAGAGTCTGGGTCACGCCCCAGGAGCACGGCGTTCTCCCTCGCAATCTGATCGGCGAACGAGTTGTACGTCGACACTGTGGGGCGATCGAGCAGGTCGAGCCCGGAACCACCGCTTGCTGTACGAAAATCGGCGATGCGCTGCATCACTCGGCGCGACAACTCCCCCGCTGCCTTGCGGGTAAAGGTCAGGCCGAGCACCTCCTGCGGCGCCACCGCCTCGTTTGCAAGGAGCCAGACCACGCGATTGGCCATCGTCTCGGTCTTGCCGCTGCCCGCGCCCGCAACCACCAGCACTGGGTCGAGGCCCGCCTCGATGATGCGCACCTGTTCATCGCTCGGGCGCGGCAACCCCACAAACGCGGCGAGCTCGATCGCCGGCCATTTTGGCGCATCGCCTGCCCGCTGCGCGGCTGCCTGCGGCGACTGTACTGCCGTCATCGTGCGCTCACAGACTTGACCGTGTGGATCAGGCACACACCAAAACTGTGCGGGTCTGTGCAGTGTTCCTCCACCCTCGCGACAAATTCGCTCCGCGCCATGCCTCGGGCCAGCTCACCGAAGAGACTCGTGAAGCCTTCGGCGCTTTCTGCATCGAGTGGATCCTGCGCGGGCGTTGCAACACTGTTGCTGGCGGCCGTGCTGTTGTGAACGAGCAGCAATTGCGCGCCTCCCAGTGTCGTGTCTTCGGTGCCGTCAATCGCGGCACTCAGATAGGCCAGTTGATAGCCCGCCAGCTGCAAATTCTCGGCCACCCCAGCATTAGTGCGGCTCTCGTTCTTGCCGGTCTTCAGGTCGACAATCATCACCGTGCCATCGGCAAGGCGTTCAACCCGATCTATGAACCCGTGCACGACGGCGTGTCCGGCACGCGCCCCGCCCTGTCCGCTGCCCTCGTCCGCCGACTGCTGGCCGGGCTCGACATCACCATCAACATCAACCAGCGGAATCTCAAACCGAAACTCGCGTTCGCTGCCGAGCAACGTGCCCCCGGCGGCGACGAACTTTCGAAGGTAACCGTCCAACCGCTCGATCATCCGTCGGGCAGTGATCTTCGAACGCCGCGAGAGCCACGCCGCATCAAACTCGAGCTCGTCCCAGCGGTCTTCCACCACCGCCCACATCGCTTCGGGATCGCCGCCTGGCGTGAGTTCCATCGCACTGTGAATGAGCGTCCCGACCCCGGTCGACGCATTGCGCGTGTCGCCGCCGAGCTCACGCACTGCCCAGTCGACCTCGCAGGTGCGAAAGGTTTCGAGGCGCGAAGGCGACACCGGCACGTTTTCGGTCGCGAGGTCGCGAAGCGGCGCGGTGTCGGTTGCCGGACGGACGCCGTACCAGGATTGCGGGTCGGCCCCCGCGATGCCCTCACCGGCAAGCTGTGCAAGCCAATCGACGGTGGCATCCGCCGACTCGGCCCCCTCGGCCTCCCCCTCGCCGGCCCGGCGTGCGGGCGACGTCAGCGAGCGTCGCAGCTGCGCGACGACACCCCGAAGGGTGAGCGGATGCTCCGCCGCATCGTCGCGCACAACCTGGGCTCCAGATCCGCCACCGGTGAGAAGGCCAACGAACACGCTCGGCGTCGCATCCTCGCCGTCGACCGCCGTCACGATCAGACGCGAGTCCGCCCGCGAGATCGCTCGGGTGAGCAGCCGAAGCTCGTCGTGCATGACCGCGCGCCGATCATGCGCCGCCTCGGCCGGGGCGTCGCCCGCGGCCTCGCCACCATCGCGGAGCGCTTCGGCAAGTGCGTCAGTCTCGAACAGCGTGCCGCGCGCTTTGAGGTTTGGCCAGACCCCGTCTTGCAGGCCGGCGACCACGACCGTGTCGAACTGCGTGCCGAGCGCGGTCGCCGGGGTCATCACGGTGACCCGCTCGGCGATGGCTGCCGGCGCCAGCGTGTCATCGGGCACATCGGAGTCAAGCACCCGCGTGATAAACGCGGCCGGTGGGTCGAACGACTGCCTTTCGACATGCAGTTTTGCGGCTGCGAAGAGCGCGACCAACGCGTCGAGTCGTTGGTTCGCTTCTTCTCCACTCACACCACCCGCGGCCGCCTGGCGCCGCCATTGTGGCCCGACCTTGCTGGCCGACCAGGCCTCCCACAGCAGTTCATGCACGGTGCCGCCCTCGGCCGCAACGCGGTGCACCTGCCGAAGCCCATCGGCCAGCCGCGCCGCACGCCTGCCTTCTGGCGTGTCGATCGCGACAAGCCCCGCCCGCTCGGCGAACGCCACGCGCAAGAGCTCAGCCGCCGGCCGGTCACCACCCGCGACAAGCTCTTCGCGCCGCAGCGCCGC
The DNA here is from genome assembly GCA_029777095.1 of Actinomycetes bacterium. Lineage (GTDB taxonomy): Bacteria > Actinomycetota > Actinomycetes > Actinomycetales > Microbacteriaceae > Microbacterium. Next base: position 27,038 of record JAKOTS010000101.1, on the reverse strand, counting down.
ACGAAGCCGGCGCATCGTCACCGGGTCCATCCCGCCCAGCGGGCCGAGCAGCAGCGCCGTGATCGTTTCTGCGTCGACGGGCTCTTCGGCAAGCCCGGCACGGATGTAGTTCAGGATGCCGCTCACCGCGTCGTCTTCACGCAACAGCCGCGCGACCCCCAACGTTCCGGTCGGCACCTCACGCGAAGCGAGCGCGCGCTCGAGCCCCGCGACTTGGCGCTTATCGTGGGCGATGACCGCCATCTGACTCCACGGCACACCGTCGAGGAGGTGCCGTTCACGGAGGCGGCGCGCGATGATGTCGGCCTCACGCGTCGTCGTGGCGGGGGCGTGCACCTCGACCGCACCGGGCACGCCAATCCGTGCGGGGGCCGCGAGCCGGTGGTGGAAGGTGCCGGTCACACCGATGCGCTCCGAGACGGTACGCACGAGCGCCCGCAGCTCGCCGTTGCCACGGTGCGCGTACCCAAGCACCCGGCGCTCGACACCAACGGCACGCCCGAGTCGATCGAGATAGTCGGGCGACGCACCCTGGTAGGCACCGGCACCCACATCCGGGTCGCCAAATGCCAGCACCGACATCCCTCGGCGGCTCAGCGCCGTGAGCAACTGCACCCCCGCCAGCGTCAGCTCTTGCGCGTCGTCAACAAGCACCACCCGGAGCGCGGCGATCGCCCCAAGCACGCCTGTCTCACCGCTCGCCGCCGCGTCACGAACAATCGCAGCAGCCTCCCGCACCAACTCGCTTGCGTCATAGTGGCCGGCGCGCAGTTGATCGCGCACGCGGTCATAGTCTTCCATGAATGTGCCGGCCGCCCTCCACGCCGCAACACCGTGGGTGTTCCCGAGCTCGCGCAATTGCGCACCCGCAAGCCCGCGCTCGCGGCACTCCGCCATGAATGCGCGCAACTCGCCACGAAAGGCCGGCACGCGGCGTGCCGCGGGGGGCACCGCCGCACCCCAGGGGTCGGCCCCACCTTCTTCGACATCGAGTTGTTGCCCCTCAAGGAGGTCGGCGATGATCGAATCTTGTTCGCCCGCAGTAAGCAGCTTCGGAGGCTGTGAGCCGCGGTGCACGTCGCGGCCGCGCACGATTTGAAACGCCAACGAGCCGAGCGAGCGGGCAAGCGCGCCGTTGCTGGCGATCGCGATGCGCACGGCCAGCCGGTCGCGAAGCACGGTTGCCGTTGCACGCGAGGGTGTGACAACCATCACCTCGTCTGGTGTGACCGCGCCCGTTTCGAGCAGCCACGCGACGCGTTCTACCAGCGTCGTGGTCTTGCCTGTCCCCGGTGCCCCAAACACCACGCCCCCGGCCTCGACGGGCAGGGCAAGCACCGCTTGTTGCGAGTCGTCGAGCGCAAGGCTGCGCTGCTCGATGGGTGCGTCACGCGCGATTTCGATCACGTCTCTCACGTTATCCGCTGCCTCGGACATTGCCCCCAGACGAGGCGCGTGCGTACCGAGTCGCCCGTGTTCGCCACCAGCGTGCACGACTGTGGCCTTCTACGGTCGTCGCGTCCGGGGCGTGTCGTAGGCTGGCCTGGTGCAGCCGCAGGTGGCGCACGCAAGCGAAAGGCACCGTCCGTGGAGATCCGAATCGGCATCGTCAACACCCCGCGCGAGCTCAACTTTGAGACGAACGACACAGCAGAAGCTGTGCAGGCTGCGGTTGCCAAGGCGCTCGAGGAGCGCACCACTCACCTCACGTTTACCGATGCCAAGGGCAACACGATGATCGTTCCGACCGTGTCGCTTGCCTACATCGAGCTCGGCGCTGAAGAGTCGCGCCGCATCGGCTTCGTCGTCTGACATGCTGATCCTCCTGCCGCTGGTTGTCGCGGTCGTGCTGGGGATTGCCATGCACTACGCCACGCCCGACCCGCATGGTCGTGGCGTCGTGCTGGTGCCCGCCATCTCTACCGCGGTCGCCGCGGTGGTCTGGGGCACCATGACGTGGATGGGCTTCGCAGACACCAATTTCTGGATCTGGCTCGCCTCGGTTGTGGTCCCGATCATCGTGACCTACCCGATCTCGCTGTGGATCGCGGCGTCTCGGATGTCGCGCGACGCGGCTGAGCGCGCACGCCTCGGCGTCGTCTAGCAACAGGCGTCATCTAGCAACAGGCTTCGTCTAGCAACTGGGCGTCGACCCACCGGGCGTCGAGCAAGAGCCCGTCTCCCGCAAGAGCGTGCTCGCTACGCGGCGAGCCCCATTGCGTCCATCCGGCGAGCGTGTGCGGCGATGAGGTCGGTGAACACCGGCTCGACAAGTTCTTCGTCTTCACGATCGAGCGCACCGCCCGAACTCAACGCGGTGCGCGCCACGAGCAGCGTGTCACCAACCAAACGACGCCCCCACAACGCGAGCAGTGATCGCCACTCCTTGTCGGCGACGATCTTGGCGCCGAGGATTTCGACGATCGCATCGCGATCGTCGTCTGCTTGCAAGATACTGACGACCTGCTGGCCCGTAGCGCCGTAGCTGTGCGCGAGCGCCACGTAGAAATCGTCGAGCATGCCCGCGGTGATGTGCACGCTGAGCATTGTCTCTTCGGTGCGGCGACCATGGGTTGCGCGCCGAAAGGCGTCGAGCGGCTCACGAAACGGCAGCATCAGCGCCGTTGGATCGCCCCCGCGCGCGCGAATAAGTGCGACGAGGTCGCGGTGCTTGATGTAGGCCGAGCCTGCGGCGCGCGAGAGCGATTCTTTCTGTTCGAGCGCCGGTGTCGCCGTGATCAGCTGACTCAGCGTCTCGAAGTAGCCAAGCTGTAAGTAGGCTGCCTGACCGAGAAAGACGTCGATCCCGGGGGCGAGTTCTGCGAAATCGATCTTCGTGGCACTCGAACTTGCATCTCGAGAGCGCACCGAAAGCGCACGACCCGTCTGCGGGCGCTGCCAGAACCACTTCACCATGCTGCTCAGCCTAGACCGGGCCGTTGCGCCCGCGCGGAAGCATCTTGGCGACTTGCGCCGCTTCCCACACGAGCTCAGAGCGACGTCCGGTATCGTTGCAGGTACCCCTGGCATTGGATCGGGGGTCCCGCGCCTGTGACTTTATCGATGTGGCGTGGATCACATCTTCATAGGCGGCCATCGCCGCCAGACAGGTATTCATACTGTGACGACGTTCGCTGAACTCGGTATTGACCAGGACATCGTCGACTCTCTCGCCTCCAAGGGCATCGAGTCGGCCTTCCCCATCCAGGAACAGACCATCCCCCTCGGGCTTCCCGGCCAAGACATCATCGGTCAGGCCAAGACCGGTACTGGCAAGACGTTCGGCTTCGGCATCCCCGTCGTTCAGCGTCTTGGGCTGAACCCCGAACCTGGCGTCAAGGCGCTCATCGTGGTGCCCACACGCGAGCTGTGCGTGCAGGTCTTCGAAGACCTCGAGCTGCTCACGAAGGGCCGCGACACGAAGGTCGTCGCGATTTACGGCGGCAAGGCCTACGAGGGTCAGATTGAGCAGCTCAAGGCCGGCGCGCAGATTGTTGTGGGCACGCCCGGACGACTGATCGACCTTGCAGGCCAGCGTCTGCTCGACCTCTCGAACGCGACCGAGGTTGTGCTCGATGAGGCAGACAAGATGCTCGATCTCGGCTTCCTCCCCGACATTGAGAAGATCTTCCAGCGTGTGCCGGCCGTGCGCCACACCCAGCTGTTCTCGGCCACGATGCCCGGCCCGATCGTCGCGATGGCCCGCCGCTTCATGACCAACCCCGTGCACATTCGGGCGACCGACCCCGATGAGGGCCTCACGCAGGCAAACATCGAGCACCTCGTCTACCGCGCGCACTCGCTCGACAAAGACGAGGTCATTGCCCGCATTCTGCAGGCCGAAGGCCGCGGCAAGACCGTGATTTTCACGCGCACCAAGCGTGCCGCCGCTCGCCTCGTCGACGAGCTGACGGACCGCGGATTCAACGCGGCTGCCGTGCACGGCGACCTCGGTCAAGACCAGCGCGAGCGCGCGATGGCATCGTTTAAGGCCGGCAAGAAGGATGTCTTGATCGCCACCGACGTTGCCGCCCGCGGTATCGACGTCGAAGACGTCACCCACGTGATCAACCACACGATTCCCGAGGATGAAAAGGCGTACCTGCACCGCGTCGGCCGCACCGGCCGCGCCGGCCGCACCGGCATCGCCGTGACCTTCGTCGACTGGGACGACCTGCACAAGTGGGCGCTCATCAACCGCGCACTCGAATTCGGTCAGCCTGAACCCACCGAGACCTACTCGTCCAGCCCGCACCTGTTCACCGACTTGAACATTCCGGCTGGCACGAAGGGCCGCATCTCAACCGCGCCGAAGGCTGCGGCATCCACCACCGCTCCCCGCACCGAATCGCGCCCGCCGCGCGCCGAGGGCGAAGCCGGCGGTCGCACCCGTCAGCGTCGTCGCACGCGCAATGGCGAGAGCGACAACGCGAACGGCGAGGGTGCGGCGGATGCCACAGCCACAGGTGCCGGCACCGCGGCGTCCGCCGAGGCGAACGCCGCCCGCCCCGAGGGCGGCGGCACGCACGATGGTGGCGGAACCGAGCACCACGACGGCAAGTCGGCACCTCGCCGCCGCCGTCGCCGCGGTCCTCGCACGGGTGGCGTCGCCCAAGTTTGATGATTTGTGACCCGAATTGCACAAATCAGTGCATTCGGGTCACACAATCGCGCCATAATCAGGATTGACGGAGCGCAACCCCTGCGCGCCGCGGCATCGGCGCCGATCGGTGCCCTCTCCCCCAAAGGAGCTCTATCTTGCTACGCATGGCTGTCGAATATCAGGGATTCTGGGCGTCATTTGGCGACCTGATCTGGTGGTTCATTTCGGCGTTTGTCTTCATCGCCTACCTGTTCGTGTTGTTCTCGATCATCATGGACGTCTTCCGCGACCACAAGCTCAACGGCTGGTTCAAGGCGCTCTGGATGATCTTCCTCGTCTTCGTGCCCTTCCTCACCGCCATCGTTTACCTGATCGCGCGCGGTCGCGGTATGTCGCGCCGCAGCGCCGAAGCCGCGCAGGAGATCCAGCAGGCACAGGAGCAGTACATTCAGAGCGTCGCCGGCTCGAGCCCGGCCGACGAGATCGCCAAGGCGAAGGCCCTGCACGACGCAGGCACGATCTCGCAGAGCGAGTTCGAGGCACTCAAGGCGAAGGCCCTGCACGGCGCACCCGCCGCGACGCCGACGGCATAGCCACAACACCCTCGCGACATCGGTCATGACGCGAAGCGCCCTCTTCTTCTACGCGAAGACGGGGGCGCTTCCTGTTGCTTGGGCAATAATCCGTTCGACCATCTCATCCGTGGTGGTGAATTCGCCAGGCTGATTCGGCTTGCCCGTGCCGTGGTAATCGCTTGAACCGGTCACGATCAGGTCGTGCTCCCGGGCCAGCTGGCGCAAGGTGCGCTTGCCCTCGTCGGTGTTCTCGCGGTGGCCGATCTCGAAACCGCCAAGGCCAAGGCCAATCAGCTCACGCAACACGCCCATCGGCAACATGCGACCTCGCCCAGCGGGCACGGGGTGCGCGATCACCGCGACGCCTCCGGCCTCATTGATCAGCGACACGGCGGTCGCCGGATCGGGCGCGTAGTGCGAGACGAAATAGCCGCGGGCGGGATGCAGAATCTCGTTGAATGCGGCCGAGCGATCGTGCGCGTAGCCCCGGGCGACGAGCGCGTCAGCGATGTGCGGCCGACCGACCGTTGCGCCATCCGTCGTCTGCGCAAGCACATCGTCCCAGGTGAAGTCGTAGTCGCGACCAATGTTCTTCACCATCGCCTCAGCGCGGCCAATACGTGAATCGCGGATGCGATCGGTCGCGCGGCGCAGCCCGGCGTGCTCCGGGTCAATCAGGTACGCAAGGATGTGGACGCTCCGGCCTTCGTGGGCCGCGCTGAGCTCCATCCCAGGAATGAATGTCACACCGAGCGCTCGTGCTGCATCGCCGGCTTCGGCCCACCCGCTCGTCGTGTCGTGGTCGGTGAGCGCCATGGTGCGCATTCCAAACCGATGCGCCGCGGCGACGACCTCGGCCGGCGGCTCGGTGCCGTCGGATTGCGACGAGTGCATGTGCAGGTCGGCGGTGCCGAATTCTTGCCGTTGCGGCGCGTCAGAACGCGGGCCCTCAGGCCCAACGCCCGCTCGTTGCGTATCCATTGCTTCGACTGTATCCCTTTGCTCTGCTACCGGATCACCCACGCCCAAACTGCGTCGGCGAATGCCGCGCCGCACGCCGCATTCGAGGGTTTCCCAGGGTGCTCGCCTAATGTTCAGAGAGTGTTTCGACTGCTGGGGGCCCTCATCACGGTGCTCTTTGCGATCGCTGTTGCGGTTGCCACGTGGCCACAGTTCTTCCGCCTCGAGCACACCTTTCCGTTCGCACAGATCGTCGCGCTTCGTGGCCCGCTGACCGCGCTTCTGCTGGTGACCGCACTGGTCTTTCTCGTGTTTTCGCTCGCACGTCCGCTTCGCGCCTTCGCGCTGTCGATGGCCGCGATCGCCGTGATCGGTGGCGCGGCGAGCGGCGGAATCATGTTCGCTCGCGGGCTCGGCGCCGACACACTGCCCGCGCAGACCGAGACGTCGCTTCGCGTCATGACGTGGAACACTGCCGGCGAGGCGACGTCCGCTGGCACCATCGCGAGCGCCGCGGTCGCGATGGACGCCGACATCCTTTCCCTCCCCGAAACCAACCAGTACTCGGGTGAAGCCGTGGCGGTCGCGATGCGCGATATGGGGCGGCCGATGTGGGTGCTGCACGTGAATCTGGCCCCAGAAGTCAAGCAGGGGCCGGATGCCTGGACCACAACAATTCTGATCTCGCCCGAGCTGGGCGACTATTCCGTGATTCAGTCGTCGGTGGATGGCTCGAGTAACACGTCGATCGTGCCGAGCGCCGTCGCGATGCCCGTCGATGGTGATGGGCCGATCATCGTCGCCGTTCACGCGGTTTCACCGCGCGAGGGCTACATGCAGAAGTGGCGCGACGACCTGCTGTGGCTCAGTGACCAGTGCGCCGCATCAAACGTCATCATGGCCGGCGATTTCAACGCCACCGTCGATCACATGTCGGCATTCGGTATCAATGGTGGCGTGCTCGGAAACTGCCGCGACGCGGCCAGCGACAGCGGCAACGGCGCCGTGGGCACGTGGTCGACCGATGTGCCCGCGCTCATGGGCGCGCCCATCGACCACGTGCTCTATTCGACCCACTGGGTACCCACCGGCTCAGTGGTCTTGCGGTCGTTCGATCAGACCGGAAGCGACCACCGACCGCTCGTGGTGCAACTCGAACCCGTCGATGCGCCAACTGCCGGCGCGAGTGTCGGTGGGTGATGGCAGACTGAGGGCATGAACGCCTCCGAGTCAGACGCCACCAAGGTCACCGTCACGAACCGCCGCGCGCCGTTCCCCGGTGGGTTCTTGCGCACGATTTCTGAAGGCTGGGCAGAACGTCCCGCGCTTCTCCCGGCCCGGCGTGAGCAGGCCGACTACGCGGCCGCCCGCCGCGACGCGGTCTCAGCCGCGTTCCCGGGCAAGCGACTGGTGGTGCCCGCGGGCGAGACCGCGGTGCGCAGCAACGACACCGATTACGCATTCCGCGCGCACTCGGCGTTCTCGCACCTCACTGGCTGGGCATCCGACTCCGAGCCCGGTTCGATGCTGGTGTTCGACCCCACCGAGAGCGGCCACACGGTCACCCTTTACTTTCGCGAGCGCGCCGACCGCCACACCTCAGAGTTTTACTCCGACGCGTCCATCGGAGAATTTTGGATCGGGCCGCGCCCAGCACTCGCCGACGTCGCCGCAGAGCTCGGCATCGACACCGCGCACATCAACCACTTTGCCGCCAACGACGGCGAGCTCATCGTCGGTGCCGACGCCAGCCTCACGCAGTTTGTCTCCGAGCTTCGCTTTGTGAAAGACGCCTACGAAATCGCACAGCTACAGCTCGCCGTCGACGTGACGGCGCGTGGGTTCGACGACATCATCGCCGACCTCCCCGCCGCGATCGCGCACCCGCGCGGCGAGCGCGTCGTCGAGGGCGCGTTTTACGCCCGCGCGCGTGCAGACGGCAACGACCTTGGCTACGCGACGATCGCGGCATCCGGCCCGCACGCCTGCTACCTGCACTGGACCAGAAACGACGGCGTCGTCGCACCGGGCGACTTGATCTTGATCGACGCTGGCGTCGAGGTCGACAGCCTCTACACGGCCGATATCACCCGCACCCTGCCCGTGAATGGCACGTTTAGCGACGTGCAGCGCAAGGTCTATAACGCGGTGCTCGAGGCTGCCGACGCGGCCTTCGCCATCGCCAAGCCCGGCGTAAAGTTCCGGGCCGTGCACGACGCCGCGATGGAGGTCATCGCGGCCCGCACGGCCGAATGGGGGCTCCTGCCGGTCACCGCACACGAAGCGCTCGACGCCGACAACGGCGGCCAGCACCGCCGCTATATGGTCCACGGCACGAGCCATCACCTCGGCCTCGACGTGCACGACTGCGCGCAGGCCCGCCGCGACATGTACTACGACGGCGAGCTGAAGGCGGGAATGGTGTTCACCATCGAACCTGGGCTCTACTTCCAGGCCGACGACATGACCGTGCCCAGCGAGTACCGCGGCATCGGTGTGCGCATCGAAGACGACATCTTGATGACCGAAGACGGCCCCGTCAATCTGTCAGCAGCGATTGCACGCACGGCCGATGACGTCGAAGCCTGGGTGCAGCGCGGGCTGTAGGACGAGCGAGCGCCCGCTCCGTACGACTCAGAGCCTTGCGCACGGCTCAGCTCGCTGCGTACGGATCAGAGCGCTCCGTAGGGCTCAGAGCGCTCCGTACGGCTCAGAGCGTTGCGTCTGGTGCCGCGCTACTGACACGCGCCGAGCTGCCACCGGGAGCCCCGGCACCCGCGTTCGGCAAGCGTTCGCCATACTGCGGCGGCTCTTCAGCCGCGGGAGGCTGAGGCGCCGCAGGGGCGTCTGCCGGCGCCGGTGTAGGCGCAACTCCGGCGCCAGCGCCCGGGTATGCGTCGGGCGTCGCGTGCCGCGCTCCGGCCGGGCGAACTGCAGAAGCGGCACCGGTGTTGTGCCCTTCCAACACTCCGCGTGCCTTGTGCACGCTCGCGGCGACGACCGTGACCTCGTACTGTTCGGCGAGGACCTGCGTGAACGAAGCGTAATCGCGGCGGCGTCGCACAAATGAATAGCTGAGCAGGCTCATGAGCATGCCGAAAGCGATGCCCATGAGGAGAACACCCGCGAACAACTGCAGGGGCGCATCCGGCATACCAATCGCCACGATCGCCGCGAAAAACACGCCGAGGAGGGTGCCGTTGATCGCACCGGTGCGTGCGGCCGAACCCCAACCGAGCTTGCCGGTCACGCGTTCGACCGAGCGAAGCCCCGTGCCGACGATCGTGATGTCGCGGGCTGGGACGTCACCCGCGACCAACGTGCTCACAGCTTTTTGCGCACGGACATAGTCGCCGAAGGTTGCCACAACTTCGCCTGCTGGCACGTCTGCAGCCAGCCCGCGCATCCGCCCGTTTCCCATCATGCTCATGGTGCCATTGTCCCACGCACCAGGTGTAAGGGGCCTGTGCCCCCTGCCCTCGGCGCCGCCGTGCGACGTGGTCGAGCGGTTCTGTGCGTGGCCCCGCGATGGGCGCACTAATCTAGACACGTGAGCACGCAGAGGGTTTTCGTCGCGCGCCTGATGGGGTGCACCGTCTTCGATCCTGCCGGTGACCGTGTCGGCAAGGTGCGAGACGTGATCGTCGTGTACCGCAAGAGCCACCCCCCGCGCGTGGTCGGCCTCGTGCTCGAGATCCCTGGCCGCCGCCAGGTGTTCGTTCCGATCGGCCGCGTCACCAGCATCACGAACGGTCAGGTCATCACGACCGGACTCATCAACGTCCGTCGCTTTCAACAGCGGGGCGAAGAGGTACGGGTGCTGGCCGAAATGCTTGGGCGCACCGTGCACTTCGCGGATGGCTCGGGGACAGCGGTCATTGAAGACGTCGGCATCGAAAATGACCGGCTTGGCGAGTGGGCGATCAGCCAGCTCTTCTTGCGCAGGCCCAAGGCCGGGGCATCCAGGTTCTCAAAGGGACCAACCACGTTCGCGACGTGGGCGGAGGTGCACGAGCAGCAGGCCCCAGGGCAGGCGCAATCGGCGGAGCACCTCATCGCGTCGTACTCAGAACTGAAGGCCGCCGACCTCGCAAACACCCTCCTCGATCTTCCCGAGGGGCGCATGCTCGAGGTTGCCGACGAGCTGTCTGACGACCGCCTTGCGGATGCGCTCGAAGAGATGCCTGAAGAAGACCAGGTGCACATCCTCCAGCAGCTCGATGACAACCGCGCCGCCGATGTGCTCGATGCAATGGAGCCAGACGACGCGGCAGACCTCCTCGGTCAGCTCCCCGAGGGCCGCCTCGAACAGCTGCTCGACCTCATGGATCCCGACGAGGCCGAAGACGTCCGCATGCTGCTGCGCTACCACCCCGACACCGCGGGCGGACTGATGACCACCGAGCCGATCGTGCTCTCGGCCGACTCGACCGTTGCCGAGGCGCTCGCGATGATTCGCCGCCACGAGCTGCACCCGGCGCTCGCCGCCGCGGTGTTCATCACGCTGCCGCCATATGAGACACCCACCGGGCGCTTGCTCGGGCTGGTGCACTTCCAGCGCATGCTGCGGTACCCCCCACACGAGCGGCTCGGCGCGATCATCGACGAAAGTGTCGACGCGGTGCCCGCCACGGCGTCTGCCGCCGAGGTTGCCCGCATGCTCGCGAGCTACAACCTCGTCTCGGTGCCGGTGGTCGACACCGCGAACCGCCTCGTGGGCGCGGTCACGGTCGACGACGTGCTCGACTTCTTGTTGCCCGAAGACTGGCGATCGCACGACGATCACCCGCAGCATCCACCACTGCACCTTGCAACCCCTCGCCCCATGGGCCCGACACCGGAACGACGGCAATGATGGCGCGCTCGCCCCGCGGGGTCAGCTTCGATGCGCCCCGCAGCCTCCGGACCGGCGTGCTCGGGCGCGGCCCGCACCAGTCGCGCGACCGATTTGGGCGTTTCACCGAGTGGGTCGCCCGCAAGATGGGCACCCCTGCGTTTCTGCTCGGCCTCAGCCTGTTCTGTGCGGCATGGCTCGCCTGGAACACGCTCGCGCCGATCTCGATGCGCTTCGACTCCGCGGCGAACGGCTTTACGGCACTGACCCTCATGCTCTCGCTGCAGGCGTCGTATGCCGCACCGCTCATCCTTCTCGCACAAAACCGCCAGGACGACCGCGACCGCGTGCAGATCGAGCAAGACCGACAGCGTGCCGAACGCAACCTCGCCGACACCGAGTATCTTGCGCGCGAGATCGTCGCCCTGCGCATGGCACTCGACGGTGTGGCGACACGTGATGTGCTTCGCCAGGAGCTCCGGACGCTCCTCGAAGAACTCGACCAGCGCGATGCGACGAAGGCCGCAAGCGAGCACCAGAACGACCAAGAACGACCCGGAACAGCCGGCGGCGCGCAATGACCAGCGCAACGGCCGACGACGTTCGCCGTGCGCTGACCGGGGTCATCGACCCCGAGATCCGCAGGCCCATCACCGACCTCGACATGGTCGGTGACATCGTCGTCGAGTCAGGACATGCCCGCGTCGACATTCGTCTGACGATCGTCGGCTGCCCTGCCGCAGATTCGATCGAACGAGACGTGGATGCCGCAGTCCGAGCGGTCCCGGGCGTCGCCGCCGCAACGATCAACGTTGGCGTCATGACCCCCGACCAACGCCGCGCGCTCACCGAGCGTCTCCGCGGCGGCCGCGCGGCCCGCGTGATGCCGTTCGGGCCCGATTCGCTCACCCGCGTGATCGCCGTCACGAGCGGCAAGGGTGGCGTCGGCAAATCGACGCTGACCGCCAACCTCGCCGTCGCGCTTGCCGCCCGCGGCGTCCGCGTCGGTGTGATCGATGCCGATGTGCACGGCTTCTCGATCCCCGGCCTCATGGGCCTTGTGCACGATGGCGCACCCGCGACCCCCACGCGCGTTGGCGAGCTGATCTTGCCGCCCGTTGCACACGGGGTCAAGGTCATCTCGATCGGGATGTTCCTGCGTGCGGGCGATTCGGGCGCGGTGGTCTGGCGCGGCCCAATGCTGCACCGCACGCTGACCCAGTTCTTGGAGGAAGTCTTCTTCGGCGACCTCGACATCCTGCTGATCGACATGCCCCCGGGCACGGGCGACATGGCAATCTCGGTGGGGCAGATGCTTCCCCACGCCGAAGTCGTCGTCGTCACGACCCCGCAGTCGGCCGCGGCCGACGTCGCGGTTCGGAGCGGGCTCGCCGCGGGCAAGACGGGCCAGCGCGTGGTCGGGGTGATCGAAAACATGGGGCCGTTCACGCTGCCCGATGGCACCGTGATGTCGCTCTTTGGCGAGGGCGGCGGCAACGCCGTGGCGGCGGCGCTGTCAACAGACGACGAGGTCGTTCCCCTCCTCGCATCGGTGCCACTCAGCGTCCCTTTGCGAGAGGGCGGCGACGATGGGATGCCGGCGGTCCTGGCACACCCCGAAGACCCGGCCGCGCGCGTGATCAGCGCCCTCGCCGACCGGCTCCTCACCAGCGGTCCGTCACTCGTCGGTCGGAAGCTCCCGCTCAGCACGAACTAGGTGAGGTTCGGCCGACTGAGGCGCGTCAGCCCACAGCCGATGCCGGACCGGTCAGGTTGATTCCGAATCGAACGGCGGTGGGTTCTCGGCCGAGAATGCGACGCGGGTGGCCGCGGCATCCCGAATCGTCTTGCCAGCCACGGCCGTCGCGGTGCCCGAAGCGACGGCAGCACCCGCCGGCGCGAACGGGTTCGCGGTCGGGGCACTCGACCCCGGTGCATCGTCGAGGAACGCTTCACGAACAATCCGTCGCGGGTCGTACTGACGGGGATCGAGCTTGCGCCAGTCGACCTCGTCGAACTCGGGACCGATTTCGTCACGCATGCGAACGCGCGCACCCTTGAGCAGGTCGCGGCCCTTGTTGAGCAACTGCGCGAAGCTCGCGGCAAACTGTGGCAGTTTGTCGGGACCGATAATGAGGGCGGCAATGACTCCGATCAAGATGATCTTCTCGAAGCTCAGGCCAAACGACATGACAGAAGTTTAGCCGCAGCGGCTGAATGACCGCGCCGATTCCCCGGCACGCCTGCACTGTGAACGGCCCACGCCCGCGTAACCTTGGGCACGGAGGATCCCCATGGTCTCGGAACACGCCGCAATTTGGAAGTTCGCGCAAGAATCGGTCGTTGAACCGGAGCACATTGCGCGCGCTCGTCAGCACGCCCTCGAACTCGGCGCCGAGCCCATCGCCGCCTCGATCGGTTCGCAACTGGCCGTCATGGCGGCGGCAAGCGGGGCGCGCAACATCGTCGAGATCGGCACCGGCGCCGGCGTTTCAGGCCTGTGGATGCTGCACGGCTCGCCGTCGGCTGTGCTGACCACGATCGACAGCGAGCCGGAGCACCTTGCGGCCGCTCGCCAGTCGTTCCTCGACGCGAAGATCCCCGCGGCACGCACCCGCTTCATTACGGGACGCGCGGCGAGCGTGCTCCCGCGCATGAACGAGGCTTCATACGATCTTGTGCTGGTCGATGCCGACCGCGAAAACGTCATCGAATACGTCGAACACGGTCTCCGTCTGGCACGCGCCGGCGGCACGGTGCTCGTCCCACGCGCCCTGAACGACGGGCGCGTCGCCGACCCGGTACAGCGCGACGACATCACCCGCGCGCTGCGGTCGCTCATTCAAGAAACCCAGCAGTCCCCCGCCGTCATCGCGGCACTTTCGATCGTGGGCGACGGATTGCTGCAGCTCACCAAGGTCACCGCGTAGCCGCGTAGTCACACCATGCGCTCGCAGGCGCCACGCACCACGTCCAAGCGCGTCGCCGCGCCCGCGTGTCATGCAGAATGCAAAAAAGGGCTGGTCCCCACTTTCGTGGAAACCAGCCCTTTGCACTGAAGTCACTGGCTATGCAGGATTAATAGCTCCTGCAAGCACGTCGTGAAGTTCCTTGGCTTCGGCGTCGTTCACTGAAACGACAAGACGACCGCCTCCTTCGAGCGGAACCCGCACGATGATGAGGCGACCTTCTTTCACGGCCTCCATTGGTCCGTCGCCGGTCCTCGGCTTCATGGCTGCCATCTGTGGCTCCCTTTCGTCGCGTATGATAGTTCCATTATCCCTTGTCGCGCGCCGCTCGGCGAACCAGGCCCCGATCGAGCCACAATTTTGCGACTTATGGCACCTGCCAATAGGCGGTGCCGACCCCATACATGAGCGCAATCCAGCACCACTGGCCGAGCACACACGCCACGAATACTCCCCCGCGCCACCACGGAGAACGCGGCACGGCGACCGCGCCCCACAGCGGCGAAAGCGGAAAGAGCAGGCGAAACACGCTCGACTGTGGGAAGAACACGGCGAGCAAGTACACGATGTATGCCGCGGCCCACAGCCGCACCTCGACCTGCAACCGCCGCACGCATGGGAGCAAGAGCAGCGCGGCCGCCGCACCACCCAGCAGCAACGCCAGCACGACGTACCCCGTGACGGCGCCCAGGCCCCACGCTCGGCCGAACCAAAATTCTGCCCCCTGCACCCATGCCGAGAACGGGATGAATACCCCCTCTCCCACCCACGGCCGCCGCCAGGCAAGCTCGGTGGCGAGGTACGCCCCTGCATCGCCGGTGGCGAACCCGACGATCACCGGCCATGCAAACCCAACCAGCGCCGAGAACAGCCCGAGCGCCACGATATGCACGATCTGCGTGGGAGGGAGCGGATCGCTGCGCCGGCGCATCCATCGCCAAATGCCATACATCGCGAGCATCAGCGCGAATGCCAGCACGCCGGGACGAGTGAAACCCATGAGCGGCACGAGCAGGTAGAGCCAGCCAAAACGCCGGTGCACGACGCACCAGAGGGCGAGCAACAACCAGAGCAGCGCGAGGGATTCGGCATAGCCGACCTGAAACATTGCCGCCATCGGGCCGCACGCCAGAAAGATCACTGCCCAGGTCGCTGCCGAGCGGTCGAGCCGCTCGCACATCAGGCGATAGAACACGAGACACGCAAGGTAGCCGCTGAGCAACGAGATGAAGAGGGCGCCGGCGCCCCACACCCCAAAACCCACCCACTTCGCAAGATATGCGTACACAGGCATGAACGCCCACGCGTTCTCGACAACCGCGCCATCGACGCCAGTTGGCAGGGTGAGCGGATACCCCGACTCCGCGATCAACCAGTACCACTGTGCGTCCCACCCCAGCACAAAATCGAACACGCTCGGGTTCGGGCCATGGCGCGAGCCCGGGGCCGCGAATGCTGCCACACCGAGCATGATCGCGGTGGTGATCGCGCGGGCGCCGAGGTAGATCAGCGCGACGCGCAACGACGCCGGGAGCCCCCGCCAGCTCGCACGCAATGGCGAGGAGGTGGCGTGGGCCGGAATCTGCGGACCCGTCAACGACCCGTCAGCCACGACCGCAGACCACGCTCGACGTCGTCGATCTGGGCAACAGCCACCTGCTCGTGGTCGTGGTGGGCGAGGTGGGGGTCGCCCGGACCGTAGTTGACGGCGGGGATCCCCATGGCCGAGAACCGGGCGACGTCGGTCCAGCCGTACTTGGGCTGGGGCACGCCGCCCACGGCAGCGACAAAGTGCTGGGCGATCGGCGCGTCGAGCCCCGGTCGCGCACCCGCCGAGGCGTCGATGACTTCGACCTCAAAGCCGTCGAACACCCGGCGTACGTGCTGCTCGGCCTCGTCGACCGAGCGGCTCGGGGCAAACCGGTAGTTCACCTCGACCTCGCACAGGTCGGGAATCACATTGCTCGCGACGCCGCCGTTGATGCGTACGGCGTTGAGGCCCTCGCGGTAGAGCAGCCCCTCGACCTCGATCTCGTGCGCGCGGTACTCTCCGAGCCGCTCGAGCACGGGGGCCAGCTTGTGAATCGCGTTCTCGCCGATCCACGACCGCGCCGAATGCGAGCGCACCCCGCGAGTGCGCACGATGACGCGCAAGTAGCCGTTGCAACCGCCCTCGACGGTGCCGTTTGAGGGTTCGCCAAGAATTGCAAAATCGCCGGCAAACAGGTCCGGGCGGGTGCGCGCGAGCCGGGTCAGCCCGTTGCGCTCGGCGTCGACCTCTTCATGGTCGTACCACATCCATGTCACGTCAAAGAGGGGCTCACGCAGCTCGTGCGCGAGCTTCAGCTGCACGGCAACCCCGGCCTTCATATCGACCGTGCCTCGCCCCCACAAGAACGGCTCACCGTCGACCTCGATGTCGCGGGTTGGCAGGTTGTTGTTGATCGGCACCGTGTCGATGTGCCCGGCGATCACGACTCGCTGTGCACGCCCGAGGTTTGTGCGCGCGACGATCAGGTCATCATCGCGGTAGAGCTCCAGATGGGATGCCCCGGCCAGCGCCGCGAAGATCGCATCGGCGAGCGCCCCCTCGTCGCCAGAAACGCTGGGGACATCGCAGATCCAGCGCGTGATATCGAGCGACGAAGCGGTCAAATCCAGGGGTGCGGCCATGGTGCCGATCATATCGAGCGATGCCATGTGCGTCGGCGATCCACCGCAGTTCGCTAACGTGGGCACATGACCGCGCACACTCAGGCCTGGGGTTCAGGACTTGCCACCACCACAGCGAAGGGTGTCGAGCTCGACACCTGGTTCTCGCACGTCACGCTGGGCCCGCTGCCCGCAGGCCGCGACCGGTGGATCCTCCCGTCGGAGCTCGAAGAGCTCGCCGTCCCCGATCCTCGCCGCGCGGTCACCCTCGACGCAGTGATCGTCGAGATCGACCTCGCTTCTGCGCCGACCAGCACCCCCGACGCCTACCTGCGGCTGCACCTGCTCTCACACCGCCTCGTGCGCCCGGGCGAGATCAACCTCGACGGTATCTTCGCCCAGCTCCCCACTGTCGTGTGGACAAACGCCGGGCCGATGCATCCCGATGACTTCGATCGCTTGCGCCCCCACCTGCTCCGTGCCGGCATCCACGCGCACAGCATCGATCGCTTTCCGCGATTGCTCGACTACGTGACGCCGCCCCGCGTGCGCATTGCGGATGCCTCTCGCGTGCGCCTGGGCGCCTACCTCTCGCCCGGCACGACCGTGATGCACGAGGGCTTCGTGAACTTTAACGCGGGCACGCTCGGGCAGAGCATGGTCGAGGGACGCATCTCGCAGGGCGTGGTCGTCGGCGACGGCACCGATGTGGGTGGTGGCGCCTCGATCATGGGCACGCTCGCCGGCGGCGGCACACACCAGGTCACGATCGGCGCACGGGTGCTGCTCGGCGCCAACTCGGGCGTCGGCATCTCGATCGGTGACGACAGCGTCGTCGAGGCCGGGCTCTACGTCACGGCCGGCACCAAGATTCTGCTCCCCGAAGAGCCCCGCACCGCCGACGGCAAGCCGCGCGTGGTCAAGGCGATGGAACTTTCGGGTGTGCCTGGGCTCCTCTTTCGCCGCAACTCGCTCTCGGGCGCCGTCGAGGCCATCACTCGCACCGGCGCCGGCGTTACCCTCAATCACACGCTCCACGCGTAGGCCAAGACCCACGCGCACGATGCACGGCGAAGGAGAGCACATGAGTCCGCAGAAGCGAATGCCAAAGGCACTCTACAAATCCGAGCTGAAGGCCCTGCAGGCACGCCTGGTCGACATGCAGGCGTGGGTCCAGGCATCCGGCGCTCGCGTTGTCGTGATCTTTGAGGGGCGGGATGCGGCGGGCAAAGGTTCGACCATCAAACGCGTGTCTGAATACCTCAACCCGCGAGTTTCTCGGGTCGTCGCGCTGCCGACGCCCAGTGCGCGCGACAAGACACGGTGGTACTTTCAGCGCTACATCCAGCATTTGCCCGCGGGCGGCGAGATCGTGCTGATGGATCGCTCCTGGTACAACCGGGCGGGGGTCGAGCGCGTGATGGGGTACTCGAGCAACGCCGAATACCACCGCTTTTTGCACCAGGCCCCCATTTTTGAGCGGATGCTTGTCGAAGACGGCATCATCCTCCTCAAGTACTGGTTCTCAGTGTCAGATGTCGAGCAGGAGCGGCGTTTTCACGACCGGCTTGAAGACCCGATGCGACGGTGGAAACTGAGCCCCAACGACGTGCAGGCCATCACGAAATGGGAAGACTACTCCCGCGCGAAAGACACAATGTTCGTGCACACCGACATTCCGGAGGCCCCCTGGTGGGAGGTCGATGGCGACGACAAACGTCGATCGCGGATCAACATGATCTCGCACCTGCTGTCGCAGGTTCCCTACGAGGTCGTCGAGCGCGAAGAGATCGTGATCCCGCCGCGACCGCCGTCGCGGGGATACGAGCGCCCGCCCCGCGAAAGCTCCACGAGCGTGCCCGACTATGTCGCAGAACTGCTTCGCAAGCATGAGGCCGAGCGCGAGGCCGCCGCAGCGGACGACGCATCTTGACGTCGCGTCTGGCGCCGGGCCAGGCGGTGCCGGCTGCGGCGGTGCGTGTCGATGCGGTGTCGGTATCGATCGACCGGCAACCGCTGCTCGCGCCCACGTCGCTCACCCTCGAGCGAGGGCACGCGATCGCGATCCGCGGCCGCAACGGCTCGGGCAAGACCACGCTCCTGCGCGTGCTCACCGGCGCCCAGCGCCCGAGCAGCGGCAGCGCCCTCGTCTTTGGGGCACCGGTCGACGTGCGCAATCTGCAGCTTCGTCGCCGCCTCGCCGCCCTCCTCGGCCCGCCGCCGCTCGCGCGCGAACTCACCGTGCGCGAACACCTGCGGTTCATCGCCGCCACCTGGGGCATCGAAGCGGTGGATGCCGCAGCCGACGCCCTGCTCGACGACCTCGGTATCGCACACCTGGGCCGCCGGTTCGGGCATGAGCTTTCGTCCGGGCAGTCGCAGCTGTTCGCGCTGGCAATGACGTTGATCCGCCCGTTCGACGTGCTCGTGCTCGATGAACCCGAGCAGCGCCTCGATGAGGAACGCCGCGCGCTCGTCGCGCGGGTGCTTCGGCAGCGCATCGACGCCGGCGCAGCGCTGGTGTTCGCCAGCCACAGCCGTGACCTGATCGAACAGCTCGCCGACCACGACATCACCGTGCACGAGCCGGTGGGCTCGCCCGGGCCCTGAGCGCGCCGAGATGACGCAGACAGCACACGCGCGCCTTCGCGCGGCCCACGAGGTGCGGGTGGGCCGCGACGGCCAGACCCGGCCCGCCGATATCGCCTACGCCGCATATATCGCGGTGCTGCTCGCGGCGATCCTCGGCGTGCCGATTGTGCGCGCGATCGTCCTTGGCTTGATGA
This sequence comes from Actinomycetes bacterium, assembly GCA_029777095.1. Taxonomy (GTDB): domain Bacteria; phylum Actinomycetota; class Actinomycetes; order Actinomycetales; family Microbacteriaceae; genus Microbacterium. Next base: position 7,659 of record JAKOTS010000101.1, on the reverse strand, counting down.
CGCCCTCGGCACGGTCGGTCTTGTTCGCCCCACCCGCAGCAGCGGTCGTCGCGGCTATCGCCGGCGCGCTGCTCGTCGCCGCACTGCTTGCCGTCCGCACACGCGGGCCCGTCGTGAGTGACCCGTTCCGTGCCTGGCTCCTCACCGCGGTCGACATCCCCGGGCGCGCCACGCTCCGTGGCTCGTTCGCCCGCTCGGCGTCGGGCGTCGGGCTTGTGATCGTCGCGATCACCACGATCACCGGGCTCGGGCTGTGGTTCGGCGGCGGCGTGACAGGCGCCAGCATCGTCGGCTTTGTCGCCGGATCCGCACTGTTCTCCGTACTGCTGACGACCGCGTGGTTGGCAGGCCAGGCGCTCGACGACCGCAGGCTGTGGGCGATCTCGGCGGGCATCGCGGTGTTGATCGGTGCGAGCATTGCGGTGCCGGCAACACTCGCGTTCACGCCGTGGGGCTGGACCAGTGCCCTCTGGCCCCCGGCCGTCGGGGCGGCGACCGCACCCCTCGCGGCGGGGCCCCTGATCGCGCTGGCCGTGATCGCGGTCGCATGCACCCTCGTGGTCCCCCGCCTGCTGGATCGCATTCTGCCAAGCACCGCGCTCTGGCAAGCCACAAGATGGCACGCGGCGCTCACCCTGGCCCGAACCGGCGATGCCGCGGCCACGCTGGGCGCGCTGGGTCGGGCGCGCGCTCGGGGCCGTGGCATCCACCTTGCCCTTTCACGATTCTTGCCCGCCGCGTGGCTCGCACGCGACGCGCTCGTTGCCCTGCGGCGACCTGTTCGAAGCGTCGTCGGATTCGTCGCCCTCGTGGGTTCGGGCGCGCTCCTCGGCAGTGCAGCCGCAAGCCCCGCTGCCGGCACCGCGCCGGCACTCAGCGGTGCGATTCTCCTCTTTCTCGCCGCCGGTGTCTTCTGCGACGGGCTACGCTCCGCGGCAGACGGGGCCGGCCGAGCGCCACTCCTCGGTGTCTCCGTACGCGCCGACGCCGCGATGCACACTGTGTTTCCCCTGCTCCTCGCCATCGCCGCGAGCGAGCTCGGTGCCCTCCTCGCCGGCGCCGGCGCGATGTCGGGCTGGGTCGTCGCGGTCGCGGCCTGCATCGTGATCGTCAGAGCAATGGATGCCGCAAAGGGCCCACTCCCGATCGAACTACTCATGCCCGTGCCGACGCCGATGGGCGACGTTTCCGTCGTGACGGTGTTGCTGTGGCAATCCGACGCGCTCCTGCTCTCGCTCCTCGTGGCGGGCGGCCTGACAATCGCGCTCCCGGCATGGGGCGCGGGCGCCTGGATCGCGCTGGCGGTGGCGGCGGCCGTGCTGCTTGCAATGGCCGATCACCGCTTCGTGAAGGCCGCAGCCGCGCAGGGCGCCGACGGCCCCTGACGCTCGCGGCGCGACGCTGGTTCGCAGCGGGCTCACGCGCGACCCTGCGCGCGACGTTCCGCACCGCCATCCGCGGCGCCTCCGCCGCGCTCCACACCGCCATCCGCAGCACACTCCGCCGCACGCGAAACAGCCCGCCGCAGCCGATATGGCTGGGGCGGGCTGTTCGTAGACGAGTGCCTGGCTGATTAGCGGCCGGGGTACGGGCGCTCGGTCGATCCTGTGTACAGCTGCTGCGGGCGACCAATCTTGGTCTGCGGGTCGTGCTGCAGTTCGTTCCAGTGCGCGAGCCAGCCGGGCAGGCGGCCCATCGCGAACAGCACGGTGAACATGCGAGTCGGGAAGCCCATGGCCTTGTAGATCACGCCGGTGTAGAAGTCGACGTTCGGGTAGAGGCGACGTTCCTTGAAGTAGTCATCCTGCAGCGCGATCTGCTCGAGCTCCTTGGCAAGGTCAAGCAGCGGGTCGCTGACGCCGAGGGCCTCAAGCACCTCGTCTGCCGATTCCTTGACGAGCTTCGCACGCGGGTCGTAGTTCTTGTAGACGCGGTGCCCGAAGCCCATGAGCTTCACACCGTCTTCCTTGTTCTTGACGCGCTCGACGAAGCGCTGCACGCTTTCGCCAGAATCACGGATGCGCCCGAGCATGTCGAGCACAGCCTCGTTCGCGCCGCCGTGCAGCGGCCCATAGAGCGCGCTGATTCCGGCCGAGATCGACGAGAACTGGTTCGCACCGGTCGAACCCACAAGGCGCACGGTCGACGTCGAGGCGTTCTGCTCGTGGTCTTCGTGCAGGATGAGCAGGCGCTCGAGCGCGCGCGACATCACGGGGTTGATCTCGTAGCGCTCGGCATTGTTGCCGAAGTTCAGCTTGAGGAAGTTGTCGACGAAGCTCAGCGAGTTGTCGGGGTAGAGGAACGCCTGACCGACGCTCTTCTTGTGCGCGTAAGCCGCAAGCACCGGCAGCTTTGCCAGCATGCGAACCGTGTTGAGCTCGACGTGCTCGGGGTTGTTCGGGTCGGACTCGCTCTCGTAGTAGGTCGAGAGTGCCGAGACCGCAGATGAAAGCACCGACATCGGGTGTGCCGTGTGCGGCAGCGCCGAGAAGAAGTGCTTGATGTCTTCGTGAATCAACGTGTGGCGGCGGATCCGCTCGTCGAAGTCAGAGAGCTCGCTCGGCGTGGGCAGCTCGCCGTACATCAGCAGCCATGCCACCTCGAGGTACGTGCTGCCGGTTGCCAGCTGCTCGATCGGGTACCCGCGGTACCGCAGGATTCCTGCATCGCCATCGATGTAGGTGATCGCCGACTTGGTCGATGCGGTGTTCACAAATCCGTAGTCGAGGCTCGTGAGCCCCGTCTGGCGCGTCAGCGATGCCATGTCGATCGCGGATGCGCCCTCGGCGCCGCGCAGGATTGGAAACTCGGCGGTGCCGCCTGGGTAGTGCAGGGTGGCCTTATCGCCTGGGGCCTGAATTCCAGCGTCGCTCACGGTGCCTCCTGGCAAATTGGTGACGTGCATCTCTGATGTAGAGACGGGGGCGTGCCGCGGCGTATGGCCCCAGCACCTACAGCCTAATCGACGCAATGGGCCACTGATGATTCACCCAACGACTTTGCCAATCTTGTGGTGCCAAGCACCAAAGATTCGTCAGTTGACGGCGGATGCCTCGAGCCGAAGTGCCGCCTGCTCGATGCGTTCGTCGGTCGCGGTCAACGAAAAGCGCACGTGCTGCGGGAAAGCATCGCCGTAGAAGACCCCCGGCCCGGCAAGAATGCCAAGCTCGGCCAAGCGCTGCATCGACTCCCACGCGTCGCGCCCCTCGGTCGCCCAGAGGTAGAGCCCGGCCTCGCTGTGATCGATGCGGAATCCGGCACGCTCGAGCGCGGGCTTCAACCGGTCACGACGAGCGCGGTAGCGCTCCTTCTGCACCTGAACGTGCGCATCATCACCGAGCGCGACGATCATCGCCTCAGCAACTGGCGCGGGCAACATGAGTCCAAGATGCTTTCGCGTGTTCAGCAGGCTCGAGATCAGCTTCGGGTCACCGCCAATGAACGCGGCGCGGTATCCGGCGAGGTTCGACTGCTTGCTCAGCGAATACACCGAGAGCACGCCCGTCGGGTCACCGCCGGTGACGCGCTCGTCGAGCACGCAGGGAATCGGGGTCTCGGCCCACTGCCCGTCCCAACCGAGTTCTGCATAGCACTCGTCTGACGCGATGACGGCGCCGAGCTCGCGGGCGCGGGTGACCGCGGCGGTCAGAGCCGCGACATCCATCACCTGACCATCGGGATTGCCCGGCGAATTGAGCCAGACGAGTCGCGTGGTCTCGGGCCATTCGGCCGGATCGTCGGATGCGAACGGGGTCGCACCCGCGGCCCTGGCGCCGATGTCATAGCTCGGGTAGGCCGCGCGCGGATGCACCACGACGTCACCCTCGCTCAGGTCAAGCAACCAGGGCAGGAGGGCGACAAGCTCTTTCGAGCCGACGGTCGGCAAGACATTCGCTGCGGTCAAACCGGCAACGCCACGGCGACGCGCAAACCACTCCACGATTGCCTCGCGCAGCGGGGGCGACCCCGCCACCGTCGGGTAGGCGTGGGCATCGGTCGCGGCGGCCAACGCCTCGCGCACGATGTCGGGCGTGGGGTCGACCGGCGAACCGATTGAGAGGTCGACGAGCCCGTCTGCGTGCTCGCGCGCGCGCGCGGCGTACGGTTCGACCAAACCCCAGGGGTAGTCGGGGAGCTGTTGCAGGCCCATCCGGGTCAGTGCTCCTGCACCGGCAAGACAGACACAACGGGGTGATCCTTGTGGATCACGCCGGTCTTGGCCGCGCCGCCTGGAGACCCCACTTCGTCGAAGAACTCGACATTGGCCTTGTAGTAGTCGGCCCACTCGGCAGGCAGATCGTCTTCGTAGTAGATCGCTTCGACGGGGCAGACGGGCTCGCACGCACCGCAGTCAACGCACTCATCGGGATGGATGTACAGCATCCGGTCACCCTCATAAATGCAGTCGACGGGGCATTCGTCAACGCACGCACGATCCTTGAGGTCGACGCACGGAAGCGCGATCACATATGTCACGGTCGAGTCAGTCCCTTCACTGCTACGGGAGTTCTAGTCTAGTTCGCCCGCGGCTCGGCATGAGGACCGCGACCGCGACCCCGAAGATCCGGCCAAGCCACCACGATCGCGGTGAGCAGCGGGGCGGAGAACGTCCAGACGACACCCATCCACGTATCGGGGACGAGCACCGAACCGCCCGGCCCCACACCGGCAAATGCGGCCACAATCACGAAGAGCCCGAGCCCCGCCGCGAGCGTCGCCCAGCGGTCAGCGATCGCTCGAATACCAACGAGCAACGCGCCCGCGCCGATCAGCGCGAGCGCGAGCCCAACGGGCAACGTGACCGGCCCCAACACAACCGTGAAGCTGTGCGAGACCGTGCCAACGCTCCCAAAAATTGCCCCCGCAACCAGCGCCAGCAACAGTGTGCCGACGCGAGTTGCGATGGACGATGCCATTACTTACCGTCTTGACGCTTCATCTTCGAGGCCGAACGTGCACGCTCGTTGGCATCAAGATTCACCTTGCGGATACGCACAACCTCGGGGGTGACCTCGACGCACTCGTCTTCGCGGGCGAACTCGAGGCTTTCCTCGAGCGAAAGCTGACGGGGCGGCGTCATCGACTCGAAGGTGTCGGAGCTCGCGGCACGCATGTTCGTGAGCTTCTTTTCCTTCGTGATGTTCACGTCCATGTCGTCGGCGCGCGAGTTCTCGCCGATGACCATGCCTTCGTACACCTCCTGCGTGGGCTGCACGAAGAACGACATGCGCTCCTGGAGGGCGATCATTGCGAACGGCGTGACAACACCGCTGCGGTCTGCAACGATCGAGCCGTTCTGACGGGTGACAATGCTGCCGGCCCATGCTTCATAGCCGTGCGAGATCGCGTTGGCGATACCCGTGCCACGCGTGGTGGTCATGAACTCAGTGCGGAAGCCGATCAGACCACGCGAGGGAACGATGAATTCCATGCGCACCCAGCCGGTGCCGTGGTTCGTCATGCCATCCATGCGGCCCTTGCGGGTCGCGAGCAGCTGCGTGATCGCGCCGAGGTACTCCTCGGGCGCATCGATCGTGAGGTGCTCGAACGGTTCGTGCGTCTTGCCGTCGACCTGTTTGGTGACCACCTGGGGCTTGCCCACGGTGAGCTCGAAGCCCTCGCGACGCATGTTCTCAACCAGGATGGAGAGCGCGAGCTCGCCGCGGCCCTGAACTTCCCATGAATCGGGGCGTCCGATGTCGACAACCTTGAGCGAGACGTTACCGATCAGCTCGCGGTCGAGGCGGTCCTTGACCATGCGAGCGGTGAGCTTGTGGCCCTTGACCTTGCCAACCAGTGGCGAGGTGTTGGTACCGATGGTCATCGAGATGGCCGGGTCGTCAACGTGAATCTGCGGGAGCGGGCGCACATCGTCGGGGTCGGCGATCGTCTCACCAATGGTGATGTCTTCGAAGCCTGCGATGGCGACGATGTCGCCGGGGCCTGCGTCGTCGGCAGGGTAGCGCTCGAGGGCGCGGGTCTTGAAGAGCTCGGTGATACGAGCGTTGCTGGTGGTGCCGTCGGCGCGGACCCAGGCCACGTTCTGGCCCTTCCGGAGCGTGCCGTTGAAGATGCGCAGCAGCGCGAGGCGGCCGAGGAACGGGTTCGAGTCAAGGTTGGTGACCCAGGCCTGCAGCGGGTGCTCATCGTCGTAAGCCGGCGCGGGCACGTGCTCGAGGATCGCCTCGAAGAGGGGCTCAAGCGTGTCGTTGTCGGGCAGTTCGCCGTTGCCGGGGCGGTTGCGGCTCGCAGCACCGTTGCGGCCCGAGGCGTAGACCACCGGCACGTCAAGCAGCGCGTCGACATCGAGGTCGGGCACATCGTCGACCAGGTCGCTGGCGAGGCCAAGCAGCAAGTCCTGCGCCTCGGCTTCAACCTCGGGGATACGAGCGTCGGGACGGTCGGTCTTGTTGACCAGAAGAATCACGGGGAGCTTCGCCTCGAGTGCCTTACGCAGCACAAAGCGGGTCTGCGGCAGCGGGCCCTCGCTCGCGTCAACGAGCAGCACAACGCCGTCAACCATCGAGAGGCCGCGCTCGACCTCACCACCGAAGTCGGCGTGGCCGGGGGTGTCGATCACGTTGATCGTGATGGGGCCGTCTGTTGCGTGAGCACCGTCGTACGTGATCGAGGTGTTCTTCGCGAGGATCGTGATGCCCTTTTCGCGCTCGAGGTCGTTCGAGTCCATCGAACGCTCTTCGAGGTGCGCGTGTGCGTCGAACGATCCCGTCTGGCGCAGCATCGCCTCGACGAGCGTGGTCTTGCCGTGGTCGACGTGAGCCACGATTGCCACATTGCGAATGTCGGAGCGGAGGGCGTGCACCATAAGGGTCCTTAAAACGATGGGTGGATGCTGCGGGCCTAGCCGACGCGCATACATGGCGGTCTGTCAAAAGACCGCGTTGCATCCTATCGCACGAAATCAGGCATCACCCGTACACCGCCTGGGAGCGCCACCTAGCGACCCTGAGAGAATGGTGCCGTGGCGCCTGCAAACTCGTACATTATTCACTCCCAATTCAACCGCCGCATGGCGGTGGTCGCGTGGGCGCTCGCTGCGCTCATTCTGGGGTCAGCGCTGTGGGCCGGCAGGTCGAATCTCGGCTGGGTGTACCCCGCCGCCGCGCTGATCGCCTATCTCGGATGGGCAGCGCTCTGGCGGCCGTATGTGAGCACCGCGCCAGAGGGCGTGCGCCTGCGCAACGTCACACACAGCGTGCTGATCCCCTGGGCCGCGCTCATCCACGTCGACACCCGCTACGCGCTCACCCTCCACACTCCCGGCCGGCGATTTGTCGCATGGTCGGCGCCGGCACCTGGGCGCCTCACAAGCATGCGGGTGAGTCGTGCCGACGCGAACCGCGAGGCGCGGCTCGTCGAAGGCGATCTGCGCCCCAGCGACATGATCGGCACCGACTCGGGAGACGCCGCCGCCGTGGTGCGCGAGCAGTGGGAAGCGCACCTGCAGGCCGACAACTTCCCCGTCGGCATCGCCGAGCAGGTGCCAATCACGCGCCGCATCGATGTCGTCACGCTCGCCGTGCTGGCGGCGCTCGTTGCGGCCACACTGTGGGCGCTGGCCACGACCCGGTAGACGCGTCGCGCGTCGCGCCCGCCGTCAAAACACGCCCCACAAAGAAGGGTGGTGTGGCGCGCCAA
>JAKOTS010000088.1 GCA_029777095.1 Actinomycetes bacterium | reverse complement strand
GCGTGCCTTGGAACTCGTCGCTGGCGATCGTGTCGCACAGGTCTGGCGTCGGCTCATTGTCGCTCGGCGCCTGCATGTCGAGGTATCCGCGGAGGACACCGGCGACCGCGCGGGCCTGCTCGATGGTGAAGATGGGGATGGAGTAGATGGGGGTGGGCATGGTGGCGCGCCCTAAGCCCCGGCCCGTGAGGGTGCGGGGCGCAATGGCGGTGACAGGCACTACCCAAACATCGCCATCGCGGACGCCTTGTCATTGTGCGTGGTGAAGTTCCCAGGATTGATGCTGTCCGAATGCGCAATCCACAGGCCGAGCGTGTTGTTGATGGTGCCGATGACCTTGCCGCCGCGCATGACGTGGTGGAGTTCGCCGCATCCGATGGCCTTGCCGGCGCGCTTGGTGGTGGTCTTGGTGGCGTTGGTGTTCGTGGCGGGCATGAACAGGACTCTACATGCACACCCGCCGCGTGTCAAGCTACCATCGCAAAATAGTTACTGACGATCGCCAATGCCACCCGGCGGCGCCGGGGCCCACGTTCTGCCACCGCCGCGCGGACCGTCGCCGCGCCCGCCCCTGCCGCCGCGCTCCGGGTCGATCGCCCGGAGCGGCTCAGATTTGCGCGGGCGGAACCGGCCGATGTGCGTCTCCCAGCGGAACGGGTACACCTCGGCGGGGGCACCCGTCCGGCCTTGCAGAACGCGCACCCATTGCGTGCGCTGGAATGGCACGCCGCAGTCCTCGCCGCACACCGCGATCACGTCCGCGTTGTGCATGATGGCCTGTGACCCGGCGAAGATGTCGGCGGCGAGACGCTGGCCAGACTCGCTGAGGAAGCGCTCCAGGTCGAGGTCGCGGGCAGCGGCCTTGGTGGTGTCCGATGTCATGATGGCGACGGCGCCGAGGCCAGATCGACGGCGGCAGATGCGGGCCACGACGGCGCCGAGGAGGGCATCGAGCGCAGCCTTGCTCGACTCATCATCCCCGGCGAACCGCTGGCCCGGGTCCAGGAGCACGACCGGCAGGACTTCGTCTTCGGACACGCCGAGGAGGCGGGCGAGGTCGCGGCGGTACAGGGCCACGGCATCGGCGAGCTTGCCGATGAGGTTCGGGCCGGACCGGAAGTCGATGCGGTTGCGGCCGGTGCCCTTCGGGTTCGGGAACTTGCTCAGGTCGATCTCGCGGACGAGGTGGCGGATGGCCCACCCGAGCGGGTCATGCTCGCCGCCTGCGGGCCGGCCGTCGAGCGTGCCGCCGCCCACGAACAGGTTGGCCAAGCGCCGCGCATGCTGAACGACGACGCCGGAGGTCTGCTGGTTGGCGTTCGCCATGTGCATCACGCCGGGGGCCTCGCCTGCCGCCTGCCCGTCCGTGATGGCGTGCATGTCGAAGCCGAGGTGACGCGAGACCATGCGCAGGAGGACCTCGCCTTCCTTCGGCATCTCGCTCACCCACACGGGCATGATGATGGGCGCGTCGCTGTACCCCGGGATACCGAGCACGCGGGCGGCGGTGCAGAGCGCAAGGCCCTCGATGCCTTGCCCGAGGAAGTGTGTCTTGCCGGCCTTCGCACCCGCAGCGCCGAGGGCTTTAAAGTCACCCTCGCACAGACCGCCGATGGCCCGCGCGAACCACTGGCCGTACCCGTGGCCGACGCTCACGCCGTAGTCATCGGCAGGCTCCAACTCCACGCGCCAGAAGTCCATGAACGGGTACAGCGTGTCAACGCGGACGGGCTTCTTCGCCATGTCCCGGGCCATGGATTCGAGCGGGTACGCCTCGCCGATGGTGGGCAGGATGGACCGGAGGAAGCGCTCCTCCTTGGCGGCCTCGCTGGCCTCCTCGGTGCCGATGGGCGGGAGGGGGACGTATGCGGCGGCGACATCGACACTCGGCGCGGGCGTGGTGGCCGGCGGCGATGTGTTATCGACTTGCTCGGGGGCCGTGTACGCCGGTCGCGTCGGTGGGGTGTAGTCCGCGACGCCGCCCGCCCCGGCCATGTCCTCGGCTCCTGCGTTGCCCTCCTCGCGCCGGTCGCACGTCTTCCACACGGAGCGGGCGACCGTCCGGGCCTTCGCTGCGGACCAGCGCCGAGGGTTCACGTCCCGCACGGCGATCCATGTGGCCACGACCTCGGCGGCGAACTCGGCGTCGCGGGGCCCGCGGGTCAATGCCGCGTGCCACCGTGCGGCCTCCTCCTTGGCGCGTGGTCCGTTCCAGTCCTGCCCCGCGCCCCATTCGCCAAGGAGGTCAAGCGCGGCCCGCACGGCGTCATCCGGGAGGCCCATGGGGCGGGCGAGCATGCCGACGATGGCCTTCGCCCCATCGTTGCGTTCGCCGATCCCGGCGTCGTTGGCGAGGATGTATGCGACGCGGCCGGGAGCGCCGTCCTCTGCCCCGGTGGGGGCTTCGTCCCACGGCTGCGGTGTGGCGTTCGGGTCGCGCCGCTTGCGGGCCGGTGGGGTGCCGCCTCGACACAGCGCCGATGGGGCAGGCTGTGGCGCCGCGACGCTCGTCCACTGCCGGTTCGGGGACGATGACCCGGACGGCACCACGGCATAGCCGGACGTGCGGACCTCGACACCTGGCGCGAGGGCATGCTTGCCGGTGGATGGCTTGACCCCGGCGCCGAGAGTGAACACGTGGACGCCGCCGCCTGGGGTCGTGACGCGTGGGCCCGGGATGGACGCCCACTCACCGCTGATGTCGCCACCGTGCCGCGGGTCCACGTCAACCTGCGCAAGGTCACCGAGGATGATGCACACGCCGCGATGTGCCCCGCGCTGCTTGTCGCCCCATGCGCGGGCGAGGTCCTTGTCGTTGAGGGTCGCGGCGGTCTTGCCCGCGAAACTCTTGGCGAACAAGGGGATGGGGCCCTTGGCTGCATCCCATGCCTGCTCGCGCGAGTCTGATTCGAGGCGCTCGGCGATCTTCGGCGGCGGTTCCTCGTTGGGTCGCCCCCACTTCCAATCGCGGATGGCCTCCCGGTGCAGGTGCGCGGCGTAGTCCCGCGTGTCCTCGGCGGACGGCGTGGGCAGGACCATCGCGTGCATGCGGTCGCGCCAGAAGCGGGCCACGTCCAGCGGGTGCGCGTCGGCGGCGGGCCACTCACTCGGCGCGGGCCACGAGTCGGACGATACGGATAGGTGTACTGTGGCGCCGGTGTTGGGCTCTCCATTGAGGCTGCCGAGCGGCGGCTTTGCAATAACACGGTCTGCATCCATACTGCCGATTCTACCACGGCTGAGCCCGCTCGCCAGATGCTCGAAAAGGAACCGCCCGGACACCTGCGGAATGCAGGGCCGGGCGTGGATGCGACGCGACGAGTACGAGACCCGCGTTCAGGTGAAGAGTAGCACGAGACCTCGACGGATCCAGGCCGACCCGGCGGCGCAACCTGTACGCCGTGGGTTGATGTCTTCTTCG
>JAKOTS010000083.1 GCA_029777095.1 Actinomycetes bacterium | reverse complement strand
CAACACCTTCTTCACGTTGCTGTGATGCGGGTCCGGGATCGACTTGTCGGACTCCACGATGAACTTTCCGCACGATGCGACCACGGTTAGCTTTGGCATTTCCATGATGCCATTCTAGCACATCACTCGCTGACCACCTTCTCGCTCGCCGTGGAGATGACGCCCACCTTGACGGCGCTCGGTACGACGACCGACCCGGGGGCGAGGCCGTTGATGAACCCGGCGACGGCGATGGCGAACGCGGTCCACGTGGCATCCGGTGCCACATCGTCTGTCAGGCGGGCCACGCCGAGGGTGGCCGCAGTCCCGCCGAGGAGGAGACTCGCCACCGGCCCCGCAGACGCGACGACGACCGACCCGAGTTCGTCCGGCGAGGGCAGGCCTTTGCCGCGAAGGATGACCGCCGCGGTCCCATCGGCTGCGCCGAGGTGCATCTCACCCGCGTTGTTCGGCGGGGGCGTCGGCGCGTCCGTGTTGGAGATGCGGCCACCGGGGAACGCGACCGAGCAGCCGAAATCGTGCGACTGGCCAGTGACGGGCGTGACCGGGGTCCCGCTCTCGTAGTACCCACGGATTGGCCCGTCGCAGCACACAACGACCGTGGGGTCATCGGGCCGCATGTCGAACCATGCACCGTACCCGCCGCCCGCGTACTGCATCACCGGCACATCCACGGGCGTCGGCTCGTCGCGCGCCTTCAGGTCGGTCCCAACGAACCGCACCATGAGACGCAGCGTCGCGCGGGCGGTGTCACGGGCGAACGACGCAACGGCACCGGGGAGCGCCACGCGGAACGTCTGATAGATGTCCCGCACGGCGCCGCGCCGCACGTCTCGCCACAGGTCGACTTCTTCGGCGGCCACGCGAGGAGGCTACTTCAGCGCGACGATTGCGGCCAAAGCGTTGCTCACATTGCGCAGCAGATGCCAGTCATCGGAATTGATTGTCCCATCCGCGGCTCCGTCCGGTGGTCCATTCTGCGCGACGCCGAGCAGGTCGTGCGCCGCCGTTGCCAGCGAGCGAACATCAGGGATGAGCGCCATGATCAGGTCCATCTTTTCTTTATCGGTCATGCTGACATGATAGCACGTCACGCGCACCGGCGCCGCAACTACGTCAGGCCAAGCAAGTCGCCGAGCACCACGTCATCCACGTCAAGCGCGAGGCGCTGGTAGTCCGACAAGGCCAGCGACGCAAGCGGGGTGATGATCGGCCGCAGTTTGAGCGACGTGAGGTACTGCCCGGCGCCGGTGTCCCCGCGGTGACTCACCTCGTCGGCGCGGTACAGGCCGGGCGGGACCTTCGCGCGGCGAATCTGTGCCGCGCTCGCAGAGAGCCCACGCGACGCCAGGGCAAGCCCGGCCTCGGTGAGGTTGACCAGGCGGCCGGGTCGGATGCGGCCACACAGCAGGCACGACAGGGACACGTAGCCGCCGTCGTCGCGGGACACCCGGCCGACGATCGGCTCCAACTCCTCCGGTTCGCCGTCCGCAATCCATGGCTTGGCGCCGGTGGGGGATGCGACCTCATCACGCCCGCACAGCCAAATCTCGCGGTCGTCGATGAACCAGCGGATGCTGAGGTACTGCAGGACGTTGGACAGGTACGCGAGCGCTTGGCCGCCGCTGACGTGGTACGGAGAGTCAAGGCGCGACACACCGATGAGCGAGGTCAGGTGCGCGAAGGTCAGGTTGCCAGCGCTGAGGCCCGCGACCCTGCGCAGGTAGTCCACAAGCTCAAACAGGGTCGACCCCGCGGGGAACGTGGCAAGCGGCAGGCCGAGCAGCGCGCCGTCGAGGTTCTCGCTCGCGCGGATGGTCGTGATGAGCGTAACATCGTCGCCGTCCGGGACCGACTCGGA
>JAKOTS010000080.1 GCA_029777095.1 Actinomycetes bacterium | reverse complement strand
CGATACGCGCGTGGTGCGCATGACGATTCTATGCAATGATAGCTTGACACGGCGGGCGGCTGGTGACAACATCCCGTGCATGGAACCAAGTATCACCGACCTACTCAACAAAACCATGGTGCGTGTGGAGCAGACGACCGATGCCCACGGCGAGGATGCCCTCGTCATGGAGACCGACGACGGCATGGTCTACACGTTCGCGGGTGCACGCGACTGCTGCGAAAGCGTGACCATCAACGATATCACGATGCGGGTTGAAATGACCGACGCGGGCCGCTCGGTGTTGATCAACCTCGGCGGGCCTGAGGTCCGCCGGCTGCTCGGGCTAGAGGTGAACTCGTGAGCCGTACGTTGGCCGAACTCGTCAACGAGGCCGCGACGGCGGCGACGGAGCGCGACGCGGCGGCGCTGCGCAAGGCGGCCGAGGTGCTGCACGGCGAGGGGCCGGGCTGCATCTGCGACGACTGCAAGCAACGCTGCACGCTGCGGCAGGCGCGGGTCTGGAACTGCTCACGCTGCGGCGTGACGCATGCCTGCCCGCGCTGCGGCAGTCACCTGGTGCGGCTGGAGGTGATGCCGTGAGCAGCTTCCAACTCTACACGGTTTGCTGTTCGGGGCCGGCGCAGCTGGCGACGCGCGAGGCGTGGGGCTTCGTGGTGACCCCGGACAAGACGGCAGAGAGGCGGGCCTCGCGTTCCCGAGTGAATACACCCCGGACTCGTCAACGTGGACGTTCTACAAGTTCGCCACGATCAAGGGCTACGTCGATGTGCGGTTCTTCGGCGAGAGCAATGGGTACTACAGCGAGGGCGTCTATCTGTCCGTGAAGCGAAAGAAGGCAGCGTAGCCGTACCCTCGCGCCGTGTCTGACGATCGGCGCGGCGGAGTGGTCCCCTTCCTTGCAGACGTGGCGCGGAGGCTTTTGGGCCCCGCGCCGTTTGCCGTTGCGCGGGTTGATGCAGCGCCTCCGATGGGTGCCGCCACCGCTGCGCCGCCGGTCGCTGTGCGCCTCGATGCCGACGGCGCCGTGGTGCGGCAGGACTGCGGGCCGGGTGGGTGCGGGCCGGCGCCGTACATGTCGCACGAGGATGACAACGGACTCCTTGGCTACTCGATGCTCGGCCTGTCGCGCGACACCATTGACATCGTGTGCACCGAGCAGTTGATGCGCACCATCGTGGGGCGGCTTCTTGACGACGCGCTTGGCGACACGCCGAGGCTGTCCGGGGATGTCGTCGGCGAGGCCACCGGGTGCATCGAGTGGCTGGCCGAGCGCAACTACTTCGAGGCGCAGAAGATGGCGCT
>JAKOTS010000054.1 GCA_029777095.1 Actinomycetes bacterium | reverse complement strand
CTACGGCGGGCTCGTGAAGGCCAAGAGCGTCGTCAGCATGATGATGATGAGCTTCGGTGCGCTGGGCCTCATCAGCGTGCTGTGGATTCTGTACGGGTACAACATGAGCACGGTCGATGCCCCGTGGCGCTTTTCGGGCAACCCGTTCAGTGACTTCGCGCTCGGGTCGATGGCATCGGGTGAGGGTTCGAACGAAGCGCTCCTGGGCGTCGCGTACGGTGCGACGTTCGCAATCATCACCGTCGCGCTCATCTCGGGCGCGATCGCCGATCGCGCAAAGTTTGGCTCCTGGCTCGTGTTCGCCGGGATCTGGGCGACCCTCGTCTACTTTCCGGTCGCGGCCTGGGTTTGGGGCGGCGGCTGGATCCTGAACCTCGGAACGACGCTCTTTGGCGAGCACAGCCCCGCACAGGTGATCGACTACGCCGGGGGGACGGCCGTGCACATCAACGCCGGGGCGGCGGCGCTCGCCCTAGCGCTGGTACTTGGCAAGCGGATCGGGTTTCAGAAGGGCAACCACAAGCCCCACAACGTGCCGCTGGTGTTGCTGGGTGCCGCGATCCTCTGGTTCGGCTGGTTCGGCTTCAACGCCGGCGCCGACTGGGCCAATGGCCTCGCCGACACCGGGCTGATCGTGCTGAACACGCTCGGGGCGACCGGGGCCGCTGTCATTGGCTGGATCGTCGTCGAGCGCATCAAGGGTGGCAAGCCCACCGCGGTTGGAGCTGCATCCGGTGCGGTCACCGGGCTTGTGGCCATTACTCCGGCCTGCGCGAACCTCACGCCGGGGTGGGCACTCCTGCTCGGGCTGCTCGCGGGCGTCGTCTGTGCCCTCGCTGTCGAACTCAAGTTCACGCTGGGCTTTGATGACTCGCTCGACGTGGTGGGCATCCATCTCGTCGGCGGGCTCATCGGCACCCTCTATCTCGGCTTCTTCGCCACCGACACGGGCCTGTTCGTGGGCGGCGGTCTTGAACAGCTCATCCTGCAGGCGATCGCCGCGCTGGGCGTGCTCGCATACTCCTTCGTGATCGCACTCGTGGTCGGGTTCGCAATCGAGAAGACCATCGGATTCCGCATCAAGGACGTCGACGAGATCGCAGGCGTTGACCTCGCGGTGCACGGCGAGGCCGGTTACGCAATCAGCGAGGACGAGCCGGTCGAGGCTCTGCGGTAGCACCGGCTGACACCGAGGTAAGGATGCGACTGAGGGTCGCGGCAGGCGCTGTGGCTGTGGGTTGCTACGGTGAAGTCGTGGCGAACTTCAGGAGCACCCTCACCTCGTTGGCTGGCGGCATCCTGTCTTCGCTGTTCGGGGGAAAAAAGAAGGCGCGCGACACCGCGACGGTCGAAATTTCGGCGCGGGAGGCCGGGGCCGTGCGGCTTTCTTACAACCCGGAGGCGGACGGCACGCCCGATCCGGGCGAGATCGTCTGGACCTGGGTGCCGTACCAAGAGAATGATGGCCGCGGCAAAGATCGGCCGGTGCTTGTGGTCGGGCGGCTTGACGCCGACCGAGTGATTGCGTTCGCGCTGACGAGCAAGCCGCACAACGCGGAGCGCGACTATCTTTCGCTCGGTGTGGGGGAGTGGGACCACGACCGACGCCCCAGCTGGGTGGATCTGGGCCGAGTGCTCAGAGTGGATGAAGAGGGGATGCGCCGCGAGGGTGCCGTGCTCGACCGCAAGCGGTTCGTGCGCGTGGCTGAGGCGCTCGCGAAACGTTATGGCTGGGGTGCGGTGTAGGGCGGTTTTGCCCTCTCGAGGCGTTCGTTCCTGACAACTTCGTTGCCGACATGTTTGGACGCTGGCCGCCGCCCCGCCGATACGCTCGAAGGCACGGCTGAATCCTCATCGATCGAAGAACTTCCGCTGCCCACCGCAGTGTTCGCCGAACAGGACGGTTTCTGGCATCCCACGATCTTGTCGCGTGGGCCGTGGGACGAACGCGCCCAGCATGGTGGTGCGCCGGGCGCGCTCCTTGCTCACCTGGCCGAGGTCGCTGTCGATGATCCGGCCTGGCAGCTGGCCCGGCTCAACGTCGAGCTGATCAAGCCGGTGCCCGTCGCTGCCCTTGAGGTTCGCACCGCGTCTCACCCTGGTCGTTCGACCACACGGGTCACCAGCGATCTGCTGGCTGACGGCGTGCTGGTCGCGCGGGCACATGCTCTGCTCGTGCGCGGGACGCCCCTGAGGCTGCCTGCAGGGCTTCCCGGGTGGGCACCGCAGCAGTTGCTGCCGCTCCCGGACGCATGCAGTGACCCCATCACCATCCCGGGCATGCCGACCGGCGTGTCGTTTTACCAGACCGCGCTGGAGCACCGGATGGCGCAGGGCGACTCTGCCCTCCCCGGGCCAGCCGCAGCGTGGTTTCGGTTGTCGGTGCCCCTGATCGAGGGGCAGGAGACGTCGCCGGCTTCGCGAGCGATCGCCGCCGCGGACTTCGGAAGCGGCCTGAGCTGGGTATTGCCCCTCGACCGGTATTTGTTCTCCAACGCAGACCTCGATGTGCACCTGCATCGGCAGCCCCGGGGCGAGTGGATCGGGCTGCTCTCAGAAACCCAGGCCGACGAAAGCGGCGTCGGCACCGCGTTCTCGCGGCTGTACGACGTGCACGGGCCGGTGGGCGTCGCGACCCAGACACTCGTGATGCGGGAGCGTCGGCCGGTCGCGTAGCTGGGGTCGGCGCTTCGGCGCTACCTCGTTGGCTGGCGGCCTAGCTGAAGAGGGGGAGCAAGATCGCCGTGACCGTGCCGAATATGGCGACGACGGCGACGACGACTCCGATGCCGAGCCAGGCGCCGGGTGGCAAACCCCGGCGCAGGCGCCGACCGGATGCTGCCACCTCGCGCGTGCTCGGGCCGGCGAAGTCGAGGGCGGGCGCATCCGCTCGATCATCGATGTACATGTCGGTGCGGTCCCACGCCTTCGCGCCGATCGTGTCGAGGATGTGCGCGAAGCGCTGCCACGTTGCCGGGTCGGTCAGTGCGAAGCCGCCGGGCTTGTAGACAATGAGGCGGTCGTCGCGGATTTCGACGTCGAGGTCGCCGCTCTCGTCGATGAGCAGTGCCATGAAATCGGGTGTGAAGACGTAGAGCGCGTCGCGCTCGTAGCCGGCCGGCACATAGAGCCGGAAATGCGTGTCGAAGTCGCCTTCAAGCGCGAGGTGCTGGCCTTCACGGGGCGTGTTGAGCAGGCTCGAAGAGAGACCACGAGCGTTGCTTCGCGCGTCGAGCAGCATGTGGGGGAGACGCCTCGGCAACGTGATCGCGAGGTAGCCGAGGTTGATGCTGCGCGTCGGTGCGTTGACGCTGACCGACGTGGTGACCTTCCAGCGCCCGACCTGCTCGGTGCGGCTTGCCGTGTTGTTGCCGCCGGTGATGTGGCCGGCTTCCCAGCCGTTGCCGGTGATCTTGTTGCGCACGGTGCCGTTTGACACCTGTTCCCACAGCGAGGGGCCAAGTGCAGGTGGCTTCGCGGTGGCTTCGTATGTGAGGCCGTTGGCGTGCGCGAAGGCCGGGAGTCCGCCGGGGGAGGCGAGGGGTGCGGTGTTGAGGTGCATGGCGGTTGTGAGGTGGAGTCCGTGAGGTGGCGCGGGTCAGGCGCGCGGGGCGTTCTCGGTGTTGAGGCCCATATGGTCGGCGAAGAGCGGGGCGAGCATGGCGACCTGGTCGGGCGTCACCGTTGCACCGCGGAGGTGTTCGAGTCCGGCGATTTTTCTGAGGTCGGCGCCCCGGAGGTCGACGTCTACGAGTTTTGCTTGGCGCACGTCGAGGGTGCCGATCTGCGTGTTGGTGAGCTGCACTCGGCGACATTTCGCCCCGCCGAGATCGAGCTCTTCGATCGAGCAGTCGGTGAATGCAACGTCCAAGAGGTCGGATGCCCGGAGGTTCACGAAACTGAGCTTGCACCCGATGAAGTGGATGCTGCGGAGCGACGATTCGTATGCGGTGAAGGCACCGATGCGGCCGCTGATTTCAACGTCGGTCCAGCGTGACCGTGGCGCGTCGAGCACTGGGATGTTGACTCGCGCGAGCACAGCCTCGGTCAGTGAGGTGCCGGCGAGCGCCGCGCGGTCGGCGCTCAGGCCGTCGAAATGCACGCCGTCGAGGTGGGCGTTCGCGAGCTCAAGTTCGTCAAGGATGAGGTCTGAGAAGCGGGCGGAGTGGAGTTCTGTGCGCGGCACGAGCAAGTCAGGGTCACCATCTTGGAGTGTCCCGAGGGTGATGCTTCCGAGCTTCGGCTGCTGCACTTTCGACTTCACTGATGACGCTCCCTCTACGGTGCACGTTGTTCGTGACCTGCTGACAGCCTACGAGGAGGTGGCGACATTGGCGGTTGGGGGTGCGCGTGGCGTGTGCCGGCCGGCGGTTCTGCCCTACGTTTGCCCCATGCCGGGCACAGAAATGAACAAAGCCCGGTCGGAATCTACATTCTGACCGGGCTGTTCTTTGGTGGGCGATACCAGACTCGAACTGATGACCTCTTCCGTGTGAAGGAAGCGCGCTACCAACTGCGCCAATCGCCCAAACCCGCTGTGCATCGTGAAGATGTTCAGTGGACAGCCCCGAAGGGCCGTGTTCGATAGTAGCGGATGGGTCGTCTCCGCGGCGAATCGATGCCGCTCTCATGATCCGTGACACGCGGGAGAACGCTCAGTTTTGCATGCGGCGAATGTTCGGCTAAAGTCATACAAGTGCCCGGAGCAATCCGGAAACATGCGGATGTAGCGCAGTTGGTAGCGCACAACCTTGCCAAGGTTGGGGTCGCGAGTTCGAGTCTCGTCATCCGCTCGAGTGAAGTAGTTTCCCTTCGGGGAGGCTGCGGCACGTGGGATTAATTCACACGTGGTGGCGTGGCCGAGCGGCTAGGCACCGGCCTGCAAAGCCGTTTACACGGGTTCGAATCCCGTCGCCACCTCACAGCACAACTAAATAGCCTATATGGGCGCGATTGGCGCAGCGGTAGCGCGCTTCCCTGACACGGAAGAGGTCACTGGTTCGATCCCAGTATCGCGCACTCTAAAACCCCCGGAATTCCGGGGGTTTTTTCGTTGGTCCGGCGACAGCCGTGGGGCCGACGTGGGGGATCGCTCGCGTTTCGAGGCGCCCGGGGCAGGCTCTCGAGCAAGCGCACCCGCGAGGATTGCGACGGATGCGCCGCTGCGCGCCCTGTGTCCACGCCGTTGAGATAGGTGACGATCGCATGTCTTCAAGCGTTTCGGAAACGTTTCCCGGGTTTCTCGGAAAGGCGAAATGCGCGAGTTATCCACAGAAAGGCCCGTCTGGCTCATCGCCCGGCGGGCCTTTCGACATCATGGGCGAATGAAACCGGGAGGAAGACGTCATCGCCGAATGGGCGCCTATATGGCCGAAGTGCAGGGTGCCGCTCGGCGTTGAGGTGTACGAAAGACGGGCGCAATGGGTCTGCCCGTCGTTGTCGCTTGTGCGGCTCTAGTCGCTCTCTGGGGTAGCTTCCTCGTACTTCCTGTCGTCTTCGCGCCCGTCAGTAGAGACGTTGTGGACGACGCGCTCGTACGTGATGTGCGCATTTCGCCCTCGGAGTGCAATAGGCACATCGTCAATCTGCACTAGTCCTCGCATCTCGAGATCGCTGTCGTTGATGATAATTCCCGGTCCTACCGTGTGATGTATCCACACGTCCTCCATCACGTACTTGCCGCGAGGCGTGGCCGCCGGTCGGGCAGTGGCGTAAGCGACATCTGCTTCTTGTTGTGACATGCGAAGGAACACGACGCTTCCGCACTCGCACTCTGGACCGTTTCCGTCGTCGTCCTCCCATGCTGTTCGTCGGCAGGATGCACACTGGTAAGAGATCACGACTCGCCTTCCTTGTGTATCACTTCACCGTATTCAACGTCGGTGTCGCGTGTACGGAAGACCTTCTTCGCGTCGGACTCCACCCTTTGTCCCCTCGCAGACCCGCCTACCATGTCAAACGTCATCGAAGCATCGTCCCCGGGAGGCGACAGCACCGGTGGCGGTTCCGGCGGCCCGTCTCCTCGACCGCTCAATGGAATCGGCCGACCTTGCGCAGCCCAGCCCACGAGGAACGCCACCGTACCGATACCGGCTACAAACCACGGGACTACCCATACCCATGACCACGGCGTCGGGGTTATTGCAAGGAGGGTCGCCGTGGCGATTGCAACAGCCACGGCACCCGCGCCGAACCAGACCAAGAAGCGCCCCACGCGTCGTCGATTTCTCATGTCGTGAGCGTACTCGTAGCGATCAGCCGCCACCCAAAAGTGGCTACGGCGTGAGGACAAGCGCCCCGACGCTCGACGCGGTCGACAGGAGTAGGCCGAACGCGGCGACGAGAAAGTCGCGTCGAGTAGCGCTGAGGAACTTAGCCCGAGAAGGCACTGCGCTTCGAGTGCAGCGAGCGGAAAGGCCTACTCGGTGCTCGGACGCGCGAGATCCAACGCGGCGTATTCGGCATTCTCAGAATGCGTGGCGCGAGTCGGACTCAGCTTCACAAGAAGCGACACAGTTGAGCTTCACCTCGTGATCGGTCGGCACGTTGTCAAAATGCGCATCCATTAGTGGCACAGTTTCGTCGGGCTCAGCTTTACTGAGGTCGTCGAATCTCAGCACGCGACTCGCGGCGTCAGGGTACTCCCGCCGCGCGCCAACATACGCAGTTACTAGCCCGCCGACGGTAATCAGCGCCATGCATCCACGGCGCGAGCCTAGCGAGGACCGGAGTCAGCGTCGGGCAGTGCGGCGGGCGAGAACATCGTCGCGATCGGTCGTGTGCTGGTAGCGCATTGCGACGGCGAGCGATTTGTGCGCGAGCCGCGCCATCGCGTCGCGCGGCGTCGCGACGGTCTGCGCGTAGCGAGTGCCCGCGTAGTGCCGCTGAGCGTAGAAAGGCATATCAGGTCGACCGGCGGCGACTCGAGCATCGTTCCAATGCCCCAGAATGCCGACTGATCGAGAAGGCTATCGCGTCGGCGGATGGCAAGAGCAGAGGGTCACAGATGAGCCGAGCGGGTGCTCGGCGCATGGACAGCGTCAATGAGCCGGAAGAGCCGCAGGGCACGCCGGGTTGAAGCCAGCATTTTAGTGTCAACCGTAGGTCACGGTGTCTGCCGGGCTCGCGTCGATCCTTGATGCACGGTTCGACGATGTTGCGGCGCCGCTCGCGGAGGGTGTGAGGCCGTCGGCGCGGTCGTTGTGCAAGGCCGCGCAGATGCGTGCTTCCTTCAGAGCATCAATAGTGCTGATCAACGCTGAAGCTCTCGCATCGATCGCGCAGACGTTCTTTGAAGCGGGCGAGGACGACCACGCGTTCAGGTTGTGGAGGCAAGCCGCAGACCAGGGAAGTGCAGTTGTTCGACGGGAGCTTGCGGCACCACGCAACGACACCTCCAAGTGACAAGAACCGTGTTGTCGACCAGGCAGGGAATTGGCCGCGTTCAGGCCTCCTTCAGCGGCGAGGCGCCGACGTAGTTTGACCACGATGCGCCGCAGTCAGCTGCCGCGAGGGCTTCCCGTGGCCGACGATGCGCATGGACGCCGCCTTCCGCGACGCGCACGACTTGAGCGACAATCGCACCGGCTCGACGAAGAAGCAAGTGAGTGAAGGCCTCAGGCAAGGGAACACGGTCGCACTTAGAAAGCGACCGCGCGCTCGGCAGGCTAGTCGAATTTTCGGCGGCAGGGTTCGCAATTCTCGGCGGTTCAAAGCGGTGGCGCATTCGTAGTCGATCGCCCACCCCACCGATGCGGGTCCCGTGGAGCGCCCGATCTGAGAACGCGAGACGTACCGCGGTTGGACGACGGCCATGGGTGGCAGCAACTTCCGTTTGGTATTCATCGCACCACCTCAATGATTTTCTTCGCCGCCTGAAGTGCAGCGATCAGCGCGGGGACGTCCTCTGGAGCGACGCTGAAAGTCTCCGTCGAGCTGGGTGCTTCGAAGTGCGTTTCGTCCCAGTGGATCGTGACGTCAGCACCCCAGTCGGCGTGATGGAATGAGTGCGCAATGGTGACGTGATAGATGCCGTCGTGGTCGAACTCGTGAGGATGGATGATTCACGGGAAGTTCCGGTCAGGTGCGTCAATCTCGGTGTTCGTTGCCCACGCGTCCGGCAAGACGACCGACGGGTGTGCCCGAGTAGCCCTGCGGCGGTGACGAGCTCGTTCACAGTGACGTCGGCACCGGTACTCGAAATAGCGGACATCTCATCTCCAAGGTGTTATTGTTTCGTCCTCGTCGCTCTGGTCAGCGTCGAGGGCATTTTCATTTAGTTCGCAATTGAATTGCGGGACCTAAGACGGCTGCCGCCAAGTCTCTCTGTAAGGTCAGAAATTTGCCTCGCAAGCTCGTGTGCGTGGCCTGCGTTGCGCTCGTACCGCATCGCTGCAGCGACAGGCGGATGCTCAAGCTGAACCCGCCACTCTTGCAACTTCGCGCGCCAAGGTCGCTCGCGTGGCAGCGCAAGGCCGGAGGGCAGCCTGCGATGGAGACGCCTACACCCACGCACATCACCCGCGCGTCGGCGTGCCCCGCGAGGGCGGAGGATGCAGCCGCGACTTGCCGACAGGCCGCCAGCGTCGGTGGGCATCGTGCCACGAAGGCGGACGGGCTTCGGGCGATCCGTTCTTCATCCTGACTTCCCACCCATCGTGGGAGCCGAGTGCTCGGTGATGCCACCAACACAGGAGGACGCCGTTGTCGGTGTGCGTGGGGCCGCCCCCGGCGTACTCGACAACGTGGTGCAGTTCGCACCACCCAGCGGGCACCCCGCAACCCGGGATGACGCAGGCCCCGTCACGCAACACGATCGCCTTTCGCTGCCAGTGATCGAAGACACGGTTCGTGATACCGAGACTGTGGATGCGGCCGTCTTTGATCCGAATCCGCTGGATCGTCGACTCACAACCGATCTGCCGGGCGGCGTGAATCGAGAGTGGTTCGTCTACCCCGTCGACCACGGCGAACCCACGGCCAGAGTCGAGGTCTTCTGATTTCACGGACACCACAAGCGTTGGTGCGTCGCCTCCGAGGGTGGGAAGCTCGCCGCTCCGGGCTGCGATGCTGAAGATCGTGGCCAGCACATCGTGCTGTTTCTGCGCGCGGGTGCGGAGATCAGTGGGATCGCCCTCACCCGAAGCGCCATCATCCGCCGCCTGGCCGCCGTCGTCGGCCCCAGCTGGGCGAAAGCGGGGCCCCGCGAGCTTGGGATTGAGCATCGCATCGCTGATGCGCTGAAACTGCGCCGCCACCTCGACGAGCGTGTGGCCCGAGAGCGGCACGAGCCCGTCTCGTGGAATGCCGAACGTGATGCCGCGCTTGCGCAGCGCCCGAGCATCGCGCGGTTCTGCGCCATCCGGGTCGAGGTGGAACGCGAGCGCCTGCGCGAGGGAGCGCAGGTCGCGCACGCCAAGCGGCGATGGTGGCTCGCCCGAACAACTGTTTGAGGAACACGCAAACCCGCCACCGACAAGCTCTGCTGCTTCTGCGCAGCAGGCGCCGCGTGCGGCAGCGGCCAACTGGCCTTCGGCCTGGCGCATGATGGTGGCGCCGACCGCGACGTGGAGATCTTGCAGTGGCCCGAGCAAGCCCGAGACCGCATCGACGCTGACAGCACCTTCGAGGAGTGCCTGGCGAAGTGCCGGCAGCTCGGGAGGGAGAAACGCGCCCGACGCGATCCCAACGCCGCGCCGCACTTTGCGTGCGACCCGCAACGACGCCGCAACCGCGTGGGGCGACGCGAGTGTCACCGCCTGGACGAGGTCGTTCACATTGCGGCACCCAATACTCGCCGCCAAGCCCCCGGCATTCGGCCGACTCGCCGAGCGTGCATCGGCCTCGCCCACCAGCTCCGCCATGAGCCCGTCGAGGCGGCGCTGCACGCCGGCCGCAACCGCCATTGCTTCGAGCAACACGCTGTCGCTTGATGCGTCGACAAGCTCCGACTCGAACACGTTGCACAGGAGCTTTTCGATCGAACGATCGACCCCGCGAACCAGCTCGACGAGGGCACCAACCGGCGGGATGCCGGGGCTCTCAGCCGGAGTGTCTACGAGGTGTTTCATGCCTCTATTCAAGCGTGAGCCACCGACATTCAGGGCTCGAAAACTCCCAGATCCATGGTGTTTTGAAAAGCCGTGGAAAAAGAATTCTCGAGGGGCCTGGGGAGGAGGACTGAGCGGCAACCCGACGATGAACTGAGCGGTAGCCCGACGATGAACGGCTCGGTTTGGAGCATCCGGGCCCCTGAGATTCAGGCGCGCGAGAGACAACTTCCGAAACTCGCGTCATAGCTGGCTGAATTACGCATCTCTCTGAGTGAGACCGATATTCCGAGGGGGAGCGATGAGTGAACAACAGGGGAGCATGGCGCGATGGCTCCGGAGTCAGATGAACTCGGCGCGTGCGCTCGCGCAGGGGCTGCGCGAAGCGGAATCCGCGCGTTCGACCCGCCGCCTGGTCGGCGGCCCAGGCAGAAGCCGGGCTACCTACCGCAGCGTCGCCCTCTGAAACCGCAGCGCCCTCTGACAACGCGTCGCCCTCTGAAACCGCGTCATCCTCTGAAGCCGCGTCATCTTCGAAGAGCAACCAGCACCGAACACCGAGCACCGAACACCGAACAACGCTGAGCGAAGCGCGACAGCTACGCGTTCACGTCGACAACCGTGCGCCCGCGCACTCGCCCAGCAAGGATCTCGGCCGCGAACGGCAGAGCTTCGGCGAGCCCGATCGTCGTGGTCATCGCGTCGAGTTGGGTGAGGTTCAGCTCCGCGCCCAGCGCCTCCCAAGCCCGCTCACGCAGCGCGAGCGGTGCGTCGACAGAGTTCGCACCACCGAGCGTCACATCGCGGAGGATGAACGGCAACACGGTCACGGGAAGGTCGGCGCCCTGTGCGAGCCCGCACGCGATAACGGTGCCGCCGTACTGCGTTTGCGCGAGCACGTTCGCAAGCGTCGTGCTCCCGACCACATCGACCGCCCCGGCCCAGCGAGTCGACTGCAGCGGCTTGCCGCCCGTCGCCGACAGCTCGGCGCGATCAATCACCCGCGACGCTCCGAGCGCACGCAGGTAGTCGCCCTCCTCGAGCATTCGGCCGCTTGAGGCGACCACGCGATATCCGCGACCCGCGAGAAGTGACACGGCAACCGAACCGACGCCACCGGCGGCACCGGTCACGAGGATCTCTCCGTCACCCGGCTGGACACCGGCATCCGCAAGCTTCAACACCGCGATCATCGCGGTGAACCCGGCCGTGCCAATCGCGGCCGCCTGCAATGGTGAAAGCGACGCCGGCACCCGCACGAGCGCGTCGGGGCGCACCCGCGCACGCGTCGCGAACCCACCATGGCGACCCTCGCCGAGCCCATCGCCGTTTAGCACGACGAGGTCGCCCTCGCTCCATGCGGGATCGGCAGAGGCGGTCACACGGCCCACCACATCGATGCCGAGCACGAGGGGCCACGCCCGCACAATGCCGCCGGCGCCCGCCACCGCGAGGCCGTCCTTGTAGTTGTAGCTCGAATACAGCACGTCGAGCTGCACCGCCCCGTCGAGCAGCGCCTCCTCCGACGCCTCGACGACCTGCGCCGCGGCGCCCTGGCTCTCGATAAGGATTGCGCGCATCGTGGGTGCTCCAATTTCTCGTGTGTGTGGTGCTGGGGGCCGCGCCCGGAAATTGCAGAATCAGGATGCCGCGGCCCAAACTTCGAATCAGGTCAAGGCGCGTTCTCGGCGGCGAAGTCGGCTTCTGCGGGGACCACGGACGTCTGCCCCTTGGCACCGCCAGCAACACCGTCGCCGCCGCCGACACGACCCGGGCCGTCACCGTTGGGCGCATCCCGCCCCCAAATGCTTGTCACCCGCCCGAAGACCGACTCAACTGTGAGTGCGACCGCGCACAGCACGGCGATGCTGCCGGGAACGAGTACCAGCAGGTCGTCGATCCGCTCCCAGGCCTTCGGGCTCCAGAGTGCGACCCAGGTCAGCACGAGGGCGATCGAAGTGGTGAGCTCGCCCACCAGGCTGACCACGGCGAACACAACCGCCCGGCGGTGATGCTTGCGGGCGGCCTTGCGCGAGACCCGAAAGTCGATCCCGAATGTGATCAGGAGAAGTGCGAAGAGCGACAGCAGGATGCCGAGATCGCCGGATGTGAGTTCGCGCATGGCCTCATGATGCCGGGTATTTCTCCCAAGCGGGAGCTTTGCGCGCCGATGCGTCGATTCCGCGGTCTCGCGGGGGAGTGCACCGCAGTACGCTAGGACGATATCCCGACCGCTCAAAAGGAGTACCCGTGTCTGACGGCTTCGCCCTGTTTTCCGACCGCTCCGTTGTCGCCATGCGCGTCAACGGTGAGCTGAAAGACCTGGCGGCGACGCTCACGGGCACCGAGACCGTCGAGCCGGTGCACATCGACAGCCCGGACGGCCTCAGCATCCTTCGCCACTCGGCGGCGCACGTGCTCGCGCAGGCGGTCCAGCGGATCAACCCGCAGGCAAACCTCGGCATCGGTCCGCCAATCACCGACGGCTTCTATTACGACTTCGGTGTCGAAGAGAACTTCACGCCCGAAGATCTGAAGGCCATCGACAAAGAGATGCAGCGCATCATCCGCGAGGGCCAGCGCTTCGTGCGCCGCGTTGTCAGCGATGAAGTCGCGCTCGTCGAGCTCGCCGACGAGCCGTTCAAGCTTGAGCTTGTCGGGCTGAAGGGTGCGGCATCGGTCGGCGATAGCGGTGAGAGCGTCGAGGTGGGCGCCGGCGAACTCACGATCTACGACAACGTGAACCGCGAGGGCGAGACCGTCTGGAAGGACCTCTGCCGCGGACCGCACCTGCCGAGCACTCGCATGATCGGCAACGGCTGGTCGCTGACCCGCATCGCCGCCGCCTACTGGCGCGGGAGCGAGAAGAACCCGCAGCTGCAGCGCATCTACGGCACCGCATGGCCCACGAAAGACGAGCTGCGCGCCTACCAGCTGCGCCTCGAGGAGGCCGCGAAGCGCGACCACCGCAAGCTCGGCCGCGAACTCGACCTCTTCTCCTTCCCTGAAGAGATCGGCTCTGGCCTGTCGGTGTGGCACCCCAAGGGTGGCATTGTGCGCGGCGAGATGGAGCAGCACGCCCGTGCACGCCACATCGCGGGCGGCTACACCTACGTCTACACCCCGCACATCTCGAAGAAGGATCTCTTCCTCACCTCGAACCACCTCGTGACCTACAGCGACGGCATGTACCCGCCGATCCACATGGACGAGGAGCGCAACGAGCAGGGCGAGATCACCAAGCATGGCGTCGACTACTACTTGAAGCCGATGAACTGCCCGATGCACATCCTGATCTACAAGGAACGTGGCCGGAGCTACCGTGACCTGCCCATGCGCCTGGCGGAGAACGGCACCGTCTACCGCAACGAGCTCTCGGGTACGCTCCACGGACTCACCCGCGTGCGCGGGTTTACGCAAGACGACTCCCACCTGTTCGTCACCCCTGAGCAGCTCGAGGTCGAAGTTGCCAAGGTGCTCGAGTTCATCCTCTCGATGCTGCGCGACTTCGGGCTGACCGAGTTTGAGCTCGAGCTCTCGATGCGCGACGACGTCGCAACCAAGTGGATTGGCAGCGAGGAGTTCTGGGAGTCGTCGACCGACGCGCTGCGGCGGGTGGCTGTGGCATCCGGCCTCAAACTCACCGAGGTGCCCGGCGAAGCCGCGTTCTATGGCCCGAAGATCGACCTCAAGACGCGCGACGCGATCGGCCGTGTCTGGCAGCTCTCGACCGTGCAGGTTGACCCCAACCTGCCCGAGCGCTTCGGCCTCGAATTCACCGACAAGGACGGGCTCAAGAAGCGCCCGATCATGATTCACCGCGCGCTGTTCGGCTCGATTGAGCGGTTCTTCGCGATCCTGCTCGAGCACTACGCGGGTGCGTTCCCGCTGTGGCTCTCGCCGGTGCAGGTGGTGGGCATCCCCGTCGCCGAGCAATATGGCGACTACCTCAACGACATCGTGGAGCGCCTGCGCGTGGCCGGCGTTCGCGCCGAGGTCGACCACTCTGACGACCGCATGCAGAAGAAGATCCGCACGCACACCGCCTCAAAGGTGCCGGTGCAGCTGATCGTCGGAGAGAACGACCGGGCCGGTGGCACGGTCTCGTTCCGCTTCCGTGACGGCACGCAGACAAACGGTGTGGCGGTGGATGCCGCGATCTCGCTGATTCTGAACGCCATCGCCGCGAGGGTCCAGGTTTCAACGGCCGAAGATCTCACCGGCGTCATCGCGCCCGACGGGCCGGTCGAGGTCAAGGCTTGATCGACGAGCCAGGGCAGGGGCCTGGCCAAGGGCAGGGCCAAGGGCAGGATTCGGGCTTGCCCGAGCACCGTCTCGAGCCTCAGCCCAGGCTCGAGACGGCCAGCGACTTTGCGGGTGTGCCCGACCAGTTTCAGCGGCTGTGGACCCCACACCGGATGGCATACATCGCGGCCGGCCCGGAGCCGCTGCGCGAGACGTGCCCATTCTGCGCCGCACCGGGCAAGAGCGACGAAGACGCGCTCATCGTCGCGCGCGGTCGCACCGCGTACGTGCTGCTGAACCTCTTTCCGTATAACTCGGGCCACATGCTCGTGTGCCCGTATCGGCACGTCGCCAGCTACGACGACGCCACGGCAGAAGAGGTCGCCGAGATCGCCGAACTCACGCAGATCGGGATGCGCACCCTCCGTGCCGTCTCGCGCTGCGACGGCTTCAACCTGGGCATGAACCAGGGCGCCGTCGCAGGGGCGGGCGTTGCCGGCCACCTGCACCAGCACATCGTCCCGCGATGGGGGAGCGACGCAAACTTCTTCCCGATCATCGCCAAAACGAAGGCGCTCCCGCAGCTCCTCGGCGAAGTGCGCGAGTCAATCGCGCAGGCCTGGCCCCACTAGGCGCAAGCGGTAAGGTGCCGGCGGTGAGGTGCCGGCGCCGCGCTAGGCGTAGGCAGCTCAGTACCGACGTGTCGGCGCCAGCCAGCCTCAACGGACCTGCTGCACCTCGAACTGCATGCGCGGGTTGGCATATGCCTCCTGCGACTCGACCAGCTGCAGTTCGCGCTCGCCCGACTCGTGGGTGCGGGTGAGCAGGTCGAACACGCTTGACGTTGCGCGCGCGAGGGCGTCGGCGAGGTCACCGGTGCGGCGATAGTGCGCCGTAAACAGTGCCGCGGTTACGTCTCCTGAGCCGTTGGCCTTGAGGGGGATGCGGGGGGTCTTCACGATCCACGCGCCGCTGTCGTCGACCGCGAGCATTTCGATCGTGTCGGTGTCGGTGTCGGTGTTGCGCTCGGGGCGCTGCACGCTCGTCACGAGCACGGTGCGCGGGCCGGTCGCGCGGACGATGTCCACCGCAGCAAGCGTCGAGTCGAGCGTGTCGGGCTCGGTGTGGGTGAGGAACCCGAGCTCGAACTGGTTCGGTGTGATGATGTCGGCGGCGGGCACGACCCGATCGCGCAGCAACACGGGAATTGCGGGGGCCACGAAGCATCCCGAAGTCGCATTGCCCATGACGGGATCGCACGAGTACACAGCTGCCGGGTTGGCGGCCTTCACGCGGGCGACCGTGTCGAGAATGACATCGGCGATACCCTCATCGCCCTGATAGCCCGAGAGCACGACGTCGATGTCGGCAAACGCGCCGCGCTCTTCGATGCCAAGCAGCACGTCGCGCACATCGGCCGGGTTGATGACGGGACCGCGCCACGCGCCGTAGCCCGTGTGATTGGAGAAGTTGACGGTGTAGACCGGGAGGACCTCGACGCCGATACGTTGCAGGGGAAACACCGCGGCGGAGTTGCCAACGTGTCCATAGGCGACGGCGGACTGAATCGAGAGAATCTTCACGATTCGATCATTGCACCTTGCGCTGCGCAGCCTGAACGGCTTGGACCGAATCGGCGATATCGGCCGCGAGGCGAGCGGCATCGGTGTCATCGAGTTCGTGGATCGTCATGCGGAGATGACCCAACGCGCCTGTCGCGCCTGTCGCGCCGGCATCGCCACGGGTGAGCACAAAGTCCTCGCCGCTGCGTGCGAGCCAACCGCGCCGCATCAGTTGTTCCGTGACCGCGCGGGTCGCGACGGGCAGCGGTACCCAGACGTTGAGCCCATCGCCGGCGGTGGTCGGGACGCCGTTTTCAGTCAGCAGTGCCGCGAATGCGGTGTTGCGCGCGCGGTAGTGGGCACCGGCATCCGCAATGCCTGTGAGCACGTCGAGATCGGTCATCTGCGCGTGCGTGAGGCGTTGCAGGAGGTGACTGACCCAGGTCGTGCCGGGCGTCAGCCGCAGGGCGAGCCGCTCGGCGGTGTCGGGGTCGGACGCCGCAACCGCGAGACACATGTCGGGCCCCAAGAACTTCGAGACCGAGCGAATGAATGCCCACCGCTTGTGGTCGGGCCCGATCAGCGAGTGCAGCGGCACCTGCGAGAGCATCGAGAAGTGGTCGTCTTCGATCACCAGCACGTACGGAAAATCGCTCAGTACGGCGCGCAGTTCGGCAGCGCGAGTCGCGGTCAGGCTCGCGCCCGTTGGGTTTTGCGCCCGTGGCGTGCACAACACCGCACGCACGCCCTGCTCGAGCGCTGTGCGGAGCCCGGCGACCGTCATCCCCTCTTCATCGACCGGCACCGCTACCGGTCGGTAGCCGCCGAGGCGCACGGTGTGAATGCTCGCGAGAAAGCACGGGTCTTCGAGGGCGACGCCGTCACCGCGGGTGAGGACGTCGGCAAGGAGTCGCTCAACCGCATCTGCTGCACCGCTGGTGATCGTGAGGCGCATGGATGCCGCAGGCGCAAGATCGCGGCTCATCCAGGTGTGCGCCCAGGCCTCGAAGCCGGGGTCGATCACAGGTGTCCCATAGAGCACCGGCCGCTCGACCAGGCGGCCCAGCGCGTGCAGGGCATTCGGGATGCGCGCGGGATCGGGATTGCCCGTGCCAACGTCACGTAGCACGCTGTCGCCGGCGTAGCCCTCCTGTGCAACGGCCGCGTGGTCGGCAACGTGCGTGCCGCCGCGGCCGCGCGTGACGACCAGGCCGCTCCGGGTCAGTTCGCCGTAAGCGGCGACGACCGTGTTGCGATTCACGCTGAGGGTCTCGGCGAGGGCACGAACCGAGGGGAGTGGGTCGCCCGGGCTGAGCACGCCGCGTTCGAGCATTCTGCGCAGGCTTTCGGCAATCTCTGACGCAGACTGGCCGCTGATTTCGAGCTGCATGTCGTCACCCTTCACCGCACTGTTGCGGACTGTCTGGTACATGCTATCTTTTGGCCTAGGTCAATGGTAGCTGCGCCAATCCGTGCACAGCTACGACATCACATCCGTGCGCGATGACGACAGTAATTGTCGCGTGAAGCGCGCACCCACCGAAGGGATCACTCGTGAGCACAGCGAACACGGGAACCGGTCGCGTCAAGCGCGGCCTCGCCGAAATGCTCAAGGGCGGCGTCATCATGGACGTCGTCAACGCAGAGCAGGCACGCATCGCAGAAGATGCAGGCGCCGTGGCGGTCATGGCGCTCGAGCGCGTTCCCGCCGACATTCGTGCCCAGGGTGGCGTCTCGCGCATGAGCGACCCCGACATGATCGACAGCATCATCGCGTCGGTATCGATCCCGGTGATGGCCAAGTCGCGCATCGGCCACTTCGTCGAGGCACAGGTCTTGCAGACACTCGGTGTCGACTTCATCGACGAGTCGGAGGTGCTGAGCCCCGCAGACTACGTCAACCACATCGACAAGTGGAACTACACGGTTCCGTTCGTCTGTGGCGCCACCAACCTCGGTGAGGCGCTCCGCCGCATCAACGAGGGTGCCGCAATGATCCGTTCCAAGGGCGAGGCCGGCACCGGCGACGTCTCCGAGGCGACCAAGCACATCCGCAAGATCCTCGGCGAGATCAACGCGCTGCGCTCGATGACCAAGGACGAGCTCTACGTCGCCGCGAAAGAACTGCAGGCGCCCTACGACCTCGTCGCCGAGGTTGCCGAGACCGGCAAGCTTCCCGTCGTGCTCTTCGTTGCAGGTGGCGTCGCCACCCCGGCAGACGCCGCGATGATGATGCAGCTCGGCGCCGATGGCGTGTTCGTTGGTTCGGGCATCTTCAAGTCGGGCAACCCGGCTGCTCGCGCGGCCGCGGTCGTCAAGGCAACCGCCGCCTACAACGATCCCGCGGTCATCGCCTCGGTCTCGCGCGGACTCGGCGAAGCGATGGTCGGCATCAACGTCGCCGACCTGGCTGCCCCGCACCGTCTCTCCGAGCGTGGCTGGTAGCCCGCAGGTCGGAGTCCTCGCCTACCAGGGCGACGTGCGTGAGCATGCCCACATGCTCTCCCTGCTCGGCGCGGATGTCGTGTTGGTGCGACATCCCGCCGAGCTTGCCCGGGTCGACGGGCTGGTGATTCCGGGCGGCGAGTCGAGCGTGATCGACAAGCTCACAAGAATGTTCGGGATGCTGCATCCCCTCCGTGAGCGGATCGCCACCGGCATGCCGGTCTATGGCACGTGCGCCGGGCTCATCATGCTCGCGGATCGCATCGAGGGCGCGGCCCCTGGTCAGCAGACCATCGGCGGCCTCGACGTTACGGTGCAGCGGAACGCGTTTGGCGCGCAGGCCGAGTCGTTCGAAACGACGATTGACGCCTCGGTGCTGGGCGGGGCGCCGCTTCATGCGGCCTTCATCCGCGCGCCGATCGTGTCTGAGGTTGGGCCGGCAGCGACAGCATTTCTGACGCTCGACGACGGCCGGATCGTGGGTGTCGAACAGGGCAACCTCATGGGCACGTCGTTCCACCCCGAAGTCTCGGGTGAGACCCGCCTGCACGAACGATTCCTTGCACGTGTGCGGGCGGTCGCCTGACCGGTACCGCCAAGCCGGTGCTGCAAGCCCGCTGTCGGAGGGAGGGTGCACACTTGAGATGTGACGATCTGGGTAGCACTTCTCCGTGGCGTAAACGTCGGCGGCATCACGGTGAAGAGCGTGCCGCTGCGCGACGTGTTCATTGCGCTGGGTTTCGATGACGTGCGCACAGTGCTCGCGAGCGGCAACGTGGTTTTCAGCGCCGCGCGCGCTGACGATGGGGCCTTCAAACCTGAAGCGGCGCTGAAAGCAGAGATCGAGCGCGCGCTCGGCGAAGAGTTCGGCTACGCCGCGTGGATCGTGTTGCAGACACGGGCGCAGGTGGATGCCGCGGCCCGCGGGTTTCCCTTCGACGCCGACATTGCCGAGCGGCAGCCGATGGTGATCTTCGGCTCCGACGACCTCGTGCTTGCCGAGCTGGCGGAGGCTGCGGCATCCATGAACCCGGTTCTTGATCCGGTGCGCCTCGGCGACGGTGCGCTCTATTGGAACCCGGCGAAAGGGTCGAGCACCACGACGCCGTTCGCGAAGCTCCTCGCCAAGGCGCAATACAAGGCGCGCACCACCAGCAGAAATCTGCGGACGCTTGAAAAGGTGTTGGCCGCCACGAGCCGCTAAACTCGTGTTCATGTCTGGACACTCCAAGTGGGCAACGACCAAGCACAAGAAGGCAATCCTCGATTCCCGTCGTGCGAAGTCGTTCGCCAAGCTCATCAAGAATATTGAAGTTGCGGCAAAGCTGGGCGGTGCTGATCTCTCAGGAAACCCGACGTTGGTCGACGCCATTCAGAAGGCGAAGAAGACCTCGGTCCCCAACGAGAACATTGACCGCGCCGTCAAGCGCGGCGCCGGGCTCACCGGTGAGTCGATCGAGTACACGACGATCATGTACGAAGGCTACGGCCCGAACGGTGTCGCGTTGCTGATCGAGTGCCTCACCGACAACAAGAACCGCGCCGCGGCAGAGGTCCGCACGACCATGAGCCGTAACGGCGGCACGATGGCCGACCCCGGCAGCGTGGCGTACAACTTCCACCGCAAGGGCGTCATCGTGGTCAGCGGCGAGAACACGACCGAAGACGACGTGATGATGGCCGTGCTCGAGGCCGGCGCCGAAGAAGTGCAGCCTCACGGTGGAACCGACTTTGAGGTCATCACCGACCCGAGCGACATGGTGAAGGTGCGTACCGCGCTGCAGGAAGCGGGCATCGACTATGAATCAGCGGATGCCGAATTCGTGCCGACCCTCAAAGTTGAGGTCGACGCAGCCACCGCCCGCAAGGTGTTCCACCTGATCGACGCGCTTGAAGACAGTGACGACGTGCAGAACATCTACTCGAACTTCGATCTCACCCCCGAGGTGCAGGCGGAGCTCGAAGCGGCCGACGCCTGACCCAAACTCAGCGTGCCCTGTGTGGCCGGTGGTGATGCTCTAATGAGCACTTCCCACCGGCCACACAGGGCACGTTTTATTGTGTCCTTGCCGGATCCTTCGATCCGCCGCGTTTAGGTCGTGCGGCGGCGACGGCGCAAGCCCATGAGCGCGAGGCCTGCCAAGAGTAGCCCGAACGCCGTCCATGCACCGGGTGCGACGTCGACACCTGTGGCGGGCAGTGCGCCCGTGCCCGGTCGCGACGGGGAAACCGGCGCGGGGGTGATCACATACGTGAATCCGTCGTCGAGGGTGGCGTCGCCGCAGGTGGCGGAGCCGACGACCGTGATGTCGACGATACCCGTGCCAGCGGGCGAGACCGCCCGAATTTCCGTGTCGCTGATGACCGTGAAGCTAGTGGCTGCCGTGGTCCCGAAGAAGACACCGGTAGCTCCGGTGAAGCAGCTGCCGATAATCGTCACGGTCGTGCCACCGGTTGTAGGACCAGTGTCGGGAGTCACCTCGTCAATCTTGGTTCCACCCGACACGGCGTCGAACGTGAAGGTGCTCGGTGCGCTGGTGCCAGCCGTGGTTGTGACCGTGACGGGCACGGCTCCGGGTGCGTGAGCGGGTGTGGTGAACGTGAGCGAAAGCCCGTCGGTCGCGATCGAGTCCGGGGTGATTGCTGCACCACCATCAACCGAGACGGTGCTTCCGGTAGCGAACCCGGTGCCGGTGATGGTGACGACCGTGCCACCAGTCTCGGGTCCGTTGGTGGGGCTCATTCCGGTGATTGCCAGTGCGGTGGCTGTCGCTGCGTCGAACGTGAAGGTGTTCGGTGCGCTGGTGCCGGCGGTGGTTGTCACGGTGACCGGGACTGCTCCGGGTGCGTGGGCGGGTGTGGTGAACGTGAGCGACAGTCCGTCCGTTGCGATCGAGTCGGGGGTGATTGCTGCACCGCCATCAACTGAGACGGTGCTTCCGGCAGCGAAGTCGGTGCCCGTGATCGTTACGACGGTGCCACCAGCCTCGGGCCCGTGAGTCGGATTCATGCCGGTGATTGCCGGTGCGATGAACACCACGTTGGGGCCAACCTCGGCGCGGCCGAGATCTACCGTTGCGCCGGCGCCGCTGAGGAGCGACACCCGTGCCGCGACCTCCCGGAATGTGCCGGCGGTCGCGCCGGACTCTTGCACGTTCAGGTTGATTCCAATAACCGTGCCAATCCGCACCAAGACGGGGTTGAGCGCGGCGGTAAGCGTCGTGACTGCTGTTGTCGTCGTGGTTGCGACGGTGCTCAGCGAAGAGTTCAGTACCGGATTGACGACGCCAGCGAGCGTGTTCTGCAATGTCGAGAGCAGCAAGGCGGTCACGGGGGCAAGGAGCGCGGGAACTGCGCCGGTCCCAGAGGGAACGATGGTGGCACTGCCAGCAGCCAAATCACCCAGAGTGCCGTTGTATGCGAGGGAGAGTTTCCCGCCGAGCGGCCCGTTGCATCCCAGCGCGGGCATGCAAATCCCACCGCTGATCGTCACGGAGACGGCTCGGAGCGCGGTCGACAGCTCCGAATTGATGTTGGTCTGCAGCGTCTGAAGAATCGCGTTGAGATTGGTCACCACGGCGTTCACAACGTCTGCACTGAGCAGAGGAGTATTCGGCGTGCGATTGCTCAGCCCGCCGATCACTGTGGCGAGGTCGACATCGATCGTGCCGTTGGCCAAGCTGAGGGTGACCCCGCCGTTTGAAATATCAGCCGAAAGCACAGTGGACAATGCGTTGCGCAGGTCTGCGTTGATTGTGACGGCGATGTCGTTGCTGCCACCAGAAAGTGCGCCCAGAACGTCGTTGACAACGCCGGTGATCGACGTAAGGAGCGTCGAGGACAGCCCGTTTACCGTGGTGCTCACACCATCGAGGCTGGTGTTGACCGACGACACCATCGTGCCGACCAGTGGTGTGGAGAGGTTCATGGTTGCGGTTGCAACGTTGTAGCCGCGGCAGTGCCCGGGGGCTGAAAGGTCGGTGCAAGTGGCGGCCGGCGGACCAGCCTGGCTTGCATCGAGCGCCGCGACACCCGTCACCGCTCCGAGCGAAACTGTCGCTTCGTCGAGCACCCCGTTGGCGGGATTTCCGAGAAGCCCGATCAGATCAACGTGCGCATCTGCCGGGAACCCTTGGGCCCCGCCGAGGTCAACGATGCCCGAGTCGCTCACAGCACCACTGCCGGCGCGCGAGAGGCCGTTGTCCGAAGCCTGCGCGTACTGGTTCACGGCCCCGAGCTTTAAGAACTGAGACAGAGGCAGGCTCACACCGCCAGGCAAGTTCACTTGCAGCACGCCAAGCGCCGCCGCGAGGTGGAGGCTGTCAGTTTGCGTGTCCGCGGTGGGGCTCCCCGCGTTCACCGCCGTCACACCGGCAAGCGCTGCGAGCGCATCCAACAACCCGTCACTTGTGATCAGCGTTCCAGAGAGAAACCGCGCCGAAGCCTGCGAAGAGTCTGCAGTACCCGCCATTGCGGGTGCCGCACCGCCGGCGATGAGGGAGGCGGCAATCATTGCCGTTGCGGCCACCGACGCGAGCGCACGTTTCCATCGCTTTCGCAGAGCGGAGCGGGCAGCGGCACGAGCCTGGACACGAGTTATTTGATACAAGGTTCCTCGATCTTTGGGAAATTCTTACTGACATTGGTTGTCCCCAAAACTCCGGATACCCCATCCAGATCGCGCACTAGACGCAGCACGGATGGTCCGTGTCGCAAAAAGTAGCGCTCACTTGACAGGCCAGCAGCGGACTGGTCGTTTGCCAGCCTGGTGAGTTGCGAGTGACGCTAGCGCACGGCTTGGACGCGACCGAGAACGTGTCGTGACCGGGTGTGTTCCAACCTGGGTTAGCCTGTCGACATGGTTGCGCGAGGTGCAGTGTTACGGGTCATCGGGATCGATCCCGGCTTGACTCGTTGCGGCGTGGGGATTGTGGATGTCGCACCCAACCGGTCCGCCAGTCTCGTGCATGTCGGGGTGATCCGTTCTGCACCCGAGCTCCCACTCGAACAACGGCTTTTGACGGTGGCTGCCGGTATCCGCGCCGCCGTCGAGACGTTCTCACCCCACGTGCTCGCGGTCGAGAGAGTCTTTGCACAGCACAATGCGAGCACCGTGATCGGGACTGCGCAGGCGAGCGGCATCGCGCTCCTCGTGGGTGCCGAATTCGGCCTGCCCGCGGCACTGCACACGCCCACCGAGGTGAAGGCGGCGATTACCGGGCATGGCGGCGCCGACAAGAAACAGGTGCAGGCGATGGTTGCACGCATCCTCCGGCTGAGCGAGATCCCAAAACCTGCCGACGCTGCGGACGCCCTGGCGCTCGCGTTGTGCCATGCATGGCGCGGCGCGCCGGCGGTGCCGGCGGTCGCGAACGGGACGGGCGCGGCGGGTGCGATGGGTAGCGGTGAGACGCCCGCGATGAAGGCCTGGCGCGAAGCCGAACGTGCTGCAGGGCCCCCGCGTTCTGTGCAATCTGCCCGCCGCCCGGCATCCCTGCGCGTGGCACCCTAACGATGTCTGGGGCCTCGCATAGGCTGGCCAAATGATTTCGTCGCTTCGTGGCTCTGCCGTGCATGTTGAGCCCGGGGCACTGATCGTCGAGGTTGGGGGAGTCGGCTTCGCAGTCGCGGTGCCGGCGACCCTCAGCCAAGCTACCCGCGTCGGCGACGAGGTGCACGTGCACACGTGGCTTGTGGTTCGCGAAGACGCGCTCACGCTCTTCGGGTTCGCGACGCGCGACGAGCTCGCGGCATTTTCATTGCTCCTCGGCGTGTCGGGAGTGGGTCCCAAGTCTGCGCTCGGCGTGCTCTCGGTGCTCGGGGTCGATCAACTGGCCGCGGCCGTGGCGAACGAAGACGAGAAGCCGTTCCGTCCGGTCTCCGGCATAGGTCCGAAAACCGCCAAGCTCATCATCTTGTCGCTCACGGGCAAGGTCATCGCGCCCGTCGGCGCCGCGAGCATCGCCACGGCCCCGCCCTCGATGACCGACGCCGTCACGGCCGCGCTGGTCGGCCTCGGCTGGGCCGAGCGCACCGCCGTCGATGCGATCGCCACCGCTTCGGCTGAGGCATCCGATGCTGATCTTGCGTCTGTGTCGGCAATGCTGCGGCTCACGCTCGCGACTCTCGGGCCCGCTCGGCCGGGCGGAGCGCGCATATGAGCGACGAGGCATATACCAATGACTTCGATGATGTGAGCGACCCAAATCCCCAGGGCGACACCGAGCTCGCGATCGAGGGCGCGCTCAGACCGCAGTCACTTTCTGAGTTCGTCGGCCAGCGCAAGGTGCGCGGGCAACTACAATTGCTGCTGGATGCCGCGCACATGCAGGGGCGTGCGCCGGATCACATCCTGCTTTCGGGCCCCCCAGGGCTCGGTAAGACCACGCTCGCGATGATCGTTGCGCACGAGAGCGGCCGGGCGTTGCGCCTTTCAAGCGGACCGGCGATCCAGCACGCCGGCGACCTTGCGGCACTGTTGTCGAGTCTCACGCCGGGCGAGGTGCTCTTCATCGACGAGGTGCACCGCATGGCGCGTTCGGCCGAAGAGATGCTGTACCTCGCGATGGAGGACTTCCGCATCGACATCATGGTCGGCAAGGGGGCGGGCGCGACCAGCGTGGCGCTCGAGCTCTCGCCGTTCACGCTCGTCGGCGCAACCACCCGCTCGGGTCTGCTGCCCAACCCGCTGCGCGACCGATTCGGGTTCACCGCCCATCTTGAGTTTTACGATCCGAGCGAGCTCGAACGCGTCGTCGAACGTTCGGCGTCAATGCTCGGGATCGAGATTCCGGGTGAGGGCCGCGCCGAAATTGCTCGCCGCTCGCGCGGCACACCTCGCATCGCCAACCGGCTTCTGCGTCGAGTGCGCGACTACATGCTGGTGCACGACACCGGCGGCACCCCCGAAGCTGTGCACGCCGCACTCGAGCTCTATGACGTCGATGCGATCGGCCTCGATCGGCTCGACCGGGCGGTGCTCGATGCCCTCATTCACCGCTTCCGTGGCGGGCCAGTCGGGCTCAACACCCTCGCGGTGACCGTGGGTGAAGAACCCGAAACGATCGAGAGCGTGGTCGAGCCCTACCTGGTACGGATCGGCTTCATGGGCCGCACCCCGCGGGGCCGTATCGCAACGGCGCTTGCATACGATCACCTGGGAGTCGTGAGTCCAGACCACGCAGCGAAGTTGCATGACCTATAATTTTTGCAGGCCTCTTGGTCAACAGTTCTCCGGCGTTTCGCACGTCGGCCGGCGCCGTAGTGCGCACCTCTGAAAGGCATCACACCGCATGGATTTCTTCGCACAGTACGGTCTTTTGATCGTTCTCGCACTGCTCCTCGTCTTCATGTTCTACAACCAGCGCAAGCGCATGACGAAGCAGAAGGCTGAGCAGGAGACGATGCGTCGCAACACGGTGCCTGGCGCCGAGGTGCTGCTGCAGGGTGGCCTCTACGGTCACATCGTGGCCTACGACCCCGACAACCTCGACGAGCCCGCGCTCATCGAGCTGGCACCGGGTGTCGTTGTGCGCACGCACAGCCAGGCGATTCTCCGTGTCGTTTCGCCGCTCGAGGCCGAAGAGCCCTCGACGACGTCGAGCGATGCTCCCGCCATCGAGTCGATCGATCCTCTCAACGACGTGATCGACCGCGAAAACAAGAAGTCCGACGACTGATCTGACCCCTCACGCCCGGGAGCGATCGCACCGGGCGGCTTAGAAAGCGGACTCTGTGGCGACCTCCACTCCTGTCAAACACGCCTGGCGTGCCCTGCTCAGCCTCGGCATCATTACTGGGGCGCTGTTTGGCATTAATGCCATCGGTGTTGCCGTCGGGGCCAGTTCGTGGGCGCCCGCGCTCGCGCTCGACCTCCAGGGCGGCACGCAGATTGTGCTCGAGGCACAAACGACCGACGGCGAGCAAATCTCGCAAGAGCAGCTCAATCAAGCGGCGACGATTATTCGTCAGCGAGTGGATGCCTCGGGTGTCGGTGAGACCGACATCACGACTGAGGGCGGCCGCAACATCGTCGTGCAGATTCCCGGTGCCGCCGACGAAGACACCCGCAACCGCATCGAAGCCAGCGCGCAGTTGCAGTTGCGTCCGGTG
This sequence comes from Actinomycetes bacterium, assembly GCA_029777095.1. Lineage (GTDB taxonomy): Bacteria > Actinomycetota > Actinomycetes > Actinomycetales > Microbacteriaceae > Microbacterium. The sequence goes on along the minus strand of JAKOTS010000054.1, from coordinate 10,433 downwards.
CTCTTCGTGTCTGGTCAGGTCTCGAACACCTTCATCGGCGAAGACGGCAACGCGACGCCGTACCCGCAGCCCGACCCGACGCTCGTTGCAGAGCCGTCGACCGCTCCGAGCAATGCCAGCGACGTTGCATGGATCACGCCGGCGCTCGAGGCCAAGTACCTCGCGTTCGATTGTGCAGACCCAACCAATGATCCGGCCAGCGAGCCGCACGACCAGCCGCTGATCACATGTGACCAAGATGGCACCGGAAAGTACATCCTCGGCCCCGTCGAGATGGAGGGCTCGTCGATCACCGACGCCACCTTCGGTCTCGACCAGAAGACGAACCGTTGGAGCGTGAACCTCGCGTTCGACAGCGCGGGCACGTCGACGTTCGGCAAGATCAGCCAGCGCCTCTACGGTGCCCAACCGCCACTCGACCAGTTCGCATTCGTGCTCGACGGTCGCGTGCTCTCGGCGCCGTCAATGAACGGGCTCATCCTCGACGGCAAGCCCTCGATCTCGGGGTCGTTCACCCAGGAGTCGGCCAAAGTCCTCGCCGATCAGCTGAAGTACGGTGCGCTGCCTCTGAGTTTCAAGGTCGTCAGCTCCGACACCATCTCGGCGACCCTCGGGTCGCAGCAGCTGCAGATCGGCCTGATCACGGGTCTTGTCGGTCTCGCGCTCGTCTGCATCTACGCGCTGTTCCAGTACCGCGTGCTCGGCTCGGTCATTATCGCCTCGCTCATCGTGATGGGCGTGTTGACGTACATCGCGATTTGCATCCTCGCGTGGCGCATGGGCTTCCGTCTCTCGCTCGCCGGTGTCGCAGGTTTGATCGTGTCGATTGGCTTCACAGCCGACTCATTCATCGTCTATTTCGAGCGCATCCGAGATGAGCTCCGCGATGGCAAATCGATCACAGGCGCCGTCGAAGACGGCTGGGGCCGCGCGAAGCGCACCATCTACATCTCCAAGAGCATCAATATCTTGGCCGCCGTCGTGCTTTATATCGTTGCGGATGCCACGGTCAAGGGCTTTGCGTTCACCCTGGGTCTTACGACGGTGATCGACATCTTGATCTTCATCATCTTCACGCACCCGATCATGCAGCTCCTTGCACGGACGAAGTTCTTTGGGGGCGGGCATCCGCTCTCGGGCCTCGATCCGACGGGGCTCGGAGCGGTGTACCGCGGGCGTGCGCAGTTCCGCACACCGGTCGCAGCGTCTGCGTCACAGGGCAAGGCCGCCAAGGCCGGACGATCGCGTGGTGAGGCAGAGCGTCGACAGACGATTGCCGAGCGAAAGCAGGCAGAGCTTTCGGCCAGCATGAGCGGGGCAAAGCCCACAACGACTCCCACGAACACTACGAGTGACACGAAGGGGGGAACCGTCTGATGCGTTCTATGAGCGATTTTGGAAACGATCTCTACTCAGGAAAGCTTTCGTTCCCGTTCGTCGCGAAGCGACGCCTGTGGTTCGTGATCGCGATCGCGCTGATCGTCGGCGCGGCAATCGTGCCGATCTTCAAACCGATCAACTTCAGTATTGAGTTCACCGGCGGATCGCAGTTCACCGTCTCCGGTTTGGAGAGCCCCGACCAGTCGGTGGCCTCTGACGCGGTCAAGTCGGTCGTGCCGAGCGCGACGACGAAGGTGACAACCATCGCCGACAGTGCGGTCCGAGTGCAGACCGACCAGATGACGCCGCAAGACACCAATAAGGTTTCGGCCGCGCTGGCGGAGGCGTTCAAGGTGCCGGCAGACGAGGTCACCAGCTCGTTCATCGGCCCGAGCTGGGGCGCCGAAGTGACCAAGCAGTCGCTCTGGGGTCTCGCGATCTTCCTCGCACTGACATTCCTCATCCTCGCGATCTACTTCCGCACCTGGAAGATGTCGGTTGCCTCGATCATCGGCCTGCTCGATGTGCTCGTCATCACACTTGGCGTCTATGCGCTCAGTGGATTCGAGATCTCTCCTGCCGCAGTGATCGGGTTCCTCACGATCCTCGCGTACTCCCTTTACGACACCACGGTGGTCTTCGACAAGGTCCGTGAGAACACTGCGGAAGATGGCGAGATTTCGGGCCGCACCTTTGGCGAATCGGTGAACCTTGCGGTGAACCAGACGCTCGTGCGATCGATCAACACCTCAGTCGTTGCCGCGTTGCCGGTCGGGGCCATCCTGTTCCTTGGAACATTTGTGCTCGGCGCCGACACCCTCAGCGATATCTCGCTGTCGATCTTCGTCGGCATCATCGTGGCCACGTACTCGACGCTGTTCGTTTCGGCACCGCTCTACTCGCTGATGCGCGAGACGGAGCCGAGCATCAAGCAGCGCGATGCCAAGGTACTCGCAAACCGAGAGCTGGCGCGCGCGAAGGTTTAGCGCGGCGTTTTGGGTGGCGCCGGGCACCCGCTCGGGGCCAATAGGATTGGTTTCCTGGGGAGGTGCCATCATGGCTGATTCGACGCCGATTGCTCCGCAAGGCTCGACGTTGCGGCGGCTTGTGCCGCGCATCTTCTCGCGGTCTGTCCGCAGCGACGACATCTCGGACCTCTTGCGCACCGTTCGGAGCAACCACCCGAAGAGCAACGACCTCGCGGTCGTCGAGCGTGCCTACGAGGTCGCCGCACAGGCGCACAAAGGCCAGAAGCGCCAAAGCGGCGAGCCCTACATCACGCATCCCGTAGCGGTCGCGCAGATTCTCGCCGACCTTGGGCTCGGCCCGCGGGCAATCGCAGCCGCGCTGCTGCACGACACGGTCGAAGACACGGGATACCCGCTTGATGAGCTGAAGGCCGAGTTCGGTGACGAAGTCGCCATGCTTGTCGACGGCGTGACGAAGCTTGACCGGGTGAAATACGGTGAGAGCGCGCAGGCCGAAACCGTCCGCAAGATGATCGTCGCGATGTCGAAAGACATCCGCGTGCTGCTGATCAAACTTGCCGACCGCCTCCATAACGCACGCACCTGGGGTTTCGTGCCGCCAGAAAAGGCGACGCGCAAGGCGACCGAGACGCTCGAGATTTACGCACCGCTTGCGCATCGCCTCGGCATCCAGAGCATTAAAGCCGAGCTCGAAGACCTCTCATTCGCGGTACTGCACCCGAAGATCTATGCAGAGATCGAAAGCCTCGTGCGGCAGCGCACCCCGCAACGCGAGCAATACATGCAGTCGGTCATTGCCGCGGTCGATGAAGACCTGCGGGAGCTGCGGATTCGTGGCCGGGTGATGGGCCGACCGAAGCAGTTGTACTCGGTGTACCAAAAGATGATCGTGCGCGGTCGTGAGTTCGATGACATCTATGACCTCATCGGGATTCGCGTGCTCGTCGGGTCGGTTCGCGATTGCTACGCGGTGCTCGGCGCGATTCACGCACGGTGGACGCCGCTGCCTGGGCGATTCAAGGACTACATCGCCACCCCCAAGTTCAACCTGTACCAGTCGCTGCACACGACGGTGATTGGCCCTGGTGGGCGGACCGTCGAGATCCAGATCCGCACCAACGAAATGCACGAGCAGGCCGAGTACGGCGTGGCTGCGCACTGGAAGTACAAGGAGCGCGTCAACGGCGGCAAGTCGGTCGAGACCGACACCGACATGGCGTGGCTCGCGCACATCTCGGACTGGCAGGCAGAGACGACCGACCCGGGGGAGTTCCTCGATTCGTTGCGCTACGAGATTGGTGCGAAAGAGGTTTACGTCTTCACGCCCAAGGGTCGCGTCATCGGGTTGCCCGCCGGCGCAACTCCCGTCGACTTCGCGTACGCGGTGCACACCGAAATTGGGCATCGCACGATGGGTGCGAAGGTCAATGGACGCCTCGTGCCCCTCGAGTCCGAGCTGCACAGCGGTGAGGTGATCGAGGTCTTCACCTCGAAGAACCCCGATGCCGGGCCGAGCCAGGACTGGCTGAACTTTGTGCGGAGCACCCGCGCGAAGAACAAAATTCGCGGATGGTTCACGAAGGAGCGTCGCGAAGAGGCCGTTGAGCAGGGCAAGGATGCCATCGCCCGGGCGATGCGCCGTCAGAACCTTCCGTTGCAGCGGCTGATGAACCAGGACTCGTTCACCGAGGTCGCCCAGCAAATGCGCTACGAAGACGTTTCGGCGCTCTACGCTGCGGTTGGTGAGGGCCACGTGAGCACGCAGTCGGTGCTCGAAAAGGTCACCGCGCTGATCAACCAGTCGAGTGCCAACACCGGCACGATTGATCTCCCCGAGATCGGTCGACGACGAAACACGCGGAACAGCGACTCGGGGATTCTCGTTCGCGGGGCCCCCGACATCCTGGTCAAACTTGCGAAGTGCTGTACGCCGGTCCCAGGCGACGGGATCGTCGGATTCGTGACTCGCGGCAGCGGCGTCTCGGTGCACCGCAACGATTGCCCGAACGTGGCGTCGTTGCAGAGCGAGCCGGATCGCATGATCGAGGTCGAATGGGCGCCCACCACGAAGAGCATCTTCATGGTGCAGATCCAGGTCGAGGCCCTCGACCGTGGCGGCCTGCTCTCAGACGTCACGCGTGTGCTGAGCGAGCACCACGTGAACATTCTCTCGGCGACCGTCTCGACGTCAAACGATCGTTTGGCGCTCAGCCGCTTCGTCTTTGAGATGGGCGATATCGTGCACCTCGACCGTGTGCTGAACGCGGTGCGGCGCATCGACGCGGTCTACGACGTGTATCGGGTTACCTCGGGGTAGTTGGAATCTTCGGGGCTCACGCTCCCCTCGGGGTTTCGGCTGCCGTTGCGGTCGTGGTGGTGGTCGCGGTCGCGGCTGCGGTCACGGCAGTGGGTGCGGCTGCGGTCACGGCAGTGGGTGCGGCTTCGATCGCGGCTTCGAACCCGTAACCCGACGGCGTCGGCAAGTGCTCGCTGAGCGCGAGCAAGAGCGCACGGGATGCCTGGACCCCCGGCATCCGCCGCCGTGTTGCGAGCCATGCCAACGCTTCGTGAGAGTCTGCCGACCCCATCTCGATGAGGGCGCGTGCCGCTTGCACAGCTGGGTGCTCGAGCGGCTGGGCGGAGGCCAGCAGGATGGCCGGCGGGCCAGCAGCCGACGAGACGGTGGTTGATCGCGCGGAAAGTTTCGGGCTCGGCGCCGCGACCGCGTGGCGGACGAGCGCGATGAGCGTGTGCAGGGGAGTGCTCACCCAGACACCGCCGAGCCGGACGCGGGCATCGTCTGCGAGATACACGTCGTGCAACACGAGCCGCCGGTCGACGACATGATGCAGCCGATGTGCGACCGCGCGGTGGGCGCTGTGCCGAGCGGGTGCGGATGGGATCGCACCCCAGATCCACGCGGCGGTCAGCAGGCTCGCCGCCTTCGTTTCGCCCATCAACGATCGCAGCGACGCCGCACGCATTGCCGGAGTCTCGACGGCGTCGGCTGGCATGAAGCCCTCGCCGAGCCCGACCAGATGGCCGTCGAGACTGGCCGCCGAGAGCTCGGCGATCGACAAAGCATCACCGGCAAAGTAGATGAAACGCGAGGCAGACATGCCTCGATACTGCGCCACAGGTATGGCCTCAGCTCACGGCGGCGCAGAATCTGTGGACAACGTAGCCCTGTGGAAACCGCCGAGCCGTGGAGAACCCAGATCTGGCGAGAACGCCGCGAACTACGCGCCGAGTGCGCCCAGCCACGCCTTGCGAGCCGCGAGCGACTCTTCGAGCTTCTTCGCAGCCGAGGCGTTGCCCGCGGCCTTCGCGGCCTCGAGCTCGGCTTCAAGCTTCGTGATCGCGTCTTCGAGCTGCTGCGTCATGTCGTTGGCACGAGCCTTGGTGCGAGGATCGTTGGCCTTCCAGTCCGCGTCTTCACGCCCACGAAGTGCCTGCTCGATGCGGCGCATCCCGTCGTCCAACGAGCGCTCCTGGTCGCGCCCGAAGATGCGACCGATCTCGTCCCACTCGCGCTGGATCTGCGTGAGCAATGCGCGAGCCTTGGCGAGGTCGGCCTCGTCGGCGACGGCCTTGGCCTGCTCGAGGAGCGCCTTCTTTGCTTCGATCTTGGGGAGTGAATCGGCTGCTTCTTCGGCGTCGCGCTCGGCACGTGCGCCATAGAGCGCGTCGCCAGCGGCCTTGAACCGTGCCCACAACGTGTCGTCGACGCGCTTGCCCGCGCGACCGGAGGCCTTCCACTCGTCGAGCAGGCCGCGGTACGCGGTAATTCCGTCTTCGCCCTTCGGCGCGAGCGCTTCGGCGCGCTCAACAAGCCGCGTCTTTGCATCGCGTGCAGCGCGGTGCGTGTCGTCGAGTTCGGCAAAGTACTCGCGGCGGTGGCGCTCGATCGTGGTGCGGGCATTGCGGAATCGCTTCCACAGCGCCTGCGCGTCAGCCTTGGGCAGACGAGGACCGTTCTGCTGGTGATCCTGCCACTTCGCGAACGCGTCGTTCAGCTGCTGCGTCGTGGTCTTCCACTGCGTCTTCTGCGGGTCCTGCGCCGCGAGAGCCTCGACGGCCTCGACGATGGCCTCGCGTTCGCGCGCGGCGTCGACGACAGCTTCGCGGGATGCCGCTGCCTCAAGGGCCGTGGCCTCTTTCAATGAATCGGCCAACACTTCAAGACGAGCATCCAACTTCGCAAGATCGCCAACGGCTGCAGCGCCGACGACGTCGGCACGCAGCTGACGAACGGTCGGGGCGAGCTCAGAGGCGGTTGCGCCGCCACGCTTCGAGCGCTGCTCGAGCAGGGTGACCTTGTCGGCCAGGTCGGAAAACTTGCGGGCGAAGTACGCGAGCGCTTCGTCGGCCGAGGCGTCGGGGTACTGCCCGACCTCGCGCCACTCGGCGCCCTCGCGCACATAGACGGTTCCGTCGTCGTCTACGCGCCCCCAGGGCTGGACGGCTTCGTTCGGCTCAGTGTGGGAAGACACGTGATTCCACCTCGCTGCGGCCAGGGCCGCACTCTTGTCGCTCAGTCGCTCAGCGCGCTTGCGCCGCGATGGGTGTGTCAGCGCGCAAAGGCATGCACGTGACGGCCCCTAGCCTAATACGACGTCGTGGCAGGCGCCGTGATCGGCGGGCATGTCAGTGCGCGATGAGGGCGCCGATGCTATTCGGCAGGGGCTTCAGTGGTCGCGCTCGGTGCGGGCATCGTGGGCGTCGGGCTTGGCGCGGGCGCGCCAGGGCCGGTCGTGAAATACACGGCCTGACCGGCGATTGCGCCGGCGACGATGACGCTCGCAGCAATCGCGGCTATCCAGTTGTCGCGGGTGCGCCGGCGTCCACGTTCCTCGTGGAGTTGCGTGCGCGCTTCATACACACGCGCGCGCTCGCGCGCCTCGCGTGTTGCCTTGTCTTTGTTCCGCGATGCCACGGCATCCTCCTGACGCACTCACGCTGGTCTCGTTTGCCGTCTTCGGTCACGAGCCGCTGAAACTCTACGCACCCTAGGGTAGAGCGACAAACCGCGAGCGGTGTCGCATCGGCGACTAGCCTTGAGACATGGTCAATCCAACCGCGGCACAAGCGCTCTTTCAGGGCGCCACACCGTTGGCCGTGCGGATGCGGCCGGTTTCGCTCGATGAGATCGCGGGCCAGGAGCATCTGCTGCGGCCCGGGTCGCCGCTGGTCGCGCTGGCCGATCCCGAACGCGCGACCCAGGGGTCGGTATCGGTGATCCTTTGGGGGCCGCCCGGCACGGGCAAGACCACGCTGGCGCAGGCGATCGCGCGCTCCTCGGGCCGGCGTTTCGTTGAGCTCTCGGCGGTGACGGCGGGCGTGAAGGACGTTCGTGAGGTCATGCAGGGCGCGCTCACGCAGCGCGATATGTACGGCCAATCCACGATTCTCTTTCTCGACGAGATTCACCGCTTCACGAAGGCGCAGCAGGATGCACTCCTCCCGGGTGTCGAGAACGGCTGGGTGATCCTGATCGCCGCGACTACCGAGAATCCGTCATTCTCGGTCATTTCGCCGCTGCTGTCGCGCTCGTTGCTCCTCACACTGCAGCCCCTTGAAGACGAGCAACTCGGTGAGCTCATCGACCGTGCTGTCAGCGACCCGCGTGGCCTGCGCGGTGCCGTCGAGGTGTCAGCTGAGGCACGCGCTGCGCTTGTGCGCCTGTCTTCAGGAGACGCGCGCCGCGCACTGACGGCGCTCGAGGCATCCGCAGCTATGGCAAGTGGGTCGGGCGACGAGCCAGCGGTAGTGACCCCCGAGCTCGTGGCGCAGGCCGTTGACCGCGCACTGCTGCGCTACGACCGCCAGGGCGACCAGCACTACGACGTCATCAGTGCGTTCATCAAGTCGATTCGCGGCTCTGATGTGGATGCTGCGGTGCACTATCTCGCCCGCATGATCGAGGCGGGCGAAGACCCCCGATTCATCGCGCGACGGCTGGTGATCAGCGCGGCCGAAGACATTGGCATGGCCGACCCGCAGGCGCTCGGTATCGCCGTGGCGGCGGCAGACGCGGTTGCGTTTATTGGCATGCCAGAGGGGCGGATACCTCTGGCCGAGGCAACGATCTACCTGGCAAGCGCCGCCAAATCGAACGCCGCTTACCTCGCAATCGACGGCGCGATCGCCGACATTCGAGCGGGGCGGATCGGGCGCGTGCCGATTGACGTGCGAGATGCGCACTACGCGGGGGCGAAGCGGCTCGGGCACGGGAGGGCGTACAAATACCCGCACGACTCGGATATTGGCATCGTGGCGCAGCAGTATCTTCCCGACGAACTGCAGGGGCGGCGGTACTACGAGCCCACCTCGCACGGCCACGAGCGTGACATCGGCGCGCGGCTCGAAAAGATTCGACGTATCCTCGCCCCTGGCGCAGGCGAAGCACCTTCGGCGTGATAACCTTTTGGTTGCCCAAGGCTCGATTTCTGCGCGCGGCTGCAAAGAATTCGAAGGCCGAGGAGCACCACCTGTAGCCGGTGATGTTCCGCAGGGCACATCCCTCTGATTTCTCCGGTGCAGTTGTGCGCGCCCATGCGTGGTCGCGACCGGCCGGTATCCACATTGATCAAGAGTTAGGAAAACGTGTCTACTAAGTCACGCACCCGCAGTCAGACCCGCCTTTCGCGGTCGCTCGGCATCGCCCTCACCCCGAAGGCAGCCAAGTACCTCGAGAAGCGTCCGTACGCTCCCGGTGAGCACGGCCGCACCAAGCGCAAGCAGGACAGCGACTACGCCGTTCGTCTGCGCGAGAAGCAGCGTCTGCGCGCCCAGTACGGCATCCGCGAGAAGCAGATGCGCAACACCTTCAACGAGGCACGTCGTCAGGACGGCCTGACCGGTGAGAACCTCGTTGAGCTCCTCGAGCAGCGTCTCGACGCGCTCGTGCTGCGTGCAGGCTTCGCCCGCACCACGGCACAGGCTCGCCAGCTGGTTGTGCACCGTCACATCCTCGTTGACGGCCAGCTCGTTGACCGCCCCTCCTTCCGCGTGAAGCCGGGTCAGCTCATCCACGTCAAGGCCAAGAGCGAGGGCACCGAGCCCTTCCAGGTGGCAGCAGCCGGCGGTCACGCCGAGGTTCTGCCGAACACGCCTGCATACATCGAGGTCGAACTCGACAAGCTCCAGGCGCGCCTCGTGCGTCGCCCGAAGCGTGCAGAGGTGCCCGTCACGTGTGACGTGCAGCTCGTCGTTGAGTACTACGCAGCGCGCTAACACAGCACCTGCTCCAAAAGGGCGTCGGATCTTCGGATCCGGCGCCCTTTTGCGTTGCCCGGGGTTGCCCTCCCTTCCTCGCCGCCCCGCCTTTCCTTGCGTTCCGCAGTCGCGAAACGCCGTCGCGTGTCCCGAAAAGCGGCAATTTGCGACGGGGGAGCAAGGCATGGCGTGCGGGTACGATGCGGGAGCATGGACGCGGCGGAGGACAGGGGTGCGCGACGGGGACTCTGCGCGGACTTGTGCGCCCGGCATCCGCTCGATTCTTCGTGCCGGTGTCTCGGACAAGCCGGACGTACGGCCTTCTCCCGACCCCGGCCAATGTCCCGTCCGGCGCCTTCAGGTCGGTGCCGCACGTTCCGCAGTCGCGAAATGCCGTCGCGTGTCCCGAAAAGCGGCAATTTGCGACGGGGGAGCAAGGCGTGGGCGCGCGGGCGCGACGGGGAGCAAGGCGTGGGCGCGCGGGCACGATGCGGGAGCAAGGACGCGGCGAGGGACAGGGTGCGCGACGGGGACGTTGCGTGGCGGTGTGCGCCCGGCATCCGCTCTGTTCTTCGTGCCGGTGTCTCGGCCAAGCCGCACGCGCGAGCTTCTCCCGACCCCGGCCAATGTCCCGTCCGGCGCCTTCGGTGACGTCCCGCTGATTGGTGGAGTTTCTCGACGCCGTGCGGTCAGTGCTTTGATTATGCCGCGTTGAGTTCCGGGATCGCTACCTCCTCGTCGGTCGCGGTGAGGAGTTTCATGGAGTGTTCGGAGAAGTAGCGGCGGTCGGCGCCGTCCCATTCGTCGTGCTGCTCGATGAGGACGTGCCCTGCGAGGCGCAGGAGC
>JAKOTS010000039.1 GCA_029777095.1 Actinomycetes bacterium | reverse complement strand
GAAGCGGCGGTTCTGGCCGTGCTTGCCCGGCAGACGGTCGACACCCTCATTGCCCTGCTTGATGGTTTCGGCGATCGTGCGGCGTGCGCCTGAGGCATCCGGGGCACGAAGCGCGTCGACGACGTCGGAAAGATCTGCGGCGAGCGCATCGAGCACCTCGACCACGGGGGCGGCGTTTGCGCCAAGAATCTGCACCCACAGCTCGGGGGCACTCGCGGCGATGCGGGTCGTGTCGCGCACACCCTGCCCAGCCAGGCGCAGCGCGCCTTCGGGGGCCGTCGCGAAGCGGCTCGCCAGCAAGCTCGACACAAGCTGCGGCACGTGCGAGACGAGGGCGACCGAGCGGTCGTGGTCTTCTGGGGTCATCTCGAGGGGCATCGCGCCCACATCGAGCGCGAGGCCCTCGACAATTGCGAGGTCATCGCGCGGGGTCTCGTCGTCGCGGCAGACCACCCAGGGTCGGCCAATAAAGATGTCGGCGCGGGCCGAGATTGCGCCCCCACGCTCGCGACCGGCGAGCGGGTGCGAGCCGATGTAGTGCGTGAGGTCGACGCCCCGGGCACGAAGCTCGCGGAGCGGGGCGAGCTTGACACTCGCCACGTCGGTGACGACGGCGTTCGGAAATGCGGCGAGCTCGCGCTCGATCACATCGGCGGTGACGTCCGGTGGCACGGCGACGACAACGAGCGACGGCGCATCGTCGGCACGGACCGCACGGCCGGCACCGTAGTCGATGGCAAGCTGCAGCTGCGTGGGGGCGGCGTCGAACAGTGCGACGTCAACGCCGAGTGCGGTCAGTGCGTGACCGATGCTCGCGCCAAGGAGCCCGGTGCCGACAATGCGCACCGTGCCCTGTGTGCGCGCCGTGCCGTTCACTATGACTCCTGCTCGTGGTTGTCGTGCTCGCCTTCTGCGCCGGCGTCACGCGACAACGTCAACACGGCACCTCGTTCAACCTTAGTCAACTCACGGGCCTGCCCAACCGGAAGCGTACCCAGGTTCAGCGGTCCAAACTGGCGTCGCACGAGCTCGACCACGGGGTGCCCAACCGCGGCCATCATGCGGCGCACGATGCGGTTGCGGCCCGAGTGCAGGGTCAGCTCGATCAGGCTGGTCGCGGCGCCATCGCGGCCGCGGCCGTCTGAGACATCCAACAGGCGCGCCTTGTCGGCGGCGATGGGCCCGTCGTCGAGCTCGATCCCGCGCGTCAGCGTCGCGATCGTTTGCGGTGTGACCTTGCCCTCGACCTTGGCGATGTAGACCTTCGTCACGCCAAACGAGGGATGCGCGAGCACGTGCGCCAGCGCACCATCGTTGGTCATAACGAGGAGGCCGCTCGTATCGGCATCCAATCGGCCCACGTTGTAGAGGCGCTCTTCCCACTGCTCGACGAACCGGCGCAGGTCGGGGCGGCCGCGGTCATCGTTCATCGAGCTGACCACGCCGGTCGGCTTGTTGATCATCACGTAGCGCTTCGAGGTGTCGAGCTGCACCGCGATGCCGTCGACATCGACCAGGTCGGTTTCGATATCGACGCGGGTGCCGAGCTCGGTGACCACCTCGCCGTTGACGCGCACGCGACCGGCAACGATCATGTCTTCGCCCACGCGGCGCGAAGCCACGCCCGCCTGCGCGAGCACCTTTTGCAGTCGTTCGCCCTCGGTTCCACGGGGGTCTGTGAAGTCGTTCATCGAGGCATCCCTTCGCCTAAAAATTCGCCCTCAACACCGGGGAACCCGCCAAATCCAGAAGTACCGTCGTCAAGCAGAGGCGAGATCGGCGGGAGTTCTTCGAGCGAGTTGATGCCCAGGTGCGTGAGGAGCGCATCTGTCGTTCCATAGTGAATCGCGCCGGTTTCGGCGTCGGTAAATCGTTCGGTGATGAGGCCGCGCGCGACGAGCGTGCGCACGACCGAATCGACGTTGACGGCACGGATCCCGGCGATCGCGCCGCGGGTGATCGGCTGCTTATAGGCGACAACGGCGAGCGTCTCGAGCGCGGCCTGAGAAAGGCGCGACGGGGTCTGCGTCGTCACAAAATCGGTCACGAGCGTGTCGTGCTCGGCCCGCACATAGATGCGCCAGCCGCCGCCCACCTCACGCAGTTCGAACCCACGACGGGGGCCGGATGCCTCGCCGTCAAAGTCTGCACACAGGGTGGCGAGCGCGGCCCGAACTGCCGGTACGGGCGCACCAGCCGCCGCGGCGAGCGCAATCACGCTCTGCGGCTCGTCCACGACCATGAGGATCGCCTCAAGGCGGCGCTCAACCTGCGTTGCCGTCGCCGCGGTGGGCGTGGCTGTCGCGGTCGGCATGGCTGTTTCGTCACTGGTCATAGTCGGCTCCAAGCGTTGCAAGCGATTCGTCGTTCCACACCGTCGCCGTCCAGCGCAGCGTCAGCTCGCCGAGCGGTTCGAGCTGATCAAATGAGAGGGCCGCGTGGCGGTACAGCTCGAGCACCGAGAGGAAGCGGGCGACGACGACGCCCGGCTCGCTGACCCCGGCGATGAGCTCGCGAAACGTCAGCGATTCGGCGGCGCGCAGCAGGGCGACCACGACGGCCGCCTGTTCGCGGATGCTCACGAGCGGGGCGTGCAGGTGGCCGAGGCCGACCGTCGGGATCTCGCGCGGGGTCATGGCGAGCATGCCGAGCGCCGCGAAATCGGTCGGGGTCAGGCTCCACACCAGCTCGGGCACGCGTGCGCGGAACCGATCTTCGAGCCGCACCGCGCGCGCATGCCGGGTGTCTTCTGCCTGCAGCCGCAGCGCGAACCAGCCCGAGACATCCTTGAACGCGCGGTATTGCAACAGGCGCGCAAACAGCAGGTCTCGCGCTTCAAGCAGGGCAACCGATTCGGCGTCGACCAGCTCGCCCTGCGGAAGGAGACCGGCGACCTTCATGTCGAGGAGCGTGACGGCGACGACCAAAAACTCGGAGGCCCGCTCCAGCTCTTCTTCGCCCTCGAGATCGCGCAGGAACGCGATAAATTCGTCGGTCACGCGGCTGAGCGACACCTCGGTGATGTCGAGCTCGTGCTTCGAAATCAGGGTCAACAGCAGGTCGAATGGGCCTTCGAAGTTGCCAAGTGCGACCCGAAAGCCGGGGTCAGATGCCGCGGGAGCGGTTTCGTCAAGCGACCGCGCCACGGGCGACCAGTTCTCGCGCAAGGCGGAGGTAGGCCTGCGCTGCAGCGTGTTCGGGTGCAAACTCGGTGATCGGCATGCCTGAGACCGAGGCATCCGGAAACTTGACAGTGCGACCGATCACGGTCTCGAGCACGTCTTCACCGAATGCGTCGACCACCCGTTCGAGCACCTCACGCGAGTGCAGCGTGCGTGCGTCGTACATCGTGGCCAAGACGCCGTCGAGCTGGATCACCGGGTTGAGCCGGTCGCGCACCTTGTCGATGGTCTCGATGAGCAGCGCGACACCGCGGAGGGCGAAGAACTCGCACTCCATCGGGATGAGGACGCCGTGGCTCGCGGTCAGCGCGTTGACGGTCAGCAGCCCGAGCGAGGGCTGGCAATCGATCAGGATCACGTCGTACTCACCGGTGACGTGGCGCAGCACGCGGGCGAGGATCGTCTCGCGGGCAACCTCGTTGACCAGGTGCACCTCGGCGGCCGAGAGGTCGATGTTGGCGGGCAACACGTCGAGGCCGTCGACGGATGAGTGAATGATCACTTCGCGCGGGTCGCGCTTGGTGTCAAGCAGGAGGTCGTAGACCGTCGGCACATCGTGCGTTGCGATACCGAGCCCAGCGGAGAGCGCGCCCTGCGGGTCGAAATCGACAGCCAGCACGCGGCGGCCATATGCGGCGAGCGCCGCGGCGAGGTTAATCGTCGAGGTCGTCTTGCCGACGCCACCCTTTTGGTTGCAGAGGGCGATGATGCGCGCGGGGCCGTGCTGTGCGAGCTTCGGTGGGGTCGCAAAACCTTGGTACGGGCGACCCGTCGGACCGAGCGTCACGTCGTTCGACCGCCCTGCCGCGTTTTTGATCGCTTTTCCCGCCACTGACGCCTCGCTTTGCTTGGTAAACCTCACCCGATTCTACTCAGTCGTGGGCCCGCGCATTATCGGGCGCGCGGGTGGGCGGTCGCATAGACGTCGCGCAGCGAGTCGACGGTGACGAGCGTGTAGATCTGCGTGGTCGCCACTGACGAGTGCCCGAGCAGTTCTTGTACGACCCGCACGTCGGCGCCGCCCTGCAGGAGGTGCGTCGCAAATGAGTGCCGGAATGTGTGCGGCGAGACGGCAACGTCGAGTTTTGCGGCGGCCGCCGCCTTCTGAATCACGAGCCACGCGCTCTGGCGTGAGAGCGGCACGCCGCGAAGCCCGAGGAACGCGCGGGGCGTCGCCCTCCCCCGCGTCGCCAGGATCGGCCGCGCCCGCACAAAATAGGCGTCGAGCGCCGTTCGGGCGAAGCTCCCCAGCGGCACAATGCGCTCCTTGTCGCCTTTGCCGCGCAGGCGTACGAGCTCGACGGCCCGCGCGTGAGTGCCCGGTTCGTCGTCGCCGGCGCCCGCGCCCCGGCCGGCCCCAGCGCCCGCAGCCGTGGCCCCAGCCCCCGGCGCCACACCCACCAGGTCGTCAACATCCAGCTGCACAACCTCCGACACCCTCGCGCCGGTGGCGTAGAGCAGTTCGAGCAGCGCACGGTCGCGAAGCGCGGCGAGCGCGGCGTCGTCCCCCACGCCCTCCTCGAGCACCGAACTTGCCTCCAACAGCCGCTCGATCTGCGCGATCGTCAGCGCCTTCGGCAGCCGCGCGGCCTGCTTGGGCGGCCGCAGCCGCGCGCTCGGGTCGGTCTGTGCGAGTCCTTCGGCGACGGCGAAGCGGTGCAGTCCGCGAATTGATGACTGCACACGCGCGAGGGTGGATGCCGCCGGTGCGGGCTCGTCCGCGGCGCGGGCCGCAAGGTATCCATTCGTTGCTGCCTGCGTCACCGCCTCGATGTCGTCGATGCCCTCGCCCGCAAGCCAGGCCAGGTAGTCGCGCAGGTCACGCCGGTAAGCGGCGGTCGTGTGCGCCGACAGGCCGCGCTCTACCGTGACGTGCCGCAGGTAGACGTCAACGACTCGTTCGAGGCGCATGGCGCAGTTTCTCGGCGGCCGCGAGCAGGCCCGCGATGAGGATTCCGTTGCGCATCTGCCCGCGCATCACCGCGGCGATGGCGTCGGCCAGCGGCATCCATGCGACACGAATATCGGCCTCTTCGGCCTCGCGTTCATGCGGATCGGCGGTCGGGCGCAGGTCGCCGGCAAGAAAGACGTGCACGATCTCGTCGCTCCCGCCGGGCGAGGTGTGCATCGAAATCAGCGGTTCCCAGGTGGATGCCTCAATGTCGGCCTCTTCGGCAAGCTCGCGGCGTGCCGAGTCGATGAGCGACTCGCCGGGCACATCGAGCAGCCCCGCCGGCAACTCCCATTCGCGCTCGCGGATGGGGTGGCGGTACTGCTGAATCAGGAGCACGCGGCCAGCGTCGTCGAGGGCGACCACGGCAACCGCACCGGTGTGATCGACGTACTGCCGCTTGACGTGCCGGCCGTTGTAGTCGAACGTGTCGGCGCGCACGTCCCAGACGTGGCCTGCGTAGGCGAGGTCGCTTGAGACGACGTCGACCGCGAACGGTTCATCGGCGAGGCCGAAGCCATTCGCCGAGCGCTCGTCCGCGGTCGTCGTCATGTCACTCGCTGTCGTCGTCGCCAAACAGCTCGCTCGCGCGGTGTCGCTCAAGCGCCGCAGCGATGAGGCCGCGGAACAGCGGGTGTGGGTCGGTCGGGCGCGAGCGCAGCTCGGGGTGCGCCTGCGTCGCGATGTAGAACGGGTGCACGTCGCGCGGCAGCTCGACGTATTCGACGAGGTTGCGGTCGGGCGAGAGCCCGGAGAAGTGCAGGCCAGCGTCGGCCAGCTGCGCGCGGTACGCGTTGTTGACCTCGAAGCGGTGGCGGTGGCGCTCAGACACCGTCGTCTCGCCGTACAGTTCGCGGGCAAGCGAGCCCTCAGCGAGGTCTGCCTGGTAGAGCCCGAGGCGCATGGTGCCGCCGAGGTCGCCACCGGCGAGAATCTCAACCTGCTCCGCCATCGTCGCGATGACAGGAAACTCGGTGTCGGGGTCAAACTCGGTTGAGGATGCCCCAGCAAGGCCACCCTCGTGGCGCGCGTATTCGATCACCATGCACTGCAGGCCGAGACACAGGCCGAGGGTCGGAATACCCTGCTCGCGCGCAAACTTCAGCGCGCCAACCTTGCCGTCGATGCCGCGGATGCCGAAGCCACCGGGCACGCAGATGCCGTCGACGTCGGCGAGCGCCTTCTCGGCCCCCTCCGGCGTCTCGCAGTCGTCGGCCGGAATCCACTTGAGGTGCACCTTGGTCTCGTTGGCGAAGCCGCCGGCGCGAAGCGCCTCGGTCACCGAGAGGTAGGCATCCGGCAGGTCGATGTACTTGCCGACGATGCCGATCGTGACGTCGTGCTTCGGGTCGTGCACCACGCGCAGCAGGTGCTCCCAGCGCGACCAGTCAACCTCGGTCGCCTTCTCGAGCCCGAGCGCGCGGACGATGTAGGCGTCGAGGCCCTGCGCGTTCAGCATGGTGGGGATCTCGTAGATGCTCGGCACGTCGATCGCGTTCACGACCGCCGCCTCGTCGACGTCGCACATCAGCGCGATCTTGCGCTTGTTCGCCTCGGTGACGGGCCGGTCGCTGCGGAGCACGAGCGCGTCGGGCTGGATGCCGATCGAGCGAAGCGTTGCCACCGAGTGCTGCGTGGGCTTGGTCTTCTGCTCGCCCGAGGCGCCCATGTAGGGCACCAGCGAGACGTGCACGAAGAACACGTTGTCGCGGCCGAGTTCGTGCCGAATCTGGCGTGCCGATTCGATGAACGGCTGCGACTCGATGTCGCCGACCGTGCCACCAATTTCGGTGATGATCACGTCGGGCTTGGGCGTTTCGTCGGCCTGCAGGCGCATGCGGCGCTTGATCTCGTCGGTGATGTGCGGGATCACCTGGACGGTGTCGCCGAGGTACTCGCCGCGGCGTTCCTTCGCGATCACCTGCGAGTAGATCTGGCCGGTGGTGACGTTGGCCGCCTGGCTCAGGTTGATGTCGAGGAAGCGCTCGTAGTGACCGATATCGAGGTCGGTCTCGGCGCCATCATCCGTGACGAAAACTTCACCGTGTTGAAACGGGTTCATCGTGCCGGGATCGACGTTCAGATAGGGATCGAGCTTCTGCATCACCACCCGAAGGCCTCGTGCGGTGAGCAGGTTTCCGAGGCTGGCGGCGGTCAATCCCTTGCCCAGCGAGGAGACGACACCACCCGTCACGAAGATGTGCTTGGTCGTGTCGTTCTGCGTTTCCGCGCGTTGGTCTGCCACGGGCTTCGACTCTATCATCGGTCACTGTGTGCGAGCTCAAGAAGCTCGCGTGCGTGGGTGAGCGCCGATTCAGAATCGGCAAGTCCCGAGAGCAGGCGGGCCATTTCTGCCTCGCGATCGGCGCCCTCGAGTCGGCGCACGCTGCTTGCAGTCACGCTCCCGTCGCTGGTTTTCACGACCGAGAGATGGTTGTTTGCGAAGGCCGCAACCTGCGCAAGATGTGTCACCACGATGACTTGGGATGCCTCCGCCAGCCGGGCGAGTCGTCGCCCGATCTCGATCGCGGCGGCGCCGCCAACACCGGCATCCACCTCGTCGAACACGAATGTGGGTACCGGGTCGCCGGCCGCGATGACGACCTCGATCGCGAGCATGACGCGCGAAAGCTCGCCGCCCGAGGCGCCCTTCGACACTGAGCGCGGCGCGGCGCCCACGTGCGGGCTCAGCAAGAATGCGACCTCGTCGCGCCCTTCGGTCGACGGGTCGGCGTCGGTGACCTCCACGGTGAGCGTGGCGTCCGGCATCGCGAGCGAGTGCAGCTCTTCGGTGACTGCGGCGCCAAGACGTGCGGCTGCGGCCACGCGTTCGGCGGTGAGGCGCTGGGCCGCGGCATCCAATGCCTCTGCGAGACGCGCAGCGGCAGATTCGAGTTCGACGATCCGCTCGTCATCGCCGTCGAGCTCGATCAGTCGCACCGCGCCGTCGCGTTGCAGGCCGAGCACGTCGGCGAGGGTCGGGCCGTGCTTGCGGACGATGGTGGCGAGCGCCGCACGGCGTTCGTTCACGGCCTCGAGCTCGTAGGGGCCGGCGGTGTCGAGGTCGGCGAGGTACGCAGACAGCTCGACGGCAATCTCGCTGACCCGAAACCCGAGCTCGCTCAGCTGCTCCCCCAACGCTGCGAGCGCCGGGTCGTCGTCGAAGCGTTCAAGCGTCCGGCGCGCTTCGGCAAGCCGCGCCGTGGCGTCGGGTTCGTCGCTCAGTTCGCTCGAGAGCGCTTCGCGGGCGGTGGATGCCGCCACCCGCAGCTCCTCCACGTTGCCAAGCCGCTCGGCCCGGGCTGCGAGCGCGGCGTCTTCGTCGTCCTCGGGTGCAAGTTCTTCGATCTCGGCCAGGGCCACGCGGAGCTGCGCGGCCTCCGCCGCACGCGCGTCAGCGTCGGCCCGAAGCTGCTCGGCATCGAGCGCCGTCGCGCGCCACTGTGCGAACGCCCCCTGGTAGGCGGCAAGCGCGTCGCGCACGGCCGGGCCGCCGAAGCGGTCGAGCGCGTGGCGCTGGGCGACCGCGCTCCGGAGGCGAATCTGCTCGGATTGCCCGTGCACCACCACAAGCTGTTCGGCGAGGTCGACGAGCACGCCCGCGGGGGCCTGGCGCCCGCCAACCGCGGCGCGGCTACGCCCCTCGGCGGTGAGCGTGCGCGAGATGTGCAGTTCGGCCAGCTGCGTGCCGGCCGCATCGGGCTCGCCAAACGCGTCGAGCTCGCCACCGGCTTCGCGCACCCGCTCGGCGACGGGGCCATTGCCGGGCACGATCCACACGCCCTCGACGGCGGCCTGCGCGGCCCCCTGGCGCACCGCGCCCGAGTCGGCACGATTGCCCATGAGGAGCCCGAGCCCCGTCACTACCATCGTCTTGCCCGCACCGGTTTCACCCGTGACGGCTGTGAAGCCCGGGCCGATGGCCAGGTGCGCCTCGGCGATCACGCCGAGATCGCGCAGCCGCATCTCCTCGATCACGTGGTCTCACCCTCGTCGGTGCGTGCGGCACCGCGCCAGCCTTCGACGGGCAGCCGAAACTTGTCGACCAGCCGGTCAGTGAAGGCGGCCGTGTGCAGGCGCGCCAGGCGCACCGGTTCCGCCGAGCGGCGCACCACGACGCGCGCGCCGGGTGGCAGGTCGTGTGAGCGACGCCCGTCGCACCACAGGATGCCCCGGCCCGTCGTGCGCTCCATCAGCTCGATCGCGACCGAAGCTTCGGGCCCAACCACGAGCGGCTTAGCGAACAGGGCGTGTGCGCTGAGCGGCACCAGCGCGATGGCCTCGACGGTGGGCCAAATCACCGGGCCCCCGGCCGAGAAGTTGTAGGCGGTCGAACCGGTCGGGGTCGAGACGATCACGCCGTCGCAACCGAAGGTCGACAGGGGGCGCTGGTCGATTTCGATGACAACCTCGAGCATGCGCTCGCGGCTCGCCTTCTCGATCGTTGCCTCGTTCAGGGCCCAGGTGCTGTAGATCACCTCGTTGTCGCTCGACTTCACCCGCACGTCGAGCGCCATGCGCTCTTCGACGCGGTAGTCGCGGGCGATCACTCGGTGCACGGCGTTGTCGAGGTCGTCGCGCTCGCTCTCGGCGAGGAATCCGACGTGCCCCATGTTGACGCCGAGAATCGGCGCCGCAGAACCACGCGTGACCTCGGCGGCGCGAAGGATGGTGCCATCGCCGCCCAGCACGATCGCAAGCTCCACCTGGTCGAGCTCGGTGTCGCGGCCGAGCACTTCGACGAGCGGAAAACGCTCGCGGTCGGCGCCCAGCTCAGCCCACTGCTCGGCGTCCATCACGGCGATGGCCCCGGCAGACACGAGCTCATCGCGGACGCGCACCGCGGCATCCACCGAATCTGGCCGGCCAGTGTGCACAACTATCAGAATGCGGCGCTCCTGCGCGGTCATGTCGCACCCTTCGTCAGCGCGTCAACGACGCTCAACCATTCTGTCGGATTGCGCGCACCCGGCGCGTCGATATCGCGCAGGTGCACCAAGAACTCTGCATTGCCGTGCGTGCCTACGATTGGTGAGGGCAAGACGCCGACCGTCCCGAGTCCGGCGTCCCACGCCGACCAGAGCACCCCGGCGACGGCATCCGCCCGGAGGTTGTCGTTCGTGACGAGCCCGCCCTTTACCGCGGTCCGGCCCACCTCGAACTGTGGTTTCACGAGTAGCACGATGTCGGCCCCGGGCGCCGCGACGGCCTTGACCGCCGGCAGCACGAGCCCAAGCGAAATGAACGAGAGGTCGCCGGTCACGACGGTCGGCGCCGCGGCGATGCCGCTGACCTCGGCCAGGGTTTCGGGCGTCATGTAGCGGACGTTGTAGCCCTCGACCGCGATCACACCGTCGTCGGCACGAATCTCGCTTGCGAGCTGCTCGTGCCCGACGTCAACCGCGATCACCGGGCCTGCGCCCCGCTCGCGCAGCACCTGCGTGAACCCACCGGTCGATGCGCCCATGTCGAGGGCGAGCCGGCCCGCGACGTCGACGTCAAATCCATCGAGCGCGGCGACGAGCTTGTGTGCGGCGCGGCTCACATAGTGATCGGATGCCGCAACCTCCAACACCGCCGTCTCGGCGACGCGCGCCGAAGCGCGCACCACGCCCTGGCCATCAACCGTGACTACTCCGGCGGCAATCAGCTTCGCCGCGTGTGTGCGCGAACGCGCAAGGCCTCGCGCTACCAGCGCGGTATCGAGTCGCTCCACGTTTTCAGAGCGCCCGCGCTGCCGTGCCGATGTCGGACTGCTCAAGCCGCGACGAAAACTCGGTGTGCAGCGCCGTGTACGCCTGCGCCCGCCCCGCCAGCGGTTGCTCTTCAATCACGCGCACGCGCGACATGAGCCCATCGACGGTGCTGGGTTCTTCGTGGCTCTGGGTCATGCACCCAGAATACGCGTGCCGTCCCCCACCCGGCCCGGGCGGGGACGGCACACACGCTAATTGCGGTGGAACGGGTCGGCGTACAGCGCCTCGTCGACGTCGAATCCGTAGATCGCGCGCCCCGAATCCCAGATCGCCTTCGCCGCGGCCCGCAACAGGTCGATCTGCCTGGTCCCCCGGTCGACGGGCACCACGCGATTGCCTTCGATCCGCACCGTCGCGTCGCGCACCGTCACCGAACCATCGCGCTTCACGCGCGCCTCAGGATACGGCTCGTGCAGCTCGCGCAAATCGCTCAAGATGTACGTCGGCCGCGACACGGGGTCGGCCGCAAGCACGTGCTTGGGCCGGTCGATCCCCGTCAGAACAAGTACCGATGGGATGCCGGCGGCATTCGCACCCTTGATGTCGGTGTCGAGCCGGTCGCCGATGAAGAGCGGCGACGCCGCGCCGAAGCGCGCGACCGCCTCGTCGAAGATCGGTACCTCGGGCTTACCGGCCACCGTGGCAAGCCGGCCAACGGCGGTGTGTACCGCCGAGACGAGCGTGCCGTTGCCCGGTGCAATGCCGCGGGACTGCGGAATCGTCCAGTCGTTGTTGGTCGCAACCCACGGGATCCCACCCTCTTCGACCGGCAGCTTCAGCGCGTAGGCCGCTTCCGCCAGCTGCAGCCAGTTCACCTCGGGTGCGAAGCCCTGCACGACGGCCGCAGGATTGTCATCAGCCGTCCGGGTCACAACGAACCCGGACTTCTCGAGCTCGACGACCAACCCTTCGCCGCCGACCACGAGCACCGTGGATCCCGGCGCGATCAACGTCTGCAACAGCCGCGTCGCGGCCTGAGGACTCGTGATGACGTCCGCCGGCTGCACGTTCAGCCCAAGTTCACCAAGGTGCACCGCCACGCTCACGTCGGTGCGGGCCGCGTTGTTCGTCACGTACCCAAGCGCACGGCCCTCGCCCGCCTTCGTCAGGCTTTCGATCGCGTACGGCAGCGCGCCTGCGCCGGCGTAAACGACACCGTCGAGATCGGCGAGCACCACATCCACACCGTCGAGCGGGCTCGTTTCACGCGAACGAGAGAGAAACGCCATGGCTACTCTTTCTCCTCCGCGGGTTCTTCGATTGGTGCTTCGGATGCCTCGGCATCCCCGTCACTGTCAGCCACAACCTCGTCAGCCGCAACGTCGTCATCTTCGAGGTCATCGCCGTCGAGGTCGTCTTCCTCATCGTCGTATTCGACTTCGAGTGCGATCTCATCGATCTCGTCGATGAACACCACCTCGTCGTCAAAGTCGTCGTCGTCGACACCGATCGCCGCGGCGGCAACCTCGGCGCGCTGGCGCCAGGTCTTCGCTTCGTCGTCACGCCCGAGCTCCTCAAGCACCGTGGCGCGCGCCGCGAACATTCCGGGGCTCCACGGGAAGGCAACATCGGGGTCGAGTTCGGGCACATCGAGTTCGAGGAGCGCGCGTTCGGTCTCTCCGAGGTCAAGCTGTGCACCAGACATCGCGATTGCTAGTTCGGCGCGGGTTCCGCGATCAAGCGTGGTGCGGTCGACGGACCGTCCGAGCTCGAGGGCGCGGTCAGGACGGCCCACACCCCGCTCACTGTCAACCATGAGCGGCAACTGATCGTCCTTGCCAGAGATCCGGCGGTAGGTGCGCAGCTCGCGCAGCGCTAGGGCGAAGTCCTCGTTGGCGTACGCCGTGATCGCCAGCGTTTCGCGAACGATCGCGATGCGACCGGCACGGCGCGCTGCCGACATCGCGTGCTGGTGTGCAAGCGCGGGATCGACGTCGATGAGGCTTGCCGCGGCGGCTAGGTGCTTCGCAACCATTTCGGCGTTCTCGGCGCTCAGGGTCTTGAGCTCGTTGCGCGCCTGCGGGTGCAGATCCTTGACGTCGATGTTCTCGGGAATGTCGGGATCGTCATGGCGCGGACGGACCGAACGCGTGTCTTCCTCGGGCGGGATGTCGCGGCCTTCGTAGCCGCCACGGCCCTGGTATCCACCACGGTCCCGGTCGACGCCGGCACGCGGTGCGTGTCCGCGTCGCTCACCGTCGCGAGGCGGGAACGAACGGCGCTCACCATCACGGGGAGGGTACGACTTCCGCTCGCCATCGCGCGGCGGGAACGAACGACGCTCACCGTCACGGGGTGGGTACGACTTCCGCTCACCATCGCGAGGCGCGTAGCCGCCACGGTCACCTTCGCGGGGCGTGTACGGCCGGCGCTCACCATCACGGGGTGGGTAAGACTTTCGCTCACCATCACGGGTCGCGAAGTTGCTGCGCTCACCCTCGCGAGGTGTGTAGGGACGACGCTCGCCGTCACGCGGTGGGTACGACTTCCGCTCGCCGTCACGCGGCGGGAACGACCGACGCTCACCATCACGGGGCGCGTAGCCACCGCGGTCACCCTCACGGGGCGTGTACGGGCGACGCTCACCATCGCGAGGCGGGTAAGACTTCCGCTCACCATCACGGGGCGCGAAGTTGCTGCGCTCTCCGTCGCGAGGCGTGTACGGACGACGCTCACCATCGCGGGGAGGGTATGACTTCCGCTCACCATCGCGAGGCGGGAACGAACGACGCTCACCATCACGGGGAGGGTATGACTTGCGCTCACCGTCGCGGGGCGCGTAGCCACCGCGGTCGCCTTCGCGGGGCGGGTATGACTTCCGCTCACCGTCACGAGGCGGGAACGAACGGCGCTCACCGTCACGAGGCGGGAACGAACGACGCTCACCGTCGCGCGGCGGGTACGACTTCCGCTCACCATCACGGGGCGCGTAGCCACCACGATCACCCTCACGGGGCGTGTACGGACGACGCTCACCATCGCGCGGCGGGAACGAACGACGTTCACCGTCACGGGGCGGGTACGACTTTCGCTCACCATCACGCGGCGGATACGACTTCCGCTCACCATAGCGGGGCGCGTAGCCACCACGATCACCCTCGCGGGGCGTGTACGGACGACGCTCACCGTCACGGGGCGGGTAAGACTTTCGCTCACCATCACGGGGCGTGTACGGACGACGCTCGCCATCGCGCGGCGGGAACGAACGGCGCTCACCGTCACGGGGCGGATACGACTTCCGCTCACCGTCACGCGGCGGGTACGACTTCCGCTCACCATCGCGGGGCGCGTAGCCGCCACGATCACCCTCGCGGGGCGTGTAGGGCCGACGCTCACCATCACGACCAGCGGCACCCTGGGTGCGCGGTCGGGAGTTGGATCGGTCGCCCTCTGGACGACGCGAGCGAGAATCGCCGCGATCGTCTCGAGAGTCGCTGCGGTTCGACTTGTCGTCGGCCATGGGTACCCCTTTCGGCCTGCCGTTGTGTGGCTGGCACGTTAACGCAAAATGGCCACCCAAGCTGGGTGGCCATTTTACAAAGAAGTTCGGCGGTGTCCTACTCTCCCACAGGGTCCCCCCTGCAGTACCATCGGCGCTGAAAGGCTTAGCTTCCGGGTTCGGAATGTAACCGGGCGTTTCCCTCTCGCTATGGCCGCCGAAACACTATTGA